>JAZSRC010000034.1:0-5695 GCA_045538305.1 Clostridia bacterium | reverse complement strand
CTTGTCGCCGTCCAACTCATCCTCAGAATACTTTTCCACCGTACTTCCCGAACTTGGTGAAGAGACCACGCGCCCCATCACCCTGCATACAATTGCGTCCGACATCACGCATGCCAAGGTAGAAACGCCGCTGATACAAACCGAAGCGCTGCTTAACGAAAGCAACACGCTCCGGCGTGAAAGCGTCAGGTTTAAAAGCGGCGACGAATTTTTAAAACGCATGCGCAGCTTTACCGCCGCCTACCGGCGTACCGGCCCCAAATTTGAAACCATTACGCTCGGCCAAAACGTGCTGATTACCGAGGACGAGCTGACGCGCATGTATCAGGTTGATTACCGCCTTTTGAACCCTGCGCTCAGACTGATCCGAATACAAACCGTGCTTTCCAGCCGTTTGGAAGCATGGGAAAAATCATTGTATGCGCAGTACGAAAAGCAGCTGATTAAAAGCTACCGCGGAAAGGATCTGGAAAACGCCGCAAGGTTCGCCGTATCCCATAGGCTGCAGCCCATACGCCTTCAGATCAAACAGATGCTGAATGTGGATCCGCTTCACATGTTCGCTTGCGCCATGGAAGGCGCGCCGGAAAACCTGGTAACAGCTGCAAAGGAGAACAGCGAAGCCGGTTATGTATGGTGGGAAGACGCGAGCGCAATCTGTTACCTGATGCTGGCGCTGGGATTTGCCATGCCCGATAAAAACATCCGTCATCTTCTGGTAGATGAAGCACAGGATTACGCGGATATCGCGCTTCAGATGCTGGCGCTTTACTACCCCTCCGCGCAGATTACACTGTTGGGCGATCCCAAGCAGCGCACCTGCCCCGCCATGCCGCAGTGCGACGAAAACCGCTGGAGCGACTGCTTCGGCATAAAGGACGCGCCCATTGTTTATCTTTCGCGCTGCTACCGTTCGACGCTTCCCATCACGCGCCTTTGCAACGCCATTCTGCCCGACGCAGAACAGGTGGTTCCCTTTGGACGCGAGGGCGATATGCCTAAGATACAGCCGCTTTCGGATGAAAATGTGGTAAAGGCAGTACAGGAATTCGTGAGCGACGGTTATTCTTCCATCGCCGTCATTACTCGAACGCTGGCCGAAGCCGAAAGAATTGCCGAAAAGATCCCGAAAGCGCACCTTCTGGATGGAAGCGACGAAGATATACTTACCGATCCCGGCGATATCGCCGTGGGCAGCTATCACTTAATGAAGGGACTGGAATTTGACGCCGTGGTCGTAGCCTGGCCGGATGTTCGCCTGTCAGACGGCGAACGCCGCAGGATGTATACAGCGTGCTCCCGCGCGCTGCACGGCCTGAAGCTCCTGTGCGGCGAAAACCTGCTGAAGGAGCTTGGCATCGTCATTTAATATGGAAAAATATGATATTGCAATTATCGGCGGCGGCGCATCCGGGCTTGCCGCCGCAATTTCGGCCCAAACCGCAAAGACCTGTCGGGTTGTAATCCTTGAAAGGCAGCCGCGCGTTGGCAAAAAGCTATTGGCAACCGGCAACGGACGGTGCAATATATTAAACAGCCTCGCCTGCCCGGACAGCTACTTTGGCTCAAAAGCCCTTGTCAAGCCCGCGCTTTCCGCCTTTACATACGCAGAAGCCCTGCGCTTTTTTAAAACGGCAGGCCTTGAAATTGTCAGGCAGGAAAACGGCTGCTGTTATCCCATGAGCAATCAAGCTGCATCCGTTCTGGATTGTCTGCGGCTTACAAATCATGCGCTTGGCGCAAAAGAGACAACCGAATTCGATGTAAGCAGAATCAATAGGGAAAAAGGCGGCTTCGTTCTTTGTTCCTCTAACGGCGAAAGCATCTATGCAAAGCGCGTCATTATCGCGGCAGGCTCCATGGCGCAACCAAAGCTTGGCGGTGGAGGCTTTTTCAAAACGCTGCTTCAGCCCCTTGGCCATACCTTCACGCCCTGTCTGCCCGCACTTTCGCAAATCAAGACGGCGCCGGAGGACATTACAGGCCTTAAGGGACAGAAATATCAGGGAAAAATTGCACTGTATGACGGAGAAACGGAAATTGCATCGGAAACAGGCGAAATCCTGTTTACCGAAAACGGCGTTTCAGGCATTGCAGCCATGCAGCTCACGCTTCATGCAACCTCTCTTATCCAGAAAAAGCACCGGCTGTATGTTTCCATGGCTCCCCTTTCCATGACGGCGCACGAAGCCTGCGAATACATCTCAAAGCGCGCGCACAGCCTGTCAGACCGCACGCTGGAAGACTTTCTGACCGGCGTTCTCGCCAAACGGATCGGACAGCTTCTTTTAAAGCGCGCCGGTATTCAACCGCTTTCCAGATCGGTTTCAAGCCTTACTTCGCGCGAAATTCAAGCGCTGGCCCGGTATCTTACCGACTGGCGCATCCCTGTAACAGGCCTTGGCGGCTTTGATTCCGCGCAGGTAATGCTTGGCGGCGTTAAGGCAAATGAATTCATACCAGAAACGCTTGAGTCCCGACTGGTAAAGGGTATATACGCATGCGGCGAGCTGATGGACGTTACCGGCCCCTGCGGAGGCTATAACCTCACTTGGGCGTGGGCCAGCGGAATACTGGCCGGAAGGAGCGCAGCAGAATCGATATGATACGGATATCAAATGTAAGCATCTGTCTGGACGACAGCAGCAAAAGCGATATCGAGCTTGCCGCCCGGGCACTGAAAATCAATAAAAGCGAAATCATTTCCGCTCGGCTTGTCAAAAAAAGCGTCGACGCACGCGATAAATCAGACGTTCATTTTGTTTGTACATTCGATGTAGAGCTGAAAAGAACGCCGAAGGTGCTGCCCAAAAATGCGCAGATGGCAAATCCTTCGGATCAATGGATCATTTCGCCGGACGAGCGATTGCCCGCGCATCCTCCCGTCGTCGTAGGGCTCGGGCCTGCAGGCCTGTTTGCCGCGCTGACGTTGGCGCGCCGCGGGCTCAAGCCTGTAGTCATTGAGCGCGGAAAAACGGTAGACGGCCGAAAAGCAGACGTAGAACGCTTTTTTGCTTCCTCCGTACTTCAGGAAAACAGCAACATCCAGTTCGGCGAAGGCGGCGCAGGTACATTTTCGGACGGAAAGCTCAACACCGGCATCAAGGACATTCGCTGCCGCTGGGTTTTGAACGCAATGTACGAAGCCGGAGCGCCGGAGGAAATACTATACGAAGCCAAGCCGCACATCGGAACGGATAAACTCATGGGCGTTGTTCGCGCCATAAGGGAAGAAATCGTGCGCCTTGGCGGCGACGTGCGCTTCTCTACCACCCTGACGAACATATGTGTAAAAGACGGATGTGTACAAGCCGTACGAATTAAAGAAGCAAGCGGCTGCGAGGCGGAATTGGCAACCTGCGGCGTAATACTTGCCATCGGTCACAGCGCACGCGACACTTTCGAAATGCTGAACAATCTGGGCGCGCCCATGGAACGAAAGCCTTTTTCCATCGGCGCGCGCATAGAACACAGCCAAAAATGGCTGAATATGGCGCAGTACGGCGGCGTATGGCGGCATCCGACGCTGGGCGCTGCCGACTACAAACTTAATGCGCGCGTATCGTCCGGGCGCGGCGCATACACCTTCTGCATGTGCCCGGGCGGCCAGGTTGTCGCGGCTGCGTCGGAGGCGGGCGGCGTTGTGACAAACGGAATGAGCCTTTTTGCCCGCGACGGCGAAAACTGCAACAGCGCGCTTTTAGTAGATGTGCGAACGGATGATTTCCCCGAAGAAGAAGGCGTGCTCGCCGGCGTGAATTTTCAAAGAAAATGGGAACAAAGCGCTTTTCTGGAAGGCGGCGGAAACTATTGTGCGCCGGCGCAGCTGGCGGGCGATTTACTGAAGGACCGCGCATCCAAAACCTGCGGGCGCGTATCGCCCACCTACCGTCCCGGCGTTATCTGGACGACCTTAAAGGGCTGTCTTCCCGACTTCGCCTATCAGGGTCTAAGAGAAGCGCTTACGGCTTTTGATCGTAAAATCAGCGGATTCGCATCGCCCGACGCCGTATTGACCGGCGTTGAAACGCGTTCCTCCTCCCCTGTCCGTATTTTGAGAAACCAGGAAACCTGTCAATCCGCCATCAAAGGTCTGTATCCGGCGGGCGAAGGCGCCGGCTATGCCGGCGGCATCCTTTCAGCTGCCGTTGACGGTATAAAGTGCGCCGAGAAATTCACATGGGAGGAAGCGCGGATATGATTCGTTGGCTCAATGAAAACCCGGGCATAGCAGCCATAATCGCAATCGCATTATCCTCTGCTGCAATCATCGCATTTCTGAATTTTATGCTCCGCAGGCAATCCAGAAGGACCGCCTCCATGATCCGGCGATTGGATGAACGCGTTACCGGCTCCTCTGGTAAGCTGCGCGCGTCCGTTCACGCAATCAGCCAGGTAATGGGGAATACACAGCTGAATCTGAACGCCGTCAGTGAAAGCATGGAAGCGCGTCAGGAGCGCATGCGACGCGAAATGGAGGAAAAACTGGAGCTGATCCGCGTCAGCAACGAGGCAAAAATGGACGATCTGCGCAATTCTCTTGGCGCCAGTGTTCAGAAAACGCTGGAATCGAGGCTGGGCGAATCGTTCCGTCTGGTGAGCGGCCAGCTGGAAAGCGTTTATAAAGGCCTTGGCGAAATGAAAATGCTGGCGGAAGGCGTAGGCGATCTGAAGCGCGTGCTGTCCGGCGTAAAAACAAGGGGCGTATGGGGCGAGGTGCGCCTGCGCGCGCTGCTGGAAGACAGCCTGACAAGCGCGCAATACGCCGAAAACGTATGCGTACAGCCCGGCTCTATGGAGCGCGTGGAGTTCGCAGTACGCCTCCCGGGAACCAGCGAGCAGGAGCCCGTTTGGCTGCCAATCGACAGCAAATTCCCCATGGAGGACTACCAGCGCCTGGTTCAGGCCTCCGAATCGGGCGATAATCGCGAAACCGCCAAATGTGCGCAGGCTCTGGAAAACGCCGTTATAGAACAGGGAAAGCGCATATCATCCAAATACATAAAGGTTCCTGCGACGACCGATTTTGCCGTTATGTTCCTTCCAATCGAGAGTCTGTACGGTGAAATTCTGTCAAGGCGTGCGCTGACGGAAAGACTGCAGCGGGATTACCACATTCTTCCCGCCGGTCCCTCCTCCTTTCAGGCGCTGTTAAACAGCCTGCAGATGGGCTTTCGCACCCTCGCCATGGAAAAAAGAAGCAGTGAAATTCTGCGCATGCTGGGCGGCGTAAAGCAGGAATTCGCCCGGTTCGGTGAAACCCTCAATAAAGCGCGCACCCGCCTGGAGCAGGCGGCAGGCGATCTGGACAGCGTTGGCGTTCGAACCCGCGCCCTCAATAAAAAACTGGCCGAGCTGGAGGACGAAACTCCAGGCGACGTCGAATTGGACTAAGCACCGACTTTTGCTGCCAGTATTCCGGATAATGCAGAAATTTCCGTGTAAACTTTTGAAAAACCATTGACAATTCAGTCATAATTGAGTATACTATTTCTTGTCGGTCGGGCACGTTGTGCTCGGTTGACATCATTGGCGAATGGTGTAACGGTAACACTAACGACTCTGACTCGTTCATTCTAGGTTCGAATCCTAGTTCGCCAGCCATATGCCTCCATGGTCAAGCGGTCAAGACGTCGCCCTCTCACGGCGAAAACTGGGGAAGTCGGAGGCCAAGCGGTCTTAGGAAGACAATGAC
>JAZSRC010000030.1:0-28864 GCA_045538305.1 Clostridia bacterium | reverse complement strand
AGTAATCAAGATACTCAACCAGTTCGCGGCAAAAATGCTCCATGGATTCAAAATCCTGTAAGTAAAGCAGTTCGCTTTTAAGAAGACCAAAGAAGTTCTCCATAACAGCGTTGTCAAGGCAGTTTCCCTTCCGGCTCATGCTCTGGCGAATACCATTGTCTTTGAGTAGATTCTGATATTGCTTGTGCTGATACTGCCAGCCCTGATCAGAGTGGAGAATGGGTGCTGCCCCCGGTGGCAGTGCGGGCAAAGCTTGAAAAATCATATCGGTCACCATCGAAAGAGTAGGCCTGTCAGATAGAGTATAGCTTATGATATCGCTTGAGTGCAGATCCAGAATCACAGAGAGATACCTTTTCTCCCCAAAGAGCGAAAATTCTGTAACGTCAGTTACCCATTTCTGGTTTTGAGCCTTCGTTTCAAAGTTGCGCTCCAGCAAATTCGGCGCGATTTTTCCGACTTCGCCTTTGTAGGATCGATATTTCTTCATGCGTACCTTACAGACCAGATTCAGCTTCTTCATGAGCCGCTGTACGGTTTTATGATTGATACAGTATCCTCGATTGTGCAGTTCCATGGTGATCCGGCGGTAGCCATACCTTCCACGATTTTCATGAAAAATATTCGCGATCTGCTCTTCAACTTCCGCGTATTTATTCTCTGACTTCATACGCTTCACATGATAGTAGTAGGTTGCACGCGGTAACTGTGCCGCCAGCAGCAATAGTTCCAGCTTGTATTCATGCCTCAGTTCCCAAATCACTTGCGCCTTCTGGTTTGGCGTTCCTCTTCGAGAACCAAGGCCTTCAATTTTTTTAGGTACGCATTCTCCGCTCTGAGCCGCTGCACCTCTGCCAGCAGATCTTCCTCAACCTTCTTAGGCATCCGGGTTGGTCTGCCTTTGCTGCTGCGTCCTCGCCGTTCCTCGTACAGTCCTTCCGGACCTTCTGTCAGATAGATTCGCTCCCAGCTCGGAACACAACTATGGCTTGTGATTTCAAACTGCCGTTCCACTTCTTTGTGGCTCAACTTCTCTCGGTGCATCGTTTCGATCACCATTTGCTTGAATTCACCCGTATATCTCTTGTTTGCCTTTCCTTTGGGCATAAAAATCACTCCCCACTTGTTATTTAGTATACCATACTGTCTAACAAATGGGGAGCAGTTCACATACGCACAGCCCCGTTCCTTTTTTGCAGAGTTTTCAGGCTTCGATTCTCCGGGCGAACATGCGTCCGGTAGCTGCAATCAGCTTCAGCGCATCCGGAATCAGTTCCGGATCATAAAGATTGGCAATATTGAAGGTTTCAAAGCTCAGCGTGCCCTTGTAACCAATTTCCTTCACGGCCATAATGAAACGATTCCAGTCCAGCTTACCGGTATAAGGCGCGACGTGCAAATCCTTTTCGCCGTCATTATCGTGAATATGAAACGCCTCAACGCGGTCTCCAATCTGCGTAAGCGCAGTATAGATATCCTTGCCCAGCAAAAGCGCATGCCCGGTATCAAAGCAGAATGCAAAGCGCTTTTCACCGGCTAAACCGTTCAATTCGTCAATATACGCCGCCGCTTCATACATATCAGAGCATACAGCTTCGTAGATCTTGCCGGCATGACTTGTGAACATATTCTCCAGACATGCAACAACATCGTATTTCTTCAGGAAGGGAATCAGACGGGCATACCGATGAATGTTCACATCCCACTCATCATCCGGGCTCATGCGATCGTCATAACCAAAGAACATCGGATGGATGATCAGATATCTGCAGTTCATCGCGCCGCAGGCTGCCACGCACTTTTCCAGAACCATCATCAGGTATTCGTTCATATCGTCATTGTCTTTCACGTAGCTCGGAAACGGCGCATGCGCCTGATAAATGGCAATGCCGTATTCCTCCGCCTTTGCTTTTACCTGTTTGGCTTTTTCAATGATTTCCTCTACAGGGATATCAAACGCGCTTTTCATAACGCCGTTTTTGATATCGCGGCCGGAAAAACCATGGTCTATATTGAGATCCACACTGTCAAAGCCGGCATCCCGAATCATGCGAAAGCCTTCGTCCATTCCAAAACGCTCCATAATTCCACCGGTCTGAACGGCAATATCCATTGATTTCACCTCCGAAAAAAATCCGGTTTTATTGTAACACTCCCATTAACAAAAAACAACCCCTCATCCATCAAAATGAGCGGGATTGCATAAACGTGCGCAATATGCTATCATATGAAAGAGGTGACCGATATGCGCGTATTGATTGTTGATGATGAAAAACGGCTGGCAGCAGCGCTCAAACGAATACTAGAGGATCAGTCCTTCCGCTGCGAAGCCGTAAACGATGGACACAGCGGCATTGATTTTGCCATAAAAAACCATTATGATGCGATTATTTTGGACGTAATGCTTCCGGATATAGACGGCTTTGAAGTCGTTCACAGGCTGCGAATGGCAAAAGTAAGCACTCCTGTAATCATGTTGACTGCGAAGGACAGCATTCCCGACAAAGTAAACGGTTTGAATAACGGCGCGGACGACTATATGACAAAACCGTTTTCCACGGATGAGCTGATCGCCCGCGTAAAAGCGCTTACGCGCCGTTCTGGAGAAGTAATCCTCTCAACGCTCACCTTCTGCGATCTGACGTTGGACCTTACTAACAGCGATCTTTCCAGCGGCGCAGCTTCCGTTCATCTGAGTCCCAAGGAATTTGAGGTTATGCGCATATTGATGTCTAGCCCAAAAACCACCATCAATAAAGAAACGCTGATTTTAAACGCTTGGGGTGCGGATTCCAATGCTGATGACAATAACGTGGAGGCATATATCTCCTTTCTCAGAAGAAAACTGCGTTTTCTGTCGTCACGCGTATCGATACGAAATCTTCAAAAGCTGGGCTATCGCTTGGAAACGGAGGGCGAGGCATAAATGCTGAAGCGGCTGCGTTTGAAGTTTATTATATCAAATACCACACATGTTGGAATTGTTCTTTTGATTGTATTTGTATCTATCTGCATTATTTCCTATACCCAAAGCTATTCATCACTCAATGACCGGCTTTTCAGCGCCCTCGACAGAAGCACCCAAAGTCTGCAGGCGCAGACGCCATTGCGCATTGACGGCACCGAAAACATGCCGGATACCGAGTTTATTCCCTACATAATCTGCGTACTCCCAAATGGCGAAACAGACAATATGTACACCATTGAGTACGGAGCTACGGTTTCAGACAGTGCGCTGGCCGGTGCAGTTACACTTGCGCTGGAATCAGAGGATGAAGCAGGCAGCGCGCAGGATAACCTGTATTTTGCAAAAAAGCGTTATGATAGCGAAATCCGCATTGCTTTGACAAACGACAGTCATGTAATGGATTCCTCTAAATCTATGGCCAAAATGCTGCTGCTGATCAGCGGCTGCGCAGTTGGCCTGGTTGCGGCAGTCAGCTTTCCCGTAGCAAAGGGTGCACTGCATTCCACAGAAAATGCCTGGATGCAGCAAAAGCGCTTTATCGCCGATGCTTCCCACGCGCTGAAGACGCCGCTTACCGTTATACTCGCCAACAACGAGATTCTGAAAAACAGTACATTCGGAGCCAATGAAGAAAACCGCCACTGGCTTAAAAGCACGGAGGATGAAGCGCATGAAATGAGCGAATTGGTTCAGGAAATGCTAATTCTGGCACAATCGGATCTGAATGTACACAGAGAAGAGTTTGAACAGATCAATCTGTCTCAGTTGGTGATTGGCGTCTGCCTGCAATTTGATGCGTTGGCATTTGACAAAGACATACGCATGGAAACCATTATACAGGACAACGTCGAAATGCGAGGCAATAAAAAGGGCTTATCCCAGATGATCTCCGCGCTCGTTGATAATGCGCTGAAATATGAGAAGGAGCACGGATATGTATGCATACGTCTGGAAAAGCAGGTAAGAAAAACAGTATTGAGCGTATTTAATGCTTCCACATGGATTCGCCCAGAGGAACAGGAGCGTGTATTTGACCGATTCTGCAGGCTTAAGAACCCGCAGAACAGCGCAGTAGAAGGTCATGGACTCGGCCTTTCCATCGCGAGAAGCGTCGCAGACGCACACTCCGCAGCGATCAGCATTGAAAGCGCCGAAAATAAGGGGACCATGTTTAAAGTAATACTGTAAACATACACTTACGGAAGAGGCGATTAACTTGCCGAACATCATTCATTACATTGTGGAATACGGAAACAAATCCTTCTCTCAGATGCCGTTTAATGAAGTGGACAGTTTGATTCTGTCCCAGCTTGCCTATATACGATTTGAAGGCGCGCAGGCGCTATTGCCCGCAAGTATTCGAACGCTATATATGGAAAAAGTATGCGAGCATTCCGAAATGGACGGCTATCTTCTGGAAGAAGCGGCGCAAAGCAAACGCTTTCAGGACATTCTTCTTACAGAATACACGAACCGGTATCAGGAGGAATCTCAGTTTTCTGCCGTCACATATCTTTTGCCGGACGAGAAAGCCTACATTGCCTACCGCGGCACGGATAATACGCTTGTCGGCTGGAAGGAAGACTTCAATCTTTCTTTCATGACGCCGGTACCTGCACAAACACAGGCCTGCGACTATCTAAACCGGGTAGGCGGTATGCTTAGCTGTCCCCTGCTGGTGGGCGGGCATTCTAAAGGCGGTAACCTTGCCGTATATGCCTGCGCCTATGCAGATGAAGCGATACAGCGCCGTATTGAGACCATTTACAACAATGACGGACCCGGACATGATAAAAAAACAATAGAGTCTGCCGGTTATCTTCGAATTGCGGAAAGAATTCAAACCTATATACCAAAATCCAGCATTGTTGGAATGCTTCTGGAATATCGGCCGGATTATGTGGTAGTAGACAGCGAAGCCCATGGACTGCTTCAGCATTATCCATACCGCTGGCTGGTTGAAGCCAACCACTTCCAGACGCTTCCCGAAGGCTCAAAAGCAGCCGGCTGCATGAGCGATTCCATCCGCGAATGGCTGACAGGCATGTCCGTTGAAAAACGCAAATATGTAATCGATACTATTTACGACGTGATCAGCGCCAGCGAAAAAAGGACGCTTAAAGAGCTGAAATCCAATGTACTCAATTTCTTGCCGATATTGTCCGCCGCAGTTGATTTGGACGGAAAAGACAAGGCGGAGTTGATCAAGCTCCTGAGTCAGTTTTTCAAAATTGCAATCGATCAATACAGCAATCTGGCCCGCGAAAGCGCAGATTATTTCAAAACTTCATTCATGTCCGATGTACGCGGAAAAATCCGCTCTGCCATTGAAGACCGACTCACCGAAGGAGGAAAAAAATGAAAACACTTGGGTTTATTGGCGCAGGGAATATGGGTTCTGCGCTCATTCGGGGACTGATCAATACCAAAGCAATTGAAGCAAAAAACGTATATGTCTGCGGACATCATCCGGAAAAGCTTCAGGAGTTTCAAAACGAGCTTCATTTCAACATCTGTTCGGATATTGCCGGAGTAATCGAAGCCTCCGACGCCGTATTGTTTGCCGTAAAGCCCTATCACATTGAAAAGCTGTTGGATGAATGCCGCGACCTTTTGCATGGAAAAATGGTGCTGTCCGTAATCAACGACTATAATTTTGAAAAATACGAGGCTTTGCTTCATCCGAATACCCCCCACCTGTACATTATGCCCAACACTCCATCAAGCGTTGGAGCCGGCGTGTTTATGTTTGAGAACCGCCATTCTCTGCCTGAAGATGAGCATGCACAGATTGTGTCCATGTTCAATCAGTGCGGAACAGTAGTATTCCTCCCCTCCCACCTGATGAGCGCCGGCGCCGCCGTAGCGGGCTGCGGCCCCGCGTTTATCGCTATGGTAATTGAAGCGCTTTCAGACGCCGCTGTCAAATACGGCATTCCCCGCAAATTGTCCTATCAGCTGGCCAGCCAAATGGTTCTGGGCACGGCAAAAATGCAGTTGGAAAGCGGTATGCATCCCGGTCAGATCAAAGACGGCGTATGCTCGCCTGCCGGGACCACGATATTGGGTGTACAAGCCCTTGAAAAAGCAGGGATGCGCTCCGCGTTCATGGATGCAGTAGACGCGGTAATGAGCAAAAAATAATGGAGATTATCGCACGGATACATCCGTTTACAACTTGTTTGCCAAATTTTCAACGTTTCTCACACGCTTGATCGAGAAATAACTTGATTGCGCGTTGTAAAACGTGTATAATGTATAGAGCGTGCTTATGATCAAGTGAGGGATGTTATATGCCGATGTACAGCTTCCGTTGTCCGGAATGCGGAAAACGGTTTGATGAATTGCTCCCAATTTCCAAAAAAGACGAAGCGTTTTGTCCTGACTGCCAAACCAAAGCGCAGCGGGTATGGAATGGGAAATGTGCTTTCGGCGCCAAGGCGTCGACCAGCGGCTGTCAAGGCAATTGCTCCGGCTGTGCAGGCTGCGGCAAATAACTTCCTGGAATAAGCGGAACATTCCGCGTATCCGGAAAGAGGATATCATGATCGAAACATTGTGTATTCAGGGTGGAACGCGCCTTGTAGGCGAAGTGACAGTTTCCGGCGGTAAAAATGCCGCCGTTGCCATCATTCCCGCCGCACTGCTGGCATCCTCCCCTTCGACAATAGAAAACCTTCCCGATATCGATGACGTATACTGCCTGGTGGATATGCTTAGGTGGCTTGGCGCTGATGTTGATTTTCAAAACGGCGTAATGCGCATCGATCCCCGAGGTATTTCCAGAAACGATCCGCCTTACAACCTGGTGCACAAGATGCGTGCATCTTATTACCTTTTGCCGGTACTGCTGGGCAGGCTGGGCTCTGCGCACGTTCCCATGCCCGGCGGATGCGATATCGGAAACCGTCCGATTGACTATACCATCAAGGGGCTTTCTGCATTGGGTGTGCATGTAGAATTGAACGGCGGCGTTATTGACGCCGAAACAACTGCAAATTTTGAAGGCAAAGAAGTGTTTCTCGATTTCCCGTCGGTAGGCGCGACCATTAACACAATGCTGACCGCTGTATGCGCAAAGGGGAACACCACAATCCACAATGCAGCCAAGGAGCCTCACATTGTAGATACCGCAAACTTCTTGTCCTCCATGGGCGCATGGGTGAAGGGCGCTGGAACAGATGTAATCCGAATTCGCGGCGGCCGCCCTCTGCACGGTTCCACATACGCAGTAATTCCCGATCAGATTGAAACCGGTACGCTTATGATTGCTGCCGCAGCAACAAAGGGCGACGTATTAATTCGTGGCGCAATTCCCACGCATATGGAGTCGCTGACCGCCAAGCTTCTGGAAATGGGCGTACATGTTACAGACGCCGACGACTGGATTCGCGTGCGTTCGGAAGGTGCGCTTCGCCCGCTGAACATCAAAACGCAAGTATATCCCGGTTTTCCGACCGACCTTCAGCAGCCGATGACGGCAATGCTTTCCACGGTTCCGGGTTCCAGCATCGTAACGGAAACCGTTTTTGAAAACCGCTTCCGCTATGTGGATGAGCTCCGGCGAATGGGCGCAAATATCCGCGTGCTCGACAGAACCGCACTGGTAGAGGGCGTCGACCGTCTGCATGGTACACGTATTACCGCTACCGACCTTCGCGCGGGAGCTGCAATGATTATCGCAGCCCTGATTGCAGAGGGAAAATCCGAAATCTCCGGTATGCAATACATTCTTCGCGGATATGAGCGCATCGATGAAAAGCTTCGTGTGCTTGGCGCAGACGTCACACGCAGGCAGTATCCTGATGACAGCCTCTTCTGCCCGTTGTAATGATCATAGAGAATACGCCGAATTCATGCGCAGTAAGCGTTTGCATTCGGCGTTTTTCATTCACATTTCATTGTAATGTTATTAATCTGGGCGTACGCCGGAATTGGAGAAAAAAAATGAAAAATAAAGGCAATCAACGCTGGTTACACTGGATGCCAGCCATTACGTTTGGTGTACTTTTGTATGCAGCGGTTATGAATATTGGAAAGCTGGCCAAAGTTGGTAACCAGATTCTGACAACGTTCTCTCCCCTTCTTGTCGGCATTGGTATCGCGCTTGTAATGAATGTACCGCTGCGCGGTGCAGAAGCGCTGTTAAGGAAGCTGGACAAGCATAAAAGGCTGGACGACAAGTGGCGCATGCGGTTAAGCTTCATAATGGTATTGGTGTTTACGCCACTTGTAATCGCGGCAATACTCATATTCTTTATTCCTCAGTTGACAAGTGCCATCAACAACCTGTATAATATCGTGATTGCGAACTCAGCCGACATAGAAGCGTTTATCAATCGCTTTATGGAGGAACAGCACCACTTCGATTTCCAGCATATATTGGACGGAATTAAAAACTGGTTTACCGGAAACATCAGCAAAATTGCCGGAGTAACCATGAACACGGCGGTTTCGCTTTTCAGTTCGGTAACCAGCGGCGTAATGAGCATCATTTTTGCCATTTATGTATTACTCGACAAAAAGCGCATCTGCCACTCTGCAGCGCGCTGCACCTATGCCATTCTTCCAAAAAATGCCGCCGCCTATATTTGCAAAGTATGTCGGCTGTTTGCCAGCACCTTCAGCACATTCCTATCCAGACAGTGTCTGGAGTCCGTCATTCTTGGCGGTATCCTGTTTATCGGTATGACCATCTTTGGAATTCCATACGCGCTTTCCATTTGCAGCTTAACCATTGTACTTGCACTGATTCCCTATGTCGGCGCATTCATGTCCCTTGGCATAGGCGCGCTGATGATACTGCTGGAAAGCCCTACCGAAGCCCTGATATTCGTGTTGCTTTTTACCGTTATTCAGCAGATTGAAGGAAATGTCATATATCCCCGCGTAGTCGGCGAATCGGTAGGGCTCCCTGCCTACATTACGCTGATGGCAGTAACGCTTGGCGGCGCGTTTATGGGCATTGTCGGCATGCTTCTCTTTGTTCCTATCTCTTCAGTAATTTATACCCTTGCAAAAGAATATATCGATCAACGAATGCCTGAGCCTTTTGAAGAGTGCAAAATTCTTATCCAAAGCGTACTCCCGGACGAAGAGCCTGTGCAAACAAGCCCGGAACCAGAAGCGCCGCATAATGCCGAAGCGCCGGTATATACAGCCACGAACCCGAAAAAGAAATCCAGGAAAAGGAAATAATAAATGCGCCAATGAGTGAATATGATCCTGCTCATTGGCGCATCCATTTTTGGAAGGGGCCTCCGGAGAATTCCGGAAGCCCCTTCTGCTTATTCTTCGATATCGTTTGCGTCGTAGGAGGTCATCGTAGTCAGAGATGTGCATCCCTTAAAGGCACGCGCGCCGATTACTTCTACGGTATCGGGCAGCGATACAGAGGTAAGCGTTGTCATGTTCATAAACGCTTCCGTATCAATTCTCACAATGCTCATACCATATACATTGGCAGGAACCGTAACGGTGGTAGGCGCATTTACGGCGGAAAGCAGCTTAATCGCTACGTTATCTGCAGAATCGCCTTCACCTTCCATAATGGTATAGGCATAGGTTTCATTGCCGTTTACAACGGTAAGCTGTTCCTTGACAACCACGGTATCGGTAGTCTGAACGACTTCGCCCGTGGAATCCTTAAGCATTACGGTAATTACATAGGTGCCTGCAGCGGCATCGGTAACCTTTGCTTCCGGCTGTGCAACATAGCCATCGCTCGAGTAAACACTTATGTCGTCGTGCATGATCTCTACAGAGTACAGCGCATCGCCCACAACGTTTTCGGAGGTAATCGTCCAGAATACATCGTTACCGATGTTATTCTCGTGGTGGTTGGATTCGGCCTTCACTCGGAGCGCATCGAGCACCGTTACATTAATGGAATCGGTATAAGCGCCGTCATTCGTGGTAACCTTTACCGTCGCATTTCCGGGCGTATTGCCGGCGGTAATCACAACGGTGTTCAGGGTTTCTTCATCGTCATCCTCAGAGATGGTTACAATCCGGCTGGCGTCAGTCTCCCAGACAACAGTGCAATCGTCTGCATTTGCCGGATTTATAATCGCCTGAATCGTTTCGCTTGCACCCACCCTCAGCTGCAAGGCGTCCACAGAAAGCTCAACGCTTTCTACCCTGACGGGCAGAACCCTGACCTTGACAATTGCGCTGTAAGAATCGCCAAAGTAATCGGTTACCATTACGCTTACCGTGGCTTCGCCAACAGACTCTGCCGTCAGCTTGCCGTTGCTATCGATGGCCACGATTTCATCGTCATCGCTATTCCACTCGAGGCTGGTGTATTCGGTATCTGCCGGATCCAGTACGGCGGAAAGCGTCGTTTCCTCATAGTGTACGATCTCAATAATACCGTTTTCGATCATAGCACTTTCAATGGATATACCCTTTGCATGAATGCGGGTGGCATTCACAACCAGCTGAGCAGTAAAGCCACCGTCTTCGCTGGTCGCAGTGATGGTAGCATT
Organism: Clostridia bacterium; assembly: GCA_045538305.1. Classification (GTDB taxonomy): domain Bacteria; phylum Bacillota; class Clostridia; order Christensenellales; family Aristaeellaceae; genus SFHK01. The sequence continues at coordinate 18,406 of JAZSRC010000030.1, read as the reverse complement.
TCCTTCATGGCCAAGCGCCTTAATGACGCCGCTGTCGGATACGCTGATGATACTGTCCTGAGAACTGATGAAGGATACGTTCTTATTGTCAGCGTTTGCCGGCGTGAATACGAGTATACTGCTTATATCCATTTCACGGTTCTTTTCCAGATCGATTTGCGTCGTATCAAACCTTATATCCTGCACGCGAACAGGAGTTACCGTTACAAGGCAGGTCGCTGTGAGCGCTCTGGAATCATTCGTGGTAGCAGTAATGGTTACGGGCGTATCGGTAATATTGACAGCGGTAATCCTGCCGTTATCATCTACCGAAACCTTGGTATCATCGCTGCTGCTCCAGGTGACGGTGCGATCAAAGGCCGTCTCGGGAAGCACGGTAGCAACAAGAGTAAGCTCGTCGTAGTGTACGATGGAAACTTCCGTTCTGTCAAGCTCAATCGATTCGACATGCTGGCGGATTTCCATATTAATCGTAGCGGTCTTATTGTTGTAGGTAGTAACGGTGATGGTCGTTTTGCCAATACCTACAGCAGTCAGCGTGCGCAGATCGCTTTCCACGCGGCAGATTTCCGGATCGGCCGATTCAACACGGACAATCGGAAGAATTCCGTTGGGCAAGGTGATGGTCAAAGTCGCCGTTTCTCCAAGATACAGAATCGGCTGATCGACAGATACCGTTACCTTCGAAGGCGCAGCCTTTACATTTACCGTAAGGATACGCCTGATTCCGTTATGCGTATCGGCAGCAACACGTGCGGTTCCGGCTTTCTTGGCGGTGATCAAGCCCTTCGCATCAATAGATGCAACAGTCGGCGTTTCATGCGCATAGCTGAAGGTGGTTCCTACGCCGTCCGCAAGCTCGATCAGCTGGTTGATGTCGTAGGTCTGACCGACGCCAATGGTGATAGAGGTTTCGGAAAGCTTGAAATCATCGTCCTTGGGTGCGGGAATAACAGTAACCAGACAACTGTCGGTTTTTCCGTTAAAGGTGGTTGCCGTAATGGTAGCGCTGCCGATTGCCTTTGCAGTAATCTTACCGGTATTATCCACGGATACCTTGGCAGAATCACTGCTTTCCCAGGTGATTTCACCGGCTGCTTTTTCATTAAGCGTTGCAGTGAGCTTTCTGGTTTCGCCAACGCCAATTGTCATGCTCTCGCAGTCCAGCGTTACACTCTGCGGCGCTTCATACACATTTACCGTACAGAGTGCATATTTTCCGTTATGGGCAGACGCTTTTACGCGGGTAGTACCATAGGCAAGCGCCGTCAAACGACCCGTCTGGTCAACTTCAAGAATTTCGGGGTTTTCTACTTCCCAGACAATTGTTGTGGCAGAGCCGGAATTGATGGTTGCTGTCAGCGGGACAGAGGGATTTCCGATAATCATATCAATGTTGGAATGGTTGAGCTTTACGGACGTAGGCGCAGCCACTACCTTGATATTGATGGAAGCAAATACGTCGTTATAGGCAACCACACGAATGGTAGCCGTGCCGTAATACTCGCCGTATACCTTCATCGGGTCGATTATCTTTACAATTGCAGCCTTGCTGGTCTTCAGCTTCAGGTTGCCCTCAACAAGGTTTCCGCGCGCATCATAGCTGACCGCTTCGATAGCCATCGTTTCACGGTAACCGATGGTGGTACGGGTAGTAAGGATCTCTACTCTGGCGGGTGCGGGAGTGACCGTCACGACGCACTCGTCAAATACGTCATAGTTATCCTTGTTATTGCGTGCAGTAGCAATAATCTTCGTTTCGCCGGAGAGTACGCCGGTGACAACGCCGGTAGCAGCATCAACCTTGGCAATTTCCGGATCGAGGGAGACATAGGTAATGGTTCCGATGTAATCGTCGCCAAGCGTTGCGCTTGCCTTTACCTCGTCGCCTTCGCCAACAGTAATCGAATCATTTTCGAACTCGATGGAAACAGGTTCATAGCATACCTTAACAAGGCATTCGGCTACGCGTCCGTTATAGGTGGTAGCGGTAATCTTTGCAGTACCGAACTGCACGGCGGTAACCAGACCGTTCTGGTCTACCCGGCATACCTCCTGGTTGTCGCTTGCCCAGGTATATGCGCCTACGCCGCTTCCTCCGAGCTTCGCAGTCAGCTGAAGGGTTCCGATTTCGGAAATGCGTTCGGAGGTCTTGTCGAGCTTAATAGACGTGGGCGCTGCTACAACAGTGATTCTTCCCTTGATCGAAACACCGTTATAGGTACGGATGGTAATATCGGAGTAGCCTTTACGTAAACCATTAACCTCTCCCTGAGCGTTTACTTTTACGTAAGTGCTGCGGCTGGATGCATAAGTGAACGCGCCGTCCGTTTCGTTTCCGTCTGCGTCAATCGCAACAGGGTTAAGCGCCATGATTTCGTTAAGACCAATCTTGGTGCGTTCAAGCGACATAACGATCTTAACGGGCTTGGGCGTTACGGTTATTGTGCACTCATCGGTATAAGTCTGAACCGGATCGAAATTGCGGTTCTGTACGGTAGCCGTGATTACGCACTCGCCCTGCGAAAGGGCCGTTACCTGTCCCGTGACAGGATCTACCGTTGCGACTGTGGGATTAAGCGAAGCGTACACGATCGGGCCAAAGCAATCCTCGGGAATCTTCGCCGTTATTACCTTCTTTGCGCCCTCACCGATTATGGCTGTATCGCTATCAAACGAAACGCTGGTCGGCTCATACTTGACGGTAATGGTAACGGTAGCCTTGCGTCCGTTATAGGAAATTGCAGTGATCACCGTTTCACCAAAACCTACAGCAGTGAGATAACCCGTCTTCGCGTCAACCGTTGCTACGCCGATTTCAGAGCTCTCCCAAGTTACGGAACCGGTGGTGGCCGTGTTGGTCGTGGCCTTCAGCTGAAGCGTATCCTTTTCGGAAATCGTAGTGGCAGGGGCAGTAATCTTTACGGAACCCGGAGCCTTAACGACATTCATGCGTATGGTCTGCGTAAGACCGTTATAGGTTTTTACCGTAATATTGGTGTATCCCACATACTTACCGAGCACAACGCCCTCGGCATTCACGGTGCCATACTTGGTTCTGTTAGAGGAATAGGTGAAGCTGCCTTCCGTCACGTTTCCAAACTCGTCGTATGCAATCACATTCAGCGGTAGTTCTTCATTAATGCCGATCGTCCTTCTGTCTTCCGTGATCTTAAAGCTTACAGGCTCAGGCGTTACGGTAAGATCATACGTATCGGTGAAGGTTTCGCCGGTAAGATTGTTTATCGTAGTTGCAACAATCTTTGCCTTGCCCTGACGGATACCGGTAACAAGTCCTGTTACGGAATTAACGGTAGCCACGTAGGGATTGGTAGAGGTATAGGTAATGGAGCCTGCACAGTTTTCGGGAAGCTTTGCAAGCAGCGTTTTGGTACCCTTCTCACCTACCAGCGTTTCATCAACGTCAAACGCCACGCCCGTGGGCTCATAGCGTACGGAAACCGTGCCCTTGGCGGTTTTTCCGTTGTAGGTTTTAACGGTAATCTCTACGTCGCCATAGCTCCTGGCGTATACAACGCCGTTGGCGTCTACTTCAGCTATAGCAGGATTGGCGCTCGTCCAGGAAACAGCGCCGGCTTCACCGGATGCAAATACCGGAACAAGCTTGACATAACCGGTTTCGGAAATGACCGCTGTCTTATTCTTCAGACTGATTTTGCTGGGCGCAGTGACGGTAGTAATCTTCACGGTATCGGAAGCCACGCCGTTCTCAGCAACAACCTGAATATTGGCAGAGCCCTTGCTCTTTCCGTAAACGCAATTGTTGCTAATGGAGACATAGGAGGATTTGCTGGTTTTGTATTTAAAGGTGGTTTCGATCACGTTTCCGCGTCCGTCATAGGCGACCGGTTCAAGATCCATTGTCTCATATCTGCCGATGGTTCTGCGGCTATTGAGCAGCTCAACCTTGCACGGCGCGGGAAGAACCGTAATCTCGGTTTCGGCAGTATATGTAAGCTCGGTTTCGTCGTTATAGGTCACTGCTTTCAGCGTAGCCTTACCGGATACATTACCAGTCACAACGCCGTCAGCATCCACAGACGCGATAACGTATTCTTCATCAGCGTCTTTGATCTCGTAACTTACAATGCCGTACGCGCCGTCCGGGCCAAGCACTACATTGGTAGTGATTTTTTCGCCTTCATATACGGTATATCCGCTTTCGGTAAAGGCCACAGACGTCGGAGGAACGAAGACGGTAACGGTACAGATAGCGGATTTTCCGTTATAGGTTTGCGCTTTAATGCGCACAACACCGGTATCCAGCGCCTGAACAAGACCTGTCTTTTCATCGACTGTAGCAATGCTTTCGAATTCGCTGATCCACTTGATGGAGCCCGCCTGTCCGGAAGACAGCTTAGCTGTAAGTTCAAGCGTATCACCCACGCGGATCATTGCCGTCGTCTGGTTGAGCGTAACCTTGCTGGGCGCAGTCACCGTTTTGATGCTTACGGTCTTGCTCTTTACACCGTTTGCCGCAACAACATGAATGTTTGCCGTACCCTTCCTGGCGCCGTATACGCCTTCGGCGTTTACGGATACATAGGAAGATTTACTGGTCTTGTACGTAAAGGTAGTTTCAACTTCATTGCCGCGCGCGTCATACGCAACCGGTTCAAGAGACATTCTTTCAGAAAGTCCGATGGTTCTTCTGTCATTCTTGAATTCGATGGTGTTAACGGACGGAAGAATGTGAATAATCGCAGTGGCTTCAAAAGTCTCATTCAGTTTGGCATTGTACACGGTAGCCGTGAGTAACGCCTCGCCGGAATAATGACCCGTCACCTTGCCTGCCGCATCGACGGAAGCGATTTCATATTCCTCATCATTGTCGGAAATCTCATACGACGCAATGGCAAAGGAGCCTGCCGGCTGCATGACGAGAAGCGCATCAACGGATTGTCCTTCATATACCGTATACTCAGCTTCGGCAAATACAATTGCCTCAGGCGCTTCTTTTACGCTAATGGTATAAATACCGCTTACGTTATTGTAGGCCTGCGCCTTGATCCTTACTGTTCCGATTCCATTGGCCGCTATCGCGCCCGTAACAGGATCAACCGATGCGATCGCATCATCTTCCGAGAACCATTCAATCGCGCCGGCCTGACCGCTGGGCAGCGTTGCCTTCAGGGAAAGGATATCGCCGACCGCCATCTGATTGACGGCAGCGGAAACCGTAACCTTCGTCGGCGCGGCAGCTGTAGTGATTTTTACCTTTTCGGAAGCAAAACCATTTTCTGCAACTACATGTACGTTCGCGCTGCCCTTGGCTGCGCCGTAAACGCCTTCGCTGTTTACCGATACATAGCGGGAGCTACTGGTTTTATAGGTAAATGCGGTGTCAACAACGTTTCCGCGTCCGTCATACGCAACAGGCTCAAGGGACATTCTTTCCTTAAGGCCAACGCTTCTGCGTTCGTTCAGGAAATCGATCTTCACAATTGCCTGCGTTACGGTAACATCCGCCATGGCGGTAAGCGTTTTGTGATTGATTTCGTCGTATACGGTTGCCTTCAGATGCGCAACGCCGGATGCGACACCGGTGACAACGCCGTTGTCATCAACCGTCGCAATGACGAAATCGTCATCGTTATCCGTGATTTCGTACTTAACGTCAGCAAACGATCCCTCGGGCGCTATAATGATGCCGGTTTCGATGCTTGCGCCTTCTGCTACTTCAAACTGAGAAGCGGGGAATGCAATCGCAACAGGCGGCTCGGTAATCGTCAGCGTGCAGATCGCATTTTTGCCGTTATAAGCTTCTGCCTTTATGCGCACCGTGCCGACCGCAATGGCCTTTACCTCACCGGTAACAGGATCGACGGTAGCATACTGATCGTTTTCACTGATCCACTTGATGGCGCCGGCCTGACCGCTGGGCAGCGTTGCACTGAGAAGCAATGTTGCGCCAACCTGCATTCTGGCTGTTTTATTGCTGATGGTAACCTTTGAAGGTTCGGAAACGACCTTGATGGAAACAGCCTGGCTTTCTACGCCGTTTGCGGCAATAACCTTGACACTGGCTGTTCCCTTTCGGTATCCGTATGCGCCGGAAGCGTTTACGGTGATGTATGAGGTTTTGGAGGACTTATAGGTAAACGTCGTTTCTACCTCGTTTCCGCGCACGTCGTATGCCACGGGATCGAGGGACATTCTCTCTCTGTAACCAATCGTTCTGCGCTCGTTTTTAAGAACGATCTCAAACGGCGCAGGTACAACCGTAATCCGGGTTTCCGCTGTAAGCATTCCTCCCAGCGTATCCGAATATACCGCAGCCTTAAGCGTTGCTTCACCGGAGGTGATGCCGCTTACATCGCCGCCTTCAGAGACAGAAGCAATTACATACTCTTCATCGGTATATTCAATCGTATACTCCACTTCACCAAAGGCGCCGGCAGGCTCCATAATGAGCTCGGGCGCTATCACTGCGCCTTCATCTACGCTGTATGCAGCGCTTGCAAAGCGGATAGCCGTTGGAGGAACGGTTACGGTAATAGTATACATTCCAGACTTTCCGTTATAGGCCTGCGCTTTAATGCGGACAGTTCCGGGTTCATGTGCGGTAACAACGCCGGTAACAGGATCTACGGAAGCGATGTTCTCGAACTCACTTATCCACTTTACCGCGCCGGCCTGTCCCGAAGGAATGGTCGCCTTCATCTGAAGCGTATCGCCCGCAAGCATTACGCTGCTGTCGGCGCTGACCGTTACTTTGGACGGTTCGCTGACGGTTGTAATCTTTACCTTATTACTGGCAGTGCCGTTTGCCGCAACTACATGAATGTTGGCGCTGCCCTTTCTGGCTCCGTATACGCCCTCGGCATTTACGGATACATATGAGGACTTGCTGGTTTTATAGGTAAAAGTAGTAGCAATCTCATTGCCGCGCGCATCATACGCAACCGGCTCCAGGGACATGCGTTCCTTGTAGCCAACAGTTCTGCGTTCGTTCTTAAAAGCAATGCTGGCTATAACAGGGTTTACGGTAACAACACACTGAGCCGTATACGTTTCGCCCTCAAGGTGATTCTGAACGGTTGCGATAACGGTTGCTTCTCCATTATACACGCCGTTAATCTGCACCTTATTGCCTCCAAGATCGATAATAACGATCTCGTCATCGCCTTCCGCTACCTTGTACTCAACAACTCCGTAGGTATCACCGGTGAAGGATGCCTGAAGGGTTGCACTTTCGCCTTCGTCAAGTTCAATTTCATTGGCAGTGAGTATGATATCATTCGGCTCTGCCATGACGGTAACCGCACAGGTTGCGATAAGGCCGTTATAGGTTCGAACCTGAACCGCGGCAGCGCCAAGGCCAACCGCCTGAATGGTGCCGTCATCATCAACGGTTACCACCAGTTCATTTCCGCTCTTCCATTCAACGCTTCCCCAGCTGCCATTGTCAAGCGTGTAGGTAAGCTGCTTGGTGCTGTCCTCGCCGATAATAATCACAGTTTCCGAAAGGGTAATGGAAGACGGCGCATTCATAACGGTGATGGAAGCATTGGCCGAAACACCGTTTGCGGCAGTCGCCGTAAACACGGCGGTACCGGCCTTTTTGCCGACGATCAAACCTGTCTCGTTTACTTCTGCAACGCCCGGCATGCTGGAAACGATATCCATATCCGTTTGCGTTTCATTGCCATCGGAATCAAAAGCAGTTATGATCAGCTCGGCCTTTTCACCAACACCGATCTTTGCAGGCGTAATCTGAATGGATACAGAAGCTACATCAATAACGGTTTTTTCATCGCTTCCTTTGGAACCGTCGGAAAGATCGGGGATATCCGGAACAGTTTCAGGTACAGGAGGCAGCTCCGCTTCGTCCTCGGTGGCGGTTTCGGTTATGATTTCTTCCGGCTCCTCGGGAACTACAGGAGTTTCTTCCTCTGCTTCATCCTCGGTGGCGGTTTCGGTTACGATTTCTTCCGGCTCCTCGGGAACTACAGGAGTTTCTTCCTCTGCTTCATCCTTGGTGGCGGTTTCGGTTACAATCTCATCCGGGGTCGCAGAAATGACAGGAGATTGTTCCGGCATATCATCCGGCTCTTCTGTTTCATAAAGTTCAAACGAAATCAGCGCAAGGGGATATTCATCATCCGCTTTTTCGTAGGCATACTCAGCATCTTCGGCTTCTTCATCCAGATATTCGGAAACCTCTTCCTCGCTCAGCGGGCGAATTTTGGAAGCAGAAACAAACGCAGTATGTATGCCGTCCTCAAGCGCATATGCAACCTTCAGTCGATCCTTGCTTTCACCAATATTCACACGGGAAATCACATACACAACGGTATCTTTCTTAAACTCACCAAATGCATCGGAAGCAGACGCGTCGTCAAACGCCTTCGCGCCTTTATCCGCCATGGCATATCCCTTTTCAAACCAGAGATTGTCATCAGCATACTTGGTATAGTCAATTTCTTCTGAAGCTGCCTCGTCTACAGGAGTTTCTTCTGCAGGCGTTTCATCCGCAGGAATCTCGTCTACAGGCGTCTCGTCTGCAGGAGTTTCCTCTGCAGGAGCATCCTCTACAGGAATTTCGTCCGAGGGCGTCTCATCTGCAGGAGTTTCATCCGCAGGAATCTCATCTGCGGGCGTTTCCTCTGCAGGAGTTACGTCCGCAGGAATCTCATCTGCAGGAGTTTCATCCGCAAGAGTTTCGTTCGCAGGAATCTCATCTGCGAGAGTTTCATCCGCGGGAATCTCATCTGCCGGCGTTTCCTCTGCAGGCGTTTCCTCCGCGGGAGTTTCGTCCGCGGGAATCTCGTCTGCCGGCGTTTCCTCTGCTGGCTTTTCTTCTGCAGGGATTTCCTCTGCAGGCGTTTCAGATAACAGTTGTTCTGTTTCAACAACCTGAATGCCTGGCTCCTCCGCACTGACGGGAATGCCGGTAATCAACATTGCCAGTACAAGTAAGAACGCAATCCAACGATTTTTCATTTTGTCCCTCCATATTGGTAATGATTGTAGTGTACAGTCATCCAAATACGTAAATCTATACATTTTTATTATACCATAGCTTACCATCCAACGCAAGTTTTTTTCGAACCGATTGCGATTGTATGACATAATTAATAAAATACGCTCCCACACAAGTGCAGAGCGTATTTAGTGATCTTATCCGCCAATGGTAATCCACATAGCAGGGCGATAGCCCAAATCGTCATGCCCGACATCCGAACCATAGGAAGAATACCCGCCGTCCTTCGCGTACACATACATAGCATTGCAGCGGAATTTTCCATTGGTCCGAAGCCAATAATAGTGAGGCTTTCCCTTTTTCAGTTCGCTTGCTGCAGCCGGGGTCATAACTGCTGCCCGGGATTTTTTATCGGGAAAATAGGTCAAAAGCTCGTCCATGCTTAAAAAGAATACATAGTCCTGTGTATCCGGTCCGCCCTCTACCCCGGCAGGAGAATCCGGATTAGTGTTTGTAGTAAGCAGGATTCGGGCACGTTCCGCATCGGTAAACGCGGTATGATAGAATTCCTCATTTAGCCAATACCTTGCGTGGACATAATACAGATCATCATCCGTCCCCACTGCGCCGCCCTTTAAAGGAACCGTAGTAGGGGTTACGGAGATTTTCTTTCCATTGGTATTGCCAAGATAATTGACAGGCTCCGCTGTTCCGATGATGGAACCGTTCCAGGTGCAGTATTTGTACTTCACCCATGAAGGATTGAAATACGAACCGTTTTTCAGTATATACCTGCTGATAACAAATGCTTTATCGCCGTCAACGGTCAGAATCTGCCATTCGATTTGATCCTGTGTATCGCTTTTTTTATCCTGCTCAAAGGTACCCAGCAGCAACGTTTCTTTTACAGGTACGACAGAGGAAATTATTCGGGATGTAGTAAGCTCGTTATTGATGGTTACATTCAACTGAAACAGGCCAAACGTTTCGGGCGTATAGCAAAGTTTCGTGCTTTCGGTCACACCGCTTTCGTAGACGACTTTCCCATTTAGCAAAAGCTCGTACTCAAACGTGCTTTTTACGCTCTCTCCGGGCATTATGTTATTAAGCGTCCATGTAATCGGAAGCCCTTTTACGCCGTTGAATTCGGTATCGGAACAGATTTCAAGCGCATTCGTATACCGACGTGGCATACCGTTTGCACGTGCGTAGGCATCAAAGGTGCTTCCAAGCCGGCATTCGAAAACAATCGGGCTGTCTAATTCAAACGCATCCGGTTCAATAACAGTATTAAGCGCATTGCATCTAACAAGCATAAGATCAGAACAGCCAGAAAACGCTTCAGCCCCGATATAGGTAAGTGTTTCCGGCAGATATACGCTTTGAAGCGCCGTATCCCCATAAAACGCGCGACTTTCCACACGGTTCAGCGACATATCCTTAAAATCATACTTCCCCGCTTCGCCATATGCGTCCTGTGTATAGGCTGAACAAAGAACCATCATCAGCAAGAATGAAACAATATACTTTCTCATGCCTTCCTCATTCCATCAAAAGAATCTGCCATCAGCCTCCGATAGTAATCCACATGGCAGGCCGATAACCGATGGTATCATGCCCTACATCAGAACCGAATTGATAAACGGAGCCGCTGGTCGCATATACAAACATGGCATTTACCCGGTATTCACCGTTGGTTCTAAGCCAGTAGCGAATGGGCTTTCCGGAATCCAGCTGCGTGCGCGCGACCGGGGTAAGCGAGGTTTTTCGGTCGGCTTTATCGGGCCAGTATTCGTTGATTTCCTTATTGCTCAGGAAGAATACGTAGTCATCCGTGTTCGGTCCGCCGTCCACCTTGGTATGGCTGTCGGGATTTACGTTATTGGTAAGCTGAATTCTGGATTTCTCTTCTATGGTAAATGCATTCTTATAAAAGGTTTCATTACACCAGTAACGGCAATGCGTATAGAACAAATCGTCGTCCGTTCCCTTGCTACCATCCTTCAGAGGAATGGTGGTGGGCGTGATGGAAACCCTCTTTCCATCGGTATTGCCAAGATAGTTGACGCGTTCCGCAGTGCCGATAATTGAGCCCTTCCAATAGCAGTATTTATACTTCAGCCAATACGGGTTGAAATATGAATTGACCCTCAGAATGTACTTACTGATCAGAAGCGCTCGGTCGCCGTCGACGGTAATAATCTGCCATTCCACAGGATCGCTCGTACTCTGGTTTTTATCCTGTTCAAACGTCCCCATATAGATGGTGGCTGCGACATTTACCTTGGCTGAAGCAATCTCCGTAGTGGTAAGGTAGTTTTTAATCGTCGCGCTAACGTGATATTTTCCGGCTGCCGTCGGCGTATACACATATTGCTTATCCGCCGTTTCATCGCTTGTTGAAAGCAGCTTGCCGTCTTTATACAGCTTGTAAACAAATACGCTTTCGATGTTCACGCTCGGCATAACGTTATCAACCGTCCAGGTGATGGGCAGACCCACATAGCCGTTGTTTACGGTATTGCATTCCAGCGTGAACGCGTCGATGTATACGCATTCAAGCCCGTTTTCCCTGGCAAAGGTATCGAAGGTACTGCCGATCAAGCATTCAATGATTAGATTTGCATTATCGTCAAAAGCCGTATCCGAAATCGTCACGGTACGAGACAGACAAACAACGCGCGTAAGAGATGTGCAGCCAACAAACGCTTCATCCTGAATTTCGGAAGTCTCCTCCGGAAGAACAATCGTGGTAAGCGATGTATTTCCGTAAAACGCCCGCTCCTCTACTACGGACAGGGAGGTATCCGATAAATCATAGGTCTTGGCAGCCTGCGCACCGATCGTGGAAATAAATAAAACGACAAAAAGAACAATAGCCGTGATCTTCTTAAACAAAACGCCACGCTCCTTCCGACATAAACTTCGAATACTTGCATCCATCAGCCGCCGATCGTTATCCACATAGCAGGCCTGAAACCAATGGTATTATGTCCAACATCAGAGCCATACACAGAAACCGAGCCCTGGTTCGCAGCTACGAACATCGCGTTGCAGCGGAACTCGCCATTGGTTCTCAGCCAATAGCGGACAGGTTTTCCTTTGGGCAGCTCGCTCTTTGCCTGCGCGGTCATGGAGGAAGATCGGTCCTTCTCCACGGGGAAATATTTCAAAAGCTCCTCATAGCTTAAAAAGAATACATAATCCTGGGTATCCGGGCCGCAGTCAATGCCCTGAGGACTATCGGGATTGGTGAGCGCGCTTAAAAGGATTCTGCCCTTTTCCTCATCGGTAAACGCGCCCTTATAAAACGTTTCGTTGCACCAATAGCGGCAATGCTCCGGGAAAAGATCCGCTTCGGTTCCGCGCGTGCCGTCCTTCAGCGGAATCGAATCCGGCGATACGTTCACCTTTTTTCCGTTGGTATTTCCAAGATAGTTGGTGCTTTTGGCAGAACCGATGATCGATCCCTCCCAGTTGCAGTACTTATACTTGATCCAGTAGGGATCAAAATAGGAATCCGTTTTCAGAATGTACTTGCTGATAACAAGCGCTTTTTCCCCTTCCACGGAAACAATCTGCCACTCCACGGGATCAATTGTATCTTCCTTGCGATCCTGCTCGTAAATGCCGATCAGGAGCTTGGAAGCAACTTCAATCTCTGCAGAGGTCAATTCATACGAACCTTCGCTGTCAGCAACCGTCACGTACGCATAATGAACGCCACCGGTTGTGGGCGTATAGGAAAATTCATTCTCCGCAGTGGCTTCGCCGGTATACACCTGAATGCCATCGCACAGTATATAGAAAACATACGTGCTTCCTTCACGTGCGCCTTCAACCTTCCACGTAATCGGCAGCCCGACGCAGCCGTTTTCTGCAGTATCCGCATAAACAGATACGATGGCGGCATCATTTTCCATACCGGTAACATCAATAAACTCCGGCACTCTTTCGTCCATCCCCTCGGCAAATGACGAAATGGGAATAAGCACTAACGCTACCATGATAAGCAATGCCTGGAACTTTTTCATCATAATAAACTCCTTAAACCAACAAACATTCCCAACAAATAGGGTTACACATCATAAGTATAAAGCATTTCCATATAAATTTCCAGTATGATGACAGAAAAAAACAAACAAAATCGCCGTGAAAGCGGACGGCTTTCGCGGCGAAAAACAGATTACAGCGCGTATCCGATGGATATCGCCTTTTTATTCAGTTCAATCAGGTTCTGCCGTTTGGCGGAAACCACTTTTTCGATGGTTTTGTCAATCGCATCATCCGGGAACATAGCGGTTTCCTTAAGCATTTTCCCCATTATAATCATATTGGCAAGGGTCGGCATGCCCGCTTCGCCTGCCAGCTTCGTTGCGGGAACGGCGTATGCCTTTACATCCGCGCGCTTTACATCGCGATCAATCAGCGAAGAATCATAGAAGATCATTCCGCCGGGAACGACGGAGTCTTCAAACTTATCAAGCGAAGGAAGATTCATGGCAATCAGTACATCGGGTTTGGGAACCAGAGGACTTCCAATGGGCGTATCGGATATGATTACCGAGCAACTGGCCGTACCGCCGCGCATCTCCGGCCCGTAGGACGGAAGCCACGTTACTTCCTTGTTCTCCAAAAGTCCTTCATAGGCGATAAACTTTCCGGTGAACAGCACACCCTGGCCGCCAAAGCCGGAAATCAGTATATTTGTCGTTTTCATTTTCCGGCCTCCTCGGCAAATTTATCTTTGTACACGCCCAGCGGGTAGTAGGGCATCATGTTTTCTTCAAGCCATGCAAGCGCCTTTTCCGGCGTAAGGCCCCAGTTCGTGGGGCAGGTGGAAAGAACCTCGATCAGCGAAAAGCCCTTGCCCTCAAGCTGGTATTCAAACGCCTTCTTAATGGCACGCTTGGCATTTTTGACGTTTTTCACGTTATTCACCGCAACGCGCTCCAGATATGCCGCGCCGTCCACATTGCTGAGAAGCTCACAAACGCGGATGGGATATCCGACGGATTCTACCTTACGGCCATAGGGCGAGGTCTGCGTTACCTGTCCGGGCAGCGTGGTGGGGGCCATCTGACCGCCGGTCATGCCGTAAATGGCGTTATTGACAAAGATAATGGTGATGTTCTCACCTCGGGCTGCGCTATGAACGGTTTCCGCAGTTCCGATAGCAGCAAGATCGCCATCTCCCTGATAGGTGAAAACAATATTTTCGGGATCTGCGCGCTTTACGCCGGTAGCAACCGCCGGCGCGCGGCCATGCGCCGCCTGAACCATGTCGCAGTTAAAGTAATTATAGGCAAATACCGAGCAGCCGACGGGCGCGATACCGATTACGCGTCCTTCAATGCCCAGCTCGTCAATCGCCTCGGCGACGAGCCTGTGAATAATACCATGCGTACAGCCGGGGCAGTAATGCATTTTTACGTCTGCCAACGCTTTCGGCTTTTCAAATACAATCATTCTGCCTCGCCTCCGATCTTCTGGGCTTCCTCAATCTTTTCAAGTACTTCTTCGGGCGTGGGGATCATGCCGCCGACGCGGGAGGCCAGCAGCACCGGGCGCGTGCAGCGGATAGCCAGCTCGATGTCCTCAATCATCTGACCGGTGGACAGTTCAACGCTGACAAATGCTTTCGCCTGCTTTGCGCGCTCCTTCAGTATCTTTTTCGGAAACGGCCAGAGCGTGATCGGGCGGACAAGGCCTGCCTTGATTCCCTTTTCGCGGGCGGCAACAATGGCGTTTCTGGCAACGCGCGCCGCAACGCCGAAGGCGACAACAATAATGTCCGCATCCTCGGTCATATATTCCTCATACATAACCTCGTTCTCTTCGATTTTCTTATACATATCGTAGCGGCGAATGTTCCACTGTTCAAGCTCCTCGGGAAGCAGCGAAAGGGAATTTACAATATTGTGACTTCTCTCGCCTTTCGTACCCGTAACAGCCCAGCTCTTATCATACTCGATTACGTCGCCCATATCCAAAGAAACCGGCTCCATCATCTGCCCCATGGTTCCGTCGGCAAGGATCATCGTAGTCATGCGGTATTGATCCGCAAGGTCAAATCCCTTAAATACCAGGCTTGCCATTTCCTGAACAGATGCCGGCGCGAGCACCAGCATGTGGAAATCGCCATGGCCTGCGCCACGGGTCGCCTGAAAATAGTCGGACTGGCTGGGCTGAATGCCGCCAAGGCCAGGGCCTCCGCGCTGTACGTTTACAACCAGCGCCGGCAGATCACAGCCGGCAAGATAGCTCAGGCCCTCGCTTTTCAGCGAGATTCCGGGGCTGGAGGACGAGGTCATTACGCGCTTGCCCGCCGCCGCAACGCCAATTACCATATTGATTGCAGCAACCTCGCTTTCCGCCTGTAAAAAGGTACCGCCGATTTGCGGCATACGCTTGGCAAGATACGCCGCAACCTCGGTCTGGGGAGTAATAGGATAACCGAAGTAATGACGGCAGCCGGCCATGATCGCAGCTTCCGCCAGGGCTTCGTTTCCTTTCATAAGCACTTTATTAGCCATAATCCGTATTCCTTACCTTTCTACCGTAATTACACAGTCCGGACACATGGTCGCGCAGAATGCGCAGCCCACGCACTGATCCATCTTAACAACCGTCGCGGGATGGTGTCCCAGCGCGTTCAGCTTTTCCTCGTCCAGCTTTACAATCTTTTTCGGGCAGGCGCCGACGCAAAGGCCGCAGCCCTTACACCTTTCCTCCCGGAATGTTACTTTTGCCATATGCTTTTCCTCCCGTAATTCAGAAGATTGCCCATTCGCTGCGGAAATGCAGCTGTATGGGAATCAGATTTTCAATTTTTCCTTTGGCATTTGCGGCCAGATCCTCCCTTATGCACGTGAATGCAAGCGGAAGGGATGAAAGCGCCGCTGCCTCACTCGCCAAGCAGTCGGTGTTGATCACATCGTCAACCGTTGTAAGCGCGCCCAGATTGGAATTGTTGATCAGCGCTGTACACTTCATATGCGATGCCGTTTCTACCTCGCGGATTACCTTCATAACATCATCAGCGGTTCTTGTGAGAGGCCTGAAGAAGTTCATGACAAAGAACATTTCATAGTCGTTTTCTTCCATGAGCATGGGCGCCAGTCTTCCAAGCGCCAGCGCTCCGCGATCATCTCCGCCAACGTCTACAACAGCATGACAGCTTCTGTCATCTGAAACTGCGTACATTTCCTGCGGAAGCGCGGGTACGTCCACATTGGAATTTGCAAACGGCGAAACGACAATCCGTACGCCGGCTTCCTTAAGCACCCTTTCGCTGTCGCGCGTTCTGAAATAGGGATTGACGATGTCAAGATCAGCGATCATTGTCTTTTTTCCCAATTCGGACAACTTCAGCGCCCAGTTTACCGCCAGATTTGTTTTTCCGCTTCCATAATGGCCCGCAAACAGGGTTACTCTTTTCATCAGATTACTTCCGTCCATCCAAAGGCATCTTCCCTCTTGCCCCACTGTATGCCCGTCAGTTCGTCATACAGCTTTTGCGTAATCCCGCCAATCTTTCCGCCGTTTACCACATAGGGCACATCGTCCACGGAAAGCTCTCCAATGGGCGATATAACAGCCGCAGTGCCGCAGCCGAAAGCTTCCTCAAGAGCGCCCGTCTTAACAGCCTGCGCCAGTTCGTCTACGGAAACCAGCCTTTCCTCTACCGGAACGCCCCATTTCTCAAGCAGGGCGATACAGGATCTGCGGGTAATACCGGGAAGCACGGAACCCGTAAGCATGGGCGTAACGACCGTTCCGTTGATTTTGAACATCACGTTCATGGACCCGACCTCTTCCACATACTTACGCTCTACGCCATCCAGCCACAAAACCTGCGCAAAGCCCTTCTTCTCCGCTTTCTCACCGGCGCGCATGGAAGCCGCGTAGTTGCCGCCGCACTTCGCATAGCCGGTGCCGCCGCGAACCGCGCGCACATCCTCGGTTTCAATCATGATGCGAACGGGGTTTACGCCTTCCTTATAGTAAGAACCGGAAGGCGAAAGGATAATGACAAACACCGCGTTGTTTACGGTATGAACGCCGAGGAAAGGATCGTTTCCAAACAGGAATGGGCGGATATACAGGCTTGCGCCGTCGGCGGAGGGTACCCAGTCGCGATCGATGTCAATCAGTTTCTTAAGCGCTTTCAGGCAGAAATCCGGATCGATTTTCGGAAGGCACAGTCTGTCGGCGGAGCTATTCATTCGGTCAAAATTGTCGAGGGGTCTAAACAGCTGAATTTCGCCGTCCGGACGGCGGTACGCCTTCATTCCTTCGAAAATCTCCGCGCCATAGTGCAGCACGGTAGATGCCGGCGAAACCGAAATATTTCCGTAGGGAACGATGCGGGCGTCATGCCAGCCGTTGTCCCTGTCATACTCCATCATAAACATATGGTCAGTAAAAATCTTTCCAAAGCCGAGCTTGGACGCATCGGCGGGTTTACCGGCAGGATTCTCATTCAAAATAACCTTAATATCCATATTCATACCCTCCGTTTTTTTCTGATTATACACCATATATGTTATCTGATTATTTTCCCTCAAGGCCAAATATCCGGGCAGCCTCTTCGCGCATCTTATATTTTTGAATCTTTCCCGCGTCGTTCATGATGAATTTATCCATAAACCATACGTACTTCGGCACCTTGTGTCGAGCCATATTCTGGCGGACGAAGGCCTTCACGTCCTCCTCCGTCATTTCCTCGCCCTCCTTCACGATGACACAGGCCATAATTTCTTCACCATAGCGCTGATCGGGCACGCCGATCACCTGAACATCGGATACTTTTTCGTGGGTGATGATGAATTCTTCAATCTCGCGGGGATAAATATTTTCTCCGCCCCTGATGATCATATCCTTCAGTCTGCCCGTCACGCGGTAGTTTCCGTCCGCATCGCGAACGCATATATCGCCCGTATGCAGCCATCCGTCCTGATCAATGGCTTCAGCGGTTGCGGAAGGCATCTTGTAATAGCCCTTCATAATGTTGTAGCCGCGCGCAACAAACTCGCCCTGTTCTCCGTCGGGCAGCTCCTTCCCCGTTGCGGGATCAATAATCCGGCACTCCACCTCGGGAAGCGCGCAGCCGACAGTCGTCGTTCTTACGTCCAAGGTATCTTCGTAGCACTTTGACATCGTACAGCCGGGCGCAGCCTCCGTCTGTCCATAGACGGATACAATGCCCGTCATGTTCATGCGAACGGACGCCTCCCGCATAACGGATTCGGGACAATTCGATCCGGCCATAATGCCGGTTCTCATATGGCTGAAGTCCGTTTTTTCAAAGTCGGGGTGCGAAAGCATGGCGATAAACATCGTAGGCACGCCGTTAAAGCAAGTAATTCTTTCGTCGTTTACGCAAGCAAGCGAAGATTTTGGCGAAAAGTACGGTATTGGACAAAGCGTTCCACCGTGAGTCATCATTGAAGTCAT
>JAZSRC010000076.1:0-15506 GCA_045538305.1 Clostridia bacterium | reverse complement strand
GATTGCTACGGGCGTTTCCGCAATGCCGTTTTTAAAGCGCCTTATGGATGACCACCCGATCACGGGGCTCAATGTGTCGGTTCATGCAATCAAGAATCGGTATTTCGGTGAAACCGTAACGGTGGCCGGGCTTGTTACCGGGAAAGACCTGATAAATCAGATGAAAGCGAGTAAGGCGGACGCAATTCTGATTACAGAATGCATGCTGAGAGCCGAAGACGATAGGTTCCTAGACGATGTAACGCTGGAAGAAGCGAAAACGGCGCTCGGTAAACCGATTATTCCCATCGGTAGACGCGGAGAGGATCTTCTGGAGGCACTCTTGCGCCAATCGCCAATAACTTGATTTTTATTCGCCCAAACGGGCAGTAAATATATGTCGGAGGAAGATATACGTATGGCTCGTCCCTTAGTCGCCATTGTTGGCAGACCCAATGTTGGTAAGTCTACTTTTTTCAATAAAATGTCCGGAAAAAGAATTGCAATTGTAGAGGATACGCCGGGCGTAACCCGCGATCGCGTATATGCTGATTGCGAATGGCTGAAGTATAAGTTTACACTGATTGATACCGGTGGCATCGATCCAACCAGCGAAGATCCGCTGCTGAAGCAGATGCGGCGTCAGGCAGAAATTGCGATTGAAACCTGCGATGTCATTCTGTTTTTTGTCGATGGCAAGCAGGGTATGACCGCAGATGATGAAATGGTTGCCGATCTTTTGAGAAGGAGCGGTAAACCTGTTATTCTCGTTGTTAACAAAATTGACAATATCCGCATGATGGACGGAATATACGATTTCTATCAGCTCGGAATCGGCGATCCGATAGGTATTTCTTCCGTAAACCTTCTCAATCTCGGCGACCTTCTGGATGAAGTTGTCAAGTTCTTTCCCGATCCCGATGAATTGGAGGAGGAAGAAGACGCCATATCCGTTGCGTTTGTCGGAAAGCCGAACGTTGGAAAGTCTTCTCTTGTAAACCGCATTCTGGGCGAAGAACGCGTTATGGTTTCGGACATTGCCGGAACTACGCGCGATGCGATCGATACGCGGTTTCAGATGGGCGACGATGAATTTATCATTATCGATACCGCAGGAATCAGAAGAAAAAGGGCGATTGAGTACCAGTCGCTGGAGCGTTTCTCGGTTGTTCGCGCGCTTGCAGCGATTGATCGCTGTAACGTTGCAGTGCTCGTTATAGATGCAACACAGGGCGTAAGCGAACAGGACAGCAAAATTGCAGGCTATATCGACGAACAGGGAAAGGCTGCTATTATCGTTATCAACAAGTGGGACGCTGTGGAGAAAGAAACGGGAACGCTTGAAAAGTATACGAAGGAAGTTCGCGAGAAGCTGAAGTTTATGGAATATGCGCCCGTAGTGTTTATTTCTGCGCTTACCGGGCAGCGTGTGGACAGAATCCTTAAAATGGTTAAGGAAGTATATGAACAATCCGCCCGCCGCGTTACAACCGGACTTTTGAACGACATTCTTTCCGACGCGCAAAGCGCGCTTCAGCCGCCCGCAACCTCAGGCCGCAGACTGCGCATCTATTATGCAACGCAGCAATCTGTCATGCCGCCTACGTTCATCCTGTTTATCAACGATAAGACGCTTATGCATTTTTCTTATGAGAGATATCTGGAGAATCAGTTCAGAAAAGCTTTTGGGTTTGAAGGAACACCGCTACGCTTTATACTTCGCGAGCGTGACAATAAGGAGGAATAAATGCAAAATACATTGTTTGCCATACTTTCTGCAATCATTGGTTATGCGCTTGGCTGTTTTTCGACGGGGCTTATCGTATCAAAGGCTTTTGGTAAAATAGATATCCGCGAATACGGCAGCGGCAATGCAGGAATGACAAATGTGCTCAGAACACTTGGCTGGCTTCCGAGTGCGCTGACATTTTTGGGCGACGCCTTAAAGGGCGTGCTGGCTTCTTTGATCGGCCGTGCGCTTGCGGGCGATATTGGTATGCTCCTTGGCGGTCTTTTTTCGGTCATTGGTCACAATTGGCCCGCCATATTCCGTTTTAAAGGCGGTAAGGGCATTTCTACTTCCTTTGGCTTTATCATTGTATTCGATTGGCGCATCGCTCTGATTCTGGTTCCGGTCCAGTTGATTGTACTTCTGACAACGGGCTATATGTCGCTTGCATCCATTACATCGGCTATCGGCTTTTTTGTATTGACGCTCGTTTTTCAAAAACCCTGGATGTACTTGCTTTTTTCCGGTATTGCTACTTTGATGGCACTGTTTTCTCACAGAGCCAATATCAAACGTTTATTAACGCACACGGAAAACAAGCTCGATATCAAAAAGATATCCCAGAAATCGAAACAGACTAACGAAGAAATAAAAAACAGAAAGAAGGGCGCAAAGTGAATCGATACCTGATTGGTCTTGATGTTGGAACCTCCGGTGCAAAGTGCATTATCTGTGATGATGTGGGCAAAGTACTGGCATCCTCTACGCAAGAGTACCCGCTCTACACGCCGAAGCCCGGTTGGGCGGAGCAGAATCCTGAGGACTGGTGGCAGGGCGTCAAAAAGGGTCTTGAGGTCATTTTGAAGAAAGCGGAATGCAAACCCGAAGAAATCGTCGGTATTTCTTTCTCCGGACAGATGCACGGTCTCGTTGCGCTTGATAAGGATATGAACGTAATTAGACCCTCAATTCTCTGGTGCGATCAGCGCACGCAGAAACAGTGCGATTGGATTACAGAGAAGGCCGGCGGCTTGGAGGGATTGGTAAAGCTTACCAACAATCAGATGCTGACCGGATATACGGGCGGAAAGATCCTTTGGCTCAGGGATGAGGAGAAGGAAAACTTTGACAAGATGAAGGTTTTCGTATGCCCGAAGGATTACATTCGATATAAGCTTACCGGTAAAATCGCAATTGACGTTTCCGACGCCTCCGGTACCGGTTTCTATAATACCAAAGAACGCAAATGGTCCGACGAATTGATTGCGCTTGCCGGACTGAATAAGGAAATTTTCCCCGAAGCGATTGAGTCCACAGAGCTCGCCGGCGTTGTAACCCATGAGGCTGCACAGGAAACTGGCCTTCCCGCAGGATTGAACGTATATGCCGGCGGAGGAGACGCCGTCATTCAGACCACCGGCACCGGCCTTGTAAAGCCCGGCATACTTGGCGTTGTTATCGGTACCAGCGGCAATGTATCCATGGGTATGGATTCCTATCAGGATAATCCCGGCGGAAAGCTTCAGATGTTCTGCAACAATGAACCGGGTTTGTGGCATTGCTTCGGCTGCACGCTTACTGCAGGCGGCGCATTCAGCTGGTATCAGAAAACCTTGGCCGGCGAAGACGCCCTCGACGCCAAGAACATGGGCAAGAAAGTCTATCAGTACCTGGATGAATGTGCTGAGAAATCCCCTGCGGGCTCCAACGGCGTCGTATTCGCGCCTTATCTTACCGGAGAAAGATGCCCGTACCCGGATCCGAATGCGCGAGGAATTTTCTACGGCCTTTCCTTAGGTACCACCAGAAACGATATGACGCGCGCGGTTATGGAGGGCGTTACCTTCTCGCTTAAACAGGTTGTGGAACTGATGAGCGCGAACATCAAGCCTGAAAAGGTATATCTGTCCGGCGGCGGCGCTTCGAGCGAGCTTTGGAAACAGATGGCTGCCGATATTTTTGAGCTTCCTGTATATACAATGTCTGCTGCGAAGGAAGGCGGCGCTTACGGCGCTGTGCTCGTGGCGGGCGTAGGCGCAGGCGTGTGGAAGAATCTTGAGGAAGCAATACAGGTTCTGCGTGAGGACGAAAAATGTTACCTCCCGAGCGAAGAAACGCAAGGCGCATACAGAAAAGCTTATGAGCTTTATAAAATGATCTACCATGCAAACAAACCCGTTTTCGATGCGGGCGCATAAAAAGATTCCGGGATGCGCACTTAAGAGGCGCATCCCGGACTATTCTACATAAGCTGATGTTTTTTTCGTCTGAGAAGCAATTTTGCAACCGGTTTTTCGAAGCCATATGTTAGCAAAGCGCCTATCAGGATTGCTGCTATAAAGCATAATAAGGTATATTGCCTTTGCCAGACAAATTCATTATACATTTGCGGATTCTCGGCTGCGGTATAGGCGGGGATCCGCCATTTTTTCAGTTGCAGCGCAATCACAGAATGCCAGATGTATGCCTGATAAGAAATTGCGGAAAAAAAGCGCATAACTCGGTTTCCCAATAAAAACTGCAGCGGCCTTAGCGAGAAGGCAGCAAAAAGAAGGAAAACAGAAAACATAAACGAAAGCAGAAAGCGCCTTGACATCTGTCCCAATCGAAGCGCTTCATAGCCGGATTCGCGCATTTGATCGTTGAAAATGTGGTATATGCACACGATAGCAAAAACCGTCAAAATAGTGGACAGTAAGGAAAAGGCTTTATTCTCACGGATACTTCTTGAAAGAGCTGCATACGCGTATGAAGCCAACATGCCGTTTGCATACACGTCAAGCATTGCAGGCAGCTGATTGATCAGGTGCGTAGTGTCCGCCTGTTTTGCGGCAAATAAATCGCGGTAGCAAAACGCGGCCAACACCATTGCTGAGTAGGTAATAAAAGGAAACTTACGGAACGTCCTTGCTATAAAGGGAAACAAGATGTAAAACTGAACCTCAACTGATACCGTCCATAAAACGACGTTCAGGTTGGTAAAGCTGTAGGCTTCTGGAAAGAATACGTGCGTGAGCGAAAGGTGCGAAAGAAAATCAATTAAGAATACATCTTTAGAATAATACTGCCCATTGGGAAGCGCGACAAAAAAGAGCATGACGAAAACGGAAAGATAGTAGCTTGGCAGAATGCGCACCGCGCGCTTTTTATAAAAAGTCAGAATGTCAGGCTTGGTTTGGTTATCAGATTCTGCATTTGCATAAGGAAGAAAAAGAAGGAAGCCGGAAAGCATCAGCATTCCGTCTACCAGAAGATATCCGCACCTTACCAGCCAGTTGAAATCAAGTTCTTTACCCAACACTGTTATTGATGGCTGAAGCCAGGACTGCTGCCAGATGTGGTACCACATTATACCAAATATGCATAACGTTCTGAGTCCATCTGCAACGGGAATATACCTTCGATCTGCAGGTTTTGTAATAGAAAAGGAGGGGAGTTTCATCGCGTTTCTCCGTTCAACAATGAAAATACGAAAAAAGAGGTTCCGGTAAAAGAACCTCTTAATGCCGGTGGCGGGGGTCGAACCCGCACGGGTGATTAGCCCAACGGATTTTGAGTCCGCCTCGTCTGCCAATTCCAACACACCGGCATATGCAATAAATACAAAAGGTATTATACACGGTTTCTGATCAAAAATCAACCCCTTTTCAAAAATTCGATAACCGTGTATAATACATAATGAGCTTCTTTAGGAGGTGATGTTTTTGCATTATGAAGAGGAACGCCTTGTTGAAAAAGCGATTCTCGGCGACTCATACGCATTTGAGCAATTGATGGAAAAGCATGAATCAAAAATGTATGCCGTTGCGCTTCGTATGTGCGCAAACCGAGAAGACGCGCAGGATTGTCTGCAGGACGCTATGATCAGAATCTATAAGGCGCTGCCCAGCTTTAAAGGACAGTCGTCTTTTTCGACATGGGCTTACCGGATTACAATGAATACATGCCTTGATGATCTCAGACGAAAAAAAGTTCGTCAGGCTGCATCATTGGATGCAATGCTGGACCTCGGCTGGACGCCGTCGGATGAAAACGATACGCCTGAGCGACATCAGGATAATGCCGAAATGCGACGGGCTATTTCGAAAGCCATTCAAACGCTGCCGGAGGAAATGCGCTCTGCTGTCGTACTGCGGGATATACAAGGCTTCAGTTATGATGAAATCGCCGTCATTCTTTCTACAAACGTTGGTACCGTAAAAAGCCGGATCAGCCGCGGCAGAGAAAAATTGCGCGAAATTTTGTCACGTCAACCGGAACTATTCGGAAGAAGAAACGTCTAATGCTTTGAAAGGAGGTGCGGTAGTTATGGAAAATGAAATGAAGCGGTCGGATGAATGCGAGCGCTTTTACAATATGATTAACGCATATCTGGACGGTGAGCTCACGGAAGAAGAAATTGCGCAAGCAGAAGCGCACCTGAAAGCGTGCGATTCATGCCGCGAGGAGGTTCGCCTTGCAAAGAGCATGCTTGAAGCAATGAACGGATTGGACGATGACATTCAGGTTCCGCTGAAAGCTCAGGCTGCATGGAGAAAAGCAATCAGAAAAGAAGCCGCCTCCAAAAAGACGAAACGGTGGATACGCGCTGTATCGAGCGTTGCTGCCGCATTTATTGTACTTGTTGCAAGCACTGTAGTGCTTCGCGAAACGAATGCGCTGCCTGGACGAACGATTACGGGCGGTTTGGATACATATGCTGCGGTATATGACGGCAGCTATTCATCCGGTGCAGATATCAGAATTCCGCCTGCCGATAATGCAGCGGCCATACCCATGACAATCGCATATAGCGAAGCGCTATTTGCAAAAAGCATGCGGCAAATGCCCGATGAGATTATTATGGAAACGGACGGCGATATTCCGATTGATCAGCCTGCCGTGCTTGTGGATGATGCGGCTTATCAGGAAAGCGCAGAAAACAGCGCATCCACCGTACTGATCAGAAGCGCAAAGCGCATTTGCGAAACGACAATGTTTCAAGAGGAAATTGAAAATCTTTCAGAGCTTGTCGTAGAATATGATGGCTACATTACAGAAGAAGCTATTGATTACGCAAATGTTCAGAAAAGCGCGTATTTCAGAATCAGCGTCCCGGACGATCTTCTGGATGATTTCATGAAGGCGCTTGAGAATATCGGCACTACCGTCAGCGTAAACCGACTGACGGAGGACATGAGCCAGTATTATTACGACGCCGAAGCCAGACTTATCTCAAAAAGACAAATCGCAGATAGGCTGAACGCCCTGATTTCGGAAGCAGATGGAGAAGAATTGAGCGCTCTTTCAGTTCAGCTGGAGGATTGCTACAACGAAATCGACGAAATGGAGCGCCTCTTGAAAACCGGTTCTGAAATCCGATACGCGCAGGTTGAAATGACGCTGATGGAAACGGGTGTAAAACCTGTACCTACGCCGGAGCCCTCTCTTTCGGAAAGAAGCTCCTCCGGCTTTAAGCAATCCATGAACGCAATCGGCGATTTCTTTGAGGATATGGTAGTATCAATGGCAATTATCGCACCGGTAGCGATTGCAGCGTTCGTACTTGCAATCATCATCGGATGTATCGTGGTTGCCGTTAAAAAGAAAAATCAGAAGCATTCCGACAATGCATCGGGAAAGGAAGAAATATGAAAAAACGAGTGCCCGCATTTTTATTGGCTATACTTTTGATTGCGCTTTCTGCTGCCGCTGTTGCCGAGACGGAGATTATTGTAAACGGCGATGGTTCGGCGATGATAAGTGCGAATATCGCAATTGTTACCCTTGGTGTAACCGCACAGGAAAAAGACGTCATCGACGCGCAGGCAAAAGTAAACAGCGCCATCGAGAATATTCGAAACGCACTGATTCTTTCTGGCGTTGAGAAGGAAAACATCAATACCGATAGTATCCGGATCTATGCACGATATGACTATTCAAGCAACATTGAAACCATAGCCGGTTACAACGCCAGCTCCTCTCTTGCCATTCGAACGACGGACATGGAAAAAATAGGCTCGATTATTGATATCGCATTCTCCAATGGCGCAAACACGCTTGACGGCATTGAGTTTTCCAATGAAGATACTTCTGATGCCGAGAAGGAAGCGCTTACTCTTGCCGTTCAGGATGCCGTAAATAAAGCAAACATCATCACCGAAGCTGCAGGACTTACTGTTAAAGGAATTACGACGATTACCGAATCCTATAGCTACGCCCGGGACAGCGGCTTAAATGCTTTTTATAAAAACGAAGCCGTTGAAGACTCCGTCACAGCCGGCGCTCCTACTGTAGTTCAAAGCGCAAAGCTCCTTGTAACAGCGCAGATTTCAATTGTATTCGTAGCCGAATAAAAAAAGCCGCTCCGTAAGCGAGCGGCTTTTTATGTTCTCATTCGTTCTTTGACGCGCAGGCTGCGCAGTCGCCGGAGCAGGGGCTGTTTTTATTGCACGAGCAGGTGCCTTCAAGCGCGATCTTGTCTCCGTCTACATGCATCAGATAACCATCCTGACCATTGACTGTAAGCGAATCGGATATGGGCCTAAAGCCGTACCTTGTAAAGAAAGCAACGACATTCTGAGGTACAAGTGCGCGTACGCTTCCGGCATTCAGTGCTTCTGCCTTGTATAACAGCATTCTGGCAATCAAATCACCCATATGCTTATTTCTATGGGAACGCAGCACGCCGATGGTATCGATGTGAAAGCGGCTGTCGTTTCCAATATAAAGCCTTCCGCATCCGCAGGGCGTATCGTTTTCATCAAAGGCAAGGGCGTAAATGGCCATTTTATCGAATTCATCGGCGCCGTTTGCGTGCAATTCTTCAACGGCATTCCGAACATTTAAAACGGCGGAAATATCTTCGCCTGTATAAAGGAATTTTCCTCGAAACATATTGCTCCTCCAAATATGACGGTTATTGTTATTTTAGCGCCTATTTAGCGAAAAATCAAGCAATATGTGAGTTTTATTCTTATATCACCCAAATTGTGGTTGATTTTTCTTAATGATATGGGTATAATACAACCGAAACGGGCAAGACCCGTCTGATCTGCCGAAAGGAGAAATGACAGATGGAAAACGAAAAAGATCTGGTTGTATTTGAAGATGATAAGGGCAATGAAATTACGATGGAAGTCATCGATTATTTCTTTTACGAGGGCAAAGAGTACGCTATGCTGACCGATTATGACGAGAATGCACCGGCGTGCGAAACCTGCGAGGCTGGCGATTGTTCTTCCTGCACACAGGAAATTATCATCATGCAAGTTGTGCCGGTAGGCGAGGATGAAGAGGAGTTTATCCCTGTAGATGAAGAGCTGGGCGACAAGCTTGTTAAGCTTATCGAAGAAGGCGCCTTTGATGACGATGAATTCGACGATGAGGACGAGGAATAAGCATACGCCAAAATATCGGCGCAAGCCTTAACCAGAAAGGGCTGCGCCGATTTTTAGTTGAAAGGACGCTTTATCCCTATGCAGATTACAGTAAAAGCATTCGCGAAGATCAATTGGGTTCTTGATATACTTTCAAGACGCGAGGATGGGTACCATGAGCTTGATATGCTAATGCAGACGATCGATCTGTGTGACGAGATTACATTTACTTCTTCCAAATGGACAACACTGACTGTAAACGGAAGAACAATTGCAAATTCCGGAAAAAATCTCGTGATCCGTGCAGTTCAATCCCTTAATGAATATACAGGCGAAAAGAGAACGGTTAAGATTGATCTTAAAAAGAGAATTCCCGTTCGCGCAGGTCTTGGCGGAGGAAGTGCAGATTGCGCGGCAACACTGCTCGCTTTGAATGAACACTGGCGTTTAAAGCTGCCTATGAAAACACTTCTGAAAATTGGGGAGCGACTTGGCGCAGATGTACCATACTGCATGACGGGCGGACTTTGCAGAGTTCGCGGAATTGGCGACATTATAGAAAGGCTCAATTCTTCCAATCAAGCGGTGCTCCTGATTCATGCAGTTGGCGAAGGACTTTCCACTCAAACGGTATTCAGCGAATTCGATACAGCAGAGGTTGGAAAGCTTGGTTTGGACGTTGAGCGCGTGGCATCTTTCATTTCTGCATCCGATTATCATATGGCATATGCTTGTTCGGGCAATGCGCTTGAGCGCGCAGCAATCCGTTTATTGCCTGAAATTGATAAGGAAATTCAACAGCTTAAAAGGCTGGGCGCGATATACGCTCGTATGTCCGGCAGCGGCTCAGCAGTATACGGGGTTTTTGAAACTGAAGAAGCGGCAAAGAGGGCGCAAGGGATGATTCCGGGTTCGTTCATCGCAAGAACAATGAGCAATATTCAAATTTAGTTCGATCAGACAGTATAATTCATCAAAAGAATACCGATGCTATTCACATGACGGGAGTGTGAATGATGCGTCGGTATTTTTGTTTTTGCTTATGTATCCTTATTCTGTTTTACAGTGAACAAGCGCTTACGGAAGAGAAGACGAAAATGGAAAAAAATCAAATCTCGATTTGTGAGTCCGTATGCCCGGGTATGAACAATTGGTGGTGCGTAATCTATCCGGAAAAATGCGGACATGGCAAAGCGGATAAGACAGAAAACATGCGCTTCTATTCAAGCATCTATTCGTGGATAAAAGGTATTGCCTCCGGAGGAAAATTATGGTAAAGAAAGCGTTTTCCATAGCATTGGTCGCAATGATACTTATACTGTCGTTTGCACCGAATTCAGCTTCAGCCGCAGTAGTGCTGGAAGTTGGATCGAGCGGAGAAAATGTGACGAAAGTACAGAAACGACTGATTCAATATGGCTATCTGTCAGGCAGCGCCGATGGAAAATACGGCGAAAAAACAAGAGACGCCGTAATTCTGTTTCAAAGAAGGAACGGATTGACAGTAGACGGAAAGGTTGGTTCCAAAACTGCCGCTGCGCTTGGCGTAACATTAACTTCTTCAAGCAGTACATCGTCACAAACGTCTGCAATTGTTTCAAGCGATCATCGACTGCTGGCAAAACTGGTATATGCCGAAGCGCGAGGCGAAAGCTATAAAGGTCAGGTCGCAGTAGCGGCTGTGGTACTGAATCGGGTTTCATCAGCGTCGTTTCCCAATACCATATCCGGCGTTGTATACCAGAAAGGCGCGTTTTCCTGCGTAAGCAACGGCTCAATAAATAATACTCCTGACAATGAAGCCATACGTGCCGCGCTTGACGCGATGAACGGATGGGATCCGACGAATGGCTGCCTATACTACTATAATCCGCGTCTGACGGATGATCAATGGATCCGTACCCGAACGGTGGTAACCGTAATCGGGAATCACAGTTTTGCAAAGTAGGTGATGTGTAATGCGCGATCGGATTCTGAAAACCTCAGTTACTGCGCTTGCGATTTTATTGGCGTCAATGATCGTTATGAATATCTCCGTTTCTTCCGAAGCCAAAGCAGATCGGCTGCAATTAAACAGCGTATACCAGAAAGCATTTTATGAAACGTGCGAACTGTTAAGCGGTATGCAGGTAAATCTGAAAAAGTTTGTTGTTACAGGAAGTGCAAAAACGGAAAAACAGCTGCTGAACGATATCAGTATGCAGGCGCAGGGCGCACAGGGCGATCTTGCTATGCTGCCGATAGGGAAAAATGCTGTCAGCTCTACCATAAAATTCGTCAACCAGGCGGGCGATTGGGCAAATACCATGGCAGACAAGCTCAATGCCGGGGCATCGCTTTCGGAGGATGATCGCCAAACCGCTATAAGGCTCCTTGAGGCATGTACCCGTCTATGTCTTCAGATGGACAGTCTGATGAGATCCTATTTAAACGGCGACACCGAATTCGAAAAATATGATTTTGCCTATGACGGAGAAGGCGATTTGGCGCCGCTTACAAATCCGGCAAGCGAATACCCGACATTGCTGTACGACGGCCCCTTTTCGGATGGGACAGAGATACAGCCCATGAAAGCGCTCTCGGGAGAAGAGATTACAAAGGATCAGGCGCAGGCAGCTCTGACGGAATTTTTGCTCGATTATCGGATTATAGAATACATTGGAGAAACATACGATACAAATCCTGTTCATGAGTTCATGATCAGCAAAAACGGTTACTCATGCTATGCGGGTGTAAGTAAAAACGGCGGTAAAGTGATTTATGTTCTGGGCGGCGCTTCACAGGAGGAGATCCTGAGTGAACAGGAACTGATTCAAACGGCAAAGCTGTTCCTTATGGACAAGGGCTTTGGCGAAGTAAGAGAGAGCTATTACCGAAAATTCGATGGTATCCTGACGGTAAACTTTGCGCCGGTTGAGGAAGGCGTTACCTTATATCCGGATCTTCTGAAAGTACAGCTTTCCATGAAGGATGCAAGTATTGTAGGTTTTGAAGCCACCGGCTATTTTTCAAATCATGGAGTCCGTAAATTCAGTAAGCCAAAGCTTACGTTGGAAGAAGCGAAGGAATACTTGTCCGAAAATCTTACTGCCATCAGCGGAAAAAGATGCCTGATTCCGTACGGCTCCTTGGAAAGAGAAGCATATGAGATCTACGCAATGAATGCCGATGACGAGTATCTGGTGTATATAGATACAGATACCGGCGAAGAACTCTCTATCTACCAGATTGTGAAGACAGACGAGGGTACGTTGGTTCAATAGGAGGGTCGGTATGGATGAGTACGGGCAAATGACACGCTCAACAGATTATCAGCATACGCTGAATAAGACCATGTATGCGGAGCGTGATGCCATGATCGCAAGAGGCGAACTGTACAGCGCCTGTTTAGATCCAGTTGTCGGCTCCGAACAGGGCGGCGTGCGCCCGGTGCTTGTGATACAAAACGATGTAGGCAACCGATTCAGTCCGACGGTTATCGTACTGGCAGTAACGGGACAGCTTAACAAAGCGAAGCTTCCCACGCATGTAGCGGTGCCGGCCGACGGCAATGGGCTTCAAAAGGATTCGGTTGTACTTGCAGAGCAGATTAGAACGCTGGATAAGCGGCGTTTGAAAGAGCGCATCGGCTGCCTTACTGCGGAGCAAATGGAACAGGTGAGCGAGGCACTCAGAATATCATTAGGGTTTGTGAATTGATACAAATAGAGCTCATCAAAAGGATGGGCTCTCAATATTTTTGTTTTACATATATAATTCTTGATCAATCGAAGAAAATCGCGTAAAATGGATTAGAACTTATTCAGCGATAGGGGAATACTTATGGATAAAAACGGATATTATGTGCAGCTTCATCTTCATACGGAGGAAACCAGTCGCTGCGGACATGACAGCGGAAAAGATATCGCGCGCGCGTGCAAAGAGGCCGGGTATTCATTGATAGCCATTACCGATCACTTCTTTAATGCCAACATCGGCTGCGATAGAAATATGGCTTGGGAAGCAAAGGTGGAGTACCTTTTCAAAGGCTATCATACTGCGAAAGAAGAAGGGGACAGAATCGGCCTTGAAGTGATATGCGGCTGGGAAACCTTTCAGAACGGCCCAGAGCTTCTGACATATGGCCTTGACGAACGCTTTCTTCTGGAGCATCCGGATATTGATAAAGAGCCTTACTACGAATACATCCGACTCGTTAAGGAGGCCGGAGGAAAGATCATCCATGCACATCCCTACAGGCGTGCGCCGTATATTCCTCTGTTTTCGCCTGATCCGCGCTCGGTGGAGGCTTACGAAGTATTTAATGCCGGAAATGCGATGGAAGAGTTCAACGAACTGGCATTGAAGGAGGCCAAAAAATTTGGGCTGATTCAGTTTGCCGGAAGTGATGCGCATTCATGTGAAAGAGTACAAAGAGGCGCAATGCGATTTGAAAAACCGGTACATGACATCCACGAAATTTTTGTGGCGGCCAGACGGGGAGAAGCAAAAATAATTCGCGACCTTACATTACCTCGATAATTCTGTCAAGACATTTGTACTTTCAAAAAAATTTACCTGTAAAAACGCGTTTGTGCTGAAAGTTTAAGGTAATTTTTCTTAAACTGTATTGATTTTGTCCATCGGTTTGTGTATTATGATATCGTATAAAATGAGGATACCGGGGTTTCAAATTAAAGCAATCAATCATGCGCTTTAAGGTACCCGCTGGTATAAATTTAAGGAAAGAGGTAGCATGCACCATGGCAGAGCTGAATCTGAGCAAGTACGGCATTACCGGCACTACTGAAATTATCCGTAACCCCTCTTACGAAGTTCTCTTCCAAGAGGAAACCAATCCCGCTCTCGAAGGCTTCGAAAAGGGCCAGGTAACCGAGCTGGGCGCTGTTAACGTAATGACCGGTATCTACACCGGACGTTCCCCCAAAGATAAGTTCTTTGTAATGGACGAAGTTTCCAAGGACACCCTCTGGTGGACCTCTGACGAATTCAAAAACGACAATAAGCCCGCTTCTCCTGAAGCATGGGCATCCTGCAAGGAAAAGGCTATCGCTCAGCTGTCCAACAAGAAGCTGTATGTTATGGACGTTTTCTGCGGCACCAACGCTGATACCCGCATGTCCATCCGTTTCATCATGGAAGTTGCATGGCAGGCACACTTCGTAAAGAACATGTTCATCAATCCCACCGAAGAAGAGCTCGAAAACTTTGAGCCCGATTTCGTTTCCTTCAACGCTTCCAAGGCGAAGGTTGACAACTACAAGGAGCTCGGCCTCAACTCCGAAACTGTTTCCTTCTTCAACCTGAAGGATCGCGAACAGGTTATCCTGAACACCTGGTACGGCGGCGAAATGAAGAAGGGCATGTTCTCCCTGATGAACTACTACCTGCCGCTTAACGGCATGGCCTCCATGCACTGCTCCGCCAACACCGATATGAACGGCGAAAACACCGCTCTGTTCTTCGGTCTGTCCGGAACTGGCAAGACCACTCTGTCTACCGATCCCAAGCGCCTCCTCATCGGCGACGACGAGCACGGCTGGGACGACAACGGCATCTTCAACTTCGAAGGTGGCTGCTATGCGAAGGTTATCAACCTTGACAAGGAATCCGAGCCCGACATCTACAACGCAATTAAGCGCAACGCTCTGCTTGAGAACGTAACCGTAGACGAGAACGGCGTTATTGATTTCGCAGACAAGTCCGTTACCGAGAATACCCGCGTTTCCTATCCGATCGATCACATCGAGAAGATCGTTCGCCCCGTATCCGCAGGCCCCGATGCCAAGAACGTCATCTTCCTGTCTGCTGATGCTTTCGGCGTATTGCCCCCCGTATCTATCCTGACTCCCGAGCAGACCCAGTACTACTTCCTCTCCGGCTTCACCTCCAAGCTGGCAGGTACCGAGCGCGGCATCACCGAGCCCACTCCCACTTTCTCTGCTTGCTTCGGCCAGGCCTTCCTCGAGCTGCATCCCACCAAGTACGGCGAGGAGCTCGTAAAGAAGATGGAGAAGTCTGGCGCTAAGGCGTATCTGGTAAACACCGGCTGGAACGGAACCGGCAAGCGCATCTCCATTAAGGATACCCGCGGCATCATCGACGCGATCCTCGATGGCTCCATTCTGAAGGCCGATACCAAGAAGATCCCGTTCTTCAACCTCGAAGTACCCACTGCTCTGCCCGGAGTTGACACCAACATCCTCGATCCGCGCAACACCTACGCAGACGCTGCTGAGTGGGATGCCAAGGCGAAGGATCTGGCTGGCCGCTTCGTGAAGAACTTCGTGAAGTACACCGGCAATGACGCAGGCAAGGCTCTCGTAGCCGCCGGCCCCGTTGTAGAAGAATAATTCCTAAAGTTAAACCGACAGCTTAGGCTGTCGGTTTCAGATCATCAACAAACTCCAGAGAGAGGTTTGGAGAGGGAGATAACTCCC
>JAZSRC010000087.1:0-62111 GCA_045538305.1 Clostridia bacterium | reverse complement strand
ACTGATCCTGGTCTACGCCGATGGCGTACTTGCCCTGCTCGCTGGCAGCTTCGATAACGCCGGTGCCGGTGCCGCCCGCTGCATGGTATACAACGTCAGCGCCGTTTGCGTACATAGCGATGGTGGCAGCCTTGCCGCCTGCGGCATCGCCGTAGCTGTTGGCATTGTAGGACTGGATGGTGCAATCCGGATTTACAGCCTTAACGCCGGCATAGTAGCCGTAGCCGAAGGTGTTCATCAGGGGAGATACCATGCCGATTACAAAACCAACATTGTCGGTCTTGGTGGTCAGGCCGGCAACCATACCTACCAGGTAGGAGCACTGCTCGGTGGCGAAGTTAACGCCGGTGCAGTTCTCGGCAACGGAGCCGTTGTCGATGATGGCGTACTTCTGCTCGGGATGCAGAGCGCAAGCTTCGGAGAGGGCGTCAGCCATCATCCAGCCGATGCAGATGATGAGGTCGTTGCCTTCATCATAAAGGGTTTCGAGGTTGGAGCTGTAGTCAGCTTCGGTTACGGACTCGAGATAGGAAACTTCTACGCCGAGTTCGGCTTCTGCACGCTGGAGACCCATCCATGCGAGAGCGTTGAAGGAGTTGTCATTGATGCCGCCGGTGTCGGTTACCATGGCAACTTTGAAGTTCTCTGCGGATGCGGGTACGGATACGATAGCAAGCGCAAGAACAAGTGCGAGGACGAAGCTAAGGAACTTTTTCATTGGGGCGCCTCCTTATAAGAATAAATAGAACCTTTTATATAATATACGATTTTGCTGTCGAATGCAAGCACAAAACATAAACTTATCCAATAATTCCATTTGAAGGCGCCCCTTCGCAGCTACATGGGCTGGTAGAAGTGTTAAAAATGAAAAATGACAATGTAGAGGATGTAAAATCCTGACGGATTATGATATAATAATGTCATCTATATACAGGGAGGCGGAATTCATGAAGAAAATCTGGAAAGAATTCAAGGCATTTGCATTTAAAGGGAATGTAATAGATCTTGCAGTCGGTATGATGATCGGCAGCGCCTTTACCGGTATTGTTACT
The DNA here is from genome assembly GCA_045538305.1 of Clostridia bacterium. Classification (GTDB taxonomy): domain Bacteria; phylum Bacillota; class Clostridia; order Christensenellales; family Aristaeellaceae; genus SFHK01. The sequence goes on along the minus strand of JAZSRC010000087.1, from coordinate 61,059 downwards.
GCACTGGTAAACAGCGTACTGATGCCATTTTTGTCGCTGATTACCGGCAAGGTTGATTTTTCTCAGATGAAATGGATCATCGGAGAAACCGAAATTCCGTACGGCGCATTTTTGCAGGCAATTTTCAACTTTGCCGCAATTGCCATCTGCATTTTCGTGTTTGTGAAGGTGATTACCAAGCTGAATTCCCTTGCGAAAAGGGACGATGAAGAAGAAAAGCCCGAACCCGAACCCAAGCGCTATTGCCCGTTCTGCTATACGGAAATTCATAAGGATGCGACCCGCTGCCCGCATTGCACCAGTATGCTGGACAAATAATTTCCGTTCAATTGACAGCTGGTCTTCTAAAATAAGAAGATCGGTTGTTTTTTTATTGTACATATGGATAAGATGTGATATAATATATTGAAGGGAAGTTTCTGTTCGGAGGATTGTGTGGAAAAGAACAAAATTGCTTTAATAAAAGTAGCGACAGCATCGATTGCTGCAGCCATATTGGGGTTGGAAATATCGGGAATTGGAGTATTGATCCATTTACCGCCAGCTCCCTTCATGATGATGATGCTGTTTATTCCGGTTATCATGATGGCGCTATACGGAGCATCAGGGTTTGTACCTCCGGCTGTGTTTGCCATTTCGCTGATAGCGGGCACATATTTTACGCTGGGCGGTTTCTGGTGCGTAGGATTGCAGATTGTGTATGGTATTCCGGGCGCTGCCATGATATATCTTTCCTACCGCGGTATACCGTTTTTTAAACAGATTCGCTTTGCCATGATCGTTCAGGCAATGTCGATTCTGATTACTATGATGATACTGTACGCCATGTACGGGCCAAATATGGGTGGCGCGGCGGCGGATATTATCCGTAATTCGGTGTCTGCGTTAACGACTGAGCAAACGGATTTTGTTGCAAGCCACATTAAAGAATACTATGAGGCGCTTGGATTTGTATATCCATACAATTCCAGCGAGGAGATGCTGGCCAATGTCGTGAATACCTTTGAACAGATGCTGAAAATGTCTATACCGATGGTTATGGTAATCTGTATACTGATCAACAGCACCTGCGGCGTATTAATTGGAAACTATATCCGTAAACGTAGAGGCGAAGAGAATGTGCAGTTCGTAAGTGTGCGCGGATGGCGCCTTCCGCCGATGCTGTCCATTACCATATTCGGCGCGTTGCTGATAACTGCTGTGATTCGGAGGCTGGGCAGATCGGAAACGGATATGATTTATATGCTGATTTCGTTTGGTTTTACAGCTGCATTCACCGTACAGGCAACTGCATCGATTCTTTCAAGGCTTTCAAGAATCGGCGTAAAAAAGGGAAATCGCTCGCTTATTTGCATGGCATTCCTTTTGTTTGGCGGATCCCTGCCAGTCCTTTACGGCGCAGGGAGCGCGCTGTTTGGATCGCAGGGTGTGTTCATGCCCTTTATTCGGAAGCGAATTGAGAATAAAAAAAACGATGAGGAGGATCATGATATATGAAGGTTATTCTTTTAAAAGACGTAAAAGGCTGTGGCAAGAAAGATCAGATTGTGGAAGTATCCGAGGGATACGGAAGAAATTATCTTCTGCCCAGAAAAATTGCAAAAGAAGCTACCGCTGAAACGCTGAATGCTATGGAAAGATCCAAGGCAGCACAGGCGCATAGGGAGGAAGTCAAACGCCAGGAAGCCGAAATAAAGTCACGTGAGCTGAAAGGAAAGGTCATTCAGATCCGCGCACGCGGCGGCGAAGGTGGCAAGCTTTACGGCTCGATCACCGGCGACATGATTGCGGAAGCCCTGAAAGCCCAGCACGGAATCGAAGTGGATAAGCGCAAGATTGAGCAGGAGGAGCCGATCCGCGTTGCCGGTCAGTCTTTTGTAAACGTAAAACTTTCTCAAGGCATATCTGTACGCATGATTGTGAATACGACCGTAGAAACGAAATAACACTTTATTCAAATGAGTTGAGGGATGCAGTATGGAATACCAACAGGCGCTTTCGATGGTATCGCGTATACCGCCGAACCAACCGGAAGCAGAGAGAAGCGTAATTGGCGCAATGCTTAGAAACGCTGATGCGGTTATGCTTGCTCAGGAATCGCTGCACGAAGAAGATTTTTATGATCCGGTGCTGAGAGAACTGTTTTCCGCCATGCTGTACCTGACTGCCCGTTCGCGTCCTGTTGATATCGTCACGATGGATGAAGAGCTGACAAGAAGAGGCAGGCTGGAAGCAATCGGCGGAACGCCGTTTTTGATTGAACTATCAAGAAGCGTTCCTGCGGCTGCCAATATCGGCGCGTACATTAAGATTGTAGATGAGAAATCTACGCTCAGGAAGCTCATACAGGCGGCAGAGGACATTCATAAGAATGCCTTCGGTGGCGAAATGGAAACAATGGACGTACTTGCGCAGGCAGAGAAGGCAATATACGACATTACCATGCGCAAGGGCGGCGAACAATTGGTAGCCGTACAGCCTGTGCTTCTGAAAACATTTGAAATGATCGAAGAGCTTGTGAAGAATCACGGGCGAATCGAAGGCGTTCCCACCGGTTATGTAAATCTTGATAATATGACCACCGGATTTCATGGCGGCGAACTTATATTGATTGCTGCCCGTCCTTCCATGGGAAAAACCAGCTTCGGCATGAATATCATTGGTAATGCTGCGATACGCGCGGGAAAATGCGCAGCGGTTTTTTCGCTGGAAATGCCAGCGGAACAGCTTGTTTTAAGACTTTTATGCACGGAAGCAAAAGTAGATATGCAGCGCGTGAGGCGCGGTCTTTTGGAAGATGATGAGTGGCTGAAGCTAAGTGAAGCAATGGCTACAATTGCCAATTCCAGGTTGTTTATAGACGCCACCGGCGGAATTACAGTTACCGAAATTCGTTCTAAAGCCAGACGCCTGCAAATGGAGCACGGTCTTGACATCATCATGATTGATTATCTTCAGTTGATGACGGGCGTAGGAAAATTTGGATCCAGACAGGAAGAAGTTGCCAGCATTTCAAGATCGCTTAAAGCGTTGGCAAGCGAACTGGGCGTCCCAGTTGTTGCGCTTTCCCAGCTTTCTCGCGCCCCTACAGGCCGTACCAATCACAGACCCGTACTGTCGGACATTCGTGACTCCGGCGCTATTGAACAGGATGCGGATGTGGTTGCGTTCATACATCGCGAAGATTATTATGAACCCACGCCTGAGAATAAAGGAATCGCCGAGATTATCATAGCCAAACAGCGTAATGGCGCGCTTGGTACCTGTAACCTCGGCTGGAAGGGTGAATACACCTGGTTTATGGATCTTGATCCGGAAGGGAAGGAAGTTCAGCGTCCGTCATAGGAATCGCTTCCGTCGGTACAATCCGTACAAAGATCATACTTGTTTTTCGCACACTCCCGGCAGATCGGGGATCCGCATGATGTGCAAGCGCCCATGGAGCGTGAATCCTCTTTACGTCCGCATACGCTGCATTCGGTTATTGCCATAAAAATCGCCTCCGCAAGGTATTGTTGCCTGCGGAGGCGATTTTTATGCATGTCAGAAGAATACGCCAATATGAATGGGCTTCTTTAAGAAAACCCGGGAAAGCATTTCAGCATTTTTAAATACGGTTACATCTTTTTTGAACGTCGCTTCATCAAAGGAAATGAATCCGACGGCAAGCTGGGAGAAGGTTTGTATACTCATCGATACATCCGCCTGCTCGTTTGTTTTCTCAGCTTTGGAAGGCGTTACCAGCCATCTTCCGCTGTTTTCCGGCAAGAAATCGTCCGTTACCTCAATCACAAAACGGCTGTTTTCTTCCATATGCATCAGGGAAAGCGCCTTCTCGGTATTCAGCACGCGAGTCATATATATATATGCCGCTGCCTCTGAGACATCATAGGGGGAATCGACCAGAGACAGAATCGGAATATCATCGGTGATGACGATTTCAACGTCTGAAAACTGAGCATTCAGGCGATTTAGGAAACCGAGAAGCTTGAAGAAGGCGTCTTTAGAGAGGAAAGCATAGTCCTTTACAATCATGTGAAACATTTCATCCACGCGTTTCGGTGTAAATGAAATGTAGGACACAGCCTGCCCGTTTTCATACAGGGCATAGGTATAGTCGTTTTTTTCATACGGATTGGAACGGGTTATATATTCCATAAGGTCCGTATTGCGCTTGATGCATGTGCTGTAACGCTTGTAATATACGTCATAAACGGGTACAAGATGACTTCTGTCATCATCGGGAAGAAGCATGCGAACATCGCACGCGGCAGAAAACTTTTCCAGCGCGCTCAGAGGAATGGTGTATGTTCTTTTAACGTATCCAAGTTCATAACCAAATTTGCGGTAAAATTCGTGACTGAAGGGGTACAGGCCGGAAAAAATGCAGCCGCTGGCGCGTTCATCGCGAAGAAGCTTTTCAAAAATTTTTCTGATAGCGCCGGTTCGCCTGTATTCGGGAAGTGTTACTACTCCGCCTATGCCGACAAAGGGTACATCGTGACCGCTAAAATTGACGGTATAGTGGTTTGCAGCCATTGCGGAAGTCATCTCCCCGGTATCGAGAAAATAACCGTAATAGCTGGCATGGTCCTTTTTGCCACTGTTTTCATTAAGCTGCCTTACGGTTTCTTTCAGATTCATTTCTGATAAAAAGCAAATGCTCCAAAGTTTTCGTAAAGCCAAAAGGTCGCTTTGTTCCAGTATCTTCACGCCCATGGTATCCCTCCGAAGAATGATGTTCAAGTTATTATACATGAATGCTGAAAAGAATGCAAACGAATCGAATCTAAATGACAGATTGCGAAACAAAAAAGGCTTATGCGTTTTCATTCGCATAAGCCGGGGTATCTAAGAGGATCTTACCAGGACCAATCATTAAGCTCACTCTCGTCCACCTGATTCCAGTCTTCATCGTCGCTCCATTCGGAATCTTCTTCAAATGACCAATCCCATTCGCTGCTCCAATCGTCAGACATAAACTCATCGAGCGTAATGATTTCGGTATATCCGCTGTCATCGGTCAGAAGAATGGTATCATCCGCGTTCCATCCGGCCTTGCCGCTGAAACCGTCGGGCGTTTCAATAATCTGAAGCGCGTAGGAAAAAACATCCATGGCATACAGCAAAGTTTCGCCTTCAAAAGGCACGGTCATAAGCACAACGTCACCGGAAGGGGAAAGGGAGGCGTCTGACGGTGTAAGAATTGTTTCTGAAAGGATTTCATCAATACTGGTCTGCGCGCCTTCCGACAAATAACCGTATACATCAAAGAACTGAGACATTGGATAGATTTCTGCGCTCAGCATACCGGGAATGATGAACAGGAATTCATCATAGCCGACAAGACCTCCCCAAAACTCACTCATCAGGCAGATGACAGGAATATAGCTGCCTTGATAATTCAGCCACATCAGTACGTAGCCGGAGGATGAGAAAGGGGAGAATTCCATTTTATAGGGTACGAGCTCGGAGGAAGCGCCGGGAAAAGCATAATCTATAAACACATATTCGGAATCGTCGTTCATCAGGCATATGATACCGGACTTTGCGGTTTCATCCTGATTTTGAAAAAGGATATAGATATTTCCGTTTTGATCGGCGGAAATGGAGGAATATGCACGGCCTTCGGGAAGCGTGTACACAGTTTTGTAGTCGCCGTCCGTAAACAAATCTACCTTATAGCCGCTGCTTGCTTTTGTAAGATAATAAATGTTGCTGTCAATGGGACTGAAAAAAGCGCTGATGGAATTGTTTTCGGTTGCGGCGATTTTGCTTTCGTATTCCGTAGGGCTTTGAGTCAGCTGTATTTCGGCAAAGGCTGGGGAAAAGAGAAAAAGCAGGCATAAAATCATGGATAATACTTTTTTCATAGATAACCTCCTAAGTATGGAATGATTATAGTATAACATACATTCTTAACATACGTCAAGAATCATGCCCTTCCGCCAAACCAAAGCGCCGCAGCCCATAAGGCAACGGCGCTGAATCTAATCAATTGGAAGCTTCTTTTTCGCCATCTGCGATTTTCTTACCACTGGATGCGCCGATTCGGGTAGCACCGGCTTCGATCAACGCCTTTGCGCTTGCATAATCGCGTACGCCGCCGGATGCCTTTACGCCCATCTCGGGTCCTACAGTTTCGCGCATAAGCGCAATATCGTGCACATTTGCGCCGCCGCCGGAGAAGCCGGTGGAGGTCTTTACATAGTCAGCTCCCGCCTTTTTCGCGAGCGTGCAGGCGCGGATCTTTTCTTCATCCGTCAGAAGAGAGGTTTCGATGATAACCTTTACCAGCTTTCCGTTGGCGCTGTTTACTACGGCTTCAATATCCTTAAGAACATAGTCGTCATCGCCGGCCTTCAGGCGACCGATATTGATTACCATGTCCAGCTCCTCTGCGCCCATTTTCTCTGCGTGTGCGGCTTCAAAGGCCTTCACTGCGGTGTCATTCATGCCAAGAGGAAAACCAATTACCGTACAAACCTTTACGGAACTTCCTTCAAGCAGTTTTTTGACGAGGGGAATATAGGCGGGATTTACACAGACGGATGCGCAGCCGTATTCGATGGATTCCTGACAGAGCTTTTCAATCATTGAGGGAGTGGCGTCGGGTTTCAAAACGGTATTGTCGATATAGCTTGCAATGGGCTTCATAGCAATTGCCTCCTTAGCGATCGCGCTTTACAAACAGCGCGTATATATGATATTATAGCGAAAAGTATCAATTGCTGCAAGAGGGAAAATGCCGGCAGTCTGTTGGCGAAGAAAGGATGCGAATGGGATGAAAAAAGGCATATACATAATGATTGTCCTGATAACTGCGCTTTCGTATACTTGCTTTGCTGCAAAAGAGAGTATCCCTGACGGCTTTACATACTCCGCATATCGCGTCATCTATAATGAAGAATCTCTTGAGAAATGGGAAACGGTTCAGTATTTTGAGCCTTACGGCTACTTGTTTGGCGCATTTACGGATGGAAAGGAAATATCGGTTTCCGTGAATGAAAGAAAGGATAACGAAACGCTCAAGGCGCATCTTGAAAGCATTCAAAAGAGTGCGGAAAGATATGCCCGGATGATAAGCGAAAGCGTTGTATCCGCATGGCAGTTTTATGAAAATATACAGGGACTGAAAATCGACTACCGCTACCGATACATAAAAGGGCATGACACAGACAATGAATACCATACAAGCATATACGCGTATATGCTTGACGAGAAATATGTGCTTACGATTTCCTTCAACCAATGGGGGGAAGATCGGGACGAAAGTGTAATTGAATTTGAAAATGGTTTTTTGAGCGGCTTCCGGCTTAAAAGCGTGAATGTTACGCCCAGATATCTTGCATACTTGAAGGGAGCGGCAAAACAAGACGGCGATGTTTTACTGACGGTGGACTTCTGCGTGGTCGAATATGACCCTGAGATATTCACAATTTATACCGTGAACGATTCGGCGTCTGATCATACCTATAGAGTATCGGCTGATTGTATGATTTGGGGATCGGATATCACCCAAAATCCCTATGCGCTTAAGAGACTGGCCTGTGATGCGGAGCAGCTGGACAAAGAGGCCAAAGCGTATTTTGAAGCCAACAATATGTATGGAATATATAATGTCGTTCTCAATGAGTATGATGAAATTGTTTGGATGATGCACTATAATGCCTTTTAGCGCATTGATTTTTCACATTACCTCGTGTACAATGTATAGTTGAAGCTACCCGGATGGAGTTTGGAGGATAACCAATTGGCAGGCAACAAGCTTAGCAAAATCAGAAATTTCTGCATTATTGCACACATTGATCATGGCAAGTCTACACTTGCGGACCGTCTTCTTGAAAAGACGGGCGTTATGGCGCTCAGAGATATGACCGATCAGGTGCTGGACAGAATGGAACTGGAAAGAGAGCGCGGCATAACCATAAAATCAAAAGCCGTTCGCATGCCCTATAAAGCGGAGGATGGAGAGGTTTACGAGCTCAATTTGATCGATACGCCCGGTCATGTCGACTTTACCTATGAAGTATCACGCGCGCTTGCAGCCTGCGAGGGCGCAATACTGGTCGTGGATGCATCACAGGGTATTGAGGCCCAGACGCTTGCAAACGTGTATCTGGCGCTGGATCACGACCTCGAAATCCTTCCTGTTATCAATAAGATTGACCTTCCCAGCGCTCAGCCGGACGTTGTCAAAAAAGAAATTGAAGACGAGATCGGCTTGGATACCGAGGGCTGTCCTCTGATCAGCGCAAAGCAGGGCATCGGAATTGAGGATGTGCTGCGCGAGGTGGTAAATCGAATTCCTGCGCCGGACGGCGATGAAGGAGCGCCCCTTCAGGCGTTGATTTTCGACAGCTATTATGATAATTACCGCGGTGCGATTTCATCCGTTCGCGTAAAGCAGGGAACGGTTAAAGTGGGCGACAGAATCCGCATGATGGCGGGCGGACGCGAATTTGACGTAACTGAAGTGGGCGCATTTACGCCAAACGGTTATTTCCCGACCGACTGCTTGTCTGCCGGCGACGTAGGCTATATAGCGGCCTCTATCAAAGACATTGCCGATATCCGCGTAGGAGATACGATTACTAACGCAAATAAGCCCGCTGCCGAACCTCTGCCCGGCTATAAGCCCGTGCTACCGATGGTGTACTGCGGAATATATCCGGCAGACGGCGCCGATTACGAAACGCTGAAGGATGCGCTTGAAAGGCTGCGCCTGAACGATGCTTCGCTCTCCTTTGAGCCCGAAACCTCCGTTGCACTTGGCTACGGCTTCCGCGCCGGCTTCCTAGGGCTACTTCATATGGAGATTATACAGGAACGATTGGAACGGGAATTTGACCTTGATCTTGTTACCACTGCTCCTTCCGTTGTGTACCATGTAAAGCGCACCGACGGCGAGATGCTTTCCATTGATAATCCTACCAATTTGCCTCCGGTAAACGACATCGAGTATATGGAAGAGCCGTATGTGGACGCGCATGTGATTTCGCCTACCGAATATGTGGGCGCGATTATGGAATTATGTCAGGAAAAGAGAGGCACTTTCCGCGATATGAAGTATATCGACGGCGGCCGCGTAGCGCTTTCGTATGATTTGCCTCTGAACGAAGTGATTTACGACTTTTTTGATACCCTAAAATCCAGATCTCGCGGTTATGCATCGTTTGATTATGAACTGAAGGGCTATGTGGAGAGCGATCTTGTAAAGCTGGATATGCTTTTAAACGGCGAGATGTGCGATGCGCTTTCCATTATTGTACACAGGGACAGGGCTTATGCGCGCGGCAGATCCATTGCCGAGAAGCTGAAGGACGCTATCCCGAGACAGTTGTTCGAAATACCGATTCAGGCTGCTATCGGAGGCAAGATTATTGCGCGCGAAACGGTAAAGGCGCTCAGAAAAGACGTTCTTGCAAAGTGCTATGGCGGCGATATCACCCGAAAGAAGAAACTGCTTGAAAAGCAGAAGGAAGGCAAAAAGCGCATGCGTCAGGTGGGTACCGTTGAGGTTCCTTCCGAGGCATTTATGGCGGTTCTCAAAATGGACTGATATGAAAGCGTCATTATATATTCACATACCGTTTTGCAAAAGCAAATGCGCATATTGCGATTTTGAATCGTATCCGGGTTTTGAAACGTATCAGGATGCGTATATTGATCAGGTGCTCAAAGAAGCAAAGCTTTCACGGGATGAATACAGAATCAGGAGCGTGCCATCCGTCTATATCGGCGGAGGTACGCCTTCTGTATTGTCCGAAAAACAGCTTGAACGCTTGATTGAGGGAATCAGATCCGTTTTTCCCATTGCGCAGGATGCTGAATTCAGCATGGAAGCGAACCCGGGAACGGTTGACGGCAGTAAGCTTTCGCTGATCAGAGCGCTTGGCGTAAACAGGTTGTCCTTTGGAGCGCAGGCTGCACAAACCCACCTCCTTAAACTGCTTGGACGCATTCACATCTGGCGGGATGTAATCGACGCAGTCGATATGGCAAATAGGGCAGGGTTTTCAAATATCAATATTGATCTCATGTACGCTTTGCCCATGCAGACGAATGAGGATTTTTTGGAATCCGTCCGGCAGGTGTTGTCGCTGGGCGTTTCCCATCTTTCCATGTACAGCTTGATTCTTGAAGAAGGCACGCGCCTTTCGTGCATGGCGGAAAGAGGGGAGATATCAATCCCCGATGACGATGTTTCTGCCGACATGCAGAAGTTGTGCTGGGAGGAATGCGAAAAGCACGGTATGAAGCGATATGAGATATCGAATTATGCGTATGAAGGCTGTGAATGCAGGCACAATATAGGATATTGGACGCGTCAGAACTATCTGGGCCTTGGAAGCTCCGCCCATTCGCTGATGAATGAAGTAAGATTTTCAAATCCATGCTTTTCTAAGTACATAAAGGGCGAACGAAAGACGGAAGCTAACGATATTCCGCTTTTTGAGCGTATGGAGGAAAGCATAATGCTGGAAACCAGAATGACTCGTGGCCTCGATTTACAGACATTTTCCGAAAACTATGGATGCGATCGGACAGAAAAACTTGTTTCAAGCGCGAAAACGCTTGAAAAAGCAGGATTGGTAGAAATTGACGGCCATTATCTTCGCTTTACACCCCGCGGACTGGATCTTCAGAATGCAATCGTTGTAAAGCTCGTTTGGGCGCTTTGAGACATTCGCTCAGAGCGCTCTCTTTTTAAGTGCATGATATCCCGGAAATCTTTGCAAAATTTGTACTGTATTCCAACTTTAACATGTTTTTTCTGGTGCGGGTATTGACAAACTACCTCGGAGAGTGCTAATCTTATCTCAGAAATTAGCACTCGACCTAAATGAGTGCTAACGATCAAAGGGAGGTGAGTGCATGACGCTGGATGAGCGAAAATATATGATCCTCAAAGCCATTATTGACGATTATATATTAACTGCAATGCCTGTAGGGTCGCGCACAATTTCCCGAAAATCAGGTGTGGGTTTTTCGCCCGCCACAATACGAAATGAAATGAGCGATCTTGAGGAGCTTGGCTATCTTGCGCAGCCCCACACTTCCTCAGGCAGGATTCCTTCCCATAAAGCCTATCGCCTGTATGTCGATCACCTGATGAAAACAAGAGGTATAGAGCAGGAGGAAAAAGCGTGGATTGACGAATACCTCTCCAATCGTTCCCGCCAGGTTGAGGATATGATCCGCGCCGCTGCAAACGTACTTTCTGATGCAACGCAGTATACATCCGTTATCGTAGCGCCGCAAATCAGAACTCTGCGAATTCGCCGCGTGCAGCTGGTACCGGTATCCGATACCATGGCGCTGATGATCGTGGTTACTTCAGCCGGAATCATAAAGGACGCTGCAGTCCGAATTCCGGAGGGTATTTCCAGCGAGCACCTCTACCGTATATCCGAAATGCTGACAGAGCAGCTTCAGGAGCATACGCTCAGCGAAGTCCGGCAGATATTTGCGCATATGTTCCGGGATTTATCGACCCACAGGCGTTTGCTGGGCGGCGTTATGAGCGCCATGGAAGATAAGCTGATGGAGGATGCGCCGGAGGACATCGTCGTAGGAGGAACCAGCAAAATGCTGAATTACCCTGAATACAGCGATGTTGAAAAAGCAAAGAACTTCCTTGCAATATTGGAATCGAAGGATCGCCTCGCAGGTATTCTCAAACGGAGCGGAGGAATGGAGATTTCGATTCGAATTGGCCCTGAAAATGAAATGGACGAATTGAAAGACTGTTCACTGGTAACTGCTACGTATCGCGTCGGAAACCATGCGAAGGGAACGCTTGGTATCATCGGTCCGACCAGAATGAATTACCGCCGTGTACTTACTGTTATGGAATATATGGGTCAGGTAATCAGCAATCTTTTGTCTGGAGATAAGTGAAAATGAAGAAAAAGGGGAAGAAAATGAACAATCAGCAGGAATCGCAGACAAGCGTGAATGAAAACGAAACGCTGAATGCGGAACTCAACGAAACCATTCAGGAAGAAACAAATGTGGAAACCGAAGTCTGCGAAACGCCTACACAGGAGGAATGGGCAGCCGCTCTTTCCAAAACAGTAGAAGAACGCGATTCATATAAGGACGCTCTTATGAGGCAGCAGGCGGAGTTTGCAAACTTCAAACGCAGAAATGCCTCTGTCCGTACGGAAGCATATGATGAAGGCGTTCGCGAAACTCTGTTTCAGGTGCTTCCCATCATCGACAATCTCGATCGTGCGATCGCACATGCACAGCAGCAGGGTGAAGACGGCCCCATGGTAGAGGGCGTAAAAATGACCCTCAAACTTATGGCGGACTCGCTTGGAAAGCTTGGCCTTGAAGAGGTTCCTGCGCTTGGAGAAAAGTTCGATCCGGAGCTTCACAATGCAATCATGCGGGAAAGTGGCGGAGAAGAAGATGTGATTTGCGAGGTATTCCAGAAGGGCTACCGCGTGAAGGATAAAATCATTCGATACGCGATGGTAAAGGTATCATCCGGCGAAGAGTGAATTTGATTGACTATATCATTGCATTTTATTAGGAGGAAATCATATGTCTAAGATTATCGGTATTGATTTGGGTACCACCAATTCCTGTGTAGCTGTTATGGAAGGCGGCGAGCCTACCGTTATTGCAAATGCTGAAGGCAACCGTACTACGCCCTCTGTTGTTGCTTTTGCCAAAAATGGCGAACGCCTTGTAGGTCAGGTAGCAAAGCGTCAGGCTGTCACCAATCCCGACAGAACCATCATCTCTATTAAGCGCGAAATGGGTTCGGCTCATAAAGTCAGCATCGACGGTAAGGATTATACTCCGCCGGAGATCAGCGCAATGGTTCTTCAGAAGCTGAAGGCAGACGCGGAAGCTTATCTCGGTCAGCCTGTTACCGAAGCGGTCATCACTGTTCCCGCATACTTCTCTGACGCACAGCGCCAGGCTACCAAAGACGCAGGCCGTATTGCAGGTCTCGACGTAAAGCGCATTATCAACGAGCCCACTGCTGCAGCGCTGGCTTACGGCCTTGACAAGGGCGACGTACACAAGATTCTGGTATACGACCTCGGCGGCGGTACTTTCGACGTTTCTCTGATGGAAGTTGGCGGCGGCGTATTTGAAGTGCTTGCTACTGCCGGCAACAACCGCCTTGGCGGAGACGACTTTGACAACCGCATCATCGATTGGATTGTTCAGGAATTCAAAAAGGAAAACGGTATTGACCTGAGAAGCGATCGCCAGGCACTTCAGCGCCTGAAGGAAGCTGCAGAGCGCGCCAAGATCGAGCTTTCCGGTAACTTCAATGCAAACATCAACCTGCCCTTTATTACGGCAGATGCAACCGGTCCCAAGCACCTCGATCTTACGCTCACCAGAGCCAAGTTCAACGAACTCACTGCGGATCTGGTTGAAAAGACCATTACCCCCCTCACGCAGGCAATGAACGATGCCGGTCTGCGTGCTTCTGAAATCGATAAGGTTATCCTAGTTGGCGGCTCCACCCGTATTCCCGCGGTTCAGGAAGCGGTGCAGCGCGTAACCGGTAAAGAGCCCTTCAAGGGAATCAACCCCGACGAGTGCGTAGCCGTTGGCGCAGCCATCCAGGCTGGCGTTCTCGGCGGCGACGTAAAGGACGTTCTGCCCCTTGACGTAACGCCCCTGTCCCTTGGTATTGAAACGCTGGGCGGCGTATTTACCCGCCTGATTGACCGCAACTCCACCATCCCCACCAAGAAGAGCCAGGTATTCTCTACCGCAGCCGACGGACAGCGCAGCGTAGACGTACACGTACTTCAGGGCGAACGCGAAATGGCCCAGTATAATAAGACCCTCGGCCGCTTCCAGCTGGATGGCATCGCGCCTGCTCCCAGAGGCGTACCGCAGATTGAAGTAACCTTCGATATCGACGCAAACGGCATCGTACACGTATCTGCCAAGGATCTTGGCACCGGCAACGAGCAGAAAATCACCATTACCGCTTCCTCCAATATGTCTGAAGAAGACATCAAGCGCGCAATGGATGAAGCCGAGAGGTACGCTGCGGAAGACAAGAAGCGTAAGGAAGAGGTTGAAACCGTAAACCAGGCGGACAGCCTGATCTATCAGACGGAAAAGACCATGAAGGATATGGAAGGCAAGCTTGATCCCGCCGACAAGGCCACCCTTGAAAGCGAGCTCGAATCCTTCAAAAAGGTTCGCGAAGGCAACAATCCTGAAGCAATCAAGGCCGCAATGGAAGGTTTCACTCAGAAGACCTATGAAATCTTCGGTAAGGTATATCAGCAGGCGAATCCACAGGGCGGCGCCGGCTTCGATCCTTCCCAGGGTGCGCAGGGCGGCGTAAACGACGACGGAACGGTTGAAAGCAACTTTAACGACAACTGAAGGTAATCCCATATACATTGGGAAAAGCAAAAATAACCGAAATCACAACGCGAAGGCTGGTTTTTACCGGCTTTCGCGGTTTAGCTGATATAGACGCAAGAAGAGGTGTGGAATTTGGCGAAACGGGATTATTATGAGGTGCTTGGCATCGAGCGCAACGCAGATGATGCGGCCATTAAAAAAGCGTACCGACAGATGGCCAAGAAGTACCATCCCGATGTCAATCCCGGCGATAAGGAAGCCGAGGAAAAATTCAAGGAGATCGGAGAAGCATACGGCGTGCTTTCCGATCCCCAGAAAAGGGCAAGATACGACCAATTTGGCTTTGAAGAGCCTGGTCAGGGCGGTTCCGGCTTTGGCGGCATGGGCGGGTTGGACGATATTTTCAATATGTTTACCGGAGGACAGACCGGCGGACGCAGAAACGGTCCGGTTCAGGGCGACGATATTCGCATGAACATTTCCCTTACCTTCGAAGAAGCAGCAAAGGGATGCGCAAAGGAAATCAACCTTGTCAGAACCGAAGTATGCGATGATTGTAAAGGAACGGGGGCAAAGGAAGGGACAAAGCCCCAGACCTGCAGCAAATGCCGCGGAACAGGCGTGGAAACCGTTATTTCCAACACGCCCTTCGGCCGCATACAAAACCGTCGCGCATGCTCCGGATGTAATGGCAAGGGCACTGTAATTACCGATCCTTGTCCCAAGTGCAGCGGACGCGGCCGGATCAAGACCTCCAGACGCCGCAGTGTCAACATCCCGGCAGGTGTTGACGAAGGGCAGATCGTAACCGTACATCAGCAGGGAAATGCCGGAGAAAACGGCGGCCCATCCGGCGACCTGCAGCTGTTTATTTCCATAAAGCCCCATAAGGTGTTTACCCGTGACGGCGCAGACCTGTATATCGATGTGCCGATTACCTTCACGCAGGCTGCTCTTGGCGCGGAGATCGATGTGCCTACCCTGGATAAGCCTATTAAATATGCAATTCCCGAAGGAACCCAGCCCGGTTCTCAATTCCGCGTAAAGGGTCTTGGAATTCCTTACATTAGAAGCAACAATAAGGGCGACCTTTATATCAACGTCCGCGTTGAGGTTCCGAAAAAGCTCACCGAAAAGCAAAAGGAGATACTGCGCATATTTGATGAATCCACAACCGGAAAAGAATATGAACAGAAAAAGTCTTTCTTTGAACGTGTGAAGGATGCGTTCTCTTAAAGGAAGGTGTTTACGTTATGAACTGGATGAAGCTTACCGTTTTGACTACCACCATCGCCAGCGATTTGGTGTCTCAGATGCTGATTGACGCCGGAAGCAGCGGAACTGTGATTGAAGATAAGAATGACGTTCAGCTCAATCAGCGGCCAGAGGGGCAGTGGGATATCATTGACGAAGAAATTGCAACGAGAATTGGCGACGATGTAAAGGTTACCGGCTTTTACCCTATGGACGAACGTGCAAGCGACGTTGCCGCCGCCGTCAGGGAAAAGGCATTGAATCTGCATCTGGTTGCTCCGGGCGTGGATCTTGGAAAGCTTGAAGTTTCTATGGCGACGATTGACGACGAAGATTGGGCGGAAAGCTGGAAAAGTCAATATAAACCGTTCAGGCTTGGAAAGCACATTGTGATTCGTCCAGGCTGGGAAGAATATGACGCTCAGGAAGGCGATAAGGTTGTTACGATTGATCCGGGCATGGCATTTGGAACGGGAACCCATGAAACCACCGGAATGTGCGTGTCGCTGGTTGAAGAGTATATCAAGCCCGGCATGACCGCTATGGATATTGGAACCGGCACAGGTATATTGGCCATTGCCGCAGCGCATATGGGCGCAAAGCGCGTGCTTGCAAGCGATATCGATCCCATGGCGGTTCGCGTAGCCAAAGAGAATATTGACATCAACGGCTTTAGTGAGGTAATCGAGGCGGTTGAAGGGAATCTGCTTGAAGTATGCAAGGAAAAGGCAGATATCGTAATTGCCAACATCATTGCAGACGTTATTATTATGATCTCTGCGCCGGTTCGAGAATTTGTAAAACCAGGCGGCGTATTCATCTGCTCCGGTATCGCCAGGGAGCGTGAGGACGAGGTAATCGAAGCGCTCGTTAAGGCAGGATACGGAAAGCTTGATAAGCGGAATCAGGGTGAGTGGACCGCTATCGCCTGTCAAAGGGATTAAGCTATGCATCGTTTTTTTATTGAAACGGAAGGGCCTGACTCCGTCCGTGCGCTGCTTTCAAAGGAAGAGGCTGCGCATGCGCTTCGCGTACTCCGATTAAAAGACGGAGAAAAAGTGGAAGCGCTTGACGGAAAGGGCGGAATATGGAGCGGCGTAATCCGTATCGATGGAGAGAATGTGTTTGTTGAAATCGGCGATGCGCTCAATGACTGTGAAGCCGATGTGAACGTAACCATCTATATGGGCATCCCGAAGGGTGAAAAGCTCGAGTTTATTGCTCAGAAGCTTACCGAGCTCGGCGCATCGACGCTTGTTCCCGTTCGTATGGAACGCTGTATCGCGAAGATTGACGATAAGGAACAGGAGAAAAAGCTGTCGCGCATCCGGAAGATTGCAAAGGAAGCCCAAAAGCAATGCGGACGCGCAAGAGAGCTTACCATACTGCCGCCGGTCGATTTCAAAAAGGCCGTAACCATGATTGCAAAGCACGATGTAACGGCGCTTTTATGGGAAGAAGCCGACGGTTATCGATTGAAGGATGCCTGGCAGGAATTTTCGGATGCCGAGGATGTTGCCTATATCGTAGGCCCGGAGGGCGGTATATCCCAAAGGGAAGCAGAGGCTTTCATTGAAGCGGGCGCTAAATGTGTTTCGCTTGGCCCCAGAATTCTTCGTGCCGAAACTGCTGCCGTAACCGGCTGCGCTGTTATAATGAGTCTTTGGGGAGATATATAAAGAAGATGCCAAGGATCGCATATCATACATTGGGCTGTAAGGTCAATCAGTACGATACCGAGGCGATGATTGAGCTTTTCGAAAAGGAAGGCTATGAAATCGTTTCAATGAATGACGAGGCGGATGTATATCTGATTAATACCTGTACGGTTACAGGTACGGGTGATCAAAAGTCCATGAAGCTGATTCGAAAGATCCTTCGTGAGCATCCATTCGCAAGCGTAATATGTGCAGGCTGCCTCGCGCAGCGAGATCCTGAACGCGTAATGCTGCCGGGCGTAAGGCTTGTAATTGGCGTTCAGCAGCGAAAAGAGGTAGTATCCCTTTTACGGGAATCCATTGAAACGGGCAGACCCATCGATGCAACCAAACCGCTGAAAGGCGCAGCGTTTGAAAACCTGAGTGTATCGAGACATGAAGGAAAAACGCGAGCCACCATGAAAATACAGGAAGGCTGCGACCGATACTGCGCCTATTGTATTATACCGTACGTACGCGGCCCTGTAAGGTCCATGGATATTGACGATATACGCGCGGAAGCAAAACGCCTGGCATGCGCCGGATACCGTGAACTTGTTATTACTGGAATACATCTTGCGTCATACGGACGGCAAACGGGAAACAGCCTTATTGATGCAATCCGCGTTGTAAACGAAATTGACGGCGTTAACAGAATCCGTCTGGGTTCCCTTGAGCCTTATGGCATAACGGAGGAATTCGCAAAACAGCTTCGCAGTCTTACAAAGGTTTGTCCGCAGTTTCATCTGTCGCTTCAGAGCGGAAGCGCCGGAGTGCTGGAACGCATGCGCAGGCGCTATACGCCCGAAGAGTATCTGAATGCCGTCAGAATTCTAAGAGATTTCTTTCCTGATTGCGCAATTACAACCGATATCATTGCCGGTTTTCCGGGAGAAACGGATGAGGAATTTGAGGAAACGGTACGGTTTATCCAAAAAGTCAGATTTGCGAGAATCCATGTATTTCCGTATTCCAGGCGCTCCGGCACCGTAGCGGACAGGCTTCCCGATCATGTGCCTGAAGAGGTAAAAAAATTGCGGGCTGCTAAACTGATAGAAGTCGGGAACCGGATGGAACTGGAATACGTCCAATCATTGAAAGGTACATATCAGGATGTACTTTTTGAAACCGAAATGCCCGATGGTACATGCGAGGGTTATACCGCATGTTATGTGCGTGTGCGTGCAGACGAAAAGAGCGGCGAAATGAAGCGCGTTCTGATTACGGATACGCAAGGCACGCTTGCCATCGGGCGTAAGCAAAGTGGAAACGGAGGTGAATGACGTTGGGAAACTGCATTTTCTGCAAAATAATTGCAGGGGAAATTCCTTCACAAAAGGTGTATGAAGATGAAAAATGCTATGCGTTTCGCGACATAAATCCTCAGGCGCCCGTACATATTCTGATTGCGCCCAAAGAGCACATGGAGAATATTACAGTCTGCGCTTTACGGGAGGACGACCTTTCCGGTCATTTGATTCGCGTCGCAACCAAGATCGCTGAAGCAGAGGGGCTCGTAAACGGATTCAGGCTTATAACCAACAATGGGCCGGATGGATGTCAGTCGGTAAATCATCTTCATATACATCTGCTTGGCGGACAAAAGCTTTCCGAACATATGGGCTGAAAAATATCGACGTATTGTCACAAAATCGACCGAAAATAGAATACGTTAAAAGAATGTATCTGCTTGACGTTGAGCTTTATTTGCGGTATAATGGTTGCTGTAGCGCACCCCATGCTACATTGGCAATGAATGCCAGCAATCGCGAGGGGAGGGAAAACAATGTCTGAAATTCGTATTAGGGATAACGAATCGCTCGAAAGCGCTCTGAGAAGATTTAAGCGCATGACCGCTCGTTCCGGCATCCTGGCCGAGGCGAGAAAAAGAGAGCATTATGAGAAGCCCAGTGTGAAGCGCAAGAAGAAGGCTGAAGCAGCCCGTAAGCGCAAGTATTGATTCTCAATTCATGCCCCTTTGCTTGACAAAGGGGCAATTTTCTTTCTTATCAGTTTTGCATGTTTTCAAAAAAGATAAATAAAATAGTATTGGGAGATGTAAGCATGACGTATGCCCTGCTTTTATGGCCGCATGCCAATCAAAGATACGAGGAAGCAGCTCAGGAGCCTGCAGCGGCGGAGCTGGATATCATTCTCTCGTCTGTTAGTGTACAGACTTTGTGTAAATACCGGGAGATTAAGGGCGTAGGCGCACTGGTATTTGAAGCAGAAACGCTGGCTCCACATCAGCTTCACTCGGTTTGCAGGCATTCGCTTTTGTATTGGTTTGGTATACTGGAAGATGAGAATACTTTTAAACCCATGTTTGCTTCCCCGCAAGCATACCTTGGGGATGATCTTGCGTTTATTCAGAAATATAAGGGGAAAACCAATGAACGCTTCACGCAGCAGCTGATCAATATGGCGCTGTATTCCTGCCGATTTGCGGACTGTGACACGCAGATTCAGCTGTTGGACCCCATGTGCGGTCGTGGAACCACGCTTTTTCAGGCGGCAAATAGAGAATGGGACGTATTCGGAATTGACGCCGATAAAAAGGATGTTCATGAATGTGCGTCATTTTTTGAAAAATATCTCAAATATCATAAGCTCAAGCACAAAAGAACGCAAAGCTCAAAAACGCTTAAGGATCAGCCTGCAGTAATGGTACAAAAGTTCCAGTACGGCGGAGAAAAGGGCAATGAGCATACATTGATGGTTGGCGCCGGCGACTGTAAAAATGCCCTCCAGATTTACGGACGAGAAGCGGTTCATTTGGTGGTTTGCGATTTACCTTACGGCGTTCAGCATGCGCCGAATGGAAAAGGTGGCGCGGATAGCTTTGAACGAATGCTGAAGGAGTGCCTGCCTGTGTGGAAACAAACGTTGAAAAAGGGAGGCGCCGTCGCTCTTTCCTATAATACGCATACGCTGAAAACCGAAAGCGTAAGAAATCTGATGGAGGAAGCTGGTTTTTCGGTGCTTCGCGGCGGCGGATATGACCGAATGACGCATTGGGTGGAGCAGGCGGTCGTACGTGATATCGCCGTATGCATAAAAAAGTAGATAAATGAATATATTATGGGGTTATGGATTCCCGAAGGAAGCATAAACGGAATCGGGAGGTGTTTAATTGGACTACAGAACCCTGCATGCAAAAACAGTAGCTGATCTCAGACTGTTAGCCAGACAAAACGGCGTAAAGATTCCGGCAGGAACTGCGAAAATGCGGATCATTGAAATGATACTGGACGCTGAAAAGGCACAGGCTGATAATGATATACAAACTCAAAGCCAAAGCGATATGAACGCGCCCGCAGCTGAACAACAGGAGACGCCGGAAACGCCTGCAAAAAAGAGAGGACGCCCGAAAGGATCCGGAAAAACTGTTCAGACGGATAGCGGAGAAGAAAAACCGAAGAAAAAAAGAGGAAGACCGCCAAAGCAGAAAACAGAGGAGACTACAGAAAACAAGAATGCGATTCAAACGGAAAAGGAGGAATCCGAAAAAGACGAAATCTGCAAAACCGACATTGCATCGGCAGAAATAAAGGCCCAAGAACAAATTGTGCCTGTAAGCGTTGAGCCGGCGTCCGTACCGGTCAAGCGTGAATCTCCGCCCTTTTCTTTATCTGTAAAAGCGAATACACAGCCCATCTATGCGCCAAGGACTAACGATATAAGACCAACATCCTATAAAGCGGAATGCAGAAAGCCTGAGGCGAATTTAAGCGATATCCTGCATGCAAATAATTGCCCGGACGGTGCAGGCGTTTTGGAGATACATCCGGAAGGATATGGCTTTTTGAGGGCCGAGAATTATCTGCCCGGGACAAAGGACGTATACATTTCCATTGCGCAAATACGAAGATTCTCTCTTCGAAGCGGCGACTATGTTGTCGGGAAAACGCGCGCTCAGAGAGAAGGCGATCGGTATGTTGCGATGCTCTATATTACATCCGTAAATGGAAAATCCCCGGAGGAAATCGTAAAAAGGCCAAAATTTGAAGATTTGACGCCGATTTATCCCGATGAAAGAATCCGACTTGAGAATCCGAATGGAAATACCGATCTTGCGCTAAGGTGTATGGACCTGATTGCGCCGATCGGAAAAGGGCAGAGGGGAATGATTGTCTCTCCGCCAAAGGCGGGCAAAACCGTTCTTCTTAAGAAAATTGCAAATGCAATTACGAGAAATGAACCCAATGTGCATTTGATTGTGCTTTTGATTGACGAACGGCCTGAGGAAGTTACTGATCTAAAGCGCTCGATTCAGGGCGAAGTTGTATATTCTACCTTTGACGAAGCGCCGGAAAATCATACGCGATTAAGTGAAATGGCGCTGGACAGGGCGCAGAGGCTGGTGGAATGCGGAGAAGACGTTGTCATTCTGATGGACTCCATAACGCGTCTTGCACGAGCATATAACCTTGTAATACCGCCAACCGGACGCTCTCTTTCCGGAGGACTCGATCCGGGGGCGCTGTTTAAGCCAAAAAGGTTCTTTGGCGCTGCCAGAAACATAGAAAACGGTGGAAGCCTTACGATCATTGCTACCGCGCTTGTAGAAACCGGAAGCAGAATGGACGATATCATTTTCGAAGAGTTTAAGGGAACGGGAAATATGGAATTGCATCTGGACAGAAAACTGTCTGAAAAGCGGATCTTTCCGGCTGTGGATCTATTCAAATCGGGAACGCGCAGAGACGAACTTCTGCTTAACGATGAAGAATATGAAGGTGCTGTTCATGTGAGGCATATGCTGTCCAATTCCGGCGCACAGGAGACAACGGAACAGCTGATTACCCTGCTTGAAAAAACGCGCTTCAACAAGGAATTCCTGAACCGCGTAAAGGGCTGGGCAAACGTATGGGAGAAAGAAGGCTTCACCCTTAGCGGAGATGGACAAATGCGTAAGCAAAGTGTAAAATCATAAAAATCCATTGCATAAACGGTATAGATGTGGTATACTTATTTCTGCATGACGACACCGGATGCCGTGAGCAAACAGCATGCGACAATCCGGTTTGTACGGACTTGCAAGTCTGTGCAGGAGAGGTGAGACTAATGAAGGAAAAGATCCATCCGAACTATGGTAAGACGGTAGTTCGCTGCGTTTGCGGCGAAACTTTCGAAACCGGTTCTGTGAAGAAGGAGCTGCGCGTTGATATCTGCTCTAAGTGCCATCCGTTCTTCACCGGAAAGCAGAAGCTGGTTGACAGCGGCGGACGCGTCGATCGTTTCAAGAAGCGCTATGGCATGTAATCGCGTTTACGCGTTTGCATTCATACGGCGTGAGCATTGGCTTTCACAGATCGGGCTTCACGCCCGGTCTGTTTTCTTTATAGATAATTGCAATCGAAAAACGAAAAGAGGTTAATATGAGTAAATTTTCAGAGGAAATTAAACGGTGGTGGACGGGTGAATATCCTTCTTCCTGCCCTTCAGTCGGTGGGCAGGCTGTAATGGAAGGCGTTATGATGAACGGTACCAAGTACACGGCAATCACCGTTCGTAAACCCGATGGAAAAATGACGTACACGGTTAAACCCAAAAAGGAAATAGGCAAGAAGCATAAATGGGTAAAATGGCCTGTAATTCGCGGCGTAGTGAATTTTGGCGTAATGATGGTTGAAGGCGTAAAGACGATTACGGATTCCGCCGATATGGCCGGACTTGATACCGAAGAACCCAGTAAGTTTGAGAAAAAGCTTGCAAAGATTTTCCATGTAAAGCCCGATGACATTATGATGGCAACTGCTGTAATTCTGGCGGTTGTTCTTGCGATCGGTCTGTTCTTCGTGCTTCCGTTTACGCTTGAATGGCTGATTAAAAAGATCATTTCCAATAAGCTAATTGTGAATCTGATTGGCGGCGTGATCCGTATTTGCGTATTTCTGATTTATGTATTTTTCTGCTCGAAGCTTAAGGAAATCAGACGCGTTTTCATGTATCATGGCGCGGAACACAAAACCATTCATTGTTTTGAACACGGAGAAGAGCTTACGGTAGAAAACGCGCGCAAGTATACCACCCTGCATCCCCGCTGCGGTACCAGCTTCCTGATGATTGTAATGATTATTTCCATTCTCATCTTCACGCTGTTTAGCGAGATTGTTGGCGGAGTTATTGAATCCAATTACTTCTTGCGAATCATTACAAAGCTTGCGCTGCTCCCGCTGATCGCAGGGGTTTCGTACGAGGTGCTAAAGTGGCTCGGCAGGGCGAAGGACACGGCGATCATCAAGGTTTTGAAATGGCCGGGCCTTATGACGCAGAAGCTTACAACAAAGGAACCCGATGACAGCATGCTTGAGGTAGCTATTGTATCTTTGAAGGCGTCTCTCGGCGATGAAAAGCCGCTGCCTGCATCGTACTACGAAGAAGAGGAAACACAAGAAGAAAAGAAAGAAGAAGCTGATCAATGACGGTCAGAGACTGGATTCGCAGGGCGCAGGAAAGACTGCGCCTTGCATCGCGTCCGGATGCTGAATTGGAAGTGCGTCTTTTTGTGGCAGGAATCAAAGGCATCGGGCCGTCGGGCGTATATGCGGTGATGGATAAAAATCTGACGACAGATGAAGAGAATGAGTTGGAAATACGGCTGGCCAAACGGGAACAAGGGGAACCGTTTCAATATATTGAAGGTATAGCCTATTTTATGGGTCTAACCTTCTTCGTAGACGAACGGGTTCTTATCCCAAGACAGGATACCGAAACATTGGCCGAAGAAGCGATTAACATCATTCGGAAAAAGCCGAACGCATCGGTTCTCGATCTCTGTACCGGAAGCGGAGCGCTGGCTGTGACCATTGCGCATTATGTAAAGGACGCGTCGGTATCTGCATCTGACATCAGTGAAGGCGCGCTTGAAGTTGCAAAAGCAAACGCCGAGAACAATCAGGTAAATGTTCAGTTTTTTCATGGCGATGGATTTTCGCCGCTTACCGGGAAAACGTTTGATGTAATTGTTTCTAACCCTCCGTATCTTACAAAAAGCGATATGGAAGGGTTACAGGAAGAAGTAAGGCATGAGCCGGAGCTCGCATTATTTGGCGGAGACGATGGGCTCGAGCTGTACAGAAAGTTCGCCTGTCAGCTTCCTTTGTTTTTGGCCCCCAATGGCTATGCGCTGTTTGAAGTCGGGCAAGGTCAGGCGGAGGAAGTAAGAAAACTGCTGCTTGAAAAAGCGGACTATCCTCAAAGCGGAATTATAAAGGATTTGTGCGGCATTGATCGCGTGGTTTGGATAAGGAGTCGTGGATAAGAATTATGGAAAGTAATGTGTTTCAGGAGCAGACGCGAATTGCCAGACAGCTTGAAGCCATTGAAGGAAAATTTGAAGAGCTATCCATCCGGATAACGCTGCCGGAAGTTATTTCGGATACACAGCTGTTTCAAAAACTGATGCGCGAACATAGCGAAATGACCGAAATTGCGCAGATGGCTAAGGATTACGGCCTTCTGATCAAGCATATCGAAGAAGCTCGCGAAATGGCGGCTTCTGACGATCTGGAAATGGCGGAAATGGCGAAGGAAGAGCTGGAAGAACTGGAGGAGCAGCTGTCTTCAAAGACGGATGAAGCCAAAAGAATGCTTCTTCCTAAAGATCCTGATGATAAGCGAAATGCTATCATAGAAGTTCGCGCAGGAGCAGGCGGAGACGAAGCTGGTTTGTTTGGCGCAGAACTTTTGAGAATGTACGCGCATTATGCGCAGTCCCGCGGCTGGAAGGTTGAAATGATCGAAGGCGGCGAAACGGAAATCGGTGGTATCAAAGAAGCGATTATGTCCGTTGAAGGAAGAAATGTTTTCGAAAGGCTGAAGTTTGAAAGCGGCGTTCACCGCGTACAGCGAGTACCTGTTACGGAATCAAACGGTAAGCTTCAAACCTCAACCGCAACCGTGGCTGTACTTCCCGAAGCCGAAGATGTTGAAGTAAATATCAATATGCAGGATCTGCGCATTGATACCTACCGTGCATCCGGCGCAGGCGGCCAGCATGTTAACCGAACGGATTCCGCTGTTCGTATCACCCATATTCCGACGGGAATCGTTGTAACTTCTCAGGATCAGCGCAGCCAGATACAAAACAGGGAACGAGCCATGCAGGTATTGAGAAGCCGCCTTTATGAAATGGAAAGAGAACAGGCGGATACCAATTACGCCAATCAGCGCCGTCTGCAGATTGGTTCAGGCGATCGCTCGGAGCGCATCCGCACCTATAATTTTCCGCAGGGACGCGTAACCGATCATAGAATTGGGCTGACGCTATATAAGATAAATGATGTCATGAATGGAGATCTGGACGAGCTGATCGATAAACTGATCCTTGCCGAACAGACGAAGTTGATGGAGAACCAATGAAAACTGTACATGTAATACCGACAGAGGAAGCATTGACCGCCGCAGGAGAGCTGATCAGAAACGGCGAGATCGTCGGATTTCCTACTGAAACTGTGTACGGAATCGGCGCCGACGCTACAAACGGCGAAGCGGTTAAAAAGATATTTGCCGCCAAGGGACGGCCTGGCGATAATCCGCTCATTGTCCATATAGCGGATATTGACTCGATTCGAAATATCATAAAAGGTGAAATGCCGAAGAATGCGAAAAAGCTTGCAAAATGTTATTGGCCCGGCCCGCTGACGATGATATTTGATAAGGGAGACAGTATCCCCATTGAAGTAACAGCAGGGCTCGATTCCGTTGCGGTGCGATACCCGAGGCACGAAACGGCGCTTCGCCTGATTGCTGCTTCCGGGCGACCGATTGCAGCGCCCAGCGCGAACCTCTCGGGAAGGCCAAGTCCCACCCAGGCGCAGCATGTCTATCAGGATATGGACGGAAGAATCCCCATGATCATTGATGGCGGGCCCTGTGAAGTGGGCTTAGAGTCCACCGTATTGGATGTTCGTACTTCGCCTGTACGCGTTTTGCGGCCCGGGGGCATTACGCCGCGAATGATTGCCGATGTAGTAGGCGAGGTGGAAGTGGACGGAAGCGTACTTCGTCCGCTGAAGGAAGGGGAAACTGTACGTTCGCCCGGCATGAAGTATAAACACTATGCCCCCAGAGGCTCGCTTGTGATTGTAAAGGGCGAAGCAAATAATGTAGCAAGAGAGATCATCGATCTGTACGATCATACGGAAGGCGAAAAGTGCATACTTGCCCTGAAGGATCATATTTCCCTGTATGCAGGCCGGCGAGTATATTCCCTGGGCGGCAATGCAGACGAAATGGCCCGCAGTCTCTTTGATGCGCTTCGTGAAATGGACAACGAAGGGGTATCTACCATTTTTTCGGAGGCTGTCGAGGCGGAAGATATCGGACTTGCTGTTATGAACCGGCTTGGACGCGCAGCCGCATTTCATATCGTAAATGCCGGGGAGGAATAACGTTGAAGTTTCTGTTTGTATGCATGGGAAATACCTGCAGAAGTCCGATGGCGGAAGCAATCATGAATAAGATTGCAGCAGGAAGGCTGAATACCGAATCGGCATCTGCCGGCGTATATGCGATGAACGGTTCATCGGCAAATCCCGAGGCCATTTCTGTTATGCGTGAAAATGGTATTGATCTTACGAACCACAAAAGTCGTTTGCTTTCAGACATTGACATAAATGATAATATTGTGCTCTGTATGGAGGAAGAAACATATCTTTCGTCGAAAAGAATATTGGATACGGAGAATGTTTATATGCTTTGCGAATATGCAGGCGTACCGGGCGATATCCCGGATCCGTATATGCAAGGTAGAAAGGCCTATGAGGAATGCGCAAAAAAGCTGTTTTTGTGCATGGAGAATATCGTAAATAACGGAGGAAGGCACGCGTAAAACGCGATGATCCCGTTATTCATGCCTTTTGGTTTTATTGGCGCTCAATTGGGTATATGCGCATGCTTGCCCGCGGAAACGACGTAAGGAGGAATTGACCAATGGCGAAATACACTATCGGTATCGATTACGGAACGCTGTCGGCGCGCGCGCTGGTTGCGGAGGTTGGAACCGGAAGAGAGCTTGGCGAAGCGGTTTACGAGTACCGTCATGCGGTAATGGATGAAGCGCTGCCGTGCGGTCTTAAGCTTAAGCCCGACTGGGCGCTTGAGCATCCCGACGATTATCTGGAAGCGCTTCAGGTAACTGTGCCCGCCGCTATGAAAAATGCTGGCGTCAATAAGGACGATGTTATCGGAATCGGAATCGATTTTACGGCTTGCACCATGGTGGCCGTAGATAAAAACGGCGATCCGATGTGCTGGAAGTATCCGGAAAATCCGCATGCGTATATAAAGCTGTGGAAGCATCACGCCGCTCAGGATCAGGCCAATCGCCTGAATGCCATTGCCGAAGAAAGAGGCGAAAAATTTCTTGCCCGTTACGGCGGAAAGATTTCCTCCGAATGGATGTTCCCGAAAATCTGGCAGGTAGTGGAAGAAGATCCGGCATTATACGATGAGATCGATCGCTTTATGGAAGCGGGAGACTGGGTAGTCATGCGCATGACGGGCGTGGAAGCCCGCAACAGCTGCATGGCCGGTTACAAGGCAATCTGGCATAAGAAGGATGGCTATCCCTCTAAGGAGTTTTTCAAGGCGTGTCATCCGAAGCTTGAAAACGTTGTAGAGGATAAGCTGAACACAACAATCTATCCCATCGGCAGCAAAGCGGGTACGCTTACTGAAGAAATGGCCAAAATGATGGGCCTGAATCCTACAGTTGCCGTTGCGGTTTCGAATGTTGATGCGCATGTTTCCCTGCCGCCGGCAGGTCTTACCCAAAAAGGACAGATGCTCATGATTATGGGAACGTCTACATGCCATATTATGCTGGGCGATGAGGAACACATTGTACCCGGTATGTGCGGCGTGGTAGAGGACGGCGTTATTCCCGGCCTTATGGGCTATGAAGCAGGACAAAGCTGTGTAGGCGATCACTTCAACTGGTTTGTAGATAATTGTTTCCCGGCGGATTATGCCGAAAAAGCAAAGGCTGAAGGCCTGAATTCGCATCAGTATCTTACAAAACTTTGCGAAAACCAGAAGCCGGGCGAAAACGGACTGCTGGCTCTGGATTGGTGGAACGGTAACCGTTCGGTCCTGGTAGACGTCGACCTTACCGGTATGATGCTTGGAATGACACTGACAACGAAGCCTGAGGATATGTACCGCGCTCTGATCGAATCTACGGCGTATGGTACGCGCGTGATCATAGATACGTTTGAAACGAGTGGCGTGGAAATTGAAGGACTGTATGCCTGCGGTGGAATCTCTCAGAAGAATCCTTTCCTGATGCAGGTCTATGCCGATGTATTAAAGCGCGAAATCCGCATTGCCCGTTCCACCCAAACGCCTGCTCTCGGCAGCGCAATGTTTGGCGCAGTGGCAGCCGGAAAAGAAAATGGCGGATATGATTCCATTGAAGATGCAGCAAAAGAAATGGGCGGAACGCTGCCCATCGTGTATAAGCCGAACCCTGCAAACAGCGCTGTATACGATAAACTGTATGCCGAATACCGCCGTCTGCACGATTATTTCGGACGCGGAGACAATGATGTTATGAAGCGCCTGAAGGAAATTAAAAAGGATCAGAACGCATAAAACTTGAACGGATGGTGCAGAGGGAGAAATCCTTCTGCGCCTGTTTTCTTTATGCCGGTTTTGTGGTATAATGAATTATCCTAATGCAGCTTGGAGGATAAAACATGCTTAAAAGGGTTATTGCGCTTGCAATGGCGTTCATAATGATTTCCTGCGCGCTTTCCGCTTTCGCAGCCGAGCAGAAATGCTTTTCTGTTTCCGATCCTAGTTTTTCGGATGGAACGGGCGTTTATGATTTTCCGGGGCTTACTATTGCATTCTCCTTTTTATCGGAGGGAGATTTTGTTCAAAGCGTTCTTTCTGCCATAACGGATTCTTCCGAAACGGAGATCGTATTCGAAAAACAGGGAGATAATCTGCTATTGACGGCGGAAGGCTTTAAGAATATCTATCAGCTTTCTCAAAGTGAAATGATAGGGGAAGAAGAAAGTGAAGCTACTCAGAAGGCAGAATATGAAAGCCTTTCGCTTGGCGATCAAATCAGAAACCTGTATCAGGTACTTACTGATGCGCTTAAGGATGGAGCCTCCTACCCGGAAGAAGAAATCTCAACCATCACAAGCGAGGCGATAACAGCCAAGAAAGCTACGCTTTCTTATGATGAAAACACAATCGAAAAGTTGATAACGGATATTGCGAATATCGTTGATGGCTATGCTGTTACGATAGCTTCGCTTTCAGAACAGGGGTATGTACAAGGAGAATTAGGGCAACTTATCAGCCAGATGCTTCAGGAGTATCAGCTGACGGTGGACGGCGGGATGTATTATAGCGATAGTATGGCGTTTATCGATCTTACCTGCAAAAACGGAGAAGAGACGCTGTTTCCTGTTTATTTGGAGGTAATTACAGGAGATGCCCCTGCAGCATATGCTGTTGTTCCCATTGAACTTGACGACGGACGTGTAATCAGAGTCTATGTAACCCTTGAGGCAGGCGTGGATCGCTTTGAAGAGTATATGGAAGTAGGCGTGCTCTCAGATGAAGATGTAAAGTTCATGCTTCTTTATTACTTCGGGCAGGAAGAGGATACGAATGTAAGAAAATGCGAAGGCATGTTTGCGTTTGCCGACGCTACCGATATGAACGAAGTGAACTTTTCTTATTCGACGGATGAAGAAACCTTCAGAAATCTCTGGATCACTTCCTGCATAACAGGCGTACAGGCAATGATAAACTATAACGGCGTTATTGAAAAAGATGAATTTGATAAAACGGAAAGCGGAAAGCTAACCGTAACGACCAATAAGGGAATCAGCGTAAGCGCCAATACTTCATTTCAGAAAATGGAAGCCGAAGCCGAAAAGGCCATTGTAGGAGACGGGAAAAAGCCGGTTGTCCGAATGAGTGTGAATATAGATTATACTCTTGAGCAGCTGTTAGCGGATTCGCAAAAGTTCCTTGCGACATTATCTGAAAATGTAAAGCAGGAAGTACAGAGTCTTTCCGATTATTTGCAGAAATACGGTTTTTAAGAGAGAAAGCAGCGGAGAAGCATCCGCTGCTTTTTTCATTCGTCATTCGAGGCTTCAATTACCATGTTTGTAAACAGATCACAGATTTCACTGGCAAACTCCTGTTTATAGCTTTCAGCAGTCACTGTACAAAGCGGTTTTTCGTCATCCAGCGCAATCCATGCGCATCCGTTTTTTCCTTTAAAAAACCACTCGTCTCGTTCATAATCCTGCGGTGTATAGGTGCGCATTCTTCGCATGGCACGACCACGTTTTTTGAAATCAATGGGAATCTCCTGCTTAAGGCGAATGATATGTGGCATTCGTTTTCTGAAATCGGATAAGGACAATTCCTTTTCATTCAGATTTGATAGTATATTCAGCGCCAGAAACAATCCGTCGGTGCGCATAGAAAACTGGAAGGGGGATTTTTTGCGCAGTTCCCTTGCCCATGTATCTTTGGAAGAAGCTGCATATTTGACGCAGATATCCATATTATTCGCCAGTACATCCAGCGAGCGTGTGGCTGCAGGCGGCGCATAGATCGTTTTCTCTCCGCTTTCGGAGATTGCCCATGAAATAAGCATTTCGTTCTCTTGATCATCGAGTCTTCCGTTTTCATCGGCAAAAAGACATGATTCGCCATCTGATGACAGATAGATACCGACTTCATGGCTGCCAAGTTCCATCATTTCCTCTTCCCATTCTACCCGGGCAATAAAACCGCAATCCCTGAATGCATGATCAGCAAGGTACAAGAGCTGCTCGCGCTGCGCAAATACTGCCGCATGAATTCTACGAATGCTTCCAAACGCTGCGCTTTTCAGATATGCAAGGTAGCTAAGATCCAACCGTCCTGCTCGCTGTACGTGCTTTGTAATTCCGCTGTATGGTCTGGGCATATCCTGACGGCATAGGGCGGCTTCCAGCGCGCGCTTTTCGGAGACGGTTAAATACGTCTGATCGCGTCTGATCGGCGTTACAGAGTCGCCCAGCGCGTAAATCGCGGCATCCAGAGAAAACTGGCTCAATGCATGACGCAGCTGGGGGAGAGTGCATTCTCCGGTTTCATATACCTGAACGCCGCCGGCTGCTAAACCGGAGGAAAGTGCAAGCGCCTGAGATGCAGATACGGAAGAAGCGCTTTTACCTACCAATGCTGTTTTTAATTCCATTTTCCATGCAATTGCCCGTCCCGCCCGCGCGGCTTCCTCAGGCGTTTCTGCGCGTATGGTTCCGCCGTCAAACGATCGATGATTGCGCGTGCCCCAAACGATATTATCATTGATACAAGTTGCATCCGGAATGGATTTGCCTGGCCATATGCGTACGCCCTGCTGTACGCAAGACCGCTTCCCAATTTCACTTTTTTCACCGATTACCGCGCCTTCATATGCACTTCCGCCCTCTGAAACTATGGCGCGTGCGGAGAGAATGCATTTTCTGATCTGAGCGCCTTTTTTCACATGAGCGCCGTCAAACAATATGCTGCGCTTTACCGTTGCGCCTTCTTCAATGAACGCATTTCTTCCGATGACGCAATAGGGGGATATAAAAGTATCCTTTTCAATTCTGGCGCCCCGACCAATAAAGACTGGCCCTGAAATCTGTGCTCTTTCATCGATGAAAACTCCGTTCATGCGGATGATTCCGTCTTGTGGTATCTCAATAGAGGATATACGCCCAGAAAGTGCATCCTCATGTGCTTTCTGATAGGCTTCTATATCGCCGATATCGCACCAGTATGCATCCGATACATATCCATAAACGGGCTCGCCTTCCCGAAGAAGCAAGGGAAAAAGATCCTTACCAAAGTCAAAAGGCGAATGATTGGGAACTCTGTCAAGCGCTTCAGGTTCCAAAATGTATATACCGGTGTTTACAGTGTCCGACACTACGCTGCCCCATGACGGTTTTTCAGAAAATGACAGTACGCGGCCTTTATCATCGATTTCGACAAGACCGTATTCGGTGGGGTTGGGAACGCGCGTTAGTACCATGGTGGCAAGCGCGCTGTTTGATTTATGAAAGCGATATGCTTCGCCCAGATCAATATCGGTGATGCCGTCGCCGGAAAGCACGCAAAAAGTTTCATTCAGAAATTGATTTGCTTGCTTGACTCCGCCTGCTGTTCCAAGCGGTTCTTTTTCAATAAAGTACGATAGCTCCATACCGATTTCACTACCGTCGCCAAATTCGTCCATGATCGGATCGGGAAGATAGCCAAGGGTTACGGCAGATTTTGTGACGCCATGCTTTTTCAGAAGATCAAATGCATAGTAGAGAAGCGGTCTGTCCAAAAGCGGAAGCATGGGCTTCGGACAGGTGCATGTAAGCGGCCTGAGCCGTTCGCCGCTGCCGCCTGCCATAATGATACCGAGCATAAAAAACCTCCCTGAGCAGAAACTTCTTAAAGTATTCTGTGCAGGGAGGTTTGATTTTATACTGTCAGAGGATATATTTGTGAAGGTCGGCGTCACGAACTTCACCGGAGATCTGACTTTTTACATATTCGGCATTTATGCGGACCTCGATTTCGGGCGCATCACCGCCGCCGGCGTTGAATGCGATGTCATTCAAAATCTGTTCAAGCACGGTATGCAGCCTTCTTGCGCCGATGTTTTCGCTGTTTTCGTTGGCGCGCCATGCGTATTCGGCAATTGCGTCCGTTGCGCTTTCATCGAATTGCAGGTCAACACCGTCTACCTTCATCAGAGACTGATACTGACGAATCAAGGCGTTCTCCGGCTGCGTCAGTATGCGCTTATAGTCGTCAAGCGTCAGAGGATTGAGGTTCACACGAACCGGGAAGCGACCCTGAAGCTCGGGAATAAGGTCGGTAACCTTTGAAAGGTGGAATGCGCCTGCAGCGATAAACAGAATATGATCCGTGCGCACAGGTCCGTATTTGGTGGTTACGGTAGAGCCCTCAACGATCGGAAGAATGTCTCTTTGCACTCCTTCGCGTGAAACATCAGGCCCATGGCCGGATCCGCGCCCGGCTACCTTATCAAGTTCGTCCAAGAATACGATGCCATGCTGCTCTACACGCGTAATCGCTTCGGTATATACCGCATCCATGTCAACCATGGTGTTTTCTTCTTCCGCTGTGAGGATTCGACGTGCTTCCTTGACGGGAACCTTGCGGATCTTCGTCTTTTTGGGCAGCATGGAACCCAGCACATCGTTCATGTTCATATCCATACCTGGGATATCGCTTCTGGGGGTGATTTCTTCAACTTCTACATCAACAAGCATTTCCTCAAGCTCGCCGTTCTGAAGCGCCTTTCGAACGTCTTCTCTGCGGGTGGAAAGCTTTTGCTTTTCCTCTGCGGGGAGGTCAGGCTCCTTTGGATGATTTCCGAGGATTACATCAATCGGATTGGTTTTCTTTTTGATGGGCTTTACGATCAGCTCGACAATTCTGTTCTCTGCAGCCTGTGCCGCCAGATCATGCACCAGCTGAGTCTGTTGGTTTTTAACAAGACGGATGGAAGCTTCGGTAAGATCGCGGATGATCGATTCAACGTCGCGGCCTACATAGCCAACCTCGGTAAACTTGGTGGCTTCTACCTTTACAAACGGTGCGTCCACAAGCTTTGCAAGGCGTCTGGCGATTTCGGTTTTACCAACGCCGGTAGGGCCTACCATCAGTATATTCTTGGGGGTAACTTCCTCGCGGATTTCATCGGGAAGCTGCATTCGACGATAACGGTTTCGAAGTGCGACTGCGACAGCGCGCTTGGCTTCATTCTGGCCGATAATGTAGCGGTCGAGTTCACGTACAATTTGTTTGGGGGTAAGCGTATTCATATTCAAACTACCTCTACGATGATGTGATCATTGGTATACACGCAGATGGAAGCGGCAATGTGAAGCGCCTTATCGGCAATTTCATGCGCTGTAAGATCCGTGTTTTCCATAAGCGCGCGGGCAGCTGCCAATGCAAAATTTCCACCGCTTCCGATAGCGAGGATTCCGTCATCCGGTTCAATAACCTCACCGGTTCCGGAAATCATTAAGAGATTGGATTTGTCTGCTGCCAGCATAAGGGCTTGCAGCTGCCTCATTTCCTTGTTCATGCGCCAGTCCTGAGCAAGCTCAACGGCGGCACGCTGAAGATTACCGGAAAATTGAGTAAGCTTTGTTTCGAATTTTTCACTCAGAGCGAATGCATCGGCGACGGAACCGGCAAAGCCTATAACAACTTTACCGTCGTAGATTCTTCGTACCTTTTTCGCGCCGTTTTTCATAACTACACTTTCGCCCATGGTAACCTG
Organism: Clostridia bacterium; assembly: GCA_045538305.1. Taxonomy (GTDB): domain Bacteria; phylum Bacillota; class Clostridia; order Christensenellales; family Aristaeellaceae; genus SFHK01. The sequence goes on along the minus strand of JAZSRC010000087.1, from coordinate 26,409 downwards.
ACCGTCTCCGGCAATGGCGATTTCACCGTTTCTCATTACGGCGCAGATGGTTGTTCCGCGAAATTCTGTCATTTGGTCCTCCGTTAAAGATTGTAATCGGCAATGATTTGCTGAAGCTTGTCGAGGGATCGTTCCGCAAGCTTTTCATAGCGGTTACGTTTGCCGCGGACGCGCTCCGAGAGGGGAGAGATGATGCCGAAGTTTGAATTCATTGGCTGAAAGTTTGCGCTGGGGGTTCGAACATGCGCTTCCAAAGCGCCAATCACGGTTTCAGAGGTGAAGTCGGGTTCCGCTTCATGAAACAGATGTTTAGCCATTGAAAGACCGGAAACCAGTCCGCTGGCTGCTGATTCCATATAGCCTTCAACGCCTGTAATCTGGCCTGCGAAACGGAAGAGAGGATTGCCCTTCACCTGGAAGTTGTTAGAAAGTACATCGGGACTGTTCAAGTATGTATTTCTGTGCATAACGCCATAACGGACAAATTCGGCGTTCTCCAGTCCGGGAATCATTGAAAACACGCGCTTCTGCTCGCCCCATTTCAGACGGGTCTGGAAGCCTACAAGGTTATAAAGTGTTCCTGCTTCATTGTCCTGACGCAGCTGTACGTTTGCGTATGGAGCTTTACCGGTTCTGGGGTCTACCAGTCCAACCGGCTTCAGCGGACCGAAAGCAAGGGTTTGCCGCCCGCGGGACGCCAGAATTTCCACTGCCAGACAGCCCTCAAACACCATCTTTTTATCAAAATCATGAAGGGGAGCAAGCTCTGCATCAACAAGAGCATCATAGAAACGATTGTATTCTTCCTCCGTCATCGGACAATTCAGATAGTCCGAGCCTTTGTCGTAACGAGATGCACGAAATACCTTATTCATATCCAGGGATTCTTTGGTTACAATCGGCGCAGCGGCGTCAAAGAAATGGAGCGCCTGAAAACCTTCAAGGCGGGTAATGGCCTCGGCAAGCGCATCATCGGTGAGGGGACCTGTTGCGATAATTAAGGGCTCTGGGAGGATTTCGGTTACGCATTCACGGCGGATTTCAATAAGAGGATGGTTTTCCATGGCGGAGGTGATATAGCCTGAGAAAAGATCTCTGTCTACCGCAAGCGCTCCGCCTGCGGGAACGCGCGCATACTCTGCCGCCTTGAGTGTAAGTGAATCCAGCATACGCATTTCGGCTTTAAGAAGACCGGACGCATTGGTAAGATGCTCCGCCTTTAAGGAATTGGAACACACCAATTCAGCAAAGCCCGGCATCTTATGGGCGGGCGAGTATTTGATTGGCTTCATTTCATAAAGGATCACGGAAATACCGCGCTTGGCCAGCTGCCAGGCGGCTTCGCATCCGGCAAGACCTGATCCGATTACGTTTACGCAATTATTCATTATCGTCGTCCTTATTCGGGTTTTCAATTGTTACGCGCGTCTGGCATTGCGGATTTACACAAATATGCGCCATTTCGCCCTTTGAGACGCGCTTCATAACCATTGGTCCTCCGCACTGGGGGCACTTGTCGTTAACGGGCAAATCCCAGGAAACGTACTGACACTCGGGATACTTTTCGCAGCCATAAAATTTGCGGCCCTTCTTGCTCATACGTTCAATAACTTTGCTTCCGCATTCCGGGCATGCAGCATCTATGATTTTCAAAAGCGCCTGCGTATAGCGGCAGTCGGGGAAATTGGGACAGGCAAGAAAACGACCGAATTTTCCCATTTTATATACCATCATGGCTCCGCATTTTTCGCAGGGAACATCGCTGACCTGATCCACTACCTTGACCTTTTCAATTGAGGATTCGGCAGTTTTCAGCGTCTGTTCAAACGGGCCGTAGAAATCGCTGATGATTTCATGCCAATCTGCTTCGCCGGTTTCCACCTGGTCGAGCTTGTTTTCCATATCCGCGGTAAACTGTATATCTACAATCTCAGGAAAAGATTTGCACATCATATCATTTACGATATTGCCAAGTTCGGTCGGATACAGCCGCTTTTTTTCACGCGTTACATAACCGCGGGCGATAATGGTAGAAATCGTGGGAGCATACGTCGACGGACGTCCGATGCCTTTTTCTTCCAGCGCGCGAACAAGCGAAGCCTCCGTATATCTGGCGGGGGGCTGGGTGAAATGCTGTTCGGTTTCTATATCGGTTGCAGTTGCTTTCGCACCTTCCGTAAGATTTGGCATGTGGGTATCGGCCACTTCTGAGGCGTCGTCAATGCCTTCCTCATATACGGCGGTAAAACCGGGAAAGCGGAGCTTCTGGCTGTTGTGACGGAAGAGAATGCCATCTACAGTCAGCTCAGCCGTCAGGGTATCGTAAACGGCGGGCGTCATCTGGCTTGCAACGAAGCGATCGAAAATCAACTTGTAAAGCTTATACTGATCGTTTGTGATTACGCCCTTTACATTTTCGGGTCGGATGGAAATATCGGTCGGACGGATTGCTTCATGCGCATCCTGGGCATTCTTGCGGCTTTTATAGATGTTTGGCGTTTCGGGCAGATAACTTTCACCGTATTTGGCCAGAATCATTTCGCGAAGCGGACCCATGGCGTCATCTGAAATACGCGTGCTGTCGGTACGGATATAGGTGACAAGACCCATTGTACCCATACCCTCGATATCAACGCCTTCATAAAGCTGCTGCGCAATCTGCATGGTTTTGATGGTGGAAAAGTTGAGCTTTCTGGAGGCTTCCTGCTGAAGGTTCGAGGTTGTGAAGGGGGGAGCGGGATTCTTTTTACGTTCCGCCTTCTTAACACTTGAAACGGTAAACTCTTTTCCGTTTATGCTGTTTACCACATCGTTTGCCTGCTGTTCGCTGTAAAGCTCAATTTTTTCATTTATCGTACCTACATAGCGCGCATGGAAAGAACTGCGCCCGGAGGAGAAATCACCCTCTACATACCAGTATTCTTCGGGCACAAAGCTGTTGATCTCATTTTCACGCTCGCAGATCATAGAAGTGGCTACGGACTGAACGCGCCCCGCAGAAAGTCCTTTGCGAACCTTTTGCCAAAGCAGCGGACTGATTTTATAGCCCACCAGACGATCCAGCACGCGTCGAGCCTGCTGTGCGTCTACGAGCTTAAGGTCTACCGGCCTTGGATTCTTTACAGCTGCTTTTACGGCTTTGCTGGTAACTTCATGGAATTCGATGCGACATGCCTGGGTCGGATCAATTCCAAGAAGGTTGGCAAGATGCCAGGATATTGCTTCGCCCTCGCGATCAGGGTCTGTCGCAAGCAGGATTTTGGATGCGCCTTTTGCATCCTTACGGATGCGCGTAAGAATCTCACCGCGTCCGCGAATGGTGATATATTTGGGCTCAAAGTTGTTTTCAACGTCTACGCCAAGCTGTGATTTGGGTAAATCACGAATATGGCCTTGAGACGCTTCCACCTTATAGCCGCGCCCGAGATATTTGGAAATGGTGCGCGCCTTTGCAGGCGATTCAACGATGATGAGCTTGTAGGTCATTTATTTCCCTCCGGATTCTATCAATCAATAAGCCCGGTATATGTTGCCGGGAGACCTTATTATTATTCCCCTTAGTATTAGCATTGTCAAGTGGGAATTTAAATTTGCTGATGAAATTCCTGTTTGATTTGCGATTTCGCCAAAGGAAAGCGCCTGTACGCGAAGAAGATTTATAATTTTTGCTTCATCTTCGGATAAATTCTCCGGAGGCTTTTTCTTAGATGGCGTAATCGGACGCACACCCCAGCGCTGGGATTCCAGTATATCCCATGCGCTTACGGTTGGAAATGCGCCGTTTTGTATCAGATGATTGGGGCACGCCGATAAAGGCGAATAAATGGAGCCCGGAACGGCGTATACATCTCTGGATTGCTCGGCAGCGCAGCTTGCCGTGATCATCGCGCCGGAGTTTTCTCTGCCTTCTATCACCAATACCGCTTCCGATATACCGGAAATAATACGGTTTCTCGCAGGAAACGACCATTTCTGCGGTAAATCATCCAGCTGCATTTCTGAAACGAGGCTGCCGCCCTGATCGATAATGCGTTCTGCCAGCTTGGTATTCTCCGATGGATATATAGAATTCAGGCCGCTGCCAAGAACTGCAATGGTGCGTCCGCCGGCGTTCAGACAGGCGGTATGCGCACAAGTATCAATTCCCCTTGCCAGACCGCTCACGATGGTAACGCCGTTTTCTGCTAAAAGCTGTGTGAATTCTTCAGCGGTTTTCTTTCCGTCGAAGCTTGGACTTCTGGTACCTACGACTGCCAGGGGTTTGTCTGCATTGAGATTGGCGTTACCGCGTACAAATAGTGTTGGCGGCGGATCAAAGATTGTATTCAAAAGCGTGGGATAAAGATCGCTGATACGGGTAACGGCTACGGCATTGCTTTTCTCAAGAGAGGAGAATATCTTATAAAATGCAAGCTCGGAGCGCGCTGAAACCAGCGCGTCGTACGTCTTTTGATCAAGATGATCCTTTACCATAGACGGATCATCCCATATTGCACGTGCATCACCGGCCAATGCAATCAGCTGGTAAAATTTTCTAGGCGTCATTCCTGTTATTGAGCTTAACCATATCCAGTATTGCTCATATAATTCGTAATCCATTCCTGTTACTCCAGATATTAATGCCAGTATTTATCGTCGATTGCCCGGTACTGCAGCGCTTCCGCGATATGGTTTGCGCAAATGATCTCGCTCTGATCGAGATCGGCTATGGTTCTTGCAACCTTGATTACCCTGGTAAACGCTCTGTTAGAAAGTCCCATCGTCTTGGAGGCCATGTTCAGCATGCTTTTGGACTCCTGATCCATCTGACAGAAGGTTTGTAAGTTCTGCGCGGTCAGTCTGGCGTTACTGGCAATTTTTTGATCTTTATAGCGGCTGCGCTGATAGGCGCGGGCGCTTTCCACACGCGCACGAATATCGCAGGACGCCTCCGATGCGCTGTCATCCTGTAAACGCTCGGCGGGTATGGATTCAATTTCGATATGTATATCTATTCTATCAAGCAAGGGGCCGGATACACGGCTCAGGTAACGCCGGATATCGTTTTGAGAGCAGCGGCATTCATGTGTCAGCGATCCAAAATGTCCGCATGGACACGGATTCATGGAACATATTAGCATAAACTCAGAGGGATAGGTACTTTGCGCGTTCACTCTGGTGATCGTCACAAACCCATCTTCCATGGGCTGACGCAGCGCTTCCAGTACATCCCGTTTGTATTCGGGCAATTCATCCAGGAAAAGTACGCCGTTGTGCGCCTTACTGATTTCGCCGGGCGTTGCATGCATTCCGCCGCCAACCAGCGATACATGCGATGCCGTATGGTGCGGAGAGCGGAAGGGGCGTTCTGTAAGAAGGCCGCTTTCGGGCGTGCATCCGGCTACGGAGTGGATTCTTGTGGATTCAAGCGCTTCGTCAAACGTCATATCGGGAAGAATAGAGGGCATGCAGCGGGCCATGAGCGTCTTTCCGGAGCCGGGAGGGCCAACCATAAGAACGTTGTGGCCGCCTGCGGCTGCAATTTCAAGTGCGCGCTTGGCGCTCGCCTGCCCTTTTACAAATCGGAAATCGCATGAATATTCGCGCATGCCGAGCATCTGCTCATACGACAGGGTTTCGATTGGCAGAATCGGTTCTTCGCCGGACAAATGCCGCACTACGCCTACCAGCGTTTTTGCAGGGATGAGCGAAATCCCTTCGACGCAATTGACTTCGCCGGTATTGCCGTTTGGGAGGATCATCTGCTTTATACCGTGTGAACGAGCCGAAATCACCATAGGGAGCGCGCCTCGGACAGGACGTACAGTGCCGTCCAATGACAATTCTCCGAGGATAGCCGTTTCGCGTATCGTGATAGGATTTACCTTCTTTATACAGGCAAGAATGGCAATTGCGATTGGTAGATCAAACGCCGGACCTTCTTTTTTGATATCGGCCGGGGCAAGATTCACCGTAATACGATTGTCGGGGAAGTCGTATCCGCAGTTCTTCAGCGCAGCGCGTATTCTCTCCCGGGCTTCCTTGACAGCAGCATCAGGAAGGCCAACGATTTCAAACATCGGAAGGCCGGCTGAAATATTGACTTCTACCGTAATCTGAATACCGTCTATGCCTGAAATGCCGTAGCAAAGCGTTGTCGAAAGCATGGAACGCCTTCTTTCTGAATCGTTATTGAAGCGCGAAATTATACCAATTAAACCATCGTAAGTGCAGAGCATAGTCGTAACTGCAAGGATATCCTGATTCCAGCGGATAGAACATGACAAACAGTATAAGAGCAAGCGCCATTATTGTTATTGAAGCGATGGAACTGGCGTAACGATCGATCGAACTAAGTTTTTCAAGCATCAGCACCGATGCGACAATAATAAAGGGTACGCTTGCAAAGTAATGGTAGATGAAGGTGGATCTCGGTACTAGTACCCAAGGCAGGAACTGAGAGGCAAAACCGATGGCAATCAGAAGATACGCATGATTTGTGCGCTTTTCAAAAACAAGCAGCACAAGCATAATCACCATCGAAATCGCGCCAAACCACCAGACAATCGGATTTCCCATACAGGATATGGAAGAAACAATGCCTTTTCCGGTTTCGGCAGTACTTGCCGAGTAATACCACATGGGGCGTACGACGAGGGGCCACTCATACCACGGAGAACGGAACGAATGCGTATCGCCCGACAGTCCGGCGTGGTAGTTGAACATTTGAAGCTGCATGTCCCATACTTTTTTGATATTGAATTCGCCTGTTGGGGCAAAATGCCAATAATAGCAAAGGTAGTAAATGATTATGGGCACAATCACAAACATGAGCACGCAGAAAAGAAGCGTATACACAATTCGCTTGGGGAACGCCCGACAGATTTCGATTTGTGATGGATCCACTTTTCTGAAACCGGTTGCCTGTATGTTTCTTCGAATACTGATATACTCTTTTATGCGCTGGTAGATGCTGATAAAGAAGATTACAGCAAGTCCTACGCCTGCGTACATTCCGATCCACTTACTTGCACACGCAAGGCCCATCGAAACTCCGGAAAGTCCCAAAGGAATCAGGGTACTCGAGAATTTGTCGCGGTTCAGATTCATCTGATAATACCTGAACATGAACAGGTACATCAGCATAATGAAAAATACTGCGAAGCTGTCTACGGTTGCAATGCGCGTTTGGGTAAAATGCATCGAGTCAACCGCTAATAAGAACATGCCGACAAAGGACAGGTTGGTCTTTTTGGTAAGCTGCTTGATGACCAGATACATCAGCGGCAGCATCATAACGCCAAACAATGTACCCATAAAACGCCAGCCGAACGGATTCATACCGAATATGCTGATGCCGGCCATGATCAGAATTTTTCCAAGATGCGGATGCGACCATTCAAGCACGGACAATTCATTGATGAATTCATATGCGGTACGCGCGTGATAGATTTCATCAAAATACGTGCCGTTATAGTAGCTGGGCGTAAAAGCTACCGTATCCTGCTCATCAATCAAATGAGAGTATTCCGCGCCGTCTTCGCTTCCGTACACGTTTATAACTTCAATAAGCGTTTCGCTTTCAACATCCCAGAAGCCGACTTCATGCAGCGGCAGCCCGATACCGTTTACTGTCAGGCGAACATATCGCGCTGTCTGAAGGGGATAGGGATCGCTAAAGGTGGGATATGAAACGCTTGCACCGCCGGAAGGCATATCGTTTGCAGTTGCCGGATCATATACGGCGTTGACAAAGTCGCTTCCGTTTGGTCTTGCCTTCGGCGAATACCAGTGCCAACGGAAAATTTCACCTTCACCATATACGGCATAGTTTTCCTCGGTCCAGTTTTCACCGTCGTTTGACAATGCTACGGTAAACGTGCTTGCGCTGATACCGCCGTAATAGGTCATACGGAAGGTCTTCGTTTCACCCAGATCGAACACAACATTTTCATGAAACTCCGTATTCTTCCAATAAGTTTCCGGCGCTTTCAGCGTACCTAAGTTGGTAAACGCAATAAGCGAATAAAGCACGGTTACGGCTGCCATAAGAAGATAATCACGCATTGAAAGCCGCAGGCGATAATTCGGTGCTTCGGGGAGGCGGACCAAATGACTGTTTCCGGCTTTCGGCTTTGGAAGCGTATATATTTCCTTCTTTACCAGTATAGAAGCTGAAACATAGGTAAGATAAACTGATGCAATAAGATTTGCGGCGGCAAGCGGGATATTCAAAAAATCCTCTTCACTGCTGAGATGGCCCATATAGGAGTATTCATCAACCATTCCGCACTGAAGAACCATAGCCTGATTTAAGAACTGAGTCAGTGTGAAGATGAAAAGTACATAAAGAAGGCGTTTATCCTTGTATTCAATGTAGGAAAGTACGAGCAGCGCAATGGCGGGGAACAAATATCGCTCATGCATCATGGGCGCAAAGCAGAAAATAAGCGATATGGCAACGGCTCCCGCCAGAGGCAGTGCGCGTCGGGATTTAGATACGAAAAGAAAAAAAGACGGTATAAGGAGAGATAAGGCGAATAAGAACCATGAAATCTGGGCAAGCGTCGGAACACTTGCCATATCGATCCAGTTTTGACCCAATAATGCATACAGATTCAGCGCATTTACCGTAATGTAGCGATAACCGGATGCTGTACTGGTATAAAGTGAAACCATCCAGCGAACCGGCGATATGATTAACGAAATAACATTTTTATCTCCGGCCGCCAATGCATCATGTATGGCAAAAGGCGCGCATCCAACATACAGCACGCAAAGTGAAGCAGCCAGAGAAACGGCAATATACTTCAGATGTCCCTTGTTTTTACGGTTCATATAGGCGTCGGCTGCGAGCGCAGTAAACCCGATCGGACCAAACAAAAGCGCCTGAGGCTTTGTGAGTATGCTGAGGGCATATACGGGGAGCGCCATCAGCCACTTTCCGTCTACTGCGTAGAGGACGGTGATGACGATCAATAATGTAAGCACGCTGTCCACCTGTCCCCAGGCAGCGCTGTCGGTGATAAACGCGGGATTAAAAAGGATAAATGAAGCTAAAATCAGAGCACGCTTTCCCCCGCACTTTTTTTCGAAAAGTCGGAAGGCAATTGCGGAAAATATGAGATCGGCAAATATCGGCGCGAGCTTAATGATGAGGATGTGAGCGGGTGAATTGTAGGGAATTTGCAGAAGCCGCCTTAGCGCGCTCTCGATTGCCAATATTACCATATATGCCGGAGGATAGTCATGCAGACCAGGGAGGGAGTAAAAGCCAACGCCCGAGGTCAGGAAACTTTCTCCCCAGCCTAAGAAATTCGTTACATCCACATAGTATCCGCGGATGGTTAGAGCAATATATGCGCGAACAAAAAAGCCGACGGTAAGCAAACACAGCAGCCCCAGGATGGATGCCTCGCGGTTCTTCAGGGGCTCAATAATGTCCGGGACAGGACTGCGCAAAGACCGCTGATACAGCGCAACCATGAACAAAAATGAAACAAATGCAAGGAGAATCAGGGTTTCCGTTATCCTTTTCGGGGCGGAAGAAGGGGCAGAAGCATAGCTTTCAAAGGAAACGTTTTCGATATCATCAAAGTTTTCCGGATATACGCCTTTGGGAAGCATTTCGAGCATTTCAATCGAGAAATCGGTAAACCATGCCTTACCGGTGGAAACTGCACTGTAACCGCCGACTCGTCCGGCAACAAGCATTCGTTTCTGGCCTTTTCCGGTTCTTCCAAAAAGCTCAAGGAGCTCCCATTCACCCTCGGTGTCGTAAACGGCAGGAGAATGAACGGAAGCGTTTGTTATTACAGAAAGCGTGGCGCCTAAACCATTTTCTGAAATTCCTTCAGCCTTCACTCGGCAGGAAATTTTGTAATAGGAGTTTTCTGCTACTTCAATTTCCTGTACCCATCTGGCGTCGTTATCCAAAAAGTTGTGTATAAAAGCGGCTTTCTCTCCGTTAGGAAGGATTTCAATGCTGTATTTTGTATTGGCTTTGTTCCAGGAATCCTGATACCAATGCAGGGGATCGCCATCTGCAGTATTTAAGGAAAAGTCCGGATTCAGAATCAGGTTCTCGGAAAGCGCATTGCCGGATAACAACAAAAGTATGAGCAAAGAAATGAAAAAGGATTTACGCATACAAAACCTCGTATTGAAAAATGAAAGCGTTATCGTTGGAAAAAATATACTTAATGGACGCATTCAGCATGCGTTTGGTTCACAATAGCCCGGTAGTGTCAAATGCACTTTTAATATGGCGAATACCACGATCCTCTATTGCGATGACGTCAAAACGGATATTTGCATTCAGAAGCTTATTTTCTTTCAAATACACCACCGCTGTTCGGACAATGGCCTTCTGTTTTGACTTTGTAACTGCTTCGGAGGGAGTACCGTAACTCAAGGTGGCACGCGATTTGACTTCGATAAACACAATAACGCCCTTATCGCGGGCAATCAGATCGATTTCTCCCGTGCGCGTTCTGTAGTTTCTGTCAAGAATGCGCATTCCCGCTTTCGTGAGATATCGACAGGCATCCTCTTCGCCAATGAAACCGGTGAGACGCGTATTCATAGAGTGGTCTTCCTCATGAATTTCTGAATGAAACTCATCCTGTGCTCGGGGCAGGGGCCATGTTTAATGATGGCTTCAATATGTTCTTTTGTGCCGTATCCCTTATTGCGGGCAAAGCCATATACGGGGTATTTCTGATCCAGCTCCATCATATATCTGTCGCGTTCCACCTTGGCGATAACAGAAGCGGCGGCGATCATATAGCTGACTGCGTCGCCATGAATGATGGATTTTGTGTGGCCGGGAAGCGTAATGCCGGTAACGGCGTCAACCAGAAAAACGGCGCCGGGGAAATCGGCGGCGCATATTTCCATTGCCTTTTTGGTTGCTGACAGTATGTTGAACTCATCGATTTCGCGCGGCGATATCCATGCGGTTTTCGCATATACGGAATTTTCCTTCAGTGCCGGATACAGTGCCTCGCGTCTTTTCTCCGAAAGCTTTTTGGAATCGTCTACACCAAGAACAAGCTTTGAAAACGGTATACTTACACATGCAGTCACTACCGGGCCTGCAAGCGGACCGCGGCCAACCTCGTCGATTCCGGCAAGTGGTAATCCCGGGTAGGCAAGCATGAGTTCGCGCTCGATTTCTGTCATACGGACGAGCTTTTCTTCCTTGCTTTCGCGTGGCATCCTATTATTCCTCCGGCAATTCAAGCGTAATCTTTCCAATTCTTCCCGCACGGAACTCATCCAAAATAACAGCGGCTGCTCGCTCGGTATCGCATCTGGCGCCGCTTAAAAGCCAGCCTCGACCTTTACAGGCCAATTCCAGCAGCTCTTCAGGCAGCAGGTCATCAGACCCGTCGGGGAGCTTGAAACGAGCTTTGGTTTCGTTCGGAGCAAGTGCCAAAAGAAGCTTGAGAAGATCGCCGGCCAAGTCTTCTCCGTCCATAATCTGATCGCGGATTGAACCGAGATAGGCGAGGAGACGTGCGCTCTTTTGATTTTCGAGCTTGGGCCACAGCATTCCGGGAGTGTCCAGAAGCTCAAGATAAGGTCCCACCTTTACCCATTGATTAGAACGGGTAACGCCGGGACGGTCGGAGGCCTTCGCAATAGCCTGTCCCCGCAATTTATTGATAAAGGTAGATTTTCCAACGTTAGGAATACCGACTACCATAACGCGTACCGTCTTATTCGCACCGCGTGCCTTCATGCGCTCTACGGCAGGCCTTGCGGCGGTTTCTATCAGCCGGAACATATCTTTTGCTTTACCGTTGGTGGACTGAAATTTTACGCAGGAAATGCCTTCCGACTGAAAACGGGAAGTCCATGCGCGGGTAGCTGCTTCATTTGCCAGATCGCACTTGTTCATTACCAGAAAATGATTCTTTCCATGCGCAATGGAAATCAAATCGGGATTTCGCGTGGCTGCAGGTGCGCGCGCGTCGCACAGCTCAATTACGGCGTCGACAGACCGAACCTGGTCTACGAGAATGCGGCGTGTTTTCGCCATGTGTCCGGGGTACCAGTTAATTTCAGGCATATCGTATCATTGTCCTATCACATATTCTCAGAACTAAAACAAAGGCCGCATAGTGCGGCCTTTGTTTATGTGTGTTAAGCTTCCTTAACCTTAGCGGCTTTACCACTGCGCTGACGCAGGTAGTACAGCTTGGCACGGCGTACCTTACCTTTGCGGGTAACGGTAATGCTGTCCACACGGGGCGAATGCAGCGGGAACGTACGCTCAACGCCTACGCCATAGGACGTGCGGCGAACAGTGAACGTTTCACGGCAGGAGCCGTTTCGACGGGCGATAACTACGCCTTCGAAAGCCTGCAGACGCTCACGGTTTCCTTCAACAACCTTAACCTGAACCTTTACGGTGTCGCCGATGTTGAATTTGGGAAGATCCGCGCGCAGCTGCGCATTCTCGATGGAACGGATGATTTCATTCATTTGCGATATCCTCCTTTCCTACTAGGGCGTTCATAAACGGTGATTTTTCGCCAGCGGAGCGCCCGATATCACAAGGAGCAGTATAACACGAAGCGGGTATCGATTGAAAGCAAAAATATGTTAATTTGCTCAAACAAAAAATGCATAGATCATATAGCTGACGGGGATAGAAAATAATACGCTGTCTGCACGGTCAAGCATACCGCCGTGACCCGGAATCAGATTGCTGTAGTCCTTGATGCCGGCTTCACGCTTTACGGCGGACGCAGCCAGATCGCCAAATGCGCCTGCTACCGCAGCGCCGAAAGATGTTACAATCTCTGCCCAGAGGGGAATCAGCTGACGATCAAAAGCGATCAGTACATAATGCACGAGGAACCCGGAAAGCGTTGCCGCTAAAAGGCCGCAAATCAATCCTTCCACTGTCTTATTGGGGCTGATATGAGGAGAAAGCTTGTGCTTTCCGAATTTTCTTCCGCCGAAAAGCGCAAAAGTATCGCTTATAATGGTAGGAACAATGGCATTAAGAAAAACGGCGGCCCAGATTTTTTCGGTAACGGATATGTATACCATAAGCATGATGGGAGAAAGGGGATAGACGATAACGGAAAGCGTAGCGAATACGTTTTTTACATTTGGCCTTCCGGTCAATATCATTTGTGCAAACAATGCTGCCATAATGATCATGCAGACCGGATAGATATAGCCGGTTTTTCCGCACCATAATAATACCGTACCAATAATACAAATGGCGAAAATTGGCCAAAGCGCAACATCATAGCCGCTCTTTTTAAAAGCGTTTCGTATTTCACAGCAGGCGATCAGGAAGCATACGGCAAAAAAAATAACTCTGGTGGGCGTGGATATAACGATCATGGAAAGTGTAATGGCTGCAAAAAGAGCGCCAAATATTATTCGCTGTTTCAAACCAACGGTCACTCCTCATGAGTATAGTATAATTATTATACCTTTCGTTTACTTTTGTGTCAACGCGTTTTACATTTAAGAAATTGACAAAAATATTTGCTTACTGTATAATCTCTTAAAATGAAAAAAGGGGCGGTTGATGATGCTGTTTGCGTTCGTAGGTTGTTCCGGCGTTGGTAAAAACACGATTATCGGTGACCTTCTCAATGAGCATCCCGATGAGTTTGATATTCTTCAAACCCTGACTACCCGAAAAATGAGGGAAAAAGAAACGCAGGGAAATCCCTATTATTTTGTTTCGATGGAAGAATTTGAACAGCTCATGAAGGACGGCGTGATCTACGAGCACGAATGGATTCACGAACAGCTGTACGGCGGAAGCTGGCATGTATTGAATGAAAAGAAGCAAAGTGGAAAAACGCTTCTTAAAGATATCGATATCCTTGGAGCCAACAAACTGAAGAAAACGCTGAAGAAGGAAATGGAAGTCATTTCCCTGTTTCTGTACGTTGAGGATGTGGAGATTCTGCTTGATCGCCTGCGCGGAAGAGGAGAATCGGAAGAAGAAATTGAAAAGCGCAGAAGGCGCTTTCAGCTTGAAATGAGCTTGTCCACTACCGCAGATTACATGATTAACAATGTATCGCGCGAAGAAGCCGGCCGCGTAATCAATGAAATCATCCGCCTTGAAAGGGAAGAAGGATATATCAAGCCCAGTGCTGATTGCGAATTGCCCGATATTGGAGAGGTACAGCGTCTCTGTGAGGAAGCCAAGCTTGGCGCAAGCCTTGCCTGTGTGGAAATCGGCTTTAACGGCCGTGAAATGCTGATTACGGATGGCGCTGACCGTTATGCCGCTGCCAAAAAGAGCGGAACGTTTGTACAGAAAAGAATCAGAAAACTCTACGATGAATCGCTCATGCCCGCAGCTTATGACAAGGAATGGAAAAACCTGATCAAATAACCAATTTAGCAACTGAACGCCGTGCAGAATCGCGGCGTTTTTATCAATTATTCGGGGTGAGAATATGCGCCTTTTAACGCGTGACAAAAGGTTTTACAGCCAGTTCTTTTCTCTGATGCTGTATATTGCACTTCAGAATCTGGTAACCTATTCTGTATCGCTTGTGGATAACATCATGATTGGAAGGTACTCCCAAACAGCGCTTTCCGGCGTTGCGCTAGCAAATCAGATTCAATTTCTGCTACAGATGATTGTGGGCAGCGTGGGCGAAGGCGTTATTGTTATTGCAGCTCAATACTGGGGAGAAAGAAAAAAAGATCCGATCAAACGCGTATCGGCGATCGGAGTCTGGGCCGCAATGATAATCGGTTTCGCGTTCTTTATTGTAATGAGCATATGGCAAACAGAGATCATGAATCTTTTGAGCAATCAGGAAAATGTCAATAATGCAGCGCTTGAGTACATACGAATCATTCGTTTTACCTATCCGATTTTTTGTTTAAGCACGGTTCTTCTGGCTTCCATGAGAAGCGTAGAAAATGTAAAAATCGGGTTTGCCATTATGTTTGCATCGCTGTTTATCAACATGTTCCTGAATTACTGCATGATATTCGGAAAACTGGGATTTCGGGAAATGGGCGTCAGAGGAGCTGCTGCGGCAACGCTTGTAGCCCGTTCGTTCGAGCTGATGTGCGCCGCGCTGTATGTGTTCTTTGCAGATAAAAAGCTGTTAACGAGACTTAGAGACTATTCCTTCATTGATAAAACGATTCTTAAGGACTATATCCGATATGCTACGCCGGTAATTCTTGCAGGCGCATCCTGGGGACTTGCCATGTTTATACAGACGGCAATAATCAGTCGTCTCAGTGAGGATGCCATCGCCGCCAATTCAGTTGCCGCTTCTTTGTTTGGCGTGTTATCCGTATTTGCGTACGGTGGCGGTAACGCAGCGGGTGTGTTGACCGGAAAGCTTGTTGGCGAAGGAGATCGGAATAAGCTCAAGGAATACGTAAAAAGCATGCAGATAATGTTTGTCCTGACGGGTATCGTAACGGGTATTGTTACCTATCTTATAAAGGAGCCGTTGATTAAGGCGTACAATCTGGAAAATGAGAATACGATAACCCTTGCGCGCGCGTTTATTACTGTTTTGTCAATTACAGTAATAGGAACCGCCTATCAGGCGCCATGTCTGACGGGAATTGTCAGAGGCGGTGGGCATACCAAGTTTGTCTTTTATAACGACCTGATCTTCCAGTGGTGCGTTGTTTTGGTATTGTCCTATTTGGCGGCTTTTGTCTGGAAGCTTTCGCCCGTATGGGTATTTCTGGCGCTGAAGAGCGATCAGCTGCTAAAATGTACGGTAGCTGTTTTTGAAGTAAACAGCTACCGTTGGGTGAAAAAGCTTACGCGATGAGATCATATTTACTTTTTCTGTTTTCTGTAAACAAAACGGCCTTGAATGGGGAAGTTGATCAGGAAAACCACAAACTCCGTAATGGCTTTTGCAAGCGCCAGATTCCATCCGAATACGCTATTGAGCAGGTGCAGTATAGCGCTGTCCAGAACGAGGACGCAAACGGCAAGAATCGTGTATTTGATAATTGCCGGTTTTGTGTCCTCATTTCCGTGGAAAACAAGGTGGCGGTTCATGGTGAAGTTGGCGGACGCACTGATTAATCGAGCGAGGATGTTGGCGGGCAGCACCGGGAGAAACAGGGAAAACAAAAGCAGCAGTACATAATCAATACCGAAGGAAATCAGCGAAGAACAGGCAAACTTCAGAATGCACATGTAAATCTTCAGAGAATCCTTAATGGGATTGAAGTGTGAACTTTCGTTGTCATTGATGTATATCGTTTGAATCGTAACTTCGATTATCGGTATTTCCGCCCTTGCTGCGGACAGCAGTACGTTGATCTCGTACTCATACCGATCGCCGGGTACGTCGATAAAGGCTTGCATGCCGCTTCTGTCAAATGCGCGAAGTCCGGTCTGCGTATCGCGTACCTTCACGCCGCTTGCAATGGCGAAAACCTGCCGGGTCATGAAATTGCCGAACTTGCTTCTGAAGGGGACATTTCCGTCAAAGGCACGGGAACCCAGTATCAGGCAGCCGGGCGAGGCGATGGCTTTTTCAATGACCTTTCGAATATCATCGTAGGAGTGCTGGCCGTCCGCATCAGCGGTAACCAGACGTTCGCAATCTGTCAGGTTTTCATAAATGTACTTTATACCGGTTTTGAGAGCGCCGCCCTTACCCTTGTTTACAGGATATGAAATCAGGTTAACGCGCGAATCAAGCGCAGCAAATACGTCCTTGAACGCTTCGCCGCTTCCGTCGTCCACCACAACAATTTTGAGATCTTCGTGTGTAAGAAGCTTGTTTGTAAGCTCTACAAGCTTCTTATCCGGTTTATATGCAGGAATCAAAATCGCATTCATACAGAACCCTCCGATGCCTGATCGTAAGAAACATATTGCAGGCTACATTTTAGCAGAAGCATACCATGAAATCAAGGGATTCAAAGATAAAATGAATAGGTAACAAGATGATCTTCCGGAATCTCATAAAAAACTCCGTTATCAAAGCCGACGCGGATGATGGTTACGCTGACACTATGTGCTTGTTCGATTCCCATGATTGATATCGGAATGTCATTCAGATACAGTTCTTGTTCTGGTTTTATTCTGAACGTATAGGCCGATGAGGAAAACAGGCTTTCGTAAACCGGTATGATGTTGCCGTCGGCATCATGAAGCATAACGGCGCATTCAAAATAAGTAAGCGCAAGTTCAGAATGATGGTTTTTAATAGACATAAACAGGTTATCTGACTTCTCTGTACTTCTTGACAAACCTGTTACAGACACAATATGCGCGGGATGTACATTCAGTGAAAGCTTTATTGAAAGATTGCTTCCATCGGTCGTTTGAACAGTGATAGAGCATTTCCCTGCCTTTAAGCCCAGAATCGAACCGTTTTCGGAAGCGTACGCGATACTCGTGTCGGAAACCGTCCAAAGCAAGGTTTGATTTGTTGCGTCAGCGGGCGAAATTATAAGCTCAGGAATGATCGACGAACCCTCGAAAACATTCAGCCGTTTGTTTTTTACGGAAATCCTTTGGATTTTGCTTATGACAGATATCGTTTTTTCGGCAAAAACGCCGCTTCCGTCAGCTGCACGGGCGGTAATGACGCATTCGCCGGGAGATATCGCTCGCACTATGCCGGCTGCATCAACTCGCGCAATTGATTCATCGGACGACGACCAGACAATTTTCCTGTTGCCCGCGTTTTTTGGAAATGCAGTACCCTTAAGCGAAAGCTTTTTCCCAATTTGAACCTGATTATCCCCTGAAAGAACGATCTCATTAACGGGCGTTGGGACGTTGACGGTGCAGGTATCAAAAAGCTGCTTTTCTTTGAACATATCTGCTGTCTTGACGGTAATCACGGTTTTGCCGGGAGAAACGGCGGTTACGTAGCCGGATGCATCTACCGTTGCAACGGCAGGATCAGAGGATGACCACGTTACGCTTGTATTGCTGGCATCGCCGGGATATACGGCGTATTCAAGCGGCTCAGATACAAAACCCGGCAAAATGGAGAGGCGCTCCTTTTTCAATTGCAAATATGAAGCTGGCTTTCTGACGGTTATGCTGATGCGAACGGAGTATTCGCTTCCGTCAATTCGCTTTGCCGTGCATGTGATCGTGCATTCGCCTTTTCTCCGGGCAGTGATAGCGCCATTATTGACCGCGGCGATTTTATTGTCGCTTGAATGCCAAATAAGCGTTTTATCAGAGGCATTTGAAGGATATATCTCGGCTGTTACTTTTGTGCGCGCCCCTTCATTCAGAACGATTGCATTGTGGCTTAATACGATATAGTCAATAGGCACCAATGCATTTATGTTCAGGATTCCGGTAAGCGTCGGCTGATTCGGTGCAGCGGCAGTAACGGTAATATACGCATTTCCCGGGGCAAGAGCATTGATGATTCCGCTTTCATTGATTGTGGCAACCGCTTCGTCGGAGGATTCAAACAATATTTCATAGTCCGATAGATGCATATTCTCGATTTTTGTTTTGAGATAATAGCTTCTGCAGCCGGCGTCAATGTCGATTGATTCTGTTTTAAAGAGCGGCTGCAAAGCAGCATGCGAAACTCCGGGAAACAGAAGCGGCAGTATGAAGCAAATCGATATGAACAGTAGACAAAACAAATACTTACGGCAGTATAAATATCTCAATTTTCGAACAACTCCAATGCATTTCTGTGACATCTATATTTTACATGAAAAGTAAATAAACGTCA
Source organism: Clostridia bacterium (assembly GCA_045538305.1). Classification (GTDB taxonomy): domain Bacteria; phylum Bacillota; class Clostridia; order Christensenellales; family Aristaeellaceae; genus SFHK01. The sequence goes on along the minus strand of JAZSRC010000087.1, from coordinate 7,723 downwards.
AGAAAGACATATGGATACAGGATTGCTTCGATTTTGAAACATAAAATCTGCAGGCTGTGTTGACCTGAAGCGTGCAATCTATTAAAATGATATATGTAATTCTGAATTGGACGGTGAAAGAGATGAAGCGTCTTCAAAGCGTTAAATGTTTTATGCTGGATATGGACGGGACCTTTTATCTGGGGCAGAAACTCATAGAAGGATCGATTGATTTTATAAAGAAAGTAAATGAAACCGGACGCGATTTCTTGTTTTTGACAAACAACTCCTCCCACAACGCACGTTTTTACGTGGAAAAGCTTCATAAAATGGGACTGGATGTCACGCGCAATAAAATTCTCACTTCCGGTGAAGCTACAGCCGCCGTGATATGTCAAAGGTATCCCGGAAAGCGGGCGTTTGTATTAGGCAACGAATTCCTGATGGAGGAAATCAGGGAAGCGGGCATTGAGATCGATCAGCAGAATCCAGAGATTGTGATCATCGGATACGACACCACGCTTGATTATAAAAAAATGACGGATGTATGCGATTTTGTCCGCGCAGGGCTGCCGTATATCGCTACGCATCCCGATTTTAACTGCCCGACAGAAACCGGTTTTGCCCCTGATATCGGAGCGATTATCGAGTTCATTAACGCATCGGCATTCAGAAGGCCGGATCTGGTAGTCGGAAAGCCCAACCGCGGAATTGTAGAGGCTGCACTTCTTAGGACCGGACTTAGGGAGAGCGAGCTTGCCATGGTCGGCGACAGGATGTATACCGATATTGAAACCGGACTGCAAAATGGCATACTGTCCATACTCGTGATGACCGGAGAAACTACCGAAGAAATGCTCAGAAATTCAACAACGAATCCGGATCTGGTGTTCGGAAGACTATCCGACATGAACCCATATTTATAAGTTTGGAGGGAGCATACATGTCTGAACGTATATATCTCTGGAAGGAAAAAGCCCCATATTCCGACGAATCGCCGCTTCAGGAGCAGCCGTCTGTCAAACCTTTTATCTGTCCCGATTCAAAGGGTGCGGTAATTGTCATTCCTGGCGGCGGATATAGGAATAAGGCAGCCCATGAGGGAGATCCGATTGCCGAGATGATTAACGAAGGCGGTATTTCTGCATTTGTGCTCGATTATCGCGTAGCGCCGTGCAATAAAATGGCTCCGCTGAGCGATGCGAACAGGGCTGTTCGATTGGTGCGATCTTTGGGCTATGAAAAGGTTGCTGTGCTGGGATTTTCGGCGGGCGGCAATCTGTGCGCGACAGCGGCGACGCATTACGATGCCGGGGATCAGTTTTCTCAGGATCCTGTAGAACGATATTCGTCAAGACCGGATGCATTCATTCCTTGCTACGCAGTATCCAGCCTTATTTCCTATGCTAATCACGGAACGGTAATAAATCTGCTTGGAGACGAATGCACGAGTTTTCAGGCGAAGCGGTTTTTTTCAGCGGAGCTCAACATAACGGCCGACACGCCTCCCGCGTTTATATGGCATACCGCAGAGGATCAATCGGTGCCTGTAGAAAGCGCGCTGATGCTTGCGCGTGCGCTTTCCGATCATGCCATTCCGTATGAATTACATATTTTTCCAAAAGGCCGCCACGGTATTGGACTTGCCAAGGATATCCCCCTTGCGTGTCAGTGGACGAAGCTTTTGAAGAACTGGCTGCATGAGGAGGGCTTCGACAAATAGTATTTTGAAAAAAATACCGCATGAAAATGTGAAACCAAACGCTATATAACCCTGTCTAATAGCTGTAACAAAACAAAGTGGAATGGAGTGTTGCAAACATGAAACGAATGCTGCTTGCGATACTTTTGATCGTATCACTGCTCTTGACCAGCTGTGGGTATATAGTGGTTGAAGATCCGGATGAATTGACGATTGGAAGTATTTTCCTGCCCAGGGCAAACGCCGAGGCAGAGCCCGAAATAGAGAACGCAATTATCGCTTCGGACCTGGACGCAGAAATGCAGTCCGCCATAAAAGAACCGCTTGCACGCGGCGCACGGGGAGAAGACGTGAAAGCCCTTCAGGAAATGCTGCGGGAATACGGCTTTTTAAAGGGAAAGGCAGACGGAATCTTCGGCGTGAATACGGAAAATGCGGTAAAAGAAGTCCAGACATATAAAAACAACGCGGAGGAAAAAGAAGCAGAGGTAATTCGTCAGAAGTTTCTCGATATGGTGGAAAAAAAGCGCGAACGTACAAAGAGCCGATTGGACGCGCTTACGATTTCCAATGATATTGCCGAAACCGGACCTGTTCAGACGAATGATATACTGTTTAAGGGCATTACGGCGGATATTGATAGGGAGTTTGAAAAAACTCCGTTTACAGCGGACGGAATTGTAACAGGCGAGTTCATGAGCTACCTTATGGATGAGTTTGGCGTCTATGCGCAGGACCTTACAAGAGGCTCCAGAGGCAGCGATGTAAAGCGCCTTCAGACGCGGCTGAATTCCATGTACTATTTGAACGGCGGCATCGACGGACAGTTCGGGCTCAACACCTATCTGGCGGTTAAGTACTTTCAAAGGCTGAACGGGCTGGAAGAAACGGGCATTGCCGATGAAGAAACGCAGAATGTGCTGTTCTCGGAAAAATGTAAGCTGTCGGATTATCCCATGTATAAATACAAGGTTGAAATCAGCATCAGTAAACAGCGCGTGTATGTGTATGAATGGAATTTCGGTTCCTATTCCAAACTTGTAAAGACCATGAAGTGCACAACCGGCGCAGTGGAAACTCCTACGCCGCTTGGATCTTACAAGATGGGCGGCCCATGCGGAAGATGGTATTATTTTCAGAAATACGATTGCTGGGCGCAGTACGCATACCGAATTGTAGGTGGAATCCTGTTCCATTCGGTTTTGTATTCCGAAAAGGATGAAGCTACGCTTAGACACGGCTCTGTTGCCGCGCTTGGAACGAGAGCCAGTCATGGATGTGTGAGACTGACCGTCGAGGATGCGAAGTGGCTGTACAGTAACATTCCCGCAGGAACAACCTGCAGGATATACAATTAAGTGAAAAGGGCTGCATATGCAGCTCTTTTTTGTTGTGTTATTCTGAAAATTTTGGTAAAATGATAATAGAGAAGCATTAAATGGAGGGAATTTCATGTTTGAGAGAATTGCCGTTAAGAAAATCAATTCCCACGTATGGCTTATGGATGATAATCACGAAGCAACCGGATATCTCGTAGTAGGGAATAAAAAGGCGCTTGTGATTGACACGATGAACGGAGTAGAAAACGTTTTAAATATCGTGAGAACGATTACCGATTTACAGGTAATGGTTATCAACACCCATGGACACTGCGATCATATATATGGCAATGTATTTTTTGAAGATGCGCTGATTCATGAACTCGATCTTCCGATTGCATACAATCACATGAATTTTCCAGAGTTTAAAGCAGAACTCGAAAAACGCGGCCTAACCATGCCACCTTATGAAACGGTTAAGGACGGCGATAGAATCGATCTTGGCGGACTTCACGTCCGATTGATTGCGCTATCGGGGCACACGCCCGGAGGAATACTTGTACTGCTTGAGGAAGACAGAATCCTGTTCACGGGAGACGCTATCAATAGACACCTGTGGATGCAGCTGGACGAAAGCCTTCCGATGGAATCGTTTTATGAAAATCTGAAAAGTGTGATGTATCTGAAAAATGAAGCCGATTTTATACTGCATGGTCACGCGCATGATCTTGAAAACATTTCTTTGATGGATGAACTGCTCAAGGGCGTTTTTGAAATATGCCAGGGGCAGACGGAAAATGACAAAGCATACCACTGGTTTGGCGGTGAAGGCCGCCAGCATGAGTTTGCCCAAAACAGCGTAATATGCTACAAGCAAAAATAAGGGCAGATAACAAAAGCAAAATGGAGGGAACAAAGATGTTTACGCTCAAAAAATATACTCATCCGGATTTTTCACAGGCACAGTTTGATAACTCGAAGGACGCTGTGATCGGTATCGTCGAAAAAGACGGCGTAGCGCCCGAGAACTATCACGCAATGAGCATATTTCCGGAGTATTTCCGCGTAAATGGCGAATGGCGGCTGGCCAAAGAAAGCCGAATGGACTGTGTTGCCGTGCTTGAAGACAATATGGAAATCAGCGTGAAGGAATTCAGGCTCCTCAAAAAGGGGGAAAAAGTATTTCTTGGACGCACGGAGGATGGCAGCGAAGGTATATATTTGAATGTTAACGGTTTTCATGAAGAAGCCGTAGAACACGAAGCATTTTCCTTTAGAAGAAACCGAAGCCGTGAAACCGCATATTCTCAGGACTATCAGGAGCTATATGATTTACTGAAATACGAACGGGAGCATGGAAAGATCGTATGGGTAATGGGCCCCGCCTTTGCATTCGATCATGACGCGCGAAAAGCCATGAGCCGTCTGATTGAACATGGATATGTTCATGCTGTTCTTGCCGGAAATGCGCTTGCGACGCATGACCTTGAAGCGGCTTTTATGAATACGGCGCTCGGGCAGGACGTATATACGCATTTGTCCGTGCCAAATGGTCACTATAACCACCTTGATACCATAAATCGCGTAAAGTATCATGGCGGAATCGCTAATTTTATCCGCGAGGAGGGCATCGATAACGGCGTAATCTATAGCTGTGAGAAGAACTCGGTTCCCTTTATACTGGCAGGCTCTATTCGAGACGATGGCCCGCTTCCGGAAGTATTTGGCAATGTTTATAATGCGCAGGACGCTATGCGCAATGAGCTCAGAAGCGCGACAACTGTAATATGTCTTGCAACAACACTGCATACCATCGCAACCGGCAACATGACGCCTTCATATAGAGTACTTAAAGATGGTACCATCAGACAGGTATATTTCTATTGTGTCGATGTATCCGAATTCACTGTAAATAAACTCTCCGACCGGGGAAGTCTTTCCTCCCGAGGAATCGTAACAAATGTACAGGATTTTGCGGTCCTACTTGAAAAAGCTCTGATTGATTAACTGTACGGATCCGCGCAGAGATGCGTGGATTCTTTTTTATACTAAAGAGTCAGAAATATTTCACCATTGAAATACTTTTCAACTTAATAACTCTGTGCTATAATTCAAAATGATAAATTATAATATGAGGAAATATGCCTTGTAATTGATGCCGGAGGACTTAAAAAGCATGCGTAAGCTTTTGTATTTTCTTATTTTTGTTCTTATTATCGGAGCTATCTGTTTATGGCCGGAAATGGAGGCTGAACAGCCGGCATCCATAAACCTTCAGAATATTTCTGTTACTCCAATCCCGACTCCGTCGCCGACGCCTTCTCCGACGCCTACGCCTACACCCACGCCTACGCCCACGCCTACACCCACACCGACGCCTACGCCTACGCCGGTATTGGCGACATATCATGCGCTTTATGTGGGAATTTCGGATGGCGCCGAAGAAACGGATGTTAAGAATCTTCAGAACCGTCTTACAGAGCTTGGATATCTGACCGCTGAAGCTGACGGACATTACGGCGAGAATACCGCAAACGCCGTTACGTATTTTCAGACAATTAATGGCTTAGACGCCACAGGTGTCGCCGATCAGTACACCCAGATTATTCTTTATTCCGATAAAGCCGTAAGGGATCCCAAGCCTACGCCGGTGCCGTTTACGGTTGGGGTAAAGGGCGACGAAGTAAAAGAACTTCAGGAGCTTTTGATTCTGTACGGCTTCCTTGATGGCGTCGCGGACGGCAACTTTGGAGAAAAAACCAAAATCGCTGTGATGGATGCAGAAAGCGTATATCATCAGGCGCTGATCAGCGGCAAACTTGGCAGGCATCAACCAATGCCTACGCCGACAATGCCATGGATAACGCCGTCGCCTACGCCGACTGTTGCAAATACGCCGATGGCTGTTACGGAGAATGGAGAAATTGTTTTCAGCGATTCTATAAGCGAGGGAACGCTGTATGAAGCAACGGAAGCCGCGGGGTTTTTCTCATTCTCTCCTACACCGTCTTTGCGTCCGTCTCCTACGCCTGCACCTTGGATGCCGACAGGCATTGTAACGGATGAACTCTTTGCATGGCTGAGAGACCCTGAATTTGAATTCCTGCACCCTGATACGAAAAACGGCGACAGAACGCTGGAAGCCGCGCGCGTACAGAGAAGGCTTGTGACGCTCGGCTACCTCCGAAAGGCGGACGGCATATTTGGTAACGCTACAGAGCGCGCGCTTACTTACTTTCAAAAGCGAAACGGCTTAAAGCAAAACGGTATTGCCGATCAGACGACGCAGAAAAAACTGTATTCCGCTGAAGCCAATATTTCGGATACCATCGTAACGCAGTACAGAATCCGCATCAGCACAGATCTTCAGCGCGTGTACATATATGAATGGAACGGCTCGGATTTTTCCAACCAAATCAAGGAATTCAAGTGTTCTACGGGTCTTAAAGATACGCCGACCCCGAAGGGAGAATTCTGGAATACCGCGCCGCTGACCAAATGGCACTATTTTAAGGAATTTGATTGCTGGGCGCAGAATGCATGGGTTATCGACGGCGGCATTTTCTTCCATAGCGTCATTTTCTCAGAAAAAGATGAGAAAACGCTTAGAACAAGCACGCTGAGAAATCTCGGGAAAAAGGCTTCGCACGGCTGTGTTCGTTTAACGGTTGAAGATTCATTGTGGATTTTTGAAAACTGCCCCGCCGGAACGCCGGTAATTGTGGAATAATACAAAATAAATCTTTGATAGGAGGCCGATGAATGGCACATATCATTCGATCGGTTGAAGAGGGGAGCATAGCCGACCAGCTCGGCATACGCCCCGGCGATCAGCTTTTACGCATGCAAAACGAGGTTGTGCACGATTGGGTAGATTATCAGGCGCTTTCAAGCAGTGAAAATATCAACCTTGTGATTGAAAGAAACGGTGAAGAGCTGGAATTTGAGTTTGAGAAAGATGATTATGAACCGCTCGGCATGGGCTTTGAAGATGATATGCTTGGCGGAATCCGGAATTGCGCGAATAAATGCATATTTTGCTTTGTAGATCAGCTGCCTGAAGGCTGCCGTGAAAGCATGCGCGTAAAGGACGACGACTGGCGCTTGTCCCTGATGATGGGGAATTATGTGACGCTTACGAATGTCGGCGAAAATGAGCTGAACCGGATCATCAAGCGCGGAGCGGCGCCATTGTATATTTCGGTACATGCAACGGATCCCGATCTGCGCGCACACATGCTTGGCAGCGAAAAAGCAAAGGATCTTCTTAATCAGCTTGGCAAATTAAAGGAAGGCGGCATAACTTTCCATGCGCAGTGCGTGCTTTGTCCCGGAATTAACGATGGCGAAGCGCTTGTGAACACCATTCAGGACTTGATTGATCTGTATCCGGCATGCTTATCGGTCGCGCTTGTTCCGGTTGGGCTGACCGGATGGAGAAAGGGTCTAAGCGAAATAAAACCTTATACAAAGGAACAGGCAAGAGAGGTTCTTGATATCGCTAAAGATGCGCGTCGATTCTGTATGCGAGAGTTTGACACACGCTTTGTATTCCCGTCAGATGAGTTCTATCTGATTGCTGGTGAGGACATTCCCTCCGACAGCGAATACGAGGATTATTCCCAAATCGACAACGGAGTTGGGCTCATCCGCCAAATGACGCAGGAGTTTGAGGATATGTATATCGATCTTGCGCCTAAATACAAAAAAACCGGAAAATTCA
>JAZSRC010000005.1:0-33387 GCA_045538305.1 Clostridia bacterium | reverse complement strand
AGTCAGCGGTCAGCTTGAAAATGTGTACCGCGGAATCGGCGAGATGAAAACAATCGCCGAGGGCGTGGGCGATCTTAAAAAAGTGCTGACGGGCGTGAAAACGCGCGGCGTATGGGGCGAGGTCAGGCTGCGCACACTGTTTGAAGACACGCTCCTGAAATCGCAGTATGAGGAAAATGTCTGTGTTCAGCCGGGCTCAGGCGAGCGCGTGGAGTTTGCCGTGCGCCTGCCGGGAAAAGAAAGCGGCGAGGTTCTTTTGCCGGTTGACAGCAAGTTCCCCGTGGAGGACTATGAAAGGCTGATCGCGGCAAGCGATTCAGGCGACAAAAAGGCGATTGAAAAATGCGCCCGCGCGTTTGAAACGGCGATTATTGAGCAGGCGCGGAAAATTTCAGGCAAATACATATGCGTTCCTCATACCACCGATTTTGCGGTGATGTTTCTGCCTGCGGAAAGCCTGTACGGCGAAGTTCTGATCCGGCGCGGGCTTGCCGACCGTCTGCAGAGGGAGTTTCACGTGCTGCCCGTCGGTCCTTCTACGTTCCAGGCGCTGTTAAACTGCCTGCAGATGGGTTTTCAGACGGTGCAGATGGAAAAACGTTCCAGTGAAATCCTTAAAATGCTGATGGGCGTGAAAAGGGAGTTTGCTCTGTTCGGCGAAACGCTCAATAAGGCCAGAACGCGCCTTGAACAGGCTGCGGGCGACCTTGACAGCGTGGGCGTCAGAACCCGTGCGATGAACAGAAAGCTTTCCGAGCTTGAGGGAGAAGGCGGAGAAATCGGGGAATAAGGCGAAAAAATGCCGGTTTTCTCCAAATCAGACTTTATTCGATTCGGTTGTAAAAATATTTTTGTAAACTTTTGAAAATCGCTTGACAATGGCGGCGAACTACGATATAATATCTCTCGTCGGTCGGGCACGTTGTGCTCGGTTGACACGTTGGCGAATGGTGTAACGGTAACACTAACGACTCTGACTCGTTCATTCTAGGTTCGAATCCTAGTTCGCCAGCCACTTTGCCTCCATGGTCAAGCGGTCAAGACGTCGCCCTCTCACGGCGAAAACTGGGGTTCGAGTCCCCATGGAGGTGCCAAAGCGCTTTGAAAGAATTCAAAGCGTATTTTTATTTATGCAATTCGTAATCCATTAAGCGGGCTGTCGCCCGTAACATAATACGCCGCCGGCTACCGGCGGCGCGTGTTATTTTTCCTCTGCCAGAATCGAATACCAGCAGGCATCGCATATCCCCTGATTGTTTTTGTCGGACAAACGCAGCGTTCCTTCGTATGTCATGCCGCACCGCTTCATGACGGCGCCGGAGCGCGGGTTGTTGGCGTCGTGCCTTGCTTCAATGCGATTGAATCCGACATTTTTTATCAGAAACCATATTACGGCATTCAACGCTTCGCTCATAATGCCCTGATGCCACCAGGGTTTTCCGAGGGCATAGCCTACCTCCGCTTTTTTGATATTTTCATCAAGAGCAACCACGGCGATACTTCCAATGGGCTCCTCAGGCGTTTCCTGAAGGGCGATCGCCCACTGGTACACATTCGGTTTTTCATATCCGTTTACCCAGCTTTCCAGAATCATGCGCGTTACATTCACACTTTTATGCGCCGGCCAGGTCAGAAAATGGGTTACCTCTTCGTCCTTCGCCCAGTTTTCATACATCTTCTGCGCATCGTTTACGGTAAATCTGCGAAGGAGCAGTCTTTCTGTCTGAATTTCGCATGTCCCCTTGTGCGTCATCTATATTCCTCCTTTACTCCCCGGTGCTTCTATGGTACATGCGGATCATACCGCCGTCGTCCTCCTCGACATCGCCAATGTAGGAAAAGCCCAAACGCTCGTAATAGTCGGTATGCGTAGTGATCAGATATACATCCCTGACGCCGTTATCGGCAAGCGCCTTTACAGCATGATCCATAAGCGCACGGGAAAAACCCTGCTTTCTGTAGCTCTCCTCCACATATACGGCGCAGATATTCGGCGTAAGGTCATGCCGCTTGTGGAAATCATTTTCAATCACGCCAAGGCCTGCAATCATGCGTCCGTTCTCATCCGGAATCATGTACCACGCCGGAACGCCGCTCTTGGAAGCGATGCTTTTTTCCATACTTTCAATATAAGCGCTTTCCGGCACGCCCCATTTGTCATGAAACCACTTGGCTGCATCCTGTATCCTTTCGGGCTCGTCGGAAATTCTGATAATGCGATTATTCATATAATTGTTTTCTTTCATCGTGCGCGCATCCTTTTTTAATGCCTGAACTTATATTACTACGAAGTCTGTAATTTGTAAACTGCTGTATCGCAAGAATTATTTCATTGTTTTTCCGTTTTATATCATAATATTTTCATCATTTCACTGAATTTCATTCAAATCTTCATACAATTACGTTGAATACAACGTTTCCTTCGTTGTATTCAACGTTACCAAGTGATATAATTGATATACCGTGATATATTATGCATAAAGGAGCAATACAATGGAACTTCAAACGGTACGCTGCACGCAGTGCGGCGCAAATTTCGAGTTTGAAAGCGTATCCGATCAGTATGTGCAGGGAACCTGTATTGCCTGTGGATCGGTATTTCTGGTTGAACAAGCTGTGCGGTTTGCCGGCATTGACGATAAAAAGGCGCAAAAAATCCGCGATTTGCGCGAGGGACTGAAAAACGCCTCCGATAATGAGCAGCTCGATCTGATGAAGCAGCGTGCAGCCGACATCCTGGCGCTGATTCCCGACGATTTCGTATCCAATTTCTGTCTGGAATTCGTGCATAAGCTCGAGGGCGACCCCCGCAAATACGAAGCCCTGCTGGCATCCGGCGCGCCCTGTCTGCAGGAAGAGGCGGAATTCTGCCTGAAGCTTGCCCTTGAAAACTACGAAGGACGCAACAAGGATTCCATCATTCGCTTTATTGAAAATCATTTCACCGCTTCCGCAAAATCCCTGTACATGACAAAGCTCAATGATATCGACGTAAACTGGAACAGGAAGGAAGCCGACTATCAGCGCATTCCGAGGGATGTGTTTATCTGCTATTCCTCTAAAGACAGCGCCGTTTGCGAAAGATTCTACCATCAGCTGGAAGAAAAGGGCATCAAGTGCTGGGCTGCGTTCAACAATCTGCGTCCCAACACCATCAACTATAAATCCGACATTGAATATGCCATCAGCAACGCTAAGGTAATCGTTGTCATTTCCAGCAACAACTCCATGTACAGCAGCGATGTACAGTGGGAGCTTCAGACAGCGGAAAATCACACGAAGCAGCTGGTTGAATTCAAAATCGACGAAGCCAAGCATACCGACTTTTTCAAGCACCATTTTGACGGAAATCAGTGGGTAAACGGCTGCGGCCTTAAGGACAAGCAGTATATTCAGCTGATGAAGCGCGTTACTGCGATCCTTTGGGGCGGCGATACCAAACAGAAGGTAGCGCCTGTACAGCCCGCCAAAGCGAATTCTTCCGAAAACAAAGTCGATCCTCAAAAACCGGTAGTTGACGCAAAGGCTGAAAAAGAAAAGAACAAGCAGGATAAAAAGGCGGAGAAGCTTAAAAAGAAGCAGGAAAAGCTTCAGCAGAAGAATTTGAACAAGCGCAAAAAGCATGCGCTTAAGTATCACTCTCTGGTAAAATCTCACCGCAACCGCATTGGAAAATCGTTGGCCGGAATTACGGTGTTTTTGTACCTGCTTCTTCTCACATGGTCGCTGATCGTCTGCGTCAGCGTACCAGCAAATATGTTTACCGGTACCGCCATTTCTACCAAATATATTTACAGAAATACTCCCGTTCTGCGGGATGTAGCGAATGAAATGTCGTCTTTCTACGGAATGGTAAACGACGAAATTCCGTCCGTCCAGCACGTAACCAAGGCGCTGAACAATACATACAACACCATATACGATATCTGGCCTATTAAGGCAACCACCTCCGTATTCCAGCTGCAGAAATTCTGTGCACTGTCTACCGTTATGGCGTTTGCCATCGTTCTTATATCCATTCCCTTTACAGCGCTCAGCATCCGCAGGGCAACAGGCTGGGCACAATTTTTACATTTTGTCGGAACCGTTCTGTACACGCTGATGCTTGTATATCCCAGAATGATGACTGAAGATGCAAGCCGCAATCTTGAAGAAATGTTTGTATTGGGCTTTACGTATCTTTGGATGCCGATTTTTACCATCATTCTTCTTACGATCATCCGCCGTATTGCTACGCGCAGAATCAACCACTTAAAGCGCATTTCAGAAGAAGCCGCTAAGAACCTTCGCTGATCTACTATCCAACAGAAAGGATGATCGCCATGAAAAAACCTTCCATGACGCTCGAGTATGAGGGGAATAATTCTACGCTGATCTGGAAGCACCCGTTTGAAAACCTGAAAATCGATACGCAAATCGTAGTACGTGACTCTATGGAAGCCATCATCGTGCGCGACGGTATTGCATCATCTCCTCTTACAGCAGGAAGACACGAAGTTTTTCCGCAGAATCCTTCCTTCTTTAAGCGCGTATTCAATATTGGCGCTTCCAAGGAAGAAACCGTCCATGGCGAAGTCTATTTCATTAACAAGGTGCTGCAGATGGGCATTCGCTGGGGAACAGACAGCAAGGTAGAATATCTGGAGCCCACGTATCATCTGCCGGTACAGATCGGCGCAAACGGCGATTTGAACATCAGGGTAACCGATTCCAAAAAACTGCTTACGAAGATTCTGGGTACGGAATCCTCCATTACCCAGCAGAAGATGATGCAGTTTTTGCGCGGCATACTCATCATGAACGTCAAAACGCATATGGCCAATCTGATGAAGGCAAATACGATCAACATCTTCGAAATCGACGCGCATCTGCCGGAGTTTGCAAATCTGCTCCTTGAAAGGCTGCGCCAGGATTTCCGGGAGTATGGCATTGAGCTTGAACGTTTTACCGTTATGCAGGTTCTCAAGCCTGAAGCGGACGAACAGTTTATCCGCATGAAAAAGCTGTACGCAGAGCGCTACATGGGTGTGGCGGAGGAAAGCGTAAAGCAGCAGATCGAGCTGATCCGTCACGAAACAGAAGAGCGCAAAAAGCTGATGGAATCCGAAACCCGCGCTGCCTCACGCGCGCAGGAGGGTTATACCTATCAGGAGGAACGCAGACTGGATATCGAAGAAATCCGCGCTTCTATGCCCGATACGACCCAGACTCAGAAAATCGATATTGACGTCGACATCAACAAAAGCGTAAACGAAGCGATTCGACTTGCGCAGGAAAGTCCGAAAGCCGAGCCTCCCGTAGAACCTGCAGAAACTGTAGATCCGCTTGCCGCTTTCAATCTGAAGTTGGATCAGCTGGCAGCCATGCGCAGCAAAGGCATAATCAGCGAAGAGGAATTCAACGAAACCAAAAAGCAGCTGTTGGACAGCATTCGCTAACCATTCATGCAGCGAAGTTTGAGCAAAGAACAAATATGCGACCCTGTTGTCTTCATTTTGTCAGACAACAGGGTCTCTTATTTCAGCATCAATTGATCAATTCATTCCCTGGCAATACTCAAGATACGTAACCGCCAGCATATTCCCGGCTTTTGCAGCCCGCTCATAAAGCTCGATAGCCTTCTTCATGTTCCGCGGTATGCCTACGCCGTACTGATAACACCAGCCCAGACTCACCATAGCAGGAACGTCGCCCTCTTCCACGGCTTCCCGATACAGCTGTACCGCGCGGGCATAATCTTTTTTCACGCCTCGTCCATACTGATAGCGCAAGCCCAGTTCCGCCTTGCTTTCACTTTTCCGATCGCCGGTTTCCACCTTTTTCTCTTCCTTCTTTTCTTCTGCTTTTTCGGCAGGAACGGCAGAATCCTTAAGAGCAGCGGTTTCCTTTCCGGCGTTCTTAATCAAATAACGATATTCTCCGGGTTTTGCGGCAGGTTCCGTTTTCTTAGTGTTTTCCCTGCGTTCAAATTCCTCAGCCTTACGGCATTCTGCTTCGGTAAAATAACCAAGCGCGGTTTTGGCTGTCCAGTTTCCGGCATGGGACGCCCGTTTATACAAAACCAGCGCGCGGATACGGTCCATCTTGGCGCCCTTTCCATACATATAGCACCAGGCAAGGCTGACCATAGCGGGAACATAGTTTTTGTCGGATGCTTCAATGAATAGCTGTACAGCGCGTTTGGCGTCCCTCACCACGCCCTTTCCGTACTGATAGCATACGCCAAGGTTGTAAACTGCCTCTTCATCACCCAACTCCGCCGCCTGCTTATACAGCAAAACCGCTCGCTCGACGTCCGCACGAACGCCCAAGCCCTGTTCGTAACATACGCCGAGTGCCGTAATGGCGCGAATACAACCGGCGTTTGCCGCGCTTGTATAAAGCTCTGCCGCGCGTTCGTAGCTTTGCTCCTCGCCATCGCCGCTGAAATATCGAAGTCCTTTTTGGTACAGTTCGTCGGGGAGCACATCTCCTTTGGTCGAACGCAAGGGAGGCTCCTTCGGAACCGACTTTTCTTTTACCGTTTCCTCAGGCTCTTCCGCTGCTTTCATCACAGGCGCGACATCCTCTGGCGCAGCGCTTTCAGAAACGACGGATTCGGATTTTGGTGCGCATTCCGCTCCTATATTCGGTTCCTGTATTTCGTTTTCCTTCGCTTCCGGTATTCCCGCTTCCGATATCTTTACTTCCGGTACCTTTTCTTCCGGTACCTTTGCTTCAGATACGTTCGCTTCCGATACCATTACTTCCGGTTCCTTTATCTCAACTGCTTGTTCGCCGGCTGCCATGACTTCGGGCGCCTTTGGCTCGGAAACTGCCTCGCAAACCGCCTCCGGAAGGGCAGGATTTTTGACTTCATACAGCCACTCCTTCAGGCGGGCTATAGCGCCGTCATAATCCTGATCAGCTCTCAGCCACGTAAGACCGTCGAAGAAGTGCGCAAACAGCGTTGTATGGCGCGCATCGTCAATTTTCAGCTCAATTCGTTCTGCTTTCAGCTCCTCGGCATACCGAAGCTCTCTTTGTACGGCAAGGCTGTACATGGCGTCGCTTGAGCAGATTACAAGGAAAACACGGCAGCGGGAGATTGCACGCTTGATCCTTTCCCAGTAATTGCGGGTATTCGGCGGCATGTTCCTTTCGCTGATCCAGCAAGTGTTCCCATCCAGTTCCAGATCCTCAAGAACGCGCATCGTAAAATCGATATCCGTGTTCTTATGGCAAATGAAAACATCCCTCGGAACGTCCGCATAATCGTCCGTCTTCTTTTTATATTCCTCCAGCTGCTTTCGAACCCTGTTCTGGTAATCAGCCTTCTTAACAGCATCCGCCTCTCTGAGAAGCGCGAATTTTTCAAGCAGCCTCAGCGCAGAAAAATCAGAGTGCGCCAAAAGCAGGGCAAATACCTCCTGAAATTCGTCGGACGTGCATTCGACTCCGGCGTCAAGAAGGTTGTAAATCGGGCGTTTATCCTCATCCGTAGACTGCGTAACGGCAAAAACTGCGCGTGCGCGGTAATCATCGGGCAGTACAGAAAGGATATTGCCCGCAAACTGCGCCGCCAATTCGCGATTATATGGGTTAAGAGACGCCTTCATTTGCCTGCGATAGGTATCGATTTTTTCCGCTTCTGCAGCTTCAATATCGGCAAAGGTTGCGCCCTGTTCGATTAAAAACGTCGCACCGCAGCCAATTCTGGGACATTTATAGATATTTTGTCCCTTTTGAATATTGATGTTTTCGATATTTGCACCGCAATTTGTACAGCGCAGCCTCTTAAACTCCATACCATCATCCGTCTTTCCATATATTGTATAATAAAATCATACATCAACCCAATAGTATTATAATTCTTCCATCATATTTCGTAAAGAGCAAATTTACATTTATTGTATGTCCTTTTTGTTATACAATCAAAAAAGGGCAGGCTGAACAGCCCGCCCAATACTTTTATTATTCCCAATCAAGCCAAAGCATCCTCCCGAGTGATGTTCTTTAGCCAGCCGCGTTTGAAATAGTGGCGGAGAATCACCGGCATTTTGACAAATTCGTCCAGGCAAAGTATGAAGTAGACCCACATTTCCGGAAGCTTAAACACAAACGCGCACAACAGCCCAACCGGCACGGCATACACCCACATGGCAATCATGTCGCAGAAAAGACCAAACCGTACATCGCCGCCGGCGCGAAAGATGCCGCAGATGAGCATTGTATTGACCGACTGGCCAAGAATATAGTAGGCGTTAATATAGAGCATAATGCTGAGCTCAGATCGAACGACATCCGTTACTGTTACATACAGATGCATGAAATTCATTACCAACGGACGACACAAAAGGATTGCCATACCGCCAACCAGCGCCGTCAATACGCTGAGCCGCGCAAAGCGTGAGGCATATACCCGGGCTTCCTCCAGCCGGTTGTCGCCCATCGCTTTACCAAGAATAATCGCGGCGCTGGAGGAAACGCCAAAGCAAACAACCGTGCCTAAGTTGCGCACAACCGAAGCCACGGAGTTCGCCGCCACAATATCACTGCTGAGATGACCGAGAATGACGGAGTATATACTGAACGCCAGCCCCCAGACAATATCGTTCATCGCCGATGGCACGGCAAAGCGAACAAAGTCGCCCAAAAGCGTCATGCTGCGGGAGAAAAAATCCTTTATATGCAGGCGCACAACCCTGCAGGTGTTGCCGTCGATCATGCATACGACAACTTCAATCGCGCGGGTAATTGAAGTTGCCAGCGCAACGCCTACGATCCCCAGCTTCGGGAACGGCCCCCAGCCAAAGATAAAGCAGGCGTTCAGAAGCACATTCATTGTTACCGCAGAGCAGTGAACAATCGCGCTCATCTTTACGCGTTCAATGCTTCGCATGATGCCAAGGTATACCGTTGCAAATCCGCCCAGCACATACGATGCGCTGACGGCGCGCAAATAATGAATGCCTTCGGTGATCATGTCGCCGTCTTCTGTGAAAATGCGCATTATGGAATTGGGGAAAATTGCCGCTGCGAGGGTAAAAACAAGACCGATCAGAAGCGTAATGCGAAGTGCAAGTCCCATTACGCGTTCAACCGCGCGGGTATCTCCTTTGCCCCAATACTGCGCTGCGAGCACCGAAGCACCGGAAGCCATGCCAAAAAGCAGCATCTGAAATACAAATTGTACCTGACCGGCGAGAGATGAAGCCGCAAGCGCAGCCTGACTGACAAAGGAAAGCATGATTACATCGGCAGAGCTGACCGCTGCATCCATAAGGTTCTGCAGGGCAATGGGGAATGTAATCTTACCTGCATACTTATAGAACGCAATTTTCTCTGCACGCGAACCAAGCGTAAACTGCGCGTGTTTGTTGTTTGTCTGCATATTCAAAGCTCCTTCACTCGAAGAATCGTATAAAGTACCGCATATCAGCGATACACAGTATAAGCTTTTCTCATCCCGGTATCAAGTATATAAACGTATAAAAATATCTCCGGATAGGAAAAACAAAAGAATAAGCGGAAGCTGCTGCTTCCGCTATCATTCACATAAACACAGAAATCCTATTTCACCCAGCACACCATAAAGCAATTGCTGTAATTTCCCTGTTTGGCAATCAGCTCGGCGTCGTACGTCTTATTGCTCCTTCGCTTACTGGCGCAATCGTTTACCAGAACCTTTCCGTCCTCCGTCACGCCGCGCAACACGATGTAGTGTCCGTATTCAGTGAAATCGCCCTTTCCCATATGCGCAATAATCGGTTTGTTTTCCGATAGCGCCTTCACGATCAGTTCTGCATCGTTGGCAATCCATTCATAGCTGAGTCCATATTTCTTTGCATATCGTTCAAGCGTTCTGTGATCCCAGCCCTCGCCTTTGTATTTCTTATCGTCCACCGATTGCCAGAAAAGTGAATAGGGCGTTTGCGTTGTATCGCCCGTCAGATAGGCGATTACCATGGAAAGGCTGGTCGCTCCGCAGCCGGAGGTTGCCACGTTTTTATACTCTCCATCATACTTACATACGACGGCGGTATAATCCTCCTGAAACAGCATGGGAATCTGCATGCCGCGCGGATCGGACGGCGTTTCGCCCAGCCATACCACATCGTCTCTGAATTTATACAGCTTAACTTTTTTTGAGCCTGACTTTTTTTCAGAGGGCTTTTCTGACTCTGTCTGCTCCTTGGAGAGTTCCGGCATTTTCTCTTGTTTTTCTGCCTGCACTTTTTCCGGGGAAGGTTTTGGCATTTCTCCCTCTGCAAATGCCCCTGCAAGCATGAAGCAGCCGATCATCAACGCTGTCAGAAACCGCATGACAGTCTTAAGCATACTTCAATCCCCTTTCGTTTCAGCTAATAAAAACAATCCTGCTTAATAGTTCTAGATCTGTCTGCAAAAATCCTTCAATATCACACAATGTTCCACAAAATGATATACCTCAAAATATTTCTGTATCTTCTTCGCGTACCTGAAGACTGCCGCCCGCTACTGCTTTTTCATGCGATACAGCGCTTCTGCCGCAAGCCTTGCGCGGGTAACAGAGGTGTTGCCCTTCACGAAGCAATAATACAGCGCATCGTTATTACCGATACAGATCACATCGCCGATTTCGTACCAATAATAATCAACATTCAGGCTATAGCTCTGTATCGGAGACTGTTCGTAATGCAGCTTTCCTTCACAGCCTTCAAGCACGAAACCGTTCACATCGTGTTTTAGCTTTCCGCTGCCCACCATGTATAGCGCCTTATGATCCACCAGCATTCCGATGTCGACATCCGTTTCCAAGCGATACTCTCCGTTTTCAATCTGCTTTTCCACTTCCATACGCTGCCAATCGAACCAATCGGGAATGTGTGGAAACTCCGTTTTACCGTCAAGCGCCCTGAGCTGCCCGTACTCGTCAAGCTCATAGGTTTTTCCGCAGTCTGTACATGCGAGGTGAATGCCTTTTCCAATCATTTTTCCTTCACAGCCGCAGGCGGCGCATTTAAACAAAACCCGTTCGAGTCCGTCCGCGCGGAAGCTCTCCTGTATGCGCACCCTCTGATCGCGCTGCCAGGCAAACTGATCAAACGAAAACGCCTTTTCGATTTCACGGTCTATATCATCCATCGATTTGTCGCATACTTCCTGTGCCGTGAACAGGCACTTCACATCTGCCGAGGCCTTCACTTTTCTGATTTTAAGCCCGTTATACAGCGGATCCCGTGCAAATGCGCCATAGGTGGTGACCATAATCACCGGCGCCTTCAGCCGCTTGATTACCGCGCCCAATCGTTTCGGAAGGATCGTCGCTCGTCCATCCAGCGAATACCCCGCTTCCGGAAACATCAGTACGCTGGTCTTTAATGTATGAAGCGCATAGCTCATATCGCGGATGAGCGTAAGATCGCTGATAAACTTTTTTGTGGGGATGCAGCCGATGAATCGCATCAGCCAATTCTTTCCGACATAGCTATCCGTAGTGCTGACAATGCAAAAAGGCCTGGGAAAAAACAGCTTTGATACGATTTTGAGGTCCGTAAAGCTGGAATGATTCATCAGTATTAAGCATGGTTGTTTTCCGACAGCCTCAAGCCCTTCCTTTCTGCTGGTAAACCTTAGCGAAATCAGCGCAGGCGCCGATAAAACGCGAATCAGTACCCGGAACAGAAAATGGGGTTTCAGCGGATTTTTATGCTTTGGTCTTGGAAGCGCCATCACCTTTTCATACGGCAATTTCCGCATTTTGATTTTCATCAATATTTCCTCATAATTTTGTCATTTTTTCTCCTTTATTGTAAGTGATAAACAAATCAAAGTCAAGTGAAGCGCATAATTGACAGCATAAATCCCATGCTCAGAAAAAAAGCGCCCCCGGGCGTATTGCATCAGCAATCCTCAGGGACGCGCATGTATTGAACAAAATACGAGTATATTCACTTTTCCATCCATCTCAATAAGCAGAGAAAATCAGAAAAATTCCGAAATCACCGCCAGTAAACCTGTCCGGGCAATATCGCAAATACGTACAAGCAACACACCGGCGGCTATAAAGATAGTCCGGTTACCGCCTTTACGGAATATAGAAATACGCAATATCCGTAACCGCGCCGAATTCATCCTGCTGAACGGTTGCATAGAACGTGTAGGGGAAGCCCAGCAGCTCACAGCAGTCTTCATACCATGCCTGAATATCCTCAACATCCACAAGATTGTCAAGGTCATTAAGATCGCTGGGCAGACGAATACTGCAATCGGGTGCAAGCATCATTGTCATGATTCTGTCGCCAAAGCCCAGAAGCTCCAGATATTCTGTGGCATCCGACATGAATATATCGCCGAATACGCCTTCAATTGCAACCATACCGGAGCTGTCGGGACAGTATACGCTGTCTACGCGGAAAATCGGATAGCCTACGGGATTAAAGAATACGCTGAAATCATCGTCGGTAGAGATCCTTTCCGCATTGACAACGGAAATCAGGCCTTCAGAATCAATGGCCAAAGAAACCCTTCTGACCTCCATCATCGTTCCATACATATTGTATTTGCACACGCAAACATTTGAATAGCCCTCTGCGGGTACAAAATTCGTAAAGCTTGCGGCGTATAGATCCTGACCCTCCACATATTCATCGGCGACTGCTTCCATCAGGAACGGATTGGCAATCTCATATGTACAATTTTCACCCTCCGCCATATTTACGGGCACGCGGATTGTCAACACGTTATCCGTCAGCTCATACCATGCATCCGGTGATTCGGAAAACGCAAAAGATGACATGAATACCAGCACAAAAATCAAGCAAAGTATCTTTTTCATAAAAACCTCCCATTGAATTTCTGTATTATTAGACGAAGCCGCCTCTTATTGGTTCCGGATGTACCGGTCCCTTCCATATTTTTTGTCCGGAAGTCAAAACTACGCAAGTTCCTTTACCAGCATCAATTCGAGCGGATCGCCTTTTGAAACAATGAAACCGCCGCAGTCTCTATAACCGAGCTTTCTATAAAAGTGCTGCGCATCCTCATTCGACTGGGTGGACGTAAGTACGCGGGAAAAGCCTCTTTTCTGCATATCATTTTCCCAGAATTCCACAAGCATTCTGCCAAAGCCCCGTTTCCGGAAAGCTTCCGCGATATACAGCATGTTCATAAACGGTATTTCATCCCAGAACAGGCTGAAGCGCAAAAGGCCAACCGGGCGATCCGAAACGCAGATAACATATGCGCTTCTGCTTGCAATCTTATTCAAAAACTCCGCTTCCGGCAAGTGCTTATCAAGCGTATACCAGAATTCCCTGTCCCCGGCATGGACGTATCGAATTTTCATTACGGCTTCTTCACCCCATCCCCTGTAAGCGCTACGGTCACGATTTCCTGCATTGGCCAGAAGGCGCACAGGCTGAGTTTCGTCAGCGTAGCGAAAAACGGTATAAAATGCCTTGTAACGATCGGAAGCGCCTTGAGCACGTTTTCCGGTTCATCCATCAGAAGCGTGGTATGCGGCGTCCATACGTGTCCGTTCAAGGGCGCATCCCCGAACGCATGCTTCAGCGTATACAGCCGTTTATTGACATCCGGCGCGGCGAACAGCACTTTCCCGCCCGCAAAAAGCCCGATATGGCTGATATGCACTTCCACCGGCGCATATTCAGCGGCAATTAACCGTGTAAGGGCAGCCACTTCATCCTGATCCTCCGGCGCAAAAGTGGCAAGGCTGATGTGCGGCAAAAGCCCCGGGGTCTCTTTGCCCGTAAACCCGGAAGCGCGAATCGCTGCTTTCCATTCGTTCAGGCGATCCTGCGCACTCTGTTCATACATCGCCATGAGTGTTAAAAACCCAGCAGACATGGATTTACTCCTTTGCCCCAAAAGCATTGAACCATGCGCGCTGATCAAACGGCTTTTTCCTGGGCGCACGAACCTCCTCGGCCGGAATGCCTACGGGAAGGAAGCACACCAGTTCATAACCATCCGGAACGCCCAGAACTTCCGCCATTCGGTCGCAAATTCTGTCCGTGTCCGTGATATGCCCTTCGTACCAGCAGCTTTGATACCCAAGCGATGCAATCGCTACCAGCATGTTTTCAATTGCTGCAGAATAATCCTGCACGGCAAAGCACCTGTCGCGGTATGCGATTACATTCTGAGATAGCACGCAAATCGCAGATGGCGCAGTTTCGGCAACCGGCGGATCCATAACCGAAAAAAGCTTGCTCAAAACAGCTGGGTCGTCTACGGCTATCAGGCTCGTCGTCTGTTTATTGCACCCCGAAGGCGCAGCAAGCCCCGCCTCCATAATCAACCTTAAATCCTCCCGCGGCACCGCCGCCTGCTGAAACTTCCCGCGATAGCTTCGCCTGATGCGAATGGCTTCCAATGCGTTCATAATAACCCTCTCTATATGCCGTTTATTTCATTTATGCCGGTCCTATACGCCGAATGCGCATTATCATTATACAACCGCGCAGTAAAAAAGTATATAATCACGATATATTTTGTTGCCGGATTCCCCAAAGAAAACTGTGCGCCGGCGCGCGGATATGCTATAATCTTAGTGTATGAAACCTTATCTCGTAAACGCAAGGGAGAAAAAGCCGTGATATACGAAAACAATTGGGAGTCCCTCAACAAGCGTCCCGTCCCCACGTGGTTTGCGGATGCAAAATTCGGAATATTCATCCACTGGGGCGTTTATTCCGTGCCCGCCTATACTCGAAAAGGCGAATATGCCGAATGGTACCGGCAGCAGCTTTCCGATCCCGAAAAGCCGGTACGCGCCTTTCATGAGCGCGTATACGGCGTCAATACAAGCTACGAGGATCTGGCGCATCGCTTTAAAGCCGAGCTGTTCGACGCGGAGCACTGGGCCGACGTGATTCAGCGATCCGGCGCTAAGTACATGAACTTTGTTTCCAAGCATCATGACGGCTTCTGTATGTACAAAACCGACTACGCTTGGAACTGGAACAGCGCGGACATAGGCCCGCACCGCGACTTTTGCGCAGAGCTGAAAAAAGCGCTGGCGCCAACGGGTGTAAAATTCGGCGTGTATCATTCGGTATACGAATGGGCGCACCCGCTATATCTGGAAAACCCGGAACAATACGCGCTTTGCCATCTGATCCCGATGCTGAAGGAGCTGATCACAAAATACGAGCCGTGGACGCTGTTTACCGACGGCGAATGGGAGCATCCCAGCAGCGTATGGCATTCTACCGATTTTCTTACATGGCTGTACAACGAATCCCCGGTAAAGGATTTCATCGTCCCCAACGATCGCTGGGGCAAGGAAACCCGGGGCTGTTTGGGCGGCAATTTTACCACGGAATACGGCGAGGTGCATCCGGGACAGAGCCTTGCCGATGCGCTCGACCGCCCGTTTGAAGAATGCCGCGGCATCGGAAGGTCCTTTGGCTTTAACCGCATTGAGGACGCGGACGATTACCTTTCCGCCCGCGAGCTTCTGATCCTCCTGTGTTCTCTCGTATCAAAGGGCGGAAACCTGCTTCTCAACATCGGTCCCGCCGCAGACGGAACCATCCCCGCCATTATGGAGGAACGCCTGCTTCAAATCGGAAAGTGGCTGAGCATCAACGGAGAAGCCATCTATTCTACCCGTCCCTATGCAGCATCGTCTTCCAAGGGCGTTTATTACACGCAAAACGACAATGCCATATACGCCATTTCCGAAGCATATCCGTGGGGCGAACTGGAAATTTGCGAAATACCCTGGCGCGAAGGGATGAAGGCCGAACTTCTGGGCAGCAGCGCGCAGATTCGCGTAGCGCCTCGCGGTGAACACATCGTTCTCTGCTTTGACCCCATAAACCCGGATACCATGCAAGCCCACGAGCTGTACGCATTCAGGATTTCAAAAGATAACGGCTGAAGCACATAAGCATTTGAAATAACAGAGCATCCGGCTGCCGATAAAACGACAGCAGAATGCTCTGTTTTTCTGTTCATGTCCGCTCAGTCTCTGAAAGCGTCCGCGCTCCCCCTTACGATTTCAGGATGCTGGCTGAGATAGCGATTAATGTTCTCAACCATCATATCGTCGTCAGCGTCCCGGTATCCGTAAAAGACGACTTTTGCAATATCCTCATGATTAAAGTATGCCGCTCGATCGCTGATCAATCCTTCCGGATACGGAACGCCCGCATAATCGAAAAAGAATGATTGATCACCGCGCCTGACGTTTATGGCTCTTGAAATAATCAGAAGCTTCTGTATGCCGCCGTTTAAGAAAACAATGCTTCCCAAAGAAATGTATTCCTTCATTTATTTCATCCCTCTTTTCTGACCTTTTCCAAGATCGCAAAAAACTGATTCATATCATCGCACACAGGGAGAGGATTATCGACATCCTCGCGGCTGATATAGACAATATGGCCGCTGTCTTTATTCCAATAGTAATAGTCGTAATCCTCGTCCAGCGCAAACGGCACATAAGAATCCGGAATCTCATCCGCTGCTGCCTGATGGATTAAAAGCGCCTCGACCGGCGTTGTTCCATATTTCAGCGTAAGAATTTCAATTGCGCAGAATTGATAGCCTTTGCTGATAAAGGGAACCTCATGCATCTGACTGCCGTTATAAAGCAAGTAGTATTCCCGTAAAACCGGTGGAAGCCTGAGCTCGAATTGACGTTCAAAATCCGAAAGATATTGCTCATTAATTCTGCATTCAGGCGCTTCACGCGCGATAAACTGGTACATAACCGTCACTCCCTGTGATTTCCATATTCGCTACTTGCCTGTTCGGCTGATCTCCGCTTGTTTTTTCAGCCCTTCAGTCGTGTATTCCCGGACAGGATCCAAATAATCCTTTATGTTAATGCCTTTAAACATCGAGACATCCGAGGCTTTTTTGGAGTAACCATACCCATTGGCAACCTGGAATTGCTTGGCTGATCCCGCGTGGGTGTTAATCGCATCGTGCGCTTTGATATCAATAAACTCCAGCGTGATTTCATTGGTCAAAACATTATAGTCATCCAAATGATGCCATACGTGCGTCTTCTGATTTCCGGTTCTCATGGATTTAAAGTCAATATTAATACCCTGTTCTTTAAGCGCCTTCTCGGCAGCCGCATAATCCTTTGCTCTGCTCTGGGTCGCCTGAATCTTGACCTGAACAGGATCTCCATTCGGAACGCGGAGGATGTAATCAGATTCCGAAAAGCTTACGCCTCCGTTTGGCGTTTGCTTCAGATTCACAAGCCCTGCGCGTTCGCCGTCGGCAAGCGGCGTACTCTTTTGACCGAGGTTGTATTTTTGCGCCGCCGCATCTGCCGCATTCTGCGCCTTCTTGATTGAACTCAATTCCGCTACGCCGCCGCTGATGCCGCCGATCGTACCGTCAAGAAGAATCTGCTTTATATCGGCTGCGCTTTCAAAAGCAGATTGTATATCGCCGGTCTGAATCAATTCGGTAGTTCCTCGAACCACAATACCGGAACTGATATCCGAAATGCTTCCAACGACAACGGACGTTCCAATCCGCTGGATGGCAGGAGAGGAATGCAGCACGGAATTGACCACAACATTCGAACTCAAGTGCATGGATACATAGGGGGTGAGGTGCGTGGATACGTAGGAGCTGACGCCGGAACCCAATACACCGGACGCAAGGCCTGTGATGGACCCGACGGCAACATCCTTCCCAAATGAAGCATAATCAAAGCCGTCTTCAAATCCATCTTCAACATACTGATCAGTGATATTGTGTACGCCTGATGTCAGCGCGCCCGCAGCCGTAGAGGCAATGATCATCGGAACTGCCGCGCCGCCGGTTGCAATGCTGACAGCAATACAGCCAACCACACAGACGCCTACCGCTACCCAATTCCATAAATTGGCTACTTTTTTGCGGCGTTCCAATTCCTCTGCTTCTACAAGCGACTCCGGCTTTGCGGATTTCATTTCGCCACTGATTCTCTTCAGATAATATTCTTCCAGCTCTTTATCATCTTTTTGAACTTCTTTGTATTTTTTCTTGGCTTCAATGATAAACAACCGCATTTTGTCCAGCTTCTGTGCCTGATCTTCAAGCTCGCTGCTGATTCTGTCGATCCGCCTCTGGATATCGGAGGCGGATCTAACATCCCAATCCAGCTTCCTTGCTACACCGGAAAAATCGCTTTCAATTCGGCCAATTTTGTTGGAGCTGGTCCGAAGGGTATCGCTTATGCTGCCAAGCGCATTCGGGTTAACCCGTATGTAAGGCAAATCGGCTCATCTCCTTTGTACCGTATAAACGGTTTGTACATGCATTCAAACCGCATGAAATCACGCGCCGGTGTTGGCCGCTTCGGCATCATCATATGCCTGAGCAGCGCTTTCAAGGAATTTAGAATAATTCTCTATGGTCTTGCAGATTTCTTCAAAATAAGAAGCGAGGCTCTTAAACTGGTTTACCGTTGCTTCGGCGGCGCCGCCCTCCCAGTACGCGCGGAGTCCGTCGATTTCGTTTATCATATCCTCGGTATATCCCTTAATGCTTGTCGACGCCGTCATAAAAGAACCCGCCTTATCGCGCATAACTGCAGAATTAACTTTAATCGTTGCCATAATTCATACCCTCCTATTATTCTATTCAAGCCTGATTACAGAGAATCTGCAGCTTCCTTTACTGCGGTTTCGGTGTCTTCATAGTTCTTGGCGCGAGCTTCAAGCCCCTCGGCGAATGAAAGCAGCACCTTCTCCAACTCTACGAAGGTATTTTCGTAACTCGACAGCTTTGCGTTGAATGCGTCGCTTGCATAACCCTGCCACTGAGCGGATCTCAGGCTCTGAAGCTCCGTATACAGCTTTGTATACTCAGCGTTGTATTTTGCAGTCTTCTCTTTAATTACGCCGGCTGACGCCCTCAGTTGTTCCGTAGTTACCGACCATGCATTGCTTGCCATATTCATAGCCCCTTTCTAAAATCACCGGACCAAATCCGGATAAATACTCATCCATCTACAGACTACAGCTTTTCTTCTGCTTCACGCGCCAGGCGTTCATCCTCTTTTTGAATGCTTCTGGCTTTTGTTTTAATCTTTGAAGCGACAGAATCCATATCGGATTGTGTTGATTCCATTTCGGTTATTAGCTCGGACAGCTTTTTCTGGAAAGCCGACGAAGCCGGCCCGGTCCATTCGCCGCGCACGTAAGATTGTAAACCAGACAAATCCTGTATTTTTCGCCTAAGATCTACAGCCAAATCTTCAATCGACTCAGCCTGTGAGATGACCTTATTATAATTAATCCTGAAATCTGCCATGCTTTAGCTCCCTTACAGCAAAATAAACGCATCTCCATCGACAATTCCGTTTTGTTCAAGCGTACTGTCTCCATCCAATGCAAGCCCCGAGGACGCCTGAAGCAGCATCGGCTCCGATACGGCGCTGTGTGCAGCGCCCGGATATTCGCTTTGGAGAATTCTGGTTATCATCCTGACGGCTTTCCGAACGATCATATCTGCGGGCACAAGAAAATCATGCGTTACGCTCAATCCCGGCGCTTTTACCTTTATTGATAACGTCTTTGCCATGCTCCGTCACTTCCTAACTCCAAAGATCGACACATGCGCCTTTTGTTCCGATATACGCGAAGCCCTGATTCCGGCTCACCGTCTTTGCCCGGATCGCAACAGGGATTTCATTAAACTGTTGGTGCAGCATAGAAGCAATATCATTATTAATACCGCCGCCTATCACCAGTCCGTTATTTGCTCGAACCAGATGCCCGAACAATTCCGTGTCGCGGTATCCGTTGCGAATGCGCGTCATATCATCAATGGCGATCCAGCATCCGTCTTGCTTCTTTCTCAGGAATTTTTCCAACTTCTCAAGCGAATCATCTGAAATCATATCAAAGAAATCCGTGAAGCCGTCGATGATACAGATTCCGCTCAATTCCTTATCCATTGTCATTAGTCCGCCAATAAACGCATCGGCATCTTTAATATACTGTGCATTCTGCGGCAAATCTACGGTTTTGCTGCTGAAAACATATACATTGCTGCCCGTTTCGCATGCCGCCGTTACAAGGGGAGCAAAGACATCCTGCTTGATGGGATTTGCAATGAATATGCGCTGACAGCCTGCCGTTTCAAAGCCGCACGCCATGCCGGTCTGGTTGCTGGTTCCTATCATAAGAGGTTTATCCATTGCAGAAACCGGCGGCATAGGGGAAAGTCTGTCCGCCCGGCTCACAACCGGAGCCGGGGATTCATCGCGTTCTTCCTCGCCATCATCAAACTCAATCTTCTCAACGCTGCCCCCGTAGGCTTTTTTCATTTGCATAAACACTCGGGCGATGCATTTGCTTCTTTCCGCTTCGTTGACGGCATCAAATGGAGCAGCAATCTGAACCTCTACGGGCTTTCCTTCATGCAAGGCAAGTGCCCGCCCCTTTATGCCGTCAGGCTTCACGGGCGTACGGACATTCAGAATATCGCGGTAGCTCCCCGAATCATTCATAGTGAAAACAATGCGATTTGCTATGTGATCCATAACGCGGTAATAAATGGCGCTTTTGCTGTTTCCGGAGATAACGGCATAGACGCCGCAGGCTTTCGCCGCGGCAATGAGCCGAATCAGCCGTTCTTCCTTTTTGTACATGCTTTCACGGAATACAGCATAGTTATCAAGAATCATCAGCAATACAGGCAATTTCTGCCCACTGGACGCGATATAGGATTCATAGTTGGCGCAATTATACTTTGCAAAAAGCGCCCGCCGTTTACTGATCACCGATTGAATGTGATTCAGTACCTGTTCAATTGCACTTTCGTTATCGCCCAAAGCATATCCGATGCAATGAGGCATATTGGACAGATTAATAAGACTTCCGCCGTCAAAATCCATCACCACGACACTAAACCATTCGGGCGAGTATCTGAGCGCCATGGAATAAGCCAGCGTTTGAATAAAGGTGCTCGTTCCAAAACCGCCGGAGCCATACACTGCCAGATGTCCTTCTGAGAGGAAGTCGATACTATACGGAATCTGCATCTGCTTTTCCGGTAAATCCAGCTTTCCGCATACGGCCTTTCCGGGAAGAACGGCATCCCATTTTTCATGGGAGAACGATTTATACTGCTCATCACATGCTTCATACGTAAGCGCCTCGTCAAGCGGCGCAAGCCAAAGCTTTCTGGAACGCAGGCCCTGCTTTTCACCCAGCATACAGATTTCTTCAATCGTTTTCTCAAGCTGCGTTTTCCGCACGCCCGACATACTCGCGGGTACATCCTTCACAGAACGAAGCCTTTCGCCGGGCGCGTTAATCAAACTGACCGTAACGCTTTCATCATCCACATATTTCTCTTTGGCAATATAATCTGCGCCGCTGTATCCGGATTGAATCTGTTCAAAAACTTCGTCGTATCCAACCTGCACATATGCGCGTCCGGGCAGCTTGATCATCGCCGCTTCGGGATGGTTGATCATATCCATACTGTCCTGCTTATCCGTAACCTTCAGGCATACTTTAAAGCGAGAGTTGCTCCATATCTGGGGATCCACAACGCCGCCGGGTTTCTGCGTTGCAAGGATCAAGTGAATGCCCAGGCTTCTGCCAACCTGCGCAATATCGATCAGCTTTGACATGAATTCGGGATTCTGAGATTTGAGCTGAGCAAATTCATCAATAACGATAATCAGGTGCGGAAGCGGCGTATGAATACGCTTTTCCTTGAAGTATTTATGGTATGAGTTGATGTCCAGTTTATCAACGTCCAATTCGTTTGCTGCCTGATTCATTACGCGCTGGCGGGATTTTACCTCAGCTTCCAGCGATACAAGCGCACGGTACAATATGTTCTCCGATAAATTGGAAATCGTAGCCGCCAGATGCGGAGCGTCCAAGAATGGCCTTGCCATATCTCCGCCCTTAAAGTCAATGAGCACAAAATTCACTTCGTTCGGGCTGAAGTTGATCATCATTGACAGAATATACGCCTGCAAAAACTCTGATTTACCCGAACCGGTCGTACCGGCAACCAAGCCGTGGCATCCATGATATTTTTCATGAATATCCAGCAAAAACGCTTCATTCCCGGCGCGAACGCCGATTATTGCAGCCAGACTTTTATCCGATGCGTTTGTATTCCATCGGTTCAGAATATCGAGTTCGAAAATATTACCCACCTGATAGGAATCCAGAAAGCTGACCCGATCCGGAATCCGAACAGCCTTTCCGCTTTCCTTAATGTTTATGTGCGCAACGGAAGAAATAAAGGCGGAATAATCATCATCGCTGATTTTATCGGGAGTATAGCGCATAAAGCGATTGTTGTTTTCGTTTTTAAAGTATATTCCGCAATAGCTTTCTTCTTTCTGAACAACGGCGGAACATTCCTTGGGGATAGCATTGAACCGTTCGCCAAAGAATACTGCCGATACGCCGATATTATTGTCGTAATCCAGCAGATAGCGTTTAAATGCCACTTCCTCCAAAAGGGACGGATCAAACACCAATACCACATAATGCGGAACGCGTTTTTCATCCCTATTCAGCTGCGCTTCCCTTTTCTGAATTTCTTCCTCCAGCATACTGAACAACGCATGCGCTTCCGCTCTGGTAGTAGCGGCATAGCGCTTTGCTTTATCGTTTGACCATGTATGCGGCAATGCAGACGTTAGCCCGTACAACGTTTCCTGAAAACGGTTGTATACCATAACGATTTTAACCTCGTCGCTCGCATGGAAAAATGCAAGGCTAAACAGGATGCTCTTTGCCACATCATGCGTATCGCCGATAACGCCAACCGTCCTTTTATCGATGAGCGATAACGTCGTAGGTACATTTTTAAGCGTTTTATACTTCTCTGCCAGATCCGATGCTTTACCGGCAATTTCATCATCGTCAAGCGTGAATCCCTGTTTCGGACTTCTGATATCGACTTCAAAGGGTCTGTCGCCTACGCCCAGACGCACGGACAGAAAATCCGTGTCACCCGGCGTACGCTCCCAAATCCGGCGGTCATGATTCTTGGCCATACCCAAAAGATTTTTTGGGGACGGATAAAGCGAATCGCTCCAAACTCTGGTATTCCGTTCATACAGCCGGCTGATATCCCGCTCAATATCCGCAATATACGATAAATAACGGCTCTGCCTGTGTTGTTCTTCCGAAGTCCTCTGCTTTTCGTTGTAATTGCGCAGAAGCTTAGGCCAAAGAACAGCGCCCGTAAGCATGCTGGCCGCCATAAGCCCGCCGGTGATTACAGAGCTGATGTTACCGCCCTGAAGCGCATTGGACAGGGACACACCAACGCTGCCCATCATGGCCATAGCCATTGTAAGCGACGGACCGATGGACAGCAGAAACGGCACTTTCTTCTCTTTATTGGGCGAAGTAGGCGGATCAATTTCAATTGTGCCTTCCTCAAGCGACTTATAAATTCGCGGCGTTCTTATGTATTCATTGGACGTCTGGCCATTGCCGTCTTTAGCAGCAAACGTACTTATAGCGTCTGCTTTCTGCAGCTTCCGAACCTCAACAAAGGAAGGAACTACCAACCCGTTTGCGGTAAACACAATTGCTATGCCGCCGATGGAAATTTCATCGCCATTTACAAGCTTTTTCCGGCTGACACGGGCTCCGTTTACATAAACGCCGGTTTTACCGGAAATATCTTCAATACAAACGCCCGAAGCATCTCTTTGCATAACTGCATGCTTTCTGGAAACGCTGTCCGAGGAACGAATCACAATGTTCACATCGTCCCCACGTCCAATCAATACGGGCGATAGAAATTTTGTCGTATACAAGCAGGAGGAAAAGCTATGATCGTCTTCTGCAAGAAACAGCGCCGCGTAGCCGAATCCCTGTCGGTCGGCGCTCAAATAATCGCCATGATTGATGCAGATCCGGCGGTTCTCAACCGAAACGGGCTCTCCGCCATTGATCCGGAAATTCCAAGACCGGTAATCCGGTTTCAGGTAGTAGCCGTCATCATCCTTAGCGATTGGAAAATACAGCTTCTGCTCCGTGCAGGAAATATCTCTATCCAGAAACCCATTAAAGGAGCGATGAATAAGATCATCCAGCTTATACCGGCTGGCGTTGCTGCCAATATACAGCATAACAAAATATCCGGTCACGCGAGCACCTCACATTTCGCTGCAGTATACCCAAAAACCAATGGAAACTCGTATCAATTACATTCACATAATTTCTAATTCTTCCTTAGTTTACTTTTTATTATAACATGCACGTCAAAAAATGACAAGGTTTGGCAAACCGTCTTCATAGACTTACCAAACCCGTCTCTATATGAAAATTGTTATGACGAACCGCGCGCCCCGCAATCAAAAGAACGGATGCGCCTTTACCTTCCCGTAGTGGTTTTTCAGAAGACAAAGATCATCCTCCGTCAGAGGATTCTTCAGGCATTGATCGATATGCTCTACTTCAAAGGAGAAGCATTCAAAATTTCCGGGCGGAATCAGGATATCTGCGCCCAGTGAAAGCGCATATTTCATAGCGGCAAGCCGAAGTTCGGTTTCATTGGCGGAAAAAGGTTTGCACCAGGATTTCGGGAATTCTTCCCTTCCTTCGCCTTCCATCCACGCGCGTTCAACCAGCTGCTTCATGGAAAGAACGCCCATACCCCTCTTTTTTGCCTCGGCCAGCAGCTTTTCGCCCATACCGTGACCCATATGCATATGCCAGTTCAGGGGGAACAGTACCGTATCAAAAGGATACAGCGACATGGCTTTGAGCGCAGCCTCTTCACAATGACAGGTAATGCCGAGCTTTCTGGCAATACCCTGTTCCTTCATGCGCAACAGCATCTCCATTGCGCCGCCCGGGCCGAATGCCTGATCCACTTCCTCAACAGAAGCAAGCCCATGCAGCTGGTATACGTCAAAATAATCCGTGTGCAGTGTTTTAAGAGAATTCTGCATTTCCACTTCTGCGTCTTTTGCAAAGCGCTGCGCAGTTTTGCAGGCAAGGTACACATTTTTCCGGTAGGGCTTCAGCGAATTGCCCAGCTTTTCTTCGGCGTCCTGATAAGAAGGCGCCACATCGAAATAGTTAACGCCGCGCTCCACCGCCCAGGAAACATATCCATCCGAAGGCAACTGCCCATCGCTCATAGAGACAATCCCCCCATACGCGACGGGAAAAACCTGATATCCCGTATTTCCAAAAACTCGTTTCATAGAAACTCCTTCCCCTCAAATGCATTCCTATAAATTCTACACAGCCATTATAGCATAAGTGACTGACAGAATAAAGCGGCATCTGCAGCTTCCGGGCAACACTTAAAAGGAAATAAAGCGGAAATTAACGTTTCGCTTCCCAGCTCGTTACACCTGTACCGTATAATACACAAAATGGCATATACCAGGAAAGGGGTGTGGACAATGTCCGGGGGGGCTCCAGTCTTCAGGGACTTTTTTAGCAGGCTGCGTGTAAAGGCGCCTTTCATTGTCCTTACAGGCGCGATAATTTTTATAATGTATATCTGCGATCTCGGCTGCCCTATTCAAAGGATTCTGAATAAACCCTGCCCGGGATGCGGGCTCACACGATCGGTAATCACCGTATTTTCGCTGGAATTCAAAAAAGCGTTGGCCCTTCACCCAATGGTATGGTCTCTTCCGATATTGTTTTTATTCTTTCTGTACGACGGAGCGCTGTTTAAACGAAAGTTAGTAAATTTCGGTATCCTTCTATCCATTCTTACAGGTTTTCTGATACAATGGCTGATTCGACTGTTTTGATTTCGACATAAGGCAGGCTTAATTTCGACAAAAAGAAGTTGCTTTTTTTATACTTCCATAGTATAATAATGTTTAATATCATATATTTATGGAGGGAAAAAACCATGTATTGCAAAAATTGCGGTGAACAGATGAATGACAATCAGGCAATCTGCCTGAAGTGCGGTGTTAAGGTCGGCGTAGGCAACAGTTATTGCGCAAACTGCGGCAACGCAATTGCTCCCAACGCAGAAGTATGTCTCAATTGCGGCGTAGCTACGAAGTATAAGTCTGCAGCAGCTGGCGGCAACAACCTCAACGGCAAAGATAAAGTTACCGTAGCTCTGATTTGCTTCTTCTTCGGCGGCCTCGGCATTCACAATTTCATGATGGGCGAAAACAAAAAGGGCATCTTCAAGATCGTTCTGTCTTTTGCATGCGGCCTCAGCGGAATCTTCGCTCTGATTGACTTTATCAAAATCCTTACCGACAAATATGAAGCGGATCCCAGCAAGCTCATCTAAGATTTATACAATACATAAAAAACCTGAGTTCCCTTGATGCTCAGGTTTTTTTATGCCATTTTTGGGTTTTGTCAGAAGTAGTATTTCAAAACCTCAAGGTATTCGTCCATATGCAAAGGCTCTGTCCATTTCGCGTCTATACACCCTACGCCTTTCCATGCCCCCAATATATTTCCAGTAATCGCGGCGACTGTATCGCTGTCGCCGTCGAAATTGACAGCTATTTGAATGGCGCGATCAAAATCTTTTTCATACTTGATCGCGCAGTACACCGCAATAGCCAAAGCGGATTCCGCACAAAAGCTGTTTCCAAGCATATCGATATGGGTAACATCATCGCCATCCGCCGTAGTCAGCGCCATCGCATGAGTTACCAATTCGTTCAGCTCGGATGCTGCCGGGTAGCTTTCAAACAGCTTCATCACAGCATCCAGCGACAGGCGCACAGCACTTGCAAGCGAAGCGGATTTCCCATAAATGCATTCATTAATCAGCCCTGCCATTGCGCCGGCACTGATGAAGCCCAAAGGATGTCCATGCGTAAGCGCGGCGCTTTCCGCGCCCATATACATGATATCCTCAAGCGAATACTCCTCTCTGGAAAACGAAAAACCAATCGGAGCCACGCGCATTACGCCGCCATTTCCTTTGCTTTCGTTATATTGATTTGTGATACTGCCCTTTTTCTTATCTCGGAGCGATCTGATACAGGTAAAGCCAGGCGCCATACATTTATGCATGGACTTTTGTAAATAAAGCTGCGTGCACGGCTTATGCAGTTCTTTGCGCTGATCATCCTTCACTTGGGTAAAGTACCAATCGCGATACGCTTCATACAAGCTGTTTTTCAGCGCTGCACCGTCATATCGTTTTTTCAGCTTATCCCGCCATAATAGAATGCCTTCCAGCGTAAACAGCAGCATCTGCGTATCATCCGTAAAAGACGCCAATCCGTCTTTCAGTATGTAATACAGGATTCCTTCAGGCCCGTATTTTTCCGAAATCTGCTTCCGGTTCATAAACTCAACCGGATAACCCAAAGCATCCCCTGCCGCACCGCCGAACAGACAGCCCAATATCTTTTCCCTCACATCGGGGTCAATGGCTTTATACATACACTCAGTAACATTCATTGACATGGTTCTATCGTTCACTCCCGGTTTATTATATAGTCTTTTTGACAAAGTCAATATCATATCGCTTTCCGTTTGAAAACAGCACGCCATCCGTAAGCTTGATTCTCAATAAGCAGGTATTCTCATCCGCCTCGTTTACATGGCCGTTGCCATACCATGCAGCAAATGCGGTATGAAGAATATCCATAACCGCCCGATTTTTATTAAGAAGTACATGTCCCAGATCTTCACCGATTCCATGAGCGGTAAACCATTCGCCGGATATTGCGACATTCTCATTCAGGGCAATCTGCCGCATTTTTCCGGATAATGCATAGGTAACCACATAAAACGCGCCATCGATATATACGGCGTTTACCGTGCGCACATGGGGAACGCCGTCCTGCACCGTAGCCAGCGCAATCAGGCAGTCCTTATGGAATCGCTCGTTAAGAATCGAATGGATTTCCCCCGTAAGGTACATCGGCCACCCTCCCCGCCATCATGAATCAATCGTTCCCTTTGCATCCGAGTAAACACAATCCCAGCGCTTTGCCGGAAGTGTTTAAGTCATTAAACTTTTTTTTGATGTATCCGGGCGGTTAGGCCTTCGTTTGATCCGAAGAAGCAATCGGATATCTTCGATGAAAAGCGTATCATCCAGGGGAATCCACAGCCATTTACCGTCGTGATACGTATGCGTGCTGTCATACAGCGTTACAAGCCATGCAGAAAAGGAATCGCGCAGTCCGTCAAACTTTTCCCGTTCCACTTTTCCAAGCGTAAACAGGATAACGGCGGAATCCTTTTTGGCATAAAATGTACACAGCGTTTTCCCGCCTCTTCGGTATTTATATTCGATTTCCCAGCTGCCAAAACCTTTGCTCCATGTTTTCTCCATATCATACCGGCTGTCGATTTCTGTAGTCAGGCTGTTCCATATGCGGCACATTTCCGGGGCGATCAGCTCGGGTAAAGAGGGTAACGCTGTATTTTTCATAAATCACGGTCCTATTACTTTCCCTGCGTTTTTTACAAATATACCATATACTGGGCGCAATTACAATCATGAACGATCGGGCATACCTCGCTGATTCAGCCTCAGAATGTCCCTATGCAAAAATTATTTGTAAAAAGGAACCCGATCGATACAAATCTCTCAGGTTCCTTTTGCCTCCGGTATGGATCAATCCTTCAGATGGAATGCTTC
The DNA here is from genome assembly GCA_045538305.1 of Clostridia bacterium. Lineage (GTDB taxonomy): Bacteria > Bacillota > Clostridia > Christensenellales > Aristaeellaceae > SFHK01. Next base: position 4,848 of record JAZSRC010000005.1, on the reverse strand, counting down.
CTTCAGATCGTCAATCTCTTCTTTGGAGATATGCACAATCTTTCCGACCGACGCTGCGTTGATGATGGAATGCGCCGTAGATTCCATAACCTCAAGGCGGTCAAACGCCTGAAGCAATGTAGAACCGGTTACGATAGCGCAATCGTTTTCCACCAAAGCCGCAGGGGTAGCCTCGCCGAAGTATTCAGCAATTTCTTCCTGATTGGTATAAATATCGCCATACGGCACGCGTTTTACATCGCGCAAAAGGATAAAGCTCTCCGGAATGGTGCGGGGATCAAATTCCGTATCCGTAACGGCGAAAGCCATGGCATGTACCGGATGCGCCAGCAGTATGGCACGGATTTCCGGGTTCGCATTGTATATTTTTTCATGCAGGCTCACGGCTCGCGACGGCGTTTTCCCCAGCTCCTTCATTCCCGCCTTTACGCGTACCAGATCGTCCTCCTCCAGATAAGCGCGATCCTGACCAAAAGGCGTAATCAGGAAGCTGCCGTCCGAAAGACGGACGGAGTAAGTGCCATGCGTAGCGGTAAACAGACCCTGCTTATAGGAACGATGAATCAAGGTAATCATATCCCTGCGCGCAGCCAGCTCTTCAATGGAGATGCTGTTTGGAATAAAATCGTCCATTTTCAGATGGGTTCGGGTTTCGGTTATGCGATAGGCTTTTTCATTCAGCAGTCTGGGAACTCCGATTATGTTGGCAAGAATCTCGAGATTGGCGGAATACTCCAATGTTTCAAATCGTTGGAATGCAGTAAACATACTCGAGGCGCCGATGCATACGCCATGATTTTCCAGCAAAACAATATCGCAGCCGTCTGCAAAGCACTTACCAATGTTGCTGCCCAATTGCTCGCTGCCGGGAACGGCGTATACTGCAATCCGGACTTCCGGACACATTTTTCGAACGGAAGGCAAAAGGTCAAGGCTGGGAATTTTCCGGACAATGGAAAAAGAAACCAGTGCCGGCGGGTGCGCATGCAGTACTGCCTTCAAATCCGGGCGCATTTTGTATACTGCCGCATGGAAGGGCAGCTCCGAGGACGGCTTATGCATTCCGACAGCAGTTCCGTCCGGATGCACGCATACGATATCGTTACGGTTCAGTGTTCCCTTGTCCACTCCTGCCGGAGTGATCCAGATATTGCCGTCCTCATCCATGATGGAGAGGTTACCGCCGGAAGTAGTAGTCATACCCTTATCATAAATCCGCTGCATAAACATAACCAGCTGATCCGCGGGATGAATGTAATTGATATTCACAGTATCCTCCTCGTATATATGTCGATAGCGCTGCTCCGGTTGCTGCCGGAAATTGATCGCCTGTGCTTGCTCCGACAGATCCGAACATCTGTACATATACATTATACCAGAATTCAACGCGGTTAACAAGCGCAAACCGTTTGAGCCGTTTCTTCATTTTTTAAACTGAATGAACTGCTCTTTGCCGTATTGCGGGAGCGTAATAAATCGCAAACAGTGTTTCGGCATTCAAAGTATTCATAATCGATATATGCTTTATCGCCTATAAGTACAAAAAAGAATCACACAGACATTTAAACAATATCTGCGTGATTCTCTGGCTAATCCGGTTTATTTTGATACAAGGGACGGTTGCACCCTGTTGGGTGCAGTAATGGGTGCAATGCACCCCGAGTTACTCCAAGAGCCCTTCATAATGTCCATTCGGATATAAAACATAGCCGTTTCCATTCTGCACCCGAAAAGAGTAGTAATCACTTGCAGGCTCGGCACACTGCTCCATGATGGCCATGATCGTACCACCATGTACAATCAACGCGCAGTCCTCCTGCAGATTCCTCTTCTTGAGTTCATCAAACGCCTTCACGCAGCGCGCAGCGAATTCTGCCCGGCTTTCTCCACCCGGAAAGGGCATTTCGCCGTTTGAATCAATCCATGCCTGATAATCTGCACGTCCGTTCAGTTCCGCATAATTCTTATTCTCAAATTCACCGAAATCGCACTCGCGAAAATCATCAATCATCTCTGCCGGAACGCCGGGATAGATCAGTTCAGCTGTTTCCCGGCACCGCTTCATCGAGCTGACGAACACGCGCCGGACAGCAGGATATTCCTGCTCCTTCAGCTTATCGACGCCCTGTGCACACAGCGACTCGTCCGTTCGACATCCGATATATCGGTGTTCCAAATTGCCCTGTGTCTGCCCATGCCGGATCAGAATCCATTTCATTTGATGCGCACCCCGATTCCACACACGCAGCGCGTTACGCTTTCCGCCTTCTGCGCAATCACGCACAGCGCCCGTCCGACCGCCTCCCGGAATGCACGATCTTCTCTGGTCATCGGAACCACACCCGCGCCGACCTCGTTGGCCACGACAATCGCATCAGGATGTTCCTCGCAAAACTTCTGTGCAAACACGCGCGGCTCCTGCCCGTCCTGAAGCACGGCGGAACGGATCGTTTCATGAAAATCGGCAAATACTTCGCAGCCCGGGTTCTCCGAACGTGCAAGCTCCTCCTGCCCTTGACAGACGCCGCCTACATACAGTTTCATCCGATTTTTCCTCCCAGTACGATGACTACCGCCAGCACAAGTTCCGTGATCTGCACGAACCATCCGGCCAGATCGCCCGTCACGCCGCCAAAGTTCTTATAGGCCATATGCCGGTAATACGCAAAGCAGGCCGCAGTAGCCGCAAGGCATCCAACAGCAATCCATTTTTCGCAAACCGTCCACAGCACGACACAGAGAACAGCATATACAGCCGCAGTAATGCTCACTATCCGCCTGTGTGCCGTCCGTGCAAAGCCGTCCATCATGCCGCCGGGCCGCGCGCTTTTGAAAAAGGCCAGCGCCAGAGCGCTCAAGGATCTTGAAATCATGAACACGCCTATCAGCATCGGCGCAGCCTGTACAGGCATTTCGCCATATACCGCCGCTGAAAGCAGCAGGTATCCCGTGCAGCCGATCACAGCAAACGCGCCTGTATGAGTATCCTTCAGAATTTCCAGCCTGCGCTCTCTGGTCTGCCAGGAAGCGATTGCGTCGGACGTATCCATAAATCCGTCCATATGGATGCCTCCTGTGACCAGCAGCGGAATGATTGCGCCGACCGCGCCCTTCAGCAGAATTCCAACTTTCAGCGCATTGCAGAGGTATAGCCAGCCCCACAGAATCAATCCGATCACTGCACCGATGAGCGGAAAGAAGCACATACTATACTTTCTGTTTTCATCCGACCATTCCACCTGCGGCATTGGTATGCGCGAATAGGTTGAAAAGGCGATGACAAAGGAACGGGTCACACGCATGGCAATTCTCCCTTCACTGTGACCGGAATGGAATAGACCACTTCGATCACGCAGTCTGCAATTTGCGCGGCGGCATTGTTGATCTGCGCCAGCTGCCGGATGTATTCCTGCGTGGACTCGGCATACTCGATTCCATCGGAAAAGATGTCGTTGGTGACCATGATCAGATGTCTGCATTTCTTCGCCAGAATATTCAGTGCAGGCACAATGCGACTGACGTCGCCTCCGTCGAACATCTCATTTGCCATCAGGTTAACCAGATCTTCCAGCAGTACAACGCTGCTATCAGCAATATCGGCAGAGGCCAGATCCTTTTCGCACTCAATGGTACGGAACCCTTTGTCCGCCCGCTGCGCGCGATGCCGCTCGACGCGCTTCACCGATTCATCGTCATATACCCGCATGGTGGCGATGTATACTCTGTTTTCAGTAGGCAGAGATGCGACCAGCTTTTCCGCCCATGTCGATTTACCGCTGCCGCTGCCGCCCGTGACCAGTACGATCATTTTGTTCCCTCCTGCGGCGTATAGGCGTCCATGCCCAAATCATCGAAGGTATGCGGCCCGTGATAAACCCGCAGCGCCATATCCAGAAGCGGCAGAAGTGCAACCGCTCCCGTCCCTTCACCCAGTGCCATATCGGCATGAATGATGGGCTTGAGATTCAGCTCATCCATAATTCGCAGCGCGGCGGGTTCGCGGCTCATATGAGAAGGAAGCATAAAATCCTTTGCCTCCGGGCAGATGCGCGCGGCGACCAGTGCGGCAACCGCAGAAATTACACCGTCAATGACGACCGGCACACGGTGCTTCACGCCGCCCAGAAACGCGCCCGCCATACCTGCGATTTCCAGCCCGCCCACCTTGGCCAGCACATCAACCGGATCATTTGAATCAGGCATATTGACAGAGAGCGCCCGTTCAATCGCATTCCGCTTGCGCAGAAGTCCCGCATCGGACAGTCCCGCGCCGCGTCCGGTCAGCTCCTCCGGCGCAAAGCCCAGCAGCGCACAAGACATCGCCGTGGAAGCGGTCGTATTGCCGATGCCCATCTCGCCGGTCAGGATGATCTGATATCCCTTTTCCTTCATTTCGCCTACCAGATCGCTTCCGGCCTGCAGTGCGCACCGCGCCTGTTCATAGGTCATGGCCGACCGTTTTGCCATATTTTCGGTTCCTGCCGCTATTCTTCGTTCAACCGTTCCGTGAACCGGGTTCAACATGCCCATATCCACCGCATACACGTCCGCATTTGCGCAGGACGCCATCAGGTTGATATTGGCCGATCCTTCGGCAATGGACCGAGCAACCAGCGCGGTCACTTCGCTGTCTGACTGTGAAACGCCCTCCGCCACCACGCCGTGATCCGCACAGAAGACTAGCGCGCACCGCTTGTCAATATGGACGTCTGCCGTCTGGTGAATTCCAGCGATTTTGACGATCATATCTTCCAGAAGGCCCAGCGAATGAAGCGGCTTGGCGACATGATCCCATTTCCACTGCGCCTGTTCTCTTGCGTTCATACGTCCTCCTGATCCATTTTCTGC
>JAZSRC010000065.1:0-28914 GCA_045538305.1 Clostridia bacterium | reverse complement strand
GGTTTCCCCACGCGATCGGCTCCTCCCATCAAAAAAGGGACTTTTTTGATGGCTTGAAACCCGTTGTTAACGGGTTTCTTTTCATGTTTCCATTGCCAAAGCGCTTCGTAAATGCTATAATATATATGTTTGTGAGGACGCCGGACGGTCGCAGGCACATTTGTGTTTGAGGAAAGTCCGAGCACCGCAGGGCAGGGTGCCGGTGAAATGCCGGCGGAGGCGACTTCAGGGAGAGTGCAACAGAGAGATACCGCGAAACCGCGCTTCGGCGCGGCCGCAAGGATGGAAAGGTGAGGTAAGAGCTCACCAGCGGCCTGGCGACTTGTCCGCTATGTAAACCCCACCTGGTGCAAGATTGATGGAAGCAAATGCGGCTGCCCGTCGCGCTTCCGAACATCGCTACAGCCCACTGGCAACTTTGGGCGCAGATAGATGACCGTCTAAGACAGAACTCGGCTTACAGACGTCTCTCACAAACACTGCCGCTTTATGCGGCTTTATTCATAATAGGAAGGATGACTACAGATGGTACGGCTTGGCTATAAATACACGGCGCTGTGCTGCTACTTTGGCATGATCACGCAAGCAATCGTTAACAATCTTGCTCCGCTTTTGTTTATCATTTTCAAAGACAGCTTCGGCGTATCAGATGAACAGCTTGGCAGACTGATACTCTTTAACTTCGGAACCCAGATTGCAGCGGATTTGATCGCGGCGAAGTATTGCGATAAAATTGGTTTTCGCGCAAGTACTGTGATTGCTCATGTGTTTTGTGTATTGGGGCTTATTGGTATGTGCGTGCTGCCGAAGATGTTTGACAGCGCCTATACCGGGCTTTGCATTGCCGCTGTACTGTATGCCATTGGCGGCGGAATTATCGAAGTAGTCATCAGCCCGATCATCGAATCGTTGCCGGGCGATCAGAAAACGCGCGCAATGAGTCTGGCGCATTCGTTCTATTGCTGGGGACAGATGGCGGTTGTTGCATTTACTACGCTGGCCGTGTGGGCATTCGGAAAGGAAATCTGGTGGGTTTTCCCGTTGGTATGGGCGCTGATTCCGGCGCTTAACCTGATTGCATGCACGAAGGTGCCTATGATGCCTACGGTATCGGAAGAAGTACGGACGCCGCTAAAGGTACTTTTGAAAAGCAAGCCTTTTATCATCGGTATGCTTATGATGATTTGCTCCGGCTCCAGTGAACTGTCCATGTCGCAATGGTCGAGTCTGTTTGTGGAAGAAACGCTCGGCGTTTCCAAACTGATGGGCGATTTGCTCGGCCCGTGTATGTTTGCGCTTACAATGGCGCTTGGTCGAGTGTATTTTGGAATTAATGGCGATAGGTTAAACCTTGAAAGGATGCTCATGTATTCAAGCGCGTTTTGTGTAGCGTGCTATCTGCTTGCTGTGTTTGTACCGGCGCTTACCCTGCTTGGCTGCGCGCTTTGCGGTCTTTCGGTTGCAATTATGTGGCCCGGCACGCTTTCAAACGGCGCAAGAAGGTTCCCATTGGCCGGAACCGCCATGTTCGGATTGTATGCCGTATGCGGCGATATCGGCTGCTCCGTCGGTCCGTGGCTTGCAGGCCTTACATCGGATCTGGTGAAAAAAAGCGATCGACTTATCGCTATCGGACAGTCGATCGGATGGAGCCAGGAAGCAGTCGGCCTTCGCTCGGGGCTTATGGTCGCTTCGGTATTCCCGCTTATGCTGTTTGTGTGCGCAGTTGTACTGCTCAGAGATGAAAAGAAGAAAAAACTTAGGAATTAAGAGATTCGGTTTACATTATCAAGGATTTTCTGGCCGATAGGCTGCATTTCCTCAAACCTTGCTTCAGGTCCGGAAAAATTCAGGCAATAAATCCTGCGGTTGTATGTAGACATAATCACAAAGCCCTTCATCGGAACGCCGTACTCGTCGGTGTACGTGTAATAGGAAGAGAACGCCTTGAAACGTACAAACGACATATCGCGGCTGATGGTTCCATCGGTTTCAAAATTATCATGAGTATCTTTCAGAATAGCGAGAAAATCCCTCAGCTCATCGCGCATGTCGTCGCTGTCGGGTTGTCTCGTTTTCTTTTTGTTGCTGATGCTGGCGCGAAAACCATTTTCTCCTTCAGGGGTTGGCTCGTAGTATACAACAAATCGTTCGCCGCTTCCGGATTCAATCCAGTGAGTGGGCATCATAAAATTGATACCGCGAGAAGGTTCGCTTTTCCAGATCATGACATAATCGCTGACAGCAACGCGCGGAAAGGGAGTAGCGGTAGGCGCCGGGGTTGGCGTAGGCGTTGGCCCGGCGTTTACATTAACAGTCGGCGCTGGCGTTTGGTCGGCAGTTCCGGTCTGATCATCACCAGAGCATGCGGCGAGCGACAGCACAAGTGCAAAAATCATCAGCAGTGCAAAAATGCGTTTCAAGGTTGTACCTCCAAATTAACAATGTGTATCTCCATGGTTGGCAATCTGCTCGTTCAAAAGGTCAATATCGCCGCAGCCCAGCGTAACGACGACGTCGCCTTCCTCCCAATGGGCTCTGAGATAGGCCTCCGCATCATCAAAACTGGGGGTCCAGTAAGCGTCAATGCCCTTTTCGCGCATGGCGTCTACCAGCATACCGGAATGAATATCGCCGGGATCAGCTTCTCTGGCAGCGCAGATATCGGTAACCAGAACTTTGTCGGCGTCATCAAAGCAAGTAAGGAAGCCGGAGAAAAGCGCTTTGGTTCTGGAATAGGTGTGCGGCTGAAGAACAGCCCACAACTTTTTGTGCGCCTGCAGACGCGCAACCTTCAGGACATTCTTAGTTTCGACCGGATTGTGACCATAGTCCTGATAAACCCGCACGCCGTCGGTAACGCTGGTTAGTTCAAATCTTCGGTGCGCACCGACAAATTCACCAAGCGCTTCCGCCAAACGAGTCATGGGTAATGAAAACAGCGTTGCAGTGGCAATGACAGCCAGCGCATTTCTGACATTGTGTTCGCCAGGTACGCGAAGCTCTACCTCTGTAAGGGGATGTCCGTACAGGGTTGCTGTAAAGTGCGCACAGCCGTTTTCATCGTAGGAAATCTGCTCTGCACGAACCTCGTTCTGAGGCTCGATACCATAAGTGCGCGTTTTGCAGGAAAGCTTCTGAAGAACCTCTCTTACCCGTTTGTCGTCGCCGCAGCCAATGGTCCAGCCATCCTCGGGAACGAGTGACGAGAACTTTAAAAAAGCATTTTGAATATCGTCAATGTCTTTATAGAAATCAAGATGATCTTCATCAATATTCAGGATAATGGCGATCGTCGGGAAAAAGCGAAGGAAGCTTGCGTTGAATTCGCATGCCTCGCAGATAAACACTTCGCCGTCACCAAGACGGGTGGAGCCACCAAGGAAATCAAGCTCGCCGCCGATATGGACGGAAGGATCTTCGCCGCAGGTAATAAAGGCTTCGGCCATCATGGCGGTTGTGGTTGTTTTTCCGTGTGTTCCGGATATTGCAATCGAATGAGAAAAACGCTTCATGAGCTGCCCGATCAAATCGCATCTTTCAAGCTCAGGGATGCCGTTTTGCTGCGCCTGCCTGCGCTCGGGGTTCTCTTTTGATATGGCGGCGCTGTAAACCAGAAGGGAAGCGCCTTCTATATTTTTGCCGTCATGACCAATATATACGCGGATGCCGTCCTGCTCCAGCTGATCGGTTTTATGGCTTTTTGTACGGTCGGACCCGGATACCTGATATCCCAGCCATTTCAACATTTTTGCCAAACCGCTCATAGAGCAGCCGCCAATACCGACGAAAAATACATGCTTACCCTGAAAATCCGTGATGGAACAATTCATATTTTTTGCCCCTTTCAGTATCTGACATCATTATACGCCAAATTCGATCGAAGGGCAACCGAAAGTTCGTTTAAGAGCCAGTTGTGTTTTGATCATATGGTTAAATGTTGGTTTTAAAAGTGATAAGCTTCGTGTTTTGTGCTCATAAATCAATAATTACTCATTATAATGTATGACTGAATGAAATGTACGGCTTTCAGTGAGGGATATTCATGGACAGGGTCAGAAGAAACGAACGTCTTGGCGCAATGACAAGAATACTGACGGATCAGCCGAACCGTATTCATACCTTAAGCGAGTTCTGCGAAATGTTTGGTTCAGCGAAGTCCACAATCAGCGAGGATGTGGACATGATATCCGAATCTCTTCAGAAATACGAAATGGGCATTATTGAAACAGTAGCCGGCGCAGCCGGAGGCGTTCGCTTTCGTCCGGTAGTGTCTGCAAAAAAGGCAAATTCAATTTTGAACGATCTTGCCAAGCGGCTGTCCGATTCCGGAAGACTATTGCCCGGCGGGTTCTTGTATACGGCTGATATTACAAGCGATCCTTTGCTTACCGAGCAGCTGGGAAGAATTCTGGCAAACAAATACTACGATCCTGCGCCCGATTTTGTACTAACCATGGAGACAAAGGGCATTCCTATAGCGTTAATGACCGCTCGTGCGCTTGGGGTTCCGCTTGTGATAGCAAGACGCGATTCCAAAGCCTATGAAGGCAGCGCAGTGAAGATTAATTATATGTCGGGCGCTGAAAACGAGCGCATCGAAACCATGGCGCTTTCCAGAAGGGCCGTGAAGGAAGGTTCCCGCGCATTGATTATTGACGACTTTATGAAGGGCGGGGGAACGCTTCAAGGAATGGTAGAGATGATGGACGAGTTTCGGGTAGAGGTCATCGGTATCGGCGTAATGATTGCAACTGCACTTCCCCGGAACAAGCGCTGCAATAATGCGAAATCACTTCTTGTTCTGAAATCCATTGACAGGGAGAGCGGTACGTGCGAAGTGATTCCCTCTACGGAATATATGGAAGAATAAATGAAAAGTCAGAGCCTGTACAATTCAGACTCTGACTTTTTATTGCGCGCAATTAAATGCTTTTTATATCGCTTTCTGTGATTCCGGTTAAGGATGCTACCAGCGCAGCCTTATGAATACTGATCTGGCTTTCGGGCGAGTGACAATCGGAGCCAAATGTGAATTTGCATCCGCATTCGTGCGCCAATCGGATAATATCCATATTCGGGGAAGCTTTGATTTCATCATCCGTCAGGTTGTGCATGCCGCTGGTATTGATTTCATAGGCGATCCCCTTTTCTTTGAGGGCGTGGAAGGCTTCGCAATATGCCTGATAGCTGATCAGCGGGTACAGATCCGCAGCGGGATACAGCTTGCAGGCAACAGCGCCGAACGGATGAGCAATGGCCGTTATATATTTGGATTCGGGGCAGGTAATAATATACCAGAACGCCTTCAGCATGAAATTGGCATGCTGCTTTTTGGGTTCATACAGATCTTTGGGCATCATCATATGCGTGTGGGAATTCGGTATTAAAAGAAAATCAAGCTTTTCGCATACCTCTTCGGTAACGCCGATTCCATGATGCACGGGATCGTATTCGCCTTCGGCGCCAAAGAGTATACAAATGCCGGTTGAATCGACTTTTGAAAACTCTTCTTTTGCCAGAAGTATGTGTTCATAATTCTGGAATTTATAGAAGTTTTTCCACTGATTATCATTGAGCGGAATTGCCGCATCCCACATATGGTCGGCGATACAGATCGTCTGAAGCCCCAGACTGCGGGCATTTTCGATATAGATTCCAGGCGTAGCTGCAGGCTTGGCGCACCGGGACAGATGAGTATGAATATGAAGATCATGCGTGATAATCATGGCTTTTCATCTCCGCTCTATTGACAGGTTCATTATAGATTGGTGCTGAATGGTATATCAAGTACGGGAAAAAGTTTTATGGTTGACAAGCGGCTACTGTGAATGCTAAAATACCTGAATGAGCATGAATACGCGCGGGAGGACGGGGGTTATCGTCTGCCCGCTAAAGCAGTATACGCGGAGGAAATATGTTTGTAATTGTAGGCCTGGGCAATCCCGGAACGAAATACGATAAAACGCGTCATAACGTTGGTTTCGAAATCATTGATGAAATAGCAAGAAGAAATAGAATTGCGGTAGACCGCAAAAAATGCAAAGCCATTGTCGGCGAAGGCATAGTCGGAGGTCAGAGAGCGGTTTTGTGCAAGCCTCAGACGTATATGAATCTGTCGGGAGAAAGCGTTGTACAGCTTGTAAACTGGTATAAACCGGAATACGATCAGCTGATTGTGCTGTACGACGATGTGGACCTTCCTGAAGGAAAGGTTCGTTTCCGACCGGAAGGCAGCGCGGGCACGCATAACGGTATGCGCAATATCATCCAGCTTACCGGACGCACAGATTTTCCGCGCATCAGGGTGGGAATCGGACGCCCGCCGGAGGGCTGGGATCTTAAAGACTATGTGTTGCTCCGACCGGAAACCGAGGAACAGAAAGCAACGATGCGCGATGGCTATGAAAAGGCGGCGAAGGCGGTTGAAGTATACTTAAAAGACGGCCTTGATGCTGTGAGAAGTTTTGTTGGACGATGAATCAGGAGGGAAAATGGCACTTAACGTGAGCATGGATTATTTATTTCGGCCGCTGGATGAGCTTAAAACGTACAAAGCGTTGAAAGATGCAATACTTTCACCGCGTGCGCAGTATGCATACGGACTGGATGACAGCCAGCGTGTGCATATGCTGTGTGCGCTTTCGCGCGATTTAAACAGACCGGTAATCGTAGTATGCCCCAACGACAATGTGGCTGCACGAATGGTTGAAGATTATAACCAGCTGATGGGAAAAGGCGCCATGATGCTGCCTGTGCGTGAGGTTTCATTTTTGCGTGCGGCTGCTTCCAGTAAAGAACTTACGATACGTCGCCTGGAGGCTCTTGGCGCATTTTTGAACGGACAGGTGCGCTTTTTGGCAGTGCCGGCTGATGCAATGATGCATAGGCTCATGAAAAAATCCCGCTTCCTTGCGAATTGCATTGTGATTCATGAAGGCGAGCAATTGGAGCCTATGAGCCTTATGAACCGGTTGATTCACGCCGGTTACGAGCGCGTGGATATCGTTGAAGCGCGCGGTCAATGTGCGCTTCGCGGCGGTATACTGGATGTTTTCCCCGTAGGGCATACCAATGCCGTCCGAATTGAGTTTTTTGATGACGAAATTGATTCGCTCAGGGACTTTGACGTAATGACGCAAAGGAGCATTAACCGGCTTGAGGAAGCCAGAATGTACCCGGCAAGCGAAGTGTTGATTTCCGGAGAGGAATCAAGAGCGGCTGCGAATACGCTTGAAAATCTGCTAAGCGTAAAGCATAAGGATGTTCAGGAAGACCGTCAGAAGCAGATTGAAAAGGAATATGACCTGATTCCATTTGAAGAGTTTTTCAAGATTACCGAGAAGGACGACGCGCCGCTGGAAGAAATGCCGTCGTTTTATGACCTGGCAATACCCGCTAAAAAGGAAAAGAAAAAGGATACCAAAAAGGCGCAGCCCCTGAAGACAGCGCTTCAGAGAAAGTATTCGCCGATGGTTGACGCCTTGCGAAGCGGCCGCAATACAGATGGCAAGGAAAGCGTTATCCACATTCTTTATGAATGCACGGATACTGTATTTGATTACGCAGAGGATGCGCTGATCGTGATGGATGAACCGGATCGGCTGCGCGAGCGCTGCGAAAACAGGCAGCTGGAGTTTGAGGAATACTTTAAGGCTGCCATGGAGCGGGATGAGGCGTTTACCGAGCAAGCGGATCTTTTGATGTCGTTTGATTATCTGCTTACGAAGTCCGACAAGCGAAGCGTACTCGTACTTCAGCCGTTTTTGCGTACGCAGTCGGATTTTCGCTTTGCCAATATCTTTAAATTCGAAGGCATGAACGCAACCGGCTATTCCGGAAACATGAAGGAACTTGCCCGCGACGTGCGAAAGTGGAAAGAAGAGGGATGGCGCGTTGCGCTTTATGCCGGCGGTGTTGCAAGAGGAAAAAGGCTTAATAACGCGCTGATTGAAGAAAACGCAATCGTGCCGTTTTTGGAGGAAGAACCCTCCTTGCTGGAAAAAGGCGTTCCTGCCATTTTCCCGAAGACGATTTCCAAAGGCTTCGTATATCCTGAAATCAAGTTTGCAGTGATTTCAGACGGCGATATTTTCGGACACGGCAAGCAGAAAACGCGCACGGTTACCAGAACCGGCAATAAGATGGCTGCGTTCACGGATCTGAACGTGGGCGATTATGTCGTACACGAAAATCACGGTATCGGTCAGTATATGGGAACCGTCAGACTGTCAAGCGAAGGCAAATACCGCGATTTTCTGCACATTCGCTATAACGGAACCGACAAGCTGTATGTTCCCACCGATCAGATGGATCGCGTACAGAAATACATCGGTTCGGAAGGCGAGATTCCAAAGCTGAATAAACTGTCCGGCGGCGAGTGGCAGAAGCAGAAGGCCCGCGTAAAGAATTCCATAAAGGAAATTGCAGGCGATTTGATAAAGCTGTATGCGGAAAGGCGCGCCGTTCCGGGACATGCGTTTGGACAGGATACGCCATGGCAGCGGGAATTTGAGGATGCGTTTCCTTTTGAAGAAACGCCGGATCAGCTGACGGCGATAGACGATATCAAGCGCGATATGGAGAGGCCGCAGGTGATGGATCGTCTCCTTTGCGGCGATGTCGGCTATGGAAAAACAGAAGTGGCCCTCCGCGCCATATTCAAATGTATTATGGACGGAAAACAGGCTGCATTGCTGGCTCCGACAACCATTCTGGTTCAGCAGCACTATGCGACAATGCTGAACCGATTCCACAATTTTCCGATAGAAATTGATTCCCTTAGCCGATTTAAGAGCGCGGCAGAGCAAAAGCAAACCATCGAAAAGCTGAAAAGCGGGAAGATTGACGTAATTGTAGGAACGCACAGGCTTCTGAATAAGGACATCGAATACAAGGATCTGGGCCTTCTTGTTGTGGATGAGGAGCAACGCTTTGGCGTAGGACATAAGGAGGCAATCAAACAGTATAAAAAGTCGATTGACGTACTGACTCTGTCGGCTACGCCTATTCCCAGAACCCTTCATATGTCGATGGTAGGTATTCGAGATATGTCGCTTCTGCAGTCTCCGCCGGAGGAAAGATATCCGGTTCAGACATATGTGGTTGAATACTCGGACGGCCTGATCAGAGACGCAATTTTACGAGAGCTTTCCAGAGGCGGTCAGGTTTATGTGCTCCATAACCGCGTACAGACGATTGATATGATGTTTGAGCGGCTTAAAAAGCTTGTACCCGAAGCGCGCATTGCAGTCGGTCACGGTCAAATGAGGGAACATGCACTGGAAGACGTAATGCTGGACTTTTACGAGGGCAAGTTTGACGTGCTGCTATGCACAACCATTATCGAAGCGGGTTTGGATGTACCACGAGCCAATACGCTCATTGTCTGCGACAGCGATCGCTTTGGTTTGTCACAGCTGTATCAGCTGCGCGGACGAGTTGGGCGCAGCAACCGTCTGGCGTATGCCTATCTTACGGTCAATCCCAGCAAGGTACTTACGCAGGATGCTGAAAAGCGGTTGAGCGCCATACGCGAGTTTACGGAATTCGGTTCGGGTTTCAGAGTTGCTATGCGCGACCTCGAGATTCGCGGTACCGGAAATATATTGGGCGCCGAGCAAAGCGGGCATATGGCGGCAGTCGGTTATGATCTGTATGTAAAGATGATCGACGAAACGGTTCGAGAAATGCGCGGAGACATACGCCAGGGCGATATCCAAACGCGTATCGAAATTAAGGCGGATGCGTATTTGCCCAGCGATTATGTGGCAAGCGATGTAATGCGCGTAGAAATGTATAAAAAGATCGCAGCTATCGATTCGCCGGATGCCAGGGAAGATCTGATTGAGGAATTGATCGACAGATTCGGAGATCCGACAAAGCCGGTTATGAACCTCATCGACATTGCCCAATTGAAATCCCTGTGCTCCAGACTCGGTATCGATCTTGTACAGGGCAAAGGCGATCAACTGGCCATGCGCTTTTCAAACATGGCAGATCTGGATATTGTCCTGTTGCTAAAGGCGATTGAGCCAATGAAAAAGTGTTTCCGCTTTATGCCGACCAATCCGCCTGTGCTTTCCTACTTTGAATTCGGGAAAAAGCAGGAGGAACTCGTAAAAGGCGCTGTGGAAGCAATGCAAAAAGTTGTTGAAAAGGTATGTACCGAAATGGATAACAGCGGGGGAGAAAAATAAATGCGTACGGGCAGGCAGGCGTTTCTTCCGGTAACCGCCGAGGACATGGTTAAGCGGGGATGGGATCGACCGGATTTTGTATATGTAACCGGGGATGCATATGTGGATCACCCGTCCTTTGGGCTGGCGATTATTTCGCGCGTTCTGGAGAACGCCGGATATCGCGTATGCATGCTGCCGCAGCCGGACTGGCATGATAAAAATGATTTTATGCGCTTCGGAGTGCCCAGAATTGGTTTTCTGGTAACCTCAGGCGTGGTTGATTCTATGGTGAATCACTATACTGCTGCCAAAAAGCGCAGGAACACTGATTCCTATTCGCCGGGCGGTAAGGCGGGATTGCGACCCGACCGGGCAACGGTTGTATATGCAAACAGAATCCGCGAAGCGTATGGAAGTATTCCCATCGGTATCGGCGGCGTGGAGGCGTCGTTAAGGCGCTTTGCCCATTACGATTATTGGGACGACAGGGTCAGAAACTCCATACTGGTCGACAGCTGCGCAGATGTGTTGATGTTCGGTATGGGTGAAAACACGATTCTGGAAGTAGCCAAGTGGATGGAAAGCGGCAGGCAGTTTTCGGAATGCGATATTCCCGGCACCTGCATTATGACAAAAGAAGTGCCGAAAGACGCAGTCGTGATTGAATCCTTCGAGGAGGTTTCAAAGGATAAGCGCGCCTACGCATCGGCGTTTATGACCCAGTACAATCAACAGGACCCCGTAAGAGGGAAACGCATTGCCCAGAAGCATCAGGCGCGGTTTATGGTTCAGAATAAGCCTGCGATGCCGCTTACAACAGCAGAACTGGATCGTGTGTATGCCTTGCCGTATATAAGAAAATGGCACCCCATGTATGATAAGCAAGGCGGTGTACCGGCGCTTCAAGAAGTGGAGTTTTCTATCGCCTCCGAACGCGGATGCTTTGGCGCATGTAACTTCTGTGCGCTGACTTTCCATCAAGGACGAATTGTTACCTCAAGAAGCAAGGAGTCGATCATTGAGGAAGGAAAACTTTTAACGACGCTGCCAAACTTTAAAGGATATATCCACGATGTCGGCGGCCCGACGGCAAATTTCAGACATGCTGCCTGCAGTAAACAGCTGAAGGTCGGCACGTGTGATAAGCGGCAATGCTTGTTTCCAACTCCGTGCAGAAATGTGAATACCGATCACAGCGAATATGTAGACATCCTGAAGGCGCTTCGAGCGCTGCCAAATGTAAAAAAGGTGTTTGTGCGTTCGGGAATCCGATATGACTATATGCTGCTTGATAAGAAAAATTCGCTGATGAGCGAGCTAGTCAAGCATCATATCAGTGGTCAATTGAAGGTTGCGCCTGAGCATGCTTCGGCAAATGCGCTCAGATATATGGGTAAGCCGGATGTTAAGGTGTTCGATGAATTTCTGAAGCGATTTAAGGAAACCAATAAACGCTTCAACATGGATCAATATGTGATACCGTATTTTATGTCAAGCCATCCTGGCTGTACGCTGAATGACGCCATACAGCTCAGCGAGTACATGAAGAAAAATGACCTTCATCCGGATCAGGTGCAGGATTTTTATCCAACGCCCGGCACGCTTTCTACAACAATGTTTTATACGGAACTGGATCCAAGGGATATGTCAAAAGTGTATGTGGCCAAGAATCCCAAGGATAAGGAAATGCAGCGGGCATTAATGCAGTATGAACGTCCGCAGAACCGGGCGGTTGTAATAGAAGCGCTTAGAAAGGCCGGAAGAACGGATCTGATTGGCAGAGGGCCTAACTGCTTGATACCGCAGTTTGCCCCGAGCGTTAAACCTGAGAAGAGTAAAGAGGCGAAATCAAGCAAATCAAAGCCTGGAGTTTCAGAAGCCAACCGCAGCATAAGAGGAAAAAATGAATGGCATAAGCCAAAAGCATCCGATAAAAGCAAGGGGAGAAAGCGATAATGGCAGGCATCGTTACGGTGTTTATGAATGGACGTGAAACGGTTGTTACCGCTTATGATGGCGAGCTTTTGTCCGATGTGCTCCTGCGCGCCGGCGTACATACGGCACAACCCTGCGGCGGACGAGGTATATGCGGTAAATGCCTTGTGCGTGGAGAGGGCGGAATCAGAAAGTTGAAAGAAGCGCCTGAGGGGTATTATCTTGCCTGTAAAAGCGTGGTCGAAGGCGATGCAAAGGTATGGTTTGGGGAAGAGAAAACAAAGATTGTTTCATCAAGCATATTTGCATTTGACGAGACCAATAAGGAAAATGGGCTTGCACTTGCCGTTGATATCGGAACAACAACTATTGCTGCGTATCTGATTGACCTTACAAACGGCGAAACCATGCTTGTGGAAACCGCTTTGAATCCTCAAAGGGCGCATGGCGCTGATGTGATTTCAAGAATATCCTTTGCATTGGAAGATGGGAATACCGATATACTGAAAAACGAAATACAGACCGCATTGGACAATATGGAACGAAGCCTCCTCTCCCGAGCCGATCGCAAGAGTGAGGAGATAATCCGAAGGGTACTCGTGGGCAATACCGCTATGACCCACATGGCCTGTGGTTATTCTGTGCTTGGAATTTCAAAGGCGCCTTTTTCTCCTAAATACTATGGCGCGCATATGGTATCCTGGAACGGATCAGACGCCTTGATTGGCGGATGTATTTCGGGATATGTTGGTTCCGACACCATTTCTGCATTGCTTGCATGCGGTCTTGACGAACGGGAAGAATGCGCCCTGATGATCGATATCGGAACCAACGGTGAGATTGCGCTTGTAAAAGACGGAGAAATCCTTACGTGCTCCTGCGCGGCCGGACCTGCGTTTGAAGGGGCGCATATCGCCTGCGGAACAGGCGCTGTGAACGGGGCGATCAATACAGCCAGGATAGACAACGGCAAGATGTCATTTACGACAATCGGAGACAAGGAACCGATTGGTATTTGCGGCAGCGGACTGATCGATCTGGTTGCAGAGCTTTTTGAAAATGAGGAAATCACGCCTGCCGGTAGGATGGCGCAGGATTATCCCTTGACTGAAAACGTGTATCTGGCCAGAGGGGATGTTCGCGAGGTGCAGCTTGCAAAGGCTGCCATTGCCGCCGGGATCCGGATTCTGATGAATGAGATGCATGCAGAGTATGACGATATCGACAAGGTTTATCTTGCTGGTGGTTTCGGTAGTTTTATCAACATTGAAAATGCATGCAAAATCGGAATGCTTCCCGAAGAACTGAAGGAAAGGATTGTTCCCGTTGGGAATGCTGCGGGCGCCGGCGCAGGTATGATGGCAATGAGCGCCGAAATGCGTAAGCGTTCGGAAGATATTCGGATGAATGCAAGATACGTAGAATTGGCAGCCCATGAGGATTTTCCGGATTTATTTGCGGAAAACCTGATAATAGGAACAGAAGAGTAACACAAATAACTGAATATGAAATAAATTTGTAATAAAAATTCGAAAAAATGAAATAAATCTATTGACAGACTAAGTTCGGTTTTGTATAATGAAAACAGACCGCAGTATGGTTCAATTATGCAAAGTCGGGACGTGAAGAATTCATGAGGAAAGGCGACGCTCGCAGAGCAGCGATCATCGAAACGGCAGAGAGGCTGTTCTATCTGAAGGGATATGAAAACACCTCTGTACAGGATGTGTTGGACGAACTGCATCTGTCGAAAGGCGGCTTTTACCATCATTTTGAGAGTAAGCTGTCACTGCTTGAAGCCATCTGCGAAAAAAGAACGGTAGCCGCATACGAAAAAAGTGAAAAGGCGATCCGCGATTCAAAGATGAATGCAGTTGAAAAGTTGAATCTTCTGTTTGGAATGAGCAGCATTCTTCAGCAGGACAGTATGGACTTCATTGCGCTGATGCTTAGGGTTGCCTACCATGATGGCGCAGTCATGCTGAGAGAGCAAATGAAACTTGTATCGATGCGACTGATGCAGCCTTTGGTGGACGAGGTTATCGAAGAGGGCGTGTGCAATAACCTGTTTTTTGTAAAATACCCGCAATCGATCGGCTCGCTGCTTCTTTTGCTCGGCCACAATATGACGGACAAAATATCCTTTGCGCTTTCACGCGCGGATGAGGAGCCTGAATGCCTGAATCAGATTGTTGAAGATCTGAAAGTGTACAGATACGCCATTGAAACGCTTCTGAACGCGCCGTACGGGTCCATTGTATTGTTTGATATCGCCAGAATTAAAGAGGTTCTGAAAGCCATCAGCGATCAGAACCGACGTGAAAAATGGGATGCCATCGCAAAAACAGAAAATGCCGTTTAAATTGAACGAAACAGCGCCTCAGTTCGTCAAACCTGTAAAGGAGATGATGAAGTGAGGCGCTTTTTGTCCGTTCTGTGTTTATTGTGCATGCTTTTGAGTATTATCGCTGTTTCTGAAAGCGGCATAAGACCTGCAGTTGAAATCCTGTCCGGCAGCGAGGTTATCCCGGCGCTGCCGTTAAAGGGCATAAAAATCGGTATCGACCCCGGGCATCAGGAGAAAGCGAATAATGAACAGGAAACGATTTCGCCTACCACCAGAGAAACGAAAGCCAAGGTTGCTTCGGGTACGCGAGGTGTTGCGACGGGCGTATATGAATACATGGTAAACCTTGATGTGTCGTACATGCTGAAGGATTTTCTTTCCGACCTCGGCGCCGACGTACTGATGACGCGCTATTCGCACGATGTCAACATATCCAATCAGGAGCGTGCGATTATGATGAACGAGTGGGGAGCAGATCTGGTATTGCGCATTCATTGCAACGGTTCAACCAATCAGGATGTGAACGGCATGGGTATGTATGTCAGAAAGACTGGAGCATTTGCAAAGGAAAGCGCTTTGCTTGCCGAGTGGCTGATAGACGAAATGGTCAAAACGAGCGGCGCAAACAGTCAGGGCGTATTCAAACGCAATACATATACGGGCCTTAATTACAGCGAAGTACCAAGCGTGCTAGTGGAGATGGGATATATGACAAATCCTCAGGAGGATCAGAAACTGAACGATCCCGAGTACCAGATGCGCCTTGTGGCAGGCATGGTAAACGGGATCATTGGGTATGTAAATGAAAGCCAGGCATCTCAGTAGCGTACGCAAATACTCTCGGGCTGAATCTGGATATCGGCGCGCTCTAAATCGATAAGTTCGCCGTCCAGCTGGAAGGTCATCTCTTGCGCCTCGATAACCACGTTTTTTACCATATGCTTTTTGGCGATTGGGAGATACTTATGAAGGCCTAAGATAAAAAGCGGCAAAAGAAACGGAATGAAACACTTTTTTATGCCTTTGATCGTATACAGGTTCAGCAATCCGTCGTCAATACGCGCATCGGGTACGGCCTTCATGCCGCCGCCGATGTATCTTCCGTTTCCGACAGACAGTATACATAGAAGCCTTTCTTCAAACGGAGAACCGTCAATGGATATGCGAAAGCTTTTTGGACGGTAGTTTCCCAGCGCATCTGCAAGTGCGCGAAGATAGGCGGCAAGCCCGCGATAGCGGGCTTTATACTTGTCCAGTTTCTTAAGAACATCCGCGTCAAAGCCGGTGCCGGCGACATTAACAAAAGCTTTATCGTTTACTATGGCGCAATCGATTCGGTGAACGGGTGAATCAAGCTGCTTTTCAAGCGCCTGTATGGGTTTTTTGGGGAGTTTGAGGGTTTTCAAAAAATCGTTGCCGGTTCCGCACGGTACAAACAGAAGCGTAGAGTTGCAGCCGGACATGGCCCTGATTACTTCGGACATACTTCCGTCGCCGCCAAGAACGATAACGCCCTCTTCGTGATTCAAAACGGCATTATGCGCATAGGTATATGCATCATGAGGCTTTTCGGTGCGGCAGACTCTGTATTCAATTTTACGGGCTTTAAGGAGAGCTTCGACTTCGGGCAAGCACTTTTCGCTCTTTCCGTTTCCTGAAAATGGATTAACGATGATGGAATACATATGTTTCACCTTCGTATCATTTGTGAATATAACAAACATACAGGAAACAGCATTTTTTGTCAAGTTACAATTTATTTCTCTCCAATCATGTTCACACTTACAAATACTTCTGACTGCGAGAAACTGTGGAGCCAGTCATAATCGCTCCACTGAGCAGAGGTCAGAAAGCTTTTTGCTGCCGTTTCTGAAAAACCGAAAGGCTCTGCGTTCATTTGCTGGCATCTCCTGATAATAGAGCAAAATTCGTTTTCAAGGTGCTCAGAGAGCGCATCGATATCGGGAAACTCGATCAGCGGTGAAACAGTAAGATAAATGGTAATTCTTATTGTTGGGTAATGCTGACTGAAGTCAATATCTACCTTAGGTTTTCTTCTTGCGGAAAGGCGCATGCTTTCCGGCTTTGTTACGTTAATGTCCGCAAAGCTGTTTCCGCGCAGAAACTTAATCAGCTGTGTTTCGTAGCCGTCCAGATATCCTTTCATGCGCTCTCGGTCAAAAATGGCACAACCCATATACTCGTTTTTGTTTTCTCCTTCGCGAAGAAGCTCGCCTGCCAAAAGCGTTTCATTCGATCCTGTTTCTTTTTGTTTCACTGCCGTATCGGCAAGTGCGCAGAGCGCTGTGGAATATACGCTTTCAAGGCTCGCATACAGGGAAGAGAGACTTGTAGTAACGATATAGCCGCTGGCTGTTTTATATTCAAGCATACCCGGGACTGTAACCGAAAGGCGCATGCCGATATGAGGCTTCTGATTTTCTAAAAGCTCCTTTGCATTTTTCCTTGTAATGATTACAGCAGCATTCCCGGAAAGGGAGAATATGTGTATCATTGTTCGTATGGTTTCCTTGAATAGATCGCTTCTGGCAAAGGCTTCCGAAAATACAATACTTTTTAGCAGTGAAAGATTCAGCTGCTGCGGAAGCGAGGCCTGTAACGTGCTGTAAGCGTTCAGAAATTCTTCAGAACTTGCTGAATACAACTGATAGCCTGATGATGAATCCTCTTGCCCTGATCCGCCGCTTTTTCCACTGATAGAGGGAACCTGAACGGACAAAGTAAAAATGTCGTCCTCGTAATCAATGCCGAGGGATACGGCATACGCCTGATTTTCAATCATCACCGAAGAGGAACAGCCGCTTAAAAGAAAAAGCGGAAGTACAAGCGATAGGAATCTCCGGAACATTATATTATCTCCTTTTTCGCTTAAAAATTGAAAACGCTGCTGCCGCTGTAATTGCTCCAAAGAAGGGAATGGATGCGTATTCGGCATAGAAAACCGCAGATGATTTCATAGATACTCTCGCTATAGAAAGGATTAACGCAATCAGGCCGAGAACGGCGGTAACAGCGCGTTCGTTTATCCCGACAGCCAGATGAAAGAGACTTCCCGATGCATACAGAAACGCGGCGTTTGACACGGCGAGGGAAGAAAACCACAGGATTAATAATGGAAGCTGTATTGCACGGGTTGATTTTCCGTTTGTAAGCAGAAGATCCAGCTGAAGCGAACGGCTTTCCTGTGAAGAAGGTATGTGCGGATATACAATTGCGTGTATAAATAAAAGAAACACAGAGGTAAAAACAGATACTAGAAATAAGTGGATAATGGAATTCGGATGTGCTTTTTTGGTTCGCTTGTATGCGCAAACGCACTCGCCGCTGCTTAACAGCGTAAATGCAGGGATCATTGCATAATAGGATGCGCACATAAGGCTGCCTTTGAGAATTGTCCTATGCCCGGGGCCGAGAAGAGGGAAAACCCATCCGATATTTGATGTGGGAATTTCCATTAGCAATATCAGCAGATAGAAGGCGGGCAGGATTCTGAGAAATATGCTGGCGGCACCTCCTACTCCGTTTGCTCCGCGCGTGGCGATCAGAATAATCATAATTCCTGTCGGGATCAGGTAAACGGCAGTTGGCATGTTATACAAAACTGCATATTCCGCTGAACTCGTCAGTATGCGAAACATGAAAGAAGCTTCGAACATAAACATAAGGGAATAAATGAGCAGGATTCCATTGCATGCGCGGTTCCCCAAAGCATATCGGATTCCGTTTACCAGAGGATATCCGTGTGCTTTTAAAAGATATCGTGCGCCGAACAAGATGGGAAATGCAATTACACCTCCAAGGAGGGGCGCAATCCAACCGGCGTTTTTGATCGCGGGATAATCGATTGCAATCAGATAGAATACGCGCGCCGTGATAGCAATCACAACAAGTGGAGTCAGCGTATTATGAGTTATTGGCTCTGTATGTCCTTTTTGGAGTATAACAGCCTTGCTGATAAACGGCAATGTTCCGCGGTTTCTTTTCATGCTTCATCTTCGCTTTCAGATTGATCTGAGGATGCAAAAAACATATTCAACTTTTGAAGCCATAACGGCAGGCGTAGTATTAAATCGGGATTACGCCGGCGTGTCGGTGCGATGGGAGCAACAAACGGCGCGCCAAAGGAGCGCATAGAGCATGTACTTGCAACCAACAACAGCGTGCTGAGCACAATTCCATATAGCCCGAATACTGCGCCTGCCAGTAATATGAAAAGGCGATAGATTTCCATGGCGATGGAAAAACTGTAGTTGGGAATAACAAAGTTGCCAAGTCCGGTGATGGCGACGATGATAATCAATATCGGGCTGATGATCGATGCGGAAACAGCGGCCTGGCCCAAAATCAGCGCGCCGACAATCCCTAGGGCTGAGCCGATCTGAGAAGGAATCCGTGTTCCGGCTTCATTTATCAGGTTGAACGAGAATTCCATAAACAGGATTTCACCCAGAATCGGAAATGGTACGTTTGCACGTGCTTCTGCGATGGACGTAAGCAGATTCATAGGAATCAGATGCGTGTGGTACTGACTGAGCGCGATGTACATGCCGGGCAATAAAAGAGATAATAGAATGCCGAAGGTTCGTATCAGCCTCAGGAAGGTTCCGTATTGCCAGCGCATGAACGTATCGTCCGATGCATGCAGAAAGTGAAATATGGTTGTTGGCGCCAAGAGCGCATAGGGGGAATTTTCTGCGAGAATGGCGAACTGCCCCTCGGATAACCCCTGCGCCGTTCTGTCGGGGCGTTCGGTTTGAAGCATCTGAGGAAACATTGCCAGCGGATGATCTTCAATCAGCTGCTGAATCTGTCCGGTACCCGAAACCGTTTTGCGCGTGATGGATTTCAGCCTACGCTTTGCCTCGTCAACGGCCGCTGTGTCTGTAACGCCCTCCATATACATGATAGCGGCGTTCAAACGATTCTCGCTGCCAATTTCGATCAATTCCGTGATCAGATTTCTGGACGGAAGGTTTTTTCTAACAAGGGAGATATTGGTTCTCAGGTTTTCAACAAAACCCTCCTGCGACCCGAGTACTACCGATTCGTTGTTGGTACGGTTTACCATACGATGGGGAACTTTTCGGATGTCAATAACGATGGCTGTTGAGCAATCGTCTATAAACATCACGCACATTCCGAGCAGCATTTCCCGGGCAATGCTCGAAAAGGTTTCTGCGGTTTTGCACTGAGACGCATACAAAACCTGCGTCATCAGGCAATCAGCTAAATCGCCGTCCGGCTGTGCGCCGCCTTGACTGCGAATACACGGAGCGATGATGTATTCAGCAATGGCGACCGGATTAGCTAGACCTTCCAGATATGCGATAAAGGCATCTTTTTCAAAAGCACGTGTTCGCCGGATAATAACATCGTCATTTTTGGGTGCATGAAAAACCGCGTAAAGCGCTTCTTCGTTTTCTGTGAGTGCTTTACGCGGCATTTCCCTGAGCAGCTGCTCTATGGGAGGCCGATTGTATTGGTTCATATGCGCCACCTCCGCGCATACTTTGCCCAGAACCTGCCTGCTTTATACCTGAGATTGCTATTCCATTGCGATCAACCGCGCCTGATCCACGCCCTGTATGGAAAGAAGCGAGGAAAGGATTTCGTTAACTTCAATTGAGACGCCGTTGATGTCGCATGACAGCGTAACACTGGCTTTTTCATTGATTGGAGGGCTTTGCGTAATGGTAAGAATATTTGCCCCTATGGATGAAATCGCGGATAGGACGTTTGACAGCACACCGGTTTCGTGACTTAGCAGCATCATAAACACGGCTTTGCGGCCGGTTGAAGTATCATCCGGTTCAAATATATAGTCTTTGTATTTGTAATAGGTACTTCTGGAAATACCGGTCATGCGAACAGCGGCGCTTACTTCCTTTATGGCGCCGGAATCCAGGAGCTTCCGGGTTTTTACAACTTTTTCAAAGTAATCCGGCAGAATCCTTTTGTCGACAATATAGTATGCGTTTGAACCCATAATCAGATTACCTCCGCAACTGCTCCGACTTTATCGATTTCGAGGGAGCGGATCAGCCACTCGTTGCGTAAACCGGAAAGGAGCTTTGCGATTCTGTCGGGGAAGGCGGGATCGGAGTATACGCACATGAGCGTCGGACCTGCGCCTGAAAGGTACAAGCCCCATGCGCCTGCAGCCAGCGCATTCAGACGAACGGTTTTATAGTCGTCAATCATGTGCTCACGATAGGGCTGGTGGAGTCTGTCGTTGAGCGCAACGCCAAACAGATTGCTGTCTCCGGTTTCAAACGCCTTGATCAGAAGCGCAACTCGCGAAAGATTGTATACGCAGTCCTGATGATTTACGGAATTTGGCAATGCCATACGTGCGGAGGATGTGGAAAGCTCAAACGACGGTATCAATGCGCATAGCTTTACGTTATCCGCCACCGGGAACTGAGCCAGATACGGCTTTCCGTTGTGCACGGCTGTAGCGGTAAACCCGCCGTACAGCGCGGGCGATACATTATCGGGGTGTCCTTCAAAAGTGGTCAGGATTTCGAGCAGTTCCTCCTTGCTCAAAGGATTTCCGAGGAAATGATTTGCAGCAAGCACGCCTCCGGTCAGCATGGCGGAGCTTGAACCCATACCACGGGTGGGCGGTATCTCCGAATCAATCCGAAGCTTCAAACCTGGCACGCGTTTTCCGAGCTTCCAGTAGATGCCTTTGAAGGCAGTGATTGCAAGGTTGTTCTCGTTTTTGTATTCTTCGGGACAGCCTTCGATTTCAAGACCCTTGTCGGTCAATATGAATTCAAAATTTGCGTACATGTTTACGGCAACGCCCAGGCTGTCAAAGCCGGGACCCAGATTCGCGCTGGTAGCAGGAACGGTAACTTTTACAGTCTGCATACACTTTCCGCCTTTCCGATTACATAATCTGCAATCTTTTCTATGGAGGTTTCATCTTTATGGATCACGGGCGCGCTCTTAAGCTTGGAAATCGCTTTCGGCGTTTGAACCTTCGCATAATCAGACAGCCTTTCAACCATTTCAAACGCGTCCTCCGGTATGGGTTGATCAAGCGCTTCCAGAACGCTCTTTGCGAATTTGAAAGGGGAGGCGGTGGACAGCACAACCGCTGTTCTGCCGGGATTTGCGCTGAGATATTCGTCCCTTGCGCAGCAGCCGACCGCGGTGTGCGGATCGACCAGATATCCGGTTTCTTCAAAGAACTTCTTGATTTCCAGTTTGGTTTGCGCATCATCATACGAATAACCTTCAAAATCCTTCCGGATGCGCTCGATTGCATCGCCAGATGCATTATACATGCCGGTTTTCTTCAGATTCTCCATGAGGCGGGAAACCGTTTCCGGATCGTTTCCCTCTGCGTGGTACAGGAGGCGTTCAAGGTTGCTGGAAATCAGTATATCCATGGAAGGGGATATCGTCTTTACAAACTCGCGCCTGCGGTCATATACGCCGCTTTGTATAAAATCCGTCAACACGCGGTTTGCGTTTGATGCACAGATCAGTTTGCCAACGGGAAGGCCCATCTGTTTTGCGTAATACCCGGCAAGAATATCGCCAAAATTTCCGGTAGGAACAATAAAGTCGACTTCTTCGCTGACGGACAGACCGTATTTATTTACGAGCTGTGCGTATGCTGAATAATAGTAGGTGATCTGCGGCGCCAGACGAGCGATATTGATCGAATTTGCGCTGGAAAAGCGGATTCCTGAAGGCGGCGTCAGCGTTGTGAACATATGTTTGACGGCTGTCTGACAATCGTCAAAGTTTCCGTATGCGGCGCATGCGGCCAGATTTCTGCCTTGCATGGACGTCATCTGACGCATCTGGATTTCGCTTACGCCTCCCTTTGGGAAGAAGGTAATAATGCCGACGCCGGGAACATCACGAAAGCCGTTCATTGCGGCAGAGCCCGTGTCGCCGGATGTTGCTGTGAGAATCAGAATTTTCTCTTTTATGCCAAGCGCATTTTTTGCACGCATAAGGAGTCTCGGAAGGATGGAAAGGGCAACATCCTTGAAGGCTGACGTTTCACCGTGAAAAAGCTCGAGAACATATGCGTTTCCGGCTTTTATCAGCGGCGTTACTTCTTCCGTATCGAAGTGATGAAGGTATGCTTCCTCACAGCTTGAATATATATCCTCTTCTGAGAAGGATGGCAGCATACCCGAAAGCACGCGTTTCGCGGTTTCGATGTAGGAGAGGGGAAGAACTTTTTCAATTGAAAGCTTTGGAAGAGTTTGAGGTACATATAAACCGCCGCTTGGCGCAATACCGCGGACAACAGCTTCATGCGCAGTGGCGCTTTCGTGAATGGATCGGGTGCTGGTGAATTCTGCCATAAATGCCTCCGAATTCTTTACTTGATTTTCCGCATAGTTTATGATACAATGTTTTCTATTCAAAAACAAGTGTTTACGTATCACGGACATGTTAAATAAATGTTTCGGAGGCCTTTTGTATGAAGATTGCTATACTTGGTATGGGAACCATTGGCAGCGGCGTATATGAGCTTGCAAAGAATGTAAGTGGAATCAGCGTAAAACGCACGCTTGACATAAGAAAATGGATGGATGATATGACGCTTGATATCATGGACATTGTAAACGATCCTGAAATCGAAGCGGTAGTAGAAACGATGGGCGGCATTGATCCTACGTTTGACTATGCCATGAAGTGTCTGAATGCCGGCAAGCACTACGTGACTGCAAACAAACACCTCGTAAGCGAATATATTATGGAGCTTAAGGAAGCGGCTGAGAAAAACGGCGTATGCCTGATGTTCAGCGCAGCCTGCGGAGGCGGCATTCCGATTCTCAAGAATCTGTATGATGCACAGAATGTGGACGAAATCAAGGCCGTTGGCGGTATACTGAACGGAACCACAAACTATATTCTTGACAGGATGCAGACGGAGGGCATGGATTACCAACAGGCGCTCTCGGAGGCACAGGCCCTTGGGTATGCGGAAAGGGATCCTGCCAGCGATGTAGACGGCCTTGATGCGCAAAGAAAGATTATTCTTGCCTGTGCCGTCGCATACGCAATGGCACCTGTTTCAAAGGATATACCGACAGCGGGCATACGAACAATATCCATTGACGATATACAGTATTTCAAGGAAAACGGGCTTTGCGCACGATTGATCGCCAGCGGTTACAAAACAGACGGCGGCGTAAGCGCAAGCGTTGAAGTACATCTGTTCAGGGAAGATCAGGCAGAATGCGCCATACATAAAAACGTAAACTATGCGTGGTATGAAGGCGCAGCATCCGGAAGGTTTTCCTTTGCTGGTCAGGGCGCTGGAAAATATCCCACTGCTGCAAATGTGATTCAAGATCTTATCAGAATCCAAAAAGGCGACGGCAAGATGCTGCCCGATTCTACAAAGGTCATTGAAGCCAGAGCGGACAGGGAAAAGGCGTTCTATGTGCGAATTCCTAAAGGCGATTATCCGGTTATCGAAAAGATCGCGGTAATCAAGAAAGAGCTGGAAAACGACTTTATTGCTCAGACCATTCCCGTATCGACGGGCGATATGCATAAAATGTTGAAGGACATCGGCGGCGTATTTTTTGCCGCCATAGAATAAGGGAGGCACAGGGTATATGAAAACGTATAATATTGCAATTCTTGGCGCAACGGGCGCTGTAGGCCGCGAAATGCTGAAGGTACTTTATGAAAGAAAATTCCCGGTAGGTGTTATCAAGGCGCTTGCCAGCAAATCCAGCGCGGGCAAAAAGCTGCCGTTTGGCGATAAAGAGATCGTTGTTGAAGAGGCGACTGAGAATTCCTTTGAAGGAATGGACTTCGTTCTCGGCGCTGTCAGCAATGCCATGAGCAAAAAATTCGCGCCCGCGGTCGTAAAAGCCGGAGCGCTGTACATCGATAATTCCTCCGCGTTTCGCCTGGACGATAGTGTTCCGCTGATTGTTCCCGAGATCAATGCCGAGGATGCGTTTAAAAACAGCGGTATTATCGCAAACCCGAACTGTTCTACCATCGTAACGATGGTTGCCATCAGTGCAATCAGCCGCCTTACGAAGATCGAAGCAATGGTCGCCTGTACCTATCAGGCCGTTTCCGGCGCGGGCAGAGAGGGCATTGAGGAGCTTGAAGCTCAGATCAAGGCTGAAGTGACGGGCGAAGAAAAGGTATCCAAAATCTTCCCATGCCAGATTCTGTCCAATGCCATTCCGAGAATTGGCGATGAGCTTGAAAATGGCTATACCACCGAAGAAATGAAAATGGAGAATGAAGGCAGAAAAATTCTGCACCTTCCGGAGCTTAAGGTGTGCTGTACCTGCGTGCGTATTCCCGTAATGCGCTCTCACTCAATCAGCGTACAGATCAAGACGAAAGACGCTCTTGACATAGGCGACGTCAAAAAGGCAATTGCCTCAGCTCCCGGTTGTGTACTTGCAGAGGATATCGACGGCAGGAATTATCCGACGCCTTTGGATACCTCCGATCAGGACCTTGTATTCGTTGGGCGCGTCCGCCGCGACCTTATCAACGGTGATCACGGTATTACGCTTTGGTGCTGCGGAGATCAGGTGCGAAAGGGCGCGGCTACCAACGCTGTTCAGATTGCGGAAATCTTCGCTAAGGCATAACGCCTTCAAGCGTTAACAACGTTCGTTTCATTTCAATTCCGCCTGCATATCCGGTTAAAGCGCCTTTTACGCCGATAATCCGGTGGCAGGGAATAAACAGCCAAATCGGGTTTTTTGCGCATGCACGGCCTACTGCTCTGCATGCGCGTTCTTTATGAAGCATGCGCGCAATATCGAGGTAGGTCAGCGTTTTACCGTAAGGTACTTGTCTTAGGCATTGGAGTACGGCAAGCTGAAATTCCGTTCCGCTTGGGTTTACTGGTATTGCTTCTAGAGATGTTTTTGAGCCGGAAAAGTATGCCCCAATTGCTTGAGCGGCTTCTTCCAAAAGTGCGCAGCTATTCTCATTTTCGCTGCCATCATCGATTTTGCAATATATGAGGGCTTTCCCGTCTGATTTGAGCGTGAACGTTCCTAAGCTTGTTGTAATTCGTTTCAGATACATTTCGCTTGCTCCTTCTTGCTTTTTTGTCATTGACATTGGACTTGTTTGATAGGTATAATATCGTACATAAGAAAGGGGTGACCATTTTGACGATAGAAAAGATCGATCCGAATTTCCTTAAGGGCAGTAATCTCAGCAGCCGAAGCTTTGACTGGAAAAACGCAAAGGACGCTCCGTTTGAGCTTCGCGGAGTGATAAAGAATGACGAATTTGGATTTGTCAGGGTGCCTGTCGAAATTACGGACCGGCTGAATGAGAACCTCGCCATGCTCAGCAGGCATACTGCCGGCGGAAGGGTACGCTTTGCGACAGATGCTAAGGCAATTGCTTTTCGCGCTCGTCCTCTGAATTCGGGAATGATGTCTCATATGCCGCTTACCGGCAGCGACGGCATGGATGTATATGTAAACGGCAAATTCGTGTTCTGCGTGCGTCCGGTTGGAACAGGCAGGGAATGGTACGAGGGAATGTTTGAAAACCATTTGGGTCGCATTGAAGTAGAAGTGAACCTTCCGCTTTATAACGGAATTTCCACACTGCTGATCGGAACGGAAGGCGGAAGCGTGTATGCCGCCCAGAAGTACGATTACGATGTTCCGGTGGTATATTACGGCTCCTCCATTACGCAGGGCGGCTGCGCATCGCGGCCGGGTAACAGCTACCAGGGGCATATCTCAAGATGGCTCAACAGCGACCATATCAATCTGGGCTTTTCCGGCAATGCCAAGGGCGAAGATCTAATGGCGGAATACATTGCTTCGCTTGACATGAGCGTGTTTGTCATGGACTACGACCACAATGCGCCTAGTGTCGAGCATCTTTTGAACACGCATGAGCGCTTTTTCAAAATCATCAGAAATGCAAAGCCGAATCTCCCGGTTGTGTTTGTAAGCAAGCCGGATTTTGACAAAGCTCCGGAGGAATCCATAAGACGCAGACAGATTATACTGGATACCTATCGGAATGCGCTGAAAAACGGCGATAAAAAGGTATGGTTTGTCGACGGCGAAACACTGTTCGGAGAAAAGGACAGGGATGCGTCTACGGTTGACGGATGCCATCCGAACGATCTGGGCTTCTACCGAATGGCAAAATATATATATCCGGCAGTCCGTGAAGCGCTTGAATCGGTTTAATATGATACCTTAGTTTCGAATAAATATGATAACGCGCGGAAGCGAGGATTGATACCAATGGAGGATCGAGAGGCGCAGGCGATATTCAGTCAGATTCTAGATATCGGTGAAAAAATGCTGCGAGCCGGCGGCGAGGTGTACCGCGTGGAGGACACGATTAACCGCCTGATTATTGCTTATGGCGGTGAAAAGCCGCATGTGTTTGCCATTCCTTCCAATATCATTGCCACGGCGGTATTCAACGGCACGGAGATTACGCATTCGCGGCGCGTTGTGACTCCGTCTATCGATTTTGAAATGCTAGATCGTATGAATGATCTGGCAAGACAGATTTGTCGCGATAAACCTTCCTCTGTTCAGGTGAAAAGAATGATCGATGAAGCCATGAGCATGAAGAAGTACAACCATTTTTGGAAATCCGTTACGTTTGCGCTTGTCAGTTCATCCTTTGCTCTCTTTTTTGGCGGTTCGTTTATGGATGCGGTTTCGAGTGCGGTTATCGGTGTTGTTCTGTACGGGGCAATGAACGCCATACGTGCTGTCGGCGGAAACGTGATATTTGTAAACATTATCTGCGCCGCCATTTCGGCCTTGCTTGCGCTTACCTCGGTTAAGCTTGGAATTGCGCAGGATGCAGACAAGATTATCATTGGTAACGTGATGCTTCTGATACCGGGCGTCGAGCTTGTAAACGGAATGCGCGACTTTATTGCAGGTGATGTGCAGGCCGGCATCATGCATATTACCGAAGCACTGTTTCTGGCGATATGCATTGCCATAGGCGCAGCGGGCGTGCTCACGCTGATTGGAGGGGCTCATATATGAATGAATGGATCCTCCAAATCATAACAGCGGGCATTGGAAGCCTGTCCTTTGCCATGTTTTTTGGCGTAAGAAGCAAAAAGCTGTTTTTTTCAACAATTGGCGGAGCGATTAATTGGGGCGTATATCTGCTGTTTATGGAATTTGGCGTTATTGAACCGCTGGCATACGCCGCCGGTGCGGCTGCGGGTACGCTGTACGCGGAGATTCTTGCGAGAATTGAAAAAACCCCGGTCACCGTGTTTATTATAACCTCCGTAATCCCGATGGTACCGGGAGGAAGCTTATATTACACAATGCTGGGGCTAATGCAAAGCGATCACGCCGCGTTTGCTTCCAAGGGCGCCTATACGCTGGCGGCTGCGGGCGCAATGGCGCTGGGTATATTTGCGGCTACCATGCTGTTCCGCTCAACTGTCGGTTTCTGGCGCTTCATCAGGCGCGAACATCACTGAATGATAGGCATTTCGACGGATTTTGCCATTTTCATAATTTGCGCTTCAAGATTCATCGTAACCTCAGTTTCAAGCTGACGTGCGAATTCCGGTTTGTTCATAGTATCCAAAAGCGCAATCTCAATTTCCTTTCTTTGCTTCGGCGAAGAAAGGCTTTTTTTGAATGATAAGCACATGAGCTTGCGGGTCAGCGTGGGCAGATTAATCTTGTAAATGGCGCTGGAAACAGCTTTTTTGCCAATATAGGCGACGACTAAGCCGACAATAATGCCAATCAGTATGCCCGGTATGCCGCCTGCCAGAAGCGCAACGCCGCCGCCTCCGCATATGGTTGCGGTAATACAGCTGGTTATCACGTACGTGAGAGTGGAAACAAACGGACTTTCCAGTATAATGTTTACGCGATCGGGTCCTGAAAGCGAACCGATATTCTCAAGCGACATTGTTGCGCGATCGACGTCGTGCTTCCTGCAGATTTCGTCGAGCTGCGGCTGAATGTATGAAAATACCTTCCTGATCCATTCACTTATGACAGGTTTTACTTCCTGTATGTCATCAAGGGAGGAAAGCAGCTTTTCGGTTCGCGTTACGATGGGTTCATCCATATCCTCAATGGTGCGCACCGAGCCTTTTTTCCAATCTTCAAGAACCGGCAGCACAACTTCATGTACGATGCGTCCGGAGAGAATGGAGGCGAGCGGTACGGTAAGCCACTGTATGGATGAAGATATGGCGCGGGCGATATCGCCGCTTTCAAAATAGGCTTGTATATCGCGGTTAAAGGCTTCGAGTTTGTTGTCCACGCGTGCAGCATAGGCCAATCCCTTGGCGATGGAGTATTCGGGATTAGGGCAGACAACAATGTGTGCGCCGGCAAATTGTGCGGCACAGGCGTCACGGAAGAAGCGCATGCGGGAAGCGCCTCCGGTCAGTATGACAAGCCTTGGCGGGTTATCTCTCGT
>JAZSRC010000046.1:0-71343 GCA_045538305.1 Clostridia bacterium | reverse complement strand
CCACCTTCTTTAGTTTTTGTCTAGCAACTTAACTATACCAGATTGGCTCTCAAATCTCTTTTATTTTTTTCATCTTTTCCAAGATCTATTGTAGCTCTACACTAAAACCATGTCATATGCAGCATTTTATGCTTGTACATTCTTCAATAAATGTGTTATAATGGTAGCGATATCCGTATCTTTTCAGATGTCGTATACCAGAGTAAAGGGAGTGTTTTCGTGTACGAAGTCAACAAGCAGAGTCTAACAAACGTTGTCAAGCTCATGCTGAAAAACATGATTAAAGAAGAGTATGAACAAAAAGCTTTCGGGAAATTGGTTTACGTGATTACCAATCAGGACAAGCAAGCGCTTATCGATTTCCTTACAGCCCATAATGTTGAGGCTGACAGCGCAGAACTCTGGGTTCGCCAGTGTATAAATGAGGAGATCGGCCAGAGGAACAACCCCCAAGCGAATTCTGGAAGTGAAACGCCCTCTCCGCTTTTATATCTGATTCCCCTCGGCCTGATCGCATTATCTCTTTTCCTGGGTCTTACCGGCATTGCATCTGCGTTTATTGCCATCCCGCTTGCTATTTTTGGCTTCTTTCTTCTGTTCGGTATATGGAGTCCCAAACATAAGGCAAAGCTTTCCGTACGCAACGACGACGCGCTTGAAGTGCATGACAAGCTTGAAAAAATTCTGGAGATTGAAGAACAGTCCAATCTGAGTTACGCTTTTAAAAAACGCTCCTCCACAATGCTGGTATTCATATTGGCTGCCGTAATTTGCATAGGCTCAATTGGTTATGTATACGTAACCGATAAAATGCATGACGCCAATTATCACGCTGCCATCGTCGAAGACGGCGATCCCCGTCGCTTGAAGAGCAATAGCGGTACCCGTTATGCAGTGTATGATTACGATGAAGCCCGCTATGTTGATGAAGGGCATCTTCCCAAGGACATGCTTGCGCAAAGCGGTGATGATGTAAAGGCAATTATTACCATCGATCTCAACACAGAAAAGGTCGGGACCTACGGAAGCGTTGGCGACGCCTTCCAGTATTACGCCTCAATAAAGCTGATTGACCGTGCAACCGGCAATCTGATCGGTACCAAAACTGTATACGGTTCTGATCCGCCCAAATCTATCCGAACCAACTCCGTTACTACCTTAACCGGCAAAGACGGATATGGAAGCAAGCCTTCGACGGAAAAGCTCAGGAGCGCAATGCTTGATCTTATTGATTCGTACGAAGCGCATTATTGAGCCATTTGCAGTATGCCGTTTCTCTGTCGGTCTCTGCGGAAACATGTTTCAAGTCTTTGTTTGACATATGCTATAATCTGTACCAGATTCCTGAAGAGAAACAAATCCGTTTTAAGGAGGCATTCGTATGAATTATTTCGGGATTATTCTGGCAATCATTGCCGGTATCTTAATGTCCCGCATGGCCGTTAACAAAAAGCGTACGGTGGAAGAGAGTCAATCCGAAGGCATTGTAGCAGACGAACAGGAAGCGATTCCCGAGGATGCTCTTCGTACACTCACCGTTTCCCGTGAAGCTCAGGCGCTGAACAGTCTCGGAAGCTATAAGGTTTATGTAAATGGCGAACTGGTTGGTAAGCTTGGCTCGGGTGAAAGCCTGTCTTACGAAATCACAGGACACGCCTATGTACAGATTCTTGCCGGTAAGAATGGCGCCAGCATGAGCATACGCGCCGGTCGAAACCCTGAGATCAATTTTTCCACCATGTATGGCGGAGCAATTCGCGTAAACGCCTTCGATGCAGAGATTCAGTCCATAGAAGAAGGTGCATAAGCCTTTTGCGCATAATCGCAAAAGCGGCAGACTTCCATTCAGGAAGTTTCTGCCGCTTTTCTTTTCCGTTTCCACGTATACGACTTTGTCATAATCGTTCGAATTTTTTTCAAACCACATTTCGTTGACACCTGCATTTCGCGTCTGTATAATAATGATGGCAATTCCGGTTCATCTTTTCAGGAAGGAAATTGTGGTTTCTCATGAAATACGTTATCTGTCTTCTAACCATCATCTGCCTTATCGCATCGTCTGCATGTGCTGAAAGCGCCGCAATAGCGGAAAATATTTTCCTGATTTCGCCGGGGCTTTCATGGAATTCCTCCATCGAACAGATCAATTCGATGCTTGCAGTAACCGAAAAAGAAGAAAACGCATTCGGAGGTACTCTGTTTACCTATGGACACTCGCCTGTCAAGGCGCTTAACCGCTATGCAGACGTAAAGATCCTTTCGAATAAAAACGGCGAACCGATCATGGTATCGGCGTCAGTGATTCTGACAAAATCGCTGCTTTCCCTGTTCCAGTCGTCTGCATCAGATTCTGTATGGGCGCTGGCTGAGGAAACGCTTGGCAGCACTTATTCAGATAAAGGAAGAATTCTGTTTTCTGACCCTTCTGGAATTTCATCCTTTGACGCCGCCGCCTTTACCCAGGAGGAGGCTGACTTTATCTTATCGCTTTCAGGGCTTGCAAAAGATATAAATACCTTACGCCACGCAAAGGGCTGGTCGGTAGATCAAACGTTTGGCGCCTCTGCGCTGTTTTTTGCCAATGAAAACGAAGAATTTGAACTGCTTTTGACCTTTGTTCACTATAAAAGGATGAATGAGTATCTTTCAAACGCCGCCTCTGCCCTTTCCGCCTCTTCGGTTTCCGATCAAACGCCGCGTTTTTTGCTTCCTGGCGGGATTCAATGGTCGGATTCCCGAAACAGCGTTACCGAAAAAACAGCATCTCATTATTATGCCGAAGATGAATACGCCGTATATGCCATTTATGAGAAAGATGCTTTTTTCGGCGGTTATACTGCCTACGCCAATTTTTTCTTTGAGGAAGATCAGCTGATCTGCGCCTCTTATTTTGTCGAAGATATGTTCGATCTGTCCTATCAGAATATATGCTCCATACTTACAAGCGACGTCGGAAATGCACTGGCGCTTAATGACGTATTCAGCGTTGGCTATGCGCGCTCGTTTTCACCGTCCATTGATCGCGCAGGAATATGGATCACAGAAAGCACAGAAATCACCTGTGCGTACGATCCGGCCGATAAGCGAACCTACGTATTCCTGATTTCCCGGATACCCGACTAAACAGCCAATCGGAGGTTTTCATGTATATCGCACTTATTATATTTATCCTTATTGTCGTTGTTTCTGTTTTTTTCCTGCTTTACGCATATCGGGTAACTTTCTTTGTCTCCAAAAAACAAAAGAATTCGCCGATGGAGCTCCCTTCGGGCGAACAATACGATAAAATTTCCGGACGCGCAAACGAATTAATCAATGAGATGGAAAGCATTCCCTATGAGCCTGTTTCCATCACATCTTCCGATGGGCTCATGTTGTTTGGCCGGTATTATCACGTTACAGACGGCGCACCCGTACACATTCAGTTTCACGGCTACCGCGCAACCGGCACGCGCGATTTCTGCAGCGGCAATAAAATCATACGTGAAGCCGGGTATAACTCCTTGATTGTCGATCAGCGGTCGTCGGGGAAAAGCGACGGCAGAAGCATCACCTTCGGAATCCTCGAAAGAAACGACGCTAAGCTTTGGGCTGAATATGTCTATAACCGATTTGGACGAAATACAAAAATCTTCTTATCAGGCGTTTCCATGGGCGCTTCAACGGTATTGATGGCCTCTGCATTTGACATGCCCGGCGTAGTCGGTATAATCGCCGATTGCCCGTATTCCTCTCCCATTGATATCATACGCAAAGTAAGCGCAGAAATCGGTTTCCCGCCTGCGCTCTCCATGCCGTTTATAAGAGCCAGCGCCCGCCTTCTGGGTGGCTTCCAGTTAACAGACATACAAATTCCCGAGGAAGTAAAAAAATCGCGCTATCCGATATTGATTATTCACGGTGAAGACGATCGGTTTGTTCCGTGCGACATGAGCCGCCGGATTCATCAGGCAAATCCCGACATCATTCAGCTGGAAATCTTTCCGAACGCCGGACATGCCCTTTCCTGCATGGAAGACACGCCCCGCTACGAACGCGTTTCCCGTACCTTTATAGAAAACTGCCTTCAAAAATAGAGAAAGGAATTCGTTATGCCGCTGAGAATCGTAAGAAACGACATTACCAAAATGCGCGTGGATGCAATTGTGAACCCTACCAGCAGAATGCTGAACGGCGTCGGCGGTACGGACGGTTCGATTCGAAAAGCCGCAGGCCCGGAGCTCGACAGGGAGCTGAAAGCATTCGGCAGCCTGCGACCGGGCGAAGCAAGAATCACGGGCGGATATCTGCTGCCCGCAAAGCACATCATCCACACTGCCGGTCCCGTATGGCTTGGCGGTCATTTTGGAGAAGCGGAAAAGCTTCAGCGCTGCTATCTTTCCTGTCTGGAGATGGCATGCACAAGGAGTCTTGACACACTTGCCATACCTCTCATCTCATCCGGACGCTTTGGATATCCAAAGAAAGAAGCTTTCGAAATCGCAAGCCGGACCATTCAGCATTTTTTGAAGGATCACGAAATAACCGTTTACCTGGTGGTATATGACGCCGAATCCTTTGCCGTCGGACAAAGCTATTTTTCGGATATCCGTAAATATATAGACGACAATTCTATAAAAGCACCCAGCCCAAACCGCCGCCCTGCGCCCGAATTTATCGGTACGAAATCAGATCACACCGGCAAAGCTTTTTCAGAAGTTTACACAGACTGTGGTTCGGACGACATTTCTGAATCTATGGCTGCGCCTCCTCCCCGTTCATTGTTTTCCCGCGAGGAATATCCTCCGATCAGCTTCAAAAAAGCCGCGCAAAAAGCGCCCAGCGAACAACGGATATCAAATGACCTTCATAAGCTTATCAGCCAGATCGACGAAAGCTTTTCCCAAATGCTCTTACGCAAAATTGATGAACTTGGCTTAAAGGATTCCGAATGCTATAAAAAGGCCAATATCGACAGAAAGTTGTTTTCCAAAATCAGAAGCGATCCACACTATAAACCCAGCAAGCCCACTGCCCTCGCCTTTGCCATTGCGTTGGAACTCGATATCGCGCAAACCCAGGATTTATTGTCCAAAGCGGGCTTCACACTTTCCGGCAGCAGCAAATTCGATATTATTATCGAATACTTTATCCGCCACAGGATTTATAACATTCACGCAATCAATGAAGCGCTGTTTGCTTTTGACCAAAGCCTTCTGGGCGCATAATCGGATCAGGGCCGATCGTTAAGAATCTGAGCGGCATCTTTTGATCCAAGGGCTGCAGATCGTTCAAAGTGTTTTAAGGCCAAATCCTCATCTTTGGGAACAACCAGTCCTTCCCGGCAGCAGACGCCCAGTGCATACAAAGAATCTGCCGTTTCATTCTCCTTTAGTTTTTCATAATATATCTGTGCATCCTGCCCAGTAGCGGAACACATTGCCCAGAATCTGATTCGCTCCAGAATGGCGAACGGATTCTGGTTTTCAGCGAGAATCTCCATCCCCTGCATCGTATCCATTACGTTTTGCGGCATATTGGCTTGCCAGTTTTCAACCGCCTGCCATTCCCGCAATTCGGTTATAAATGCCTGCATGGCCTTTTCCAATTTTGAAGCGCGTTCGATACCTTCGCGAAGCACTTTGCCCGACACATTTACGCCATCGGTCAGCTTTTGATTCAGGGATTTCGCTTCCGCTATATAGCGGTCGATTTCATCGGAATTACGTTGAAACTGGCTCTTGATGGACGCTTCCCTGACGAGACCGGCGGGATGCAGCGTTTGTTTGCCATTCTCAATAACGTATATTGATGCTTTGAGATTTTTTTGTACTTCCTGCCATGCCGACAGCAACTGCTTATTCTCCTCGCGCATCTTTTCATTTTGAGAAGCGGTTAGCTGCTTTACAAGCTCAGCGACCGCTTCGCATTCTACTTTACGCAAATACCCCAGGCGGAGTCCGGACGAAGGAAAGTACCCGCGCAGAATATAGTTTTTACCGCCAAGAAAACAGACGGCGGCGTCTGTCAGTCGTTCATTCTCCGCTTCGTCGTTTAAGGAAATTCCCTTCAGCGCCAAAAATGCGTGGGCGCATTCGTGAAGCGCGATGGAAATGATCGTATCGTATTCACTGTAGCTGGGCTCAATGATGATACGAATCACGCCTCCTATAATCGACCCTCTTGTAAAGCTGCCCCGAACACCCGGGCGATCAGTTGTGCAGGCGCTTTTGTACTCTACCTGAATCTGGTAGATGTGTGGAAGTATGCCGTAATGCTTAAGCACGCATGATACCACATTACGCACTGCGTTTTCGTCATGCGCTTCATACGTGAGCTTGTCTATCAAATCGCTGAATCCATTCATTTTGAATGTAGGCAACGGCGAACCGATTTTTTCGGTTAATATATCAACATATCGCTTCGCCTGTCCGCGAATGATTGAATGCAGCACCGATTTGGTCTTTATATCACTTGGATCCAAATGCTCATACAGCTTCGCCGCGTAGCCCGGCGCTTCCAGACGGCGTTTGGAAGCCTCATGTTCCGCGCTTTCGGATACAGCTTCGCACGAATAAATCTTTCGCACTTCAGAATATGGCACAATTGCAAGCTCATGATAATATCGATCGTAGTATTCTGTATGGCAATTGGGACAGGTTCGAAACGGTCTGCCATAAAAACCATACCGGCTCGCATCCTCTATTACATGAAGCACATGACCGCAAGCGGAACAGCTTACCGTGCTTTGTACGCCGGCACTCTGCTCTTCTTCCTCTGATTTGTTCTTTTTCTTTTTCAGTAAGTAATCAAAAAGCCCTGCAATCACAAATATTATCAGTAAATACAGAATTCCCAAACATATCGCCTTCTTTAAATCATCTGTCTGAACGCCTCAATGGTACACCAAAAGATGCTTTATTATGGCATACATATCCAAGCATGTCAACTATGCCCCGCAAAATCAAAGAAACGCATAAAAAACAGACAGTATGCAGCGAATCACGCTGCACACTGTCTCAGGCCTTCAAAAAAGTACCTTTTTTGATGGGAGAGGCCGATCTCCTGAAATCCTGCGGGATTTCCGGGCGGAGATCGGAAAGGGGAAGCGTTTTTCGTCGCTTCGCTTTGGAAAAACGCACGATTTCGCCGTACATGCCGCCAAAATCGATGAAAAATGGAGAGGGAGCGCGCTCCCTCTCCAAACCTCTCCCTGGAGTCTGTTGATGATCTGAGACAGTATGCAGCAAATCACGCTGCACACTGTCTGTTTTTTTCCCTCAAAAGGCATCCAACATTTTATCGATTTACGTTATTCTCGCATGCTTCGAGCATAGCCTTAACGGTATTTCTGATGAATTCGAATGCGTCAGCCTTTTCGATCTTCTCCATCATGCTCTTATCGCGCTTGGAGATCTCTACGGTTCCGTTTTTCAGGCCCTTCGGGCTTACAACAACCCTCAGCGGAATGCCGGTCAGATCGGCGTCGGAGAACATAACGCCTGCGGATACCGGGCGGTCGTCATAGAGCACTTCGATACCGGCGTTCTGCATTTCCTCATACAGCTTATCGGCAAACTCGCGAACCTCGCCCTGATCGGCGCGCAGAGCGCAAAGCTGTACCTGCCATGGTGCAATGGACATCGGCCAGATGGGGCCATAATCGTCATGATGCGCCTCGCATACGGACGCTGCCAGACGGCCTACGCCAATTCCGTAGCAGCCCATGATGGGAGTCTGCATTACGCCGTTCTGGTCAATGTACTTCATGCCCATGGAGCGGGTGTACTTATCGCCCAGCTGGAAGATATTGCCGACCTCGATGCCTCGGTTCAGCGTCAGCGTATGCTTACCGCAAACCGGGCAAATACCGCCTTCCACTGCCTTGGCTACATCCACCGTATCAATTTCGCCAAGATCGCGCGCAATGTTCAGGCCGGTCATATGATAGCCTTCCTCGTTTGCACCGCAAACAAAGGCTTCTCTGGTCAGTACGGAAGAGTCGTAAACAACCTTGACCTTATCGGTAAGACCCTTGGGGCCAATGAAGCCGGCGCATACGTCATATTCGTTCAGATCCAGCGCAGGATGGATCTCACTCTTAAGGAAGTTGCGCAGTTTTATTTCGTTAACCTCGAGATCTCCGCGGATAAATACGATTACGATACTGTCGTCGTCCTCTCTCTGATAGGCAACGGCTTTAAGCAGGCAATTCATTTCCTTGCCAAGGAATGCGGCTACTTCTTCAATGGTCTTCATTTCGGGAGTGGCTACCTTCTTAAACTCCTCCGCCTCGCCGGGCAGCTTATCAAAGGTGCAATCCGCAGTTTCCATATTGGCTCGGAAATCGCATTCAGAGCAAACAACCAGGGAATCCTCTCCTACAGGCGTCAGAAGCATGAACTCATGCGCAACCTTTCCGCCCATCATGCCGCTGTCGGAGGCTACGGAAATTACCTCCGGCACGCCGCAGCGCGCGAAGATCCTCTCATATGCCTTATGGCAGCGCATATAGTACTCTTCCAGATCCTCCTTGGTGGTATGGAAGGAATAGGCGTCCTTCATGGTGAATTCGCGAACGCGGATCAGGCCGCCTCTTGCGCGGGGTTCGTCGCGGAACTTGGTCTGAATCTGATAAATCATAAACGGATACTGCTGATAGCTTTCTGCAGTCTCGCGAGCAAGCTGAACAGCTGCCTCCTCGTGCGTCATGCCAAGAACCATATCGTTTCCGCTTCTGTCGTGGAAGCGAACGAGCTCACTGGCGATGGAATCATAGCGGCCAGATTCGCGCCAGAGACTCGCAGGCATAACGACCGGAAACAGAACTTCCTGTCCGTCGATCTTGTTCATTTCCTGGCGGATGATGTTTTCAATCTTTGTGGTAATGCGCTTTGTTACCGGAAACAGCGAGTAAATGCCGTTGCCTACGTTTTTCATGTAGCCGCCGCGGATCATGAAGATGTGGCTGGCAATCTGGCAATCGGCAGGCGTATCCTTGAAGCGTTTGGTGAGCATCTGCGTAAATTTCATAGTCTGTCTTCCTCTCTGCTTAATAAACAATAAACCTCCGCCCCAATGCAGGGACGGAGGGAAGCTTCCGCGGTACCACCTTGCTTGGCGCTGTTCGCGCCCGGCTCATGCGCCCAATATCGCGGGCGAAACGGCGCCTCATCGGCGCAGCTCAGGAAGTGGGAAAGGCACTGCCGCATGCACGGTCTTTCAGCCGAGAACCGTACTCTCTTCTCTTTGGCGCGTCGCCTGTATTTTCCTTCACAGCTACAGTCAATATTATATCCCGATGATACGCAATTTCAAGCAACATCGTGTAAATCATGATTGCAAAAGTGCCAAAATCATGTTATGATAGATATACTTTAATAGTTTTGGAGGAAATTACAATGACCATAAAATCCGTCACCAGCCGTGCATTCCGTCCGTACGGAAAGGTAATTAAGGGCTATTATCTGAACTCCCTCGCAAAGGCAATGGAGAATACTCCCTGCCCCGAGGACAGCGTTGTGTACGTGCCCTCTGTCGAAGCGCTTGAAAAGCTGCCCATCTTCAAACAGTTCTCCGAGGAAGCATACGGCGGAATGCCCATCCAGATCGGTTTTTGCAACGGCTTTAACCACAAGCTGAATGCCGTTGAATATCACAGGGATTCCGAGCTCAACTACGCCTGCACCGATCTGATTCTTCTGGTCGGCAAACAGCAGGACATTCAGAAGGATTTCACCTACGACACCTCCAAAATGCAGGCCTTCCTTGTAAAGAAGGGAACTCTGGTTGAAGTATACGGAACGACTCTGCACTACGCGCCCATCAGCGCCGGCGAGAACGATACGTTCCGCTGCGTCGTCGTACTTCCGAAGGGAACCAATGAAGCGCTTCCCGCACGCGGAAAGACCCATACCAAGGAAGACAAGCTTCTTACCCATGTAAACAAGTGGCTGATTGCGCATCCCGAAAGCGGCCTTGAAGAAACCGGTGCATTTGTCGGCCTGAAGGGCGAAAACATCACTCTGTAATGAATTCCCCCTCTGCACAGGAGCATATTCTTCGAATTGTTCGCGCCCTGCGCGTGCTGCTCGTTCCCGCCACACCCGGCGAGTACGACCTGCACGCGCTTGTCGCATGCGCTCTTACTAAAGCCGATTTACCCTTTTGTCATGAGGCAAAGCTTGCTCCCGGATGCCGCGTTGATTTTGTATCAGGCGGTATAGCGATTGAAGTCAAAAAAGGCAAGCCGGTCAAAGGGGCGCTTATCAAGCAGGTAAACCGATATCTGTCAATCGACGGCATTGATGGAATCGTCGTTGTTAGCGCAAAAAGCACGAATATACCATCTTCTATATTGGGAAAACCCGTATACTGTCTGTCGCTTGACAAGCTTTGGGGGGTAGCTCTTCCGTGAACGATTATCCATCCTATCTCCATACGCCCGACGAAAGCGGTCATATCTATGGCACGCTGTCTTACAATCGCCGTTCCAAATGCTGGACAATCCGGGCAGAGCCGTGCGTGACTGAGCTGGCCAAGCGTTTGTTTCCTGGCTGTGACGGACGCGGCCGCGGCGTTGCCCGTTTTACCGCACATGCAAGAATTGTCGGCGAGCTCAATTGGCTGATGCTGAGATACCCACTCAAAGTCAAGGATAGCGATCGAAATCTTTGGGAAAAGGCGCTGACGGACGCTCGGGAATACGCCGTAAGAAAGCAGCGGAATCTGACAAATCCGGCGCAGGCCGATCCCCCTGCATCCGAA
This sequence comes from Clostridia bacterium, assembly GCA_045538305.1. GTDB lineage: Bacteria > Bacillota > Clostridia > Christensenellales > Aristaeellaceae > SFHK01. The sequence goes on along the minus strand of JAZSRC010000046.1, from coordinate 60,597 downwards.
TTCTCCGGAGAACTGATGCCCTTTCAAAGGCTGGGTCTCGGTTTTCTTCTGAACAACCGCAGATGCCTTCTGGCAGACGAAATGGGTCTTGGAAAGACGGTGCAAGCGCTTGCGTTTATCGCATCTTTACGCGCATATCCGGCCCTGATCGTCGCTCCACCCCACCTTGTCAGAAACTGGACGCGCGAATGCGAACGGTTTTTAAAGCCCGATGGCAGCCTGCGCATTCATGTAATCCGCGGGCTTACGCCTTATGATCTTCCCGAGGCGGATGTATACATTGTTCACTATCTTTTATTGCGCGGTTGGAAAAACGCCCTCACGGAATACAGCTTCGGATGCGTGATATTTGACGAAATTCAGGAGCTGCGTCACAGCGGCACGGAAAAGTATTCCGCCGCCAGCCTTTTATCAGGCGCATGCGAACAGGTGATCGGCCTTTCGGGTACGCCCATTTACAATAATGGCGGCGAAATCTGGAACGTAATCAACATCATAGACTATCACTTTCTGGGCGATTTTGAAAGCTTCTCGCGCGAATGGTGTTATGGCTACGGCGGCATGATCGTGCAAAAACCGGATTTGTTGGGCGAGTATCTGCGCCGGGAAGGGCTGCTCATGCGGCGCCTTAAATCAGAGGTTTTAAAAGAGCTGCCTCCCAAGCGCAGATTGGTTCAGGAAATCGATTGGGATGATAAGGTATACAGAGAACTGATGCGCCCGATTGTCGGTCAATTGAATATACTCGCCGAAGCCGATAACGCCAGTCAGCGCGCGTTGATTGAAGATCAGATTTCTCAAACAGAACGTCAGGCTACAGGCGTAGCGAAGGCGCCGTATGTCGCCGCATTTGTAAAAATGCTGATTGACAACGGAGAAAAGGTTCTTTTGATGGCGCATCATCACGCCGTAATGGATATATACAAAAAGGAACTGAAGGCCTATCGTCCCGTTTTCATCACAGGACGCGAAACCGATCAGAAAAAGGATCAGGCCGTAAAGGCATTTATGAGCGAAAAGACCGATCTTTGTGTGATCTCTCTCAGAAGTGCCAGCGGCCTCAATCTTCAAAGAGCGACGTGCGTGGTTTTTGGCGAACTCGACTGGTCGCCGGCTGTTCATTCTCAGGCTGAGGACCGCGCACACAGAATCGGGCAGAACGACTCCCTCGCCTGTTACTACCTGGTATCGCCCAGAGGCTCCGACAGCGACATACAGGATGCGCTCGGCCTAAAGGTAAGCCAGTTCGTATCGTTGATGGGCGACCGCGTACCCGACCGCGAAAATGAATTCCTGATGCAGACGGAAGCACGCGAACGCATCCGGAGAATGGTTGAAAGACTGAAAAGCGAATTAAGCGGCCAAAACTGATTACAAAAAAAACGAGGCTTTATGCAGATTCTGTTTCTGCAAAAGCCCCGTTTTTCTGATTTATTCCGGTTACACCAGTTTTACAAGCGTGCCGTCCGATTTTTGAACAACCGCTCTGCGGATTTCCGGCATTCCTTCCGCCTTTTTGACGCAGCTTTCCTTCCAGCCAACGCTCTTTGGCGTTTCTCCGACGCCATATGCAAAGTAGAGGTATGCAGGAACAGCGGACCATCCATGGCACAGGCTGCCGCCGCGATCAAAATCATTGCAGCCAAGCATCGTTTCATAGAAACTTGTTCCGCCGCTCATCAGCATTGAACCCCACTGGCTTTCGATATCACGCCTGACCCAATTGCCGAACGCTTCAGGGTGCTTAAGGAGCGCTTCAAACTTAAAGATGGAGTACGCAAGCGTTACCGGCGTCATGCTGCCGTCCGTCAGACGGGAAAGGGCGCGCATTTCCTGATCCTCCGGACAGATTCCTGCATATACCGCCAGCGCCTGCGTGAGCTCGTCCTTCGCCCACCTGTGATCTCCATACGCATAGGAATAATACTGGGCGTTTTCATGATCATAAAACGCTTTATGGGCAGCCTTTCGCATCATTTCGGCGCAGGCATTCAGTCTTTCCGCTTCTTCCGTCTCTCCAAAGTGTTTCAAAATCCACGAAAAGCGGGTAACGCACAGAATCAGGAACGCAGAAAGCGGCGCATCATAACGATTGCCGGTTTTTTCGGTTCCATCCGGATGGTGGTCGTCAAGATTATCCGTCCACTCGTAGAAATTCCACATGCCCTGTCCCATATACCTGGGCACAAGTCCTTCCTCTGTAACCTTCTCAAGCGCGGTATACGTAATGCGCCTTGCAATCGGCAGATACTCCCTTACAAATGCTTCGTCTCCTGAGTACAGAAGGTATTCCCACAGGGCGACTACATACATCATGGAGAACGACGGAATGTCTACAACCACCTTGGCCGGCGCACAAAGCTCCAGAAGGCCGTCCTCACGCATAGTACGGGCCAGAAGCCTGAGCGAAGCCTTTGCAAACTCATATTCGCCAAACGCATAATAGCCTGCCAGCATTTGATTGCGGCTGTCCATTGCATAAAGCGCCTGCTCGCGCCACGGACAGTCCTCATAATGCTCGTGCATGCACATTTCAAGCGTACGCAGACAAACATCATATATCTTCTGGTTAAGCGCGTCGCCAAGCTCCATAACAGGTGCGTTTGAAAGCGGATAAACGATGGGGCGAACGCCTGCATAGTTGATTATTGCACGATTTGCGCAAATATGAATCTGCAGATATCTTGCTCCGATTCTTCTGAGCGGATGGAAAAAGTGGTTCTTTCCGGGCTTGGCAATGTATTCGGACACAAAGTTTCTATGGCCGACATGCGCGCGAACTCGCAAATCATCCAAGTGCTCTCCCCAGCCGATCAGAACCGAACACGCATCGTCTACAGTGAATTCCACATCCAGAAGACCTACTTCATTATGTCCGATATCGAATATGAAGTACATGCCGTCGCCGCCGGAAATCGCGAATTCGCTGCCCGCTGTATTTGGAAAATCGGGCGCATAGACGGATGTTTCGCCCATATCAATTCGCTCTCTGTATGCCATATAGGAATATTGCAGGCGCTGGCCGATGACGTCGGCTTTTTCGGGCGATACAAACACGCCCTGCGAAACGAGCTTGGTGGTCTCGCGTTCCTTCATTTCGCATGCCTTAACCGGGCGCGGAATGAAGCAGTAATCGTCTCCGGTCAGGATGGCTTTTACGTATTCCCCTTCCGGCTTTGTGCTGTCATAGGAAAAGGTATATCCCAGCTGAACGGTGATCAAATCCACTTCTCCGCTTTTATAGAAGGGATTCTTGCGCGCCAGCGTATTTGTACCGCTGGCCGCAACGCTGCTTTCACCTTCATAAACTTCATAGATAACATAGGGTTTTCCCTGCTTGTACACAGAGGAATCCGTCAGCGTGCAATAGCCTACCACATGAAGGCGGTTTTCCCCGATATTCACATATTCCGAAATGTCAAGTTCGTCATATACGCGCTCAAGCATATCGTCCGGATACTGAGACGCATATACATATTTGTCATTCACATACAGCGCATAATGAGAATCGGCAGCAATTCTGATTTTTGCGTTCGTGCCTTTGCACATAAAGACATCGACAAAATCCGCATACAGGTTTGGCGTATCAAACTCATTGATCCATACAGGCTTTGCATTAACAAACGGCTTCATCAAACCCCTCCTTCTGTATCAGTGTTTTCCAGCCAATGATTCAGTGTTCTCGCATCCTCCATCAGGCTTTCATCCGAATCATCCCTGACAAACTCTATCAACGCGTATCCGTTCTTCTTTTCGGACAGTACACGCTTCCACATTTTTTCTCCATCCGAAAGCGGAAGGCGAATGATTTTTTCGTTCTCATGCTTCCAGGTGAATACATGAATATGGCTTAGCCGATCGCCAAGCATACTAAGCGATGCAAGCCGCGCTTCTTCCGTCCAATCCCATCTGGGCTGCCAGTAAAAAAGCGGCTGCGCCTTCGCCTTGTCCGTTTCCAAAAGCAGTTTTTCTGCACTTGTAATAGAATCGGTCATCGTATTTCCATGGAACTCCAAAGCCGTTTCTATTCCACGAACCTTTGAAAGCGCCGAAATCGTCAAAAGCTCGTTGATAAGGGCTTCTCTTTCCCTTTCGCCTAGAGTATCGCTCGGCTTGCTTCCCGCCCATATGCGAATCACCGGAGCGCCTAGCTCACTGGCCTCATCAAGCGCATAGCGGAATGCATCCGTTCCCTGACCCAGTCGAAAATAGCTTCCATAGGAACAGATATCAATCCCGGCATCTTTTGACATTTGTCTGACATTGGCAGCTCTTCCGCCTTTGGGCGGCACATGAACATCGCCGCCCCACTCTACAGCGGAAAGCTGAGCCTTGTTCATAAGCAAAATGATTTCATGCGGCGTTTTGTTTCTGAAAGTTATCGACACAAGACCGGGTTTTCTCACAGAAATCCCTCCTCAAGCCATTGTTTCAAGCATTGTAAGCGTAACCTCATCCGGAGACGGTTCATGCTTCAGGAATCTGGAAAACGAATCCACCATATACTGCCCCATTCGTTCCGTTTCAAGCCCGGCTGTACCGGCAATATGCGGCGTGAAATAGCAGTTCGGAAGCGAACGCAGCACACAGTTTTCAAAGTGTCTTTCATCGGTAACCACATCCAGAAGCGCGCTTCTGGTAGGATCCATCGAAAGCACATCATATAAATCCTGCTCGCTCAGCTGCGCTCCACGACCGGTATTGATAAATGTTGAATAGGAAGGCATGCTCATCAGATGCTCCCTTTTGATGATTCCCTGCGTTTCGGGGAGATTGGCAATGTGGTTTGAAATCACAACGCAGGATTTGAAAATTTCCTCCATCGACGCAAGCCTGACATGAAGCTTTTCGGCCTTCTCAGGACCGGCAAACGGATCGAAGGCATATACCTCCGCGTCCGTACCCTTGAGCATTTCAGCCACCCTGCTCCCGATTGCACCAAGCCCCAACAGGCCGACCTTTGTGCGAAAGCCTCCGGGATAGTTTGAGAATATTTCCCATGAACGCGCCCGATCTTTCCGGCATGCGTGCATTACGGGCAAGTATCCCTTCATAGAAAGCAGGATCTGCGCAAATGTCATTTCCGCTACCGGCACGGCGTTTGCATGCCAAGCGCTAAACACACGGATGCCGTTTTCCAACATTTCCCGGGCAAAGATCTGAACAGAGCCCGCAGCATAAAACACTGCCTTCAGATTCCGGTATCCTGAAAGATTTACCTTCGGCATGCCCCAGGTGGAAAAGATGAATTCTTCGTCGCCGCCCTCGGCATAATCGCATTCGATCACGCGCACATCCTCTGACAAAAGGTCAGAAATCTGCTTTAACTGTCTTTCAGTGAACACTCGTTCAATAAGGCGCGCATCCTTCGCCATAATGGAAGCTTTCATAAACGAACTTCCTTTCCTATGAAATCAAACGGCCGTCAAACGCCGGTAAACTTCTTAAGCGCCTGAATATCGAGGTGTGCGGTTTCGGGTTTCGCTTCCTCTCGCAATACGCTGATTCCGGGTTTATATGTATTGAGCTTTTTATAGAAATACTCGTGATCGAAAAGGCCTTCGCCAATCACGCAGGGCTTAAAGCGACCATTTTCGTCTATGATAACATCCTTGGCATGAATCGCAACGATTCTGTCGCCAAATATCTCAAAGCATTCGTCAATAATCTCATGCTGCCTGTCAATATTTTGAGGCGAAAGCAGATTGATCGGGTCAAGCACAATCTGCATATTATCGCATGCAACAGCATCAAGAAGCTTTCCCGTTGCCTCCGGCGTATTCAGCGTATGCTTAAGAACCGGCTCGATTCCGACAAACACGCCGAATTTTTCGGCCTGCTCTACCATTCTGAGAACGCTGTCCGTTAATCGCTCCATCTGTATCCGGCGCCCATCTTCGTCGCCCTCATATCCGCTGGTTTCGGTAGCGACGATATGGGAACCGAGCTGCTTTGCATAGGCAATCTGCTCGCGGAAGCGCTTTACCTCGTAAAGGCGCTTTTCGGGATCGGGATTTGCCGGATCGATATAGCAGCCAAGTACGGCTACTTCAAGGTTTTTAGCGTCAAACGCCTTTTTAATATCGTAGCAAAGTCCGGGACTCAGGTGACCGTATTCCGGTTTCATGCCCTCAATGGCTTTATGAAGCGCCAGCTGAAAGCAGCAAAAACCCGCGTCGCTTATGCGCTGAGCCATAACCTCCGGCGTCGCGCAGCCGTAATCGTGTCCTCTTACGCCAATTCTCACACTTCATCCTCCTCTATTCTGTCAATCGCCCACCGGGCATGGATTTTTTCCTCATCCGTTCCGTCTTTAGCCATATCTTTCAAAAGATCCAGGCAATCGCGCCTCTTAAGATTTCCCGCAACCAGAGCTGCCTTCATTCGAATTCGCCTTTTTCTTGCGTAATTTCTGCCGATATAGAGGGAAAGCTCTCCAAGATTTCCCGATAAAAGCTGCGGAAGACTCAAATCCCTTTCAAGGCCTTCAGGCATCGGCAGCACAATTCTGCCATTGTTTCTCGGGCACACATCCTGACAGATATCGCATCCGAACAGGCGGTTTTCAAAAAGAGCGCGCATAGGGCCGGGCACAAGTTTCCCTTCATCCATTGACCTAAGACACAAATCGGGAAGAAATGCTCCCTTTATAATTGCGCCTGTAGGACAAGCTGCCAGACATGCGCCGCAATTGATACAATTCGAGTCCAAATCGCCTTCCGCTATCCCGATCCTGTCCGCTTCCAGCTCAAGGGTTGTCAGTATCACCTGAACATGAAATCTCGAACCAAACTCCGGAATCGCTACCAAGGTATTCGCACCCTTTTTACCGATTCTATGCTTGATCAGAAGCGGCTTAACGGCAATCTGCGCATTGGAAACCGCCGGATAGCCTTCCTCGCGCAGGGCGTCTGCAATCGCTCTTGCAGAGAGATACGCGCTATGCGATGCAGGATAATAAGCAGATATTGTCGCTCCGTTTCCGTCCTCCGCCGCTTTATCAAAGGGCGCATAGGCCTTAATCAGCACAATCATGCTCTTTACATCCGGGAGAATCTCCGCCGGATCGTCATAGATCGCCTCATTATAGGCGTTCACCTGATACCTTTCGGCTCTGGTCGGTGCAAGTACATATACTTTGTCAAAACCCTTTTGAGCCGCAATCCCGATAAGCCTTTCTTTGGTCACGCTTCAGACTCCTTTTTGGGCGGAAGCTTTGAAATGGCATACGTCATCGCAATCGCACCGGTGAAAATACATACATTGACAATAAAGGGAATCCGAAGATTTATCGTTGCAAAGTATCCAACGATAAACGGGAATACCGCCGTAGTCAGCGCGATCACGGCAAACACCAGCCCGTTCATGCGTGCGCGCTCCTCCACATCCGCATTGATGAACAGAAGCGACGACGTCATCGGATACAGAATCGAAAGCGCAAACGCTTCAAAGGCGACCTGCACAAAGGTAAGCGGGATTGCAACAATTCCGCCCGGATTTACAAGCATAATCAGCTGTCCAAGCATAAAGATCAGCCAAGCCGAAGTCATCGGGCGCATGATTTTTTCGGTTTGAATAAACCTTGCAAGCACAAACATACAGATCAGACGAACGATAGACTTGATCATCGTGAAAACCGCCATATAACTTTCCGGAATCAGCAGTCGCTCATTAAGGTACAGCGCGAAATAATTATCGTTGAGCGCATTGGCAAGCGAAAACGCCGCCAGAATTCCAATGGTTAAAAGCATACGCCTTTCACGGATGATGCGCACAAATATAAACCTGAGCTCCCATAAAGAAACAAAAATGCTTTTGTTTTTGGTGACAGCCATTCTGCGAACACCCACCACCGTTTCTTTTGAAAGGAAAAACAGCGTCACAAATTTCGTCGTCATCGATACGCAGGTAAAGCCATACAAAAAGCGCATCGTAGGAACCACGCCGTATCTGCCTACCGCAAGCGCAGAAAGCGGAGCGACAAACGCAGCCACCAGCCCCATAACGCTGGTTAAAGAATACATAGGCGCGATTTTATCTCTGTCTGCATCCTCAATCAGCAAAAGGCCCCATGAATTATCGGTAATGCGCCAAAGGCCGTTGAATATCGCTGCCAGCATGAACCAGTATGCATCCTGCGCAAGCATCCACAGAAAAGTGGGAACGCTCCAGGATAAGGTATCAAAAATCAACGTAGCTTTTCTTCGTCCGAGCTTATCGGTTATAACGCCACTGAACACAGACGCTATCGCCTGCGACGCGTAGAATATGCTGGTAACAATGCCAATGTCATATTCGTTCAGGCCGATCATACTCATATACAAAGCTACATACGGCACATACAGGTTGTAGGCAATGCCCCAGAGCGGCTCCAGCCAAATGCATGCCTTTGAGTTTCCCTTCAGGGAAAAGAACACGTCTATCAGATAAATCCGCCTGAGCTTTTGAATCAGTTTCATTGTAACCCTCACTTAATCAAACCGATAATCCATTCATACACCGGAAGGTATAGAATTGGAAGAAACATAGCCGGAAGCATATTGGCAACACGGATTTTCTTATTTCCCATTATGCCCAGAAGATTAAAGCCCAGCGCCATAATCAGCACGCTGCCGACAGCCTTCATTTCCGAAATAACCAGATCGCTCAGATACGGACGCACCCATACTGCTAAAAGCGCTATAGCACCCTGATATAAGGTCATCGGAATCGCAGACAGTATTACGCCTGCGCCAAAGGAGGAGGCAAACATAATGGCGGATACTCCGTCAAGGGCGGATTTTGCAAGAAGGGTACTCCCATCATTTGATAAGCCGGCGTCCAGCGAACCGACTACCGCCATTGAGCCTACGGAAAAAAGAAGCGTTGCACTGACAAACCCTTCGGCAAATCCGCTGCCGCCTGAAAACTTTTTCTGCGCGTAGTCGCCAAGCTTCTCAATGCCTTTTTCGATCCCGATCAGTTCTCCAAGAACCGTACCGATGACAATGCAGATAATCATCATCAACTGATCGTTTACCGTGATTGCGCCCGCAATTCCGATCACCATTACGCACAGCGCAATACCTGTTGAAATCGCTTGCTTCATTTTTTCTGGAATTCCGTTTCTGATAAACGTGCCCGCGATACCGCCAAGAATAACGGCAAAGAAGTTTACATATACGCCAATCATAGGCTCATCCCTTTTTTTGTATTTCGATTAGTCCCGTACGCGCGGCATGAAATAGCGACTGCTGAATCAGCCCGCAGTTTTCGCCCAACAGTTTTCTGGCTTCATCCCGCATTTTTTCGCGGCTTACGGATATGTGAAACCAGTCCTCCATGAGCCTCGCCACCCATATGTCAACGGGAAACGCACAGGTATGCCCAAGGCCAAATAAGAGCACGCAGTCAGCTACTTTCCCGCCAACGCCCGGAAGCTGCATAAGCGTCTTACGCGCGATTTCATACGGCGTCGCCCATAATTCCTCAAGCGGAAAACCATCGGCTATCATTTTTGCAGTCTCAATCAGATATTTTGCGCGGTATCCGCATCGTACCCTGCTCCTCAGCTCACTTTCCGAAAGGTTCGCAAGCACGGCCGGTTCCGGAAAGCCATACAGCGCCTCACCGCAATAATCGTATTTTTTTCCGTATGTCGTCAATAATTCGTTTACCAGCGATCGGATTCTTGATACATTATTGTTGGCAGAAAGGATAAATGCAACAAGCGCTTCCCATGCAGGCTGATTCAGTACGCGCATTCCGGGCAGCGCTTTTAGGGCCTTTTCAACAGTTTCATTTCCTGCGCATTCATTCAAAAGAGATTGATAATCTCTGTCAAGATCAAAATAATGCCTGGCAAATGCATCCTCATCTGCTTCCGTCAGAATTCGTCCATTAACAACGGCTGCATAGATACCGTCAATCTTTCGGAAATGAAATACTTGCGCGCTTTCATAAAGCGTCAGCTCTGCGTTAAAGCAACTCATGGATTCGTTTCTTTTATAAGTATTCATGATAGTAAAAAACCCGCGACGGAGTTTATTGCTCCGCGCGGGATATTTGTCAGATAATTATTCGGCGGCTACTTCGGCCTTCGGATAAATGCTGACCTGCTTGCGATCCTTGCCGACGCGCTAGAACTTCACAACGCCGTCCATCTTCGCGTAAAGGGTATCGTCGTCGCCGATGCCCACGTTCAGGCCGGGATGAATGCGAGTGCCGCGCTGACGCACGAGGATGTTGCCTGCAAGCACGAACTGACCGTCCGCACGCTTGGTGCCAAGGCGCTGCGCATGGCTAGCACGACCATTGCGGGAAGAGCCCATTCCCTTCTTGTGCGCGAACAGCTGAAGATTCATCTTAAACATGTGTCTACCTCCGTTCCCTGATGATGATCCGGATGGTACCGGGATAGTCTTTGGAAATCTCGGTCAAAGTCATTTTCAAAGTTTCCAGCAGTATCTGGGATTTTTGTATGGATTTAAAATCGTCAGACTCTTCAAGACCAACGCTCAAATATCCAGTTTCCTCGTTCACCTTATGGCGAACCTTCGCGCCGACAACCTCGGTAATCCCGATCAGCGTCGACTGCGTAAGCGCCGAAATTGCAGCGCATACGATATCGCTGCCGTATTCGGCATACCCTGCATGGCCGCTTGCTTCAAAGCCAACCAGCAGCCCGTCTGCACGTTTCGTGAAAACGACCTTCGTCATGCTTCTCAGCCGTTGATGGCCGTGATCTCAACCTTCGTATAAGGCTGACGATGACCCTGCTTTTTCCGCTCACTCTTCTTGGCCTTGTACTTGAACACAACAATCTTTGCGCTCTTAACCTGGCCTACTACATTGCCCTCAACCTTTGCGCCCTCAACTACGGGAGCACCGATCTTGGTCTCGTTCTCATTACCCAGAAGCAGTACGTCGAAAGATACCGTATCGCCTGCCTGAGCATCGAGCTTCTCTACAAAGATCACGTCGCCCTGCTGGACGCGGTACTGCTTGCCACCGGTCTGAATGACTGCGTACACGCGTTGCACCTCCTATACCATAATCTCGCCCGGAAAGAGGCGTATGTTTCCATACTTCAAGAGCCACTCCGGAGCGGCTTTCCTTGCTATTATAATCGATGTACGCCCATTAATCAAGTTATCTTTCTGTAACTGCAAAACTTTACCGATAAATCACATTATATATTTGAAATGTGATAAAGCCGTTATCAAACGGACAAATTTCAGACAACCGCCCCGTGAATGTTCCATTTGACAGAGAAATATGCTATAATAAAAGGTAGTGTGGGATTTTATGATTTGGAGAGAAAGACATTATGCCAAAAGCCATAAAGAAGCTGGTCCTTGCTTCCCAGTCGCCAAGGCGCAGGGATCTTTTGTCAGGCCTCGGCTTTACATTTACCGTACACTCCCCCGACGTGGATGAAACCGTTTCCGGAAAGCCTGAAGACATGGTTAAGGAACTTTCCGAACGGAAAGCAAGAGCCGTTGCAGTCAATGAAAATAACGCCCTCATTATTGCCGCCGACACGCTCGTTGCATTCGAAGGCCTAGCGCTCGGAAAGCCGGAAGACGAAGAAGATGCCGTCCGCATGCTTACAACGCTTTCCGGGAACACGCACAGCGTATATACCGGCGTATGCATTATGGATTCCGAAAGCATGGAATACGTGTCCTTTGTAACGAAATCGGGCGTTCGGTTCAGAAACATTTCCAAAGAGGAGATTAAAGCATACGTACAAACGGGCGAGCCTATGGACAAAGCCGGCGCGTATGCCATACAGGGCGGCGCAGGCAAATTTGTCGACAATGTCATCGGTTCCTACAATAATATAGTAGGTTTCCCAACGGAAGATTTTATTCAAGCGTACAAGCGTTTTACAGGTGCATTGAAATAACCGGAGGTAGCACAAATGGCCGTATTTTCATCAAACGGAATCGGCATCGATCTGGGTTCCGGCAATACGACGGTATGTATGGAAGACGAAGGCGTTATCCTTCGCGAGCCTACATGCGCACTGATCAATCGTGAGAACACTACGGAGATCCTGGCGCTCGGAAAAGACGCGCAGCGCATGGTTGGGCGCACGCTTCAGGACTGTGTACTTGTCAGCCCCATTGCAGACGGCGGCGTCGCCGACAGTGATCTTGCGGCAATTTTACTCCTTTCATGCGCCGAAAAGGCAGCCCAGCGCAGAAAGCCTTTTGAAAAGAGCCGTCTGGCCGTTACCATTCCCCACGGTGCAACGCGCGTGGAAAGGGCTGCGCTTGCAAACAGCGTATCTCTCGCTGGCGGAAAGAAAGCGCTGATCATTAAATCCTCCGTAGCTGCTGCTATCGGAAGCGGTCAGAAAATTGATAAACCGCGCGGCATACTGATGATTACCATCGGAAGCTGCGTTACTGAGATTTCCATTCTTTCGCTTAATGGCATTGTCGCCTCCCGCACAATGAAAACCGGTGCTTTCGCCTTTGACGAAGCTATCGTGCGCTACATCAGGCGAGCCAAAGGGCTTGTGATCGGCCTGAATACGGCGGAGGATCTTAAGAAGGATATCGGAACCGCGCTCATACCCAAGGATGAAGGCGAGCCCGTCCTGCTGCGCGGACGGAACGTGCTTACCGGCAAGCCTTCCACCGAGTCTATCACTTCCATGGATATTGCCCGCGCAATGGATGAGCCGGTCCGCGCGATCATCGAGGCCATTTGCGACGCCCTTTACAATGTACCGCCGGAGCTTACCAGCGACATTCTGGAAGACGGCATCCATCTTTCGGGCGGCGGCGCACTGCTGGACGGCCTTAAGGAGCGGCTTGAGAAGGAAACTCAGCTGCGCGTATTTGTCAGCGATCACCCGCAGGACGACGCCGCCATAGGCGCATGGCGCGCCGCGTCAGACGACCGCCTGGCAAAGCACCTGATCAATGCAGGCTCCGCTTTTGAAGTTTGATCCTCCTGGAGGTATAAAACGTGGCAAAGACACACCAGTCGATAAAAAGTAAAAAACGCAGCATACGCATTCGCCGCGCGCTGTATTCACTTCTGGTAACCCTCACCGTTGTCGTTATTCTGTATTATCTGGTTCTGCGTCCGCAGGGCGAAACCTCTATTGTTGAAAACGGTATCGGCACCATTTTCTCCCCGATTCAAAACGCTTCAAAGGTCGTGACAGGATTTGTAAAAAGCTGGTTTGGTATGTCGGGCGATAATGACGATCTTGAAAAAGCGCTTAAGGACCTGCAGATCGAAAACGACATGCTGCGCATTCAGATGAACTCGTACACCGAAGTAGAAAACGAAAACATCCGCCTGCAGCGGCTTCTTGAGGCAAAGGATCAATACCAAGGCCTGTCTCCTCTGTATGCAAAGGTAATTGCCAAGGATATGGGCGTATGGTTTGATTCGTTCACGATTAACTGCGGTGAAGACGACGGCGTTATGATCAACATGGCGGTCGTAAATCCCGATGGTCTTGTCGGCCGTGTTTATGAGGTCGGATACAACTACGCCAAAGTTATTTCCATTATCGATCCCCGTTCCTACGTTGCAACTCATATCGACCGTACACGCGACAACGGTATGATGCAGGGTGAAACCACTTCCGCAACCGGCGAAGCGGAATGCTACATGTACTACCTGCCAAACCTCGGCAATGTGCGCGTAGGCGATCAGGTATACACCTCCGGTCTTGACTCCCTTTTCCCGAAGGGGCTTCTGGTAGGAACCGTCTCGGCCGTCAGCCGCGATCAGGATTCTTCCGACAAGTATGCCGTTGTAAAGCCTGCGGTTAATTTTGCATCGATTGAAGAGGTGTATGTCATCAGGAAGGTTTCCTCGTATGACTATCTGCCGATTGTGCCTACGGCAACGCCGCGTCCGGTAGTAACGCCCAAGCCCACCACCACCACAAGCATTTATGCCTACGAAACGCCGAAGGTCATAGATGAAAACGCCGCATGGCTCTATCCGACTGTAACGCCCTCCGCGACGCAGTCTGCGGGCGATTCCTACCGGCCCACCACCACCAAAAAACCGCCGGAATCCATTTGGATTGACAGCTGATAAAAAACATCTCATGAACCCGGGAGGATACACATGCGTCTATATAAAAGAATTTTTGCAACATGCATGGCAGTGCTGTTCGTTCTGCTCGATACGTCTGTCCTCCCCTTTTCCGGAATCAATATGCTGTACTGTCCGAGAATGGCGCTGCTTTCGGTAATTACCATAGCGCTGCTTCTCGGCCGTACGCAGGGCATTCTGTACGGAGCTGTTGCGGGCGTGCTGATGGATATCACCGTTTCCATACCGATGGGACTTACCTCGATCGTGTACACTGTCGCAGGCTTTGTTTCCGGTTATCTGGGCAGAAAATCCCGTTATGCGCTGCTTTCCAGCATCATATCGCCCATTATCAGTATGCTCATCTATGAGCTGGCGCAGGCCGGCTACTACATTGCAAATGCAGGTATATTCTCCGGTGATATGTTTTTAATGATGCTGATCCGGATTCTGATCGGTACGTTCCTTGTGCAAATTCTGTATCTGCTTTTCAATCTGGTTCTGAAAACCAAACACTCGCGCTATGCCAGGCGCTGATATACCCTTTCCCAAAGCCGAGGTGAATGAAGCATGAAAAACAAAAAGTTTATCTCCCGTTACTTATCGCTGGCCATCATTGTAGCCTGCGCGTTTCTTGCCATGTTCATACGCCTGTATCAGCTGCAGATTGTCGATAACGAAGATTATATCGCCACAGCGCAGGAAAAATCCACTAAGACAATCAAGCTCACCGGCATGCGCGGTACGATCTATGACGCCGACATGATTCCCATCGCCTATGATGAACCGTCCTTTAACGTTCAGTTCTACCGTGATCCTTCTCAGTCCTCCTCCGATGCCCGCGCCGCATATACCCAATCCATCTATGAATCCATATTGCTTATTGAATCAAACGGCAAAACAACACTTGATCCGGCAACGGAATTTTGGCTGAAAAAAGATGAAACCGGCAATTGGGTATGGAATTTTCAGACCACAAGCGAATCCGTTGCCACAACGCGCGAAAACCAGTGGCGCGGAAACTTTTATCTTTCGAACAAAACAAAGTATCCTGTAGAGGTGCTGTTTGATACCCTTTGCACCAACTACTCAATTAACCCAGACATTCCGGAAGAATACAAGCTGAAGATACTCGCCATTTGGCAGGCTTCGCGCATGAACAACTACAACTCCACACCCGTAACCATCGCATACGACGTCGGCTTCGAAACCGTCGCCGAAATTGAAGTGCGTTCAATGGAGCTGATCGGCATGTCCGTCGTTCAAAGCTCAACGCGCGTTTATCCCTTTAAATCGCTTTCAGCTCATAACATCGGTTATGTCAGCCGCATCACCTCATCTTCCGCACTGGAAACCTATCGCGCACAGGGCTATCCGAACGACGCACTGGTTGGCGCAACAGGCCTTGAATACTCCATGGAGGAGCAGCTTTCCCCCTATCTGGAATACCGGCAGGGAAAGCGCATAGTAGAGATCGATACGCGCGGCTCGGTCGTGCGTGAAATTTCATATTCAGCGCCCAGCGACGGAAACAGCGTTATTACCAATATCAAAACCTCCCTGCAAGCCGTTATGGAGGACGCGCTGGAGGAAACTATCAACGATATTTACGCCATGCAGTATAACATGCTGCACGGACTGAATGCCGAGGGCGTTCGTTGGAACCGAAACAACGCAGAAATTCTCGCTTTTTATGCTGAAAACGGATATGAAGTATCTCTGGCCCAAACCGGTGCAATGGTTGCAATGGATCCAAACAACGGAAAAGTACTCGGTATGTGCTCCTATCCTTCCTTTGATCTTACGATCTTCGAGGGAGCGTCCGTTGATCCAGGCGGATGGAGCGCAATCGCCGCAGATTCGCGAAACCCGATGTTCAACCGCGCCATTTCTGCAAAGGATACCCCAGGTTCCATATTCAAGCTCGTTACAGCGCTGGGTGGACTTTCGGAAGGCACAATTACCCTGAATACTCGCATCACCGACGAAGGCGAATTCTCGCGTTCCGATACTGACTCCTCCTACAAACCGCGATGCTGGATTGCAGAGTCCAAACGCTATCAGCATGCCAACCAAACCATCGTAGAGGCAATCAAAAACAGCTGCAACTATTTCTTCTATACCGTGTCCTATAATCTTGGCGCTACCAACATTACAAAATGGGCGGCTGCGCTTGGCCTTACCACAAAAACCAATATTGAACTTCCCAGCGAATCCACGAGCTTCGTCGGGAGTCAGGCAATGCTGTACGACCCGTCCAAATCCGTAAACGATCAGTACACCTATAAACCGCAGATTGCCGCCGCCATGATCCGTAAGCTTCTGTATCAGGTAGCAACCGACCGTGGCATTGAATATGATGAAGACAAGCTGGACGAAGTATGCAAATCCTTCCTCGACATCGTCATTTCCTATGAAGTAAAGAGCGAATGGCTGCCCGCCATCAAGGAAATTCTGATGTTCGATCTGAACATTCCCGAAAACTATATTTCATCGCATTACATGGTCAATACCATCAATACCTACCTGAACGACCTTAAGTGCACGCCCGCCGAAACCATCATGCTTGGTATCGGACAGTCCATCACGCAGGTTACGCCCATTGCTGTAGCGCGCTATGTAGCGGCAATCGCAAACGGCGGAACCGTATACGATGCGCAGATTATCGATAAGGTCATCGACGCCGAAGGCAATGTTGTGCTGGAAAAGCAGCCTGTCGTCGCAAATCGGATCGTCACAAACGAAGCATTCTTTACGGCAATCCACGACGGCATGGAGGAAGTTACTTCGATTGAAAACGACGGTACCGCCGCAGAACAGTTCGCTCAGGCAAGATATCCCATCGCCGCAAAAACGGGAACTTCCCAGCGTACCGATCTGGACCTTGAGAACAACTCCTGGCTGGTGTGCTATGCGCCGCATGAGGACCCGCAGATCGTAGTTGTTGTATACATTCAAAACGGTTATGCAGGCGCTCAGGCCGCCAAAGCCGCCATCAAGACGATTGAGTATTACCTCGATAGCTTGCAGTATGTGGAAACCAATGTGATTTCCCATGATAATTCGCTTTCCAGCTGATAAAAGGAGAAAAGTCAATGGGCAAGGCCATCGTTATTACATCCGGTAAAGGCGGCGTTGGAAAATCCACATCGGCCGCTTCCATCGGGGCGGGACTCGCCTCAGCCGGAAAACGCACGCTTCTTATAGATATGGATATCGGCCTTAGATCGCTGGATATGATGTTGGGCGCGGAAAATGAAACGGTATACGATCTGATTGACGTTGCAACGGGTATGTGCGGCATCGATCAGGCGCTGTATCAGGATAAGCATCACGATCTTTTATACCTTTTGCCCGCTTCCCAGCAAACGGACGCATCCGCCGTATTGCCTACCGACATGATGGGACTTATGTATTCCCTGAAAGACATGTTCGACTACATACTGATCGATTGCCCCGCCGGAATCGGACGAGGCTTTCGAAACGCCATTGCCGCAGCGGACGAAGCCATACTGATCATAACCCCGGACGGCATTTCCTTGCGAAGCGCCGAACGCGCAAAGCAGCTTTTGTCTCTTGAGGGTATAGACTCCTTCCGCCTGCTCATCAATCGCGTAAATCGCAAAAATCCCGTCCATACCGACGAATGCATACATCGGCTGGGTATTCCGGTTCTCGGTTTTATACCGGAGGATCCCGCCGTATCCAAGGCTGCATCGCTTGGGATTTCGGTACTGGACACAGAATCAGAAGCCGGAGACGCTTTTGAACGAGCAGTGCGCCGCCTGATGGGCGAAACAATACGATACAGAATCCCGCACGATCGCTTTATACATAAGATCAAAACCGGATTCGGAAAGGAGCCCGCATGCAAGCTTGGATAAAGCGTCAGAATTGGATCAAGCAAATCGGATCCGATATCGCCAAAAACCGATTTAATCCGAGTCTGATCCGGCATTTCGACTGGCCGCTGTTTATACTGGTAATATGCATGTCCCTTTTCGGCGTGATTTCCATATTTGCAGCCACCTCGTCTGCAACTGAAACCGAAGTAACCGGTTTGGCAAATATTCTTCGCACGCACTCCATCACCTACCCGCGCCTTCAGCTGCTCTGGATGGGCGCAGGCATCGTCGCCATGTGTGCGGTTATCTTTTTTGATTATCGTCTGTACGGAAAATACGCCGACTACATCTATTGGCTGAACATTATCGTCCTTCTCTCCGTGCTTACCGTAGAAGCCGGCCGCGGCGGTATGACCGCCTTCTTTAATTGGGGCGACGCCTCCTCTTCTCTGGGCGAACGCGGCTTTCAGCCGTCCGAGTTCGGAAAAGTAGCGATTATCATTGCGCTTGCCAAGCTGTTCTCCAGAAGAAAAAAACCCATCCGTACGGTAAGAGAATTGATTCCTGCGGCGATATACGTCGGTATTCCGATGGTGCTGGTAGTTCTGCAGCCAGACTTTGGTACCATGCTTGTCTACATCGCCATTTTTGCCGTATTGCTCTGGGTTTCGGGAACCGATCTAAAATTGATTGCAGGCGTGCTGCTGGTTGCAATCTGCTTATTTGTTCCGCTTTGGTATTACATGAACGCATCCTCCACATCCTTCCGCCTTACCCGAATCCTGATGTGGCTGAATCCCGAGGACTATCCTGACGACGCTCGTCAGGTTATCAACGGACAGATTGCCATTGGCTCCGGCGGCCTTACCGGAAAAGGTCTTGTATCCGTCGGCTCCTTTGCATCGCTGGGCTTTATCCCTGACGATCATACCGATTTTTGCTTTGCCATTGTTTGCGAAGCCTTCGGTTTCCTGGGCGCGGCTTTTGTTATCCTGGGCTTTGCAACGCTGCTGGGCCGATTGATCTGGCATTCAGTAAAAATTGAAGATAAATTTGGATCCTATGTGATTACAGGCGTTATGGCTATGTTCCTGTTCCATATTATGGAGAACATATGCATGATACTGGGGCTTTTGCCGGTTACGGGCATTCCCCTCCCGTTCATCAGCTATGGCGGTTCCAATTATCTTACCAATATGATGTGTATTGGCTTGGTAATGAACGTCGTCATGCGTTCCCGTTACACAAGAACGCTCGGGGACTCCACCTATTCTACGACGCTTTAACAGACCGAAACCACTTAAATAATCCCCTTCCGTCCGGCATACAATGCCGTAAACGGAAGGGGGTTTTTTATGGACAAACAGAATCAAAGCCGCTTGCGTCTGCACACGTCGCTCATACCGGAAAGCATCAATCCGTCAATGCCGGATGAAAACCCAAAAGAAAAACACCGCCGAAAAGTCGGCAGAAAGACAAAAACAGCATCAAAGAAAAAGAAACAGATAGAGCGCATGAAAAAGCGTCCGTCCGCAAGCGAACGTCTTTTACGCAATACGGCCATCGCCTGTGCGCTGCTTTTATCGATAATGGCGTTTAAAAACATCGATTCTCCCTTTACCAATCGCATTACAGGCGCGGTACGCGAGGCAGTGTCCATGAACCTGAATCTGGGCGAATCGATCGGTAAAATGTCATTTGTACAAAACTTCATGCCGGAATCCGCTTTGGTCTTTTTGAATTTTGGCGAAAAAAACGAAAAACCTCTTCCCGTATCCGGCGATCCGGTTCATGTATATTCCGAATCCCAGCCTTGGCTGGAGTATCTCACACAGAATGAAGAAACGGTTTTTGCTCTGGAGGACGGCACGGTCACTGCCTGCGTAAAAACAGCACATAACGACTGGACAATTCTGATCGATCATGCAGACGAAAGCCAGACTGTATATGCATACATATCCGCCGCCCTCGTCAAAACGGGAGACAGCGTTATAAAAGGCGCGGCGATCGGAAAAGCGGGATCGAATGAAAACGCACGCCTCTATCTCGAATATCGCATTGCCGGCATGCCTTCTGATCCTTCGGATCTTATGGGGCGTAAAGGCAAATGAAGCTTTCAGGCTTTCGGATTCGTATCAATCCCCTGTCTCCGCTGATCCTTTGCCTAGCCATCGTGTTTTCAGATGCTTCTTCTCTGTATTCTGCGCTGATTGCACTGGGAATTCATGAAGGCGCGCATTTGATCAGCGCCATATTCCTTAAAGCGCGCGTGGATGAAATAGAAATCATGCCATTTGGCGCCGCGATTCGGCTGTACGAGCTTTGGGAAACATCACCCGGTAAGTTGATTCTGATCGCCCTGTCCGGCCCGGCTGCCAATATCCTTTTGGCAGCAATCATCGCGCTGATATATCATTATGCGCCCAATATACCCTATGGGTTTTTGAGCATTGTTAACGCCAGCCTGGCAATCGGATTCATTAACCTGATCCCCGCCCTCCCGCTTGACGGCGGGCGCGCCGCATGCGCCATTCTGGCCATGAAAATGCCCGGAAGCTTTGCCGTAAAATCAGGCATATGGGCAGGGCGAGTCCTCGCTGCAATTATCCTGATACTTTCAATAATTACCCTGTTGGATACACGGCGCATACCGCTTCTTCCGGTTTTATCGTCCATTTACATCATTGCTTCCGGTGAACAGGAAAAAAGGCAGTCAGAAGGCGCATCACTCCGAGCGCTTCTGATAAACGAAAGACCTTTCATTCAGCCCGAGAACACTGAATGGATAACAGTGCATGAAACTGCCAGCGTATTTGAAGCTGCAAAGGCTATTCATTCCGGCAGAAGGTATTTGTTTTCTATTGAAGATACAGACGGAAATATACTGGGCGTCGTTTCTCTTGAAAAGCTTA
Organism: Clostridia bacterium; assembly: GCA_045538305.1. Classification (GTDB taxonomy): domain Bacteria; phylum Bacillota; class Clostridia; order Christensenellales; family Aristaeellaceae; genus SFHK01. The sequence continues at coordinate 39,785 of JAZSRC010000046.1, read as the reverse complement.
GAAGAGCGGTTATCCAGAATCCGGAAGCACCTGTATCCTCACTGCTTAACAAAGAAGCTTCGTCACTTCTGCCAGGATTTCTGTCATGAAACAGCATGCTTCAGAAGGAAATTGCCGTCTCAGCGTCGAAATAGAATAAAAACACTTTGAGGTGATTGTAATGCCTGAAAGATTTTTCGTCGGCGTTGACGGCGGCGGAACGCGTTCCACGGCGGTTCTTGTTTCCGAGAGCGGTTCCATTCTGAATGTCAAACGTGGCGACGGCTTGAATTATCATACAATCGGTATGGAAAGCGCGCGTAATCATCTGCTTTCGCTTATAAACGATCTTCTGAAGGGCAACTGTCAAAACGCCATTGTATCCATCGGCTTGTCCTCGCTGGACGATATCGCAACAGAGGAACAGGTTGCAGCCTTTATCGGCGATTCGCTGCCGCATGATAATGTATTCCTGCATTCCGACGCCTATATGGCGCTTATGGCCGCAACCTTCGGAGAAAAAGGCGCAATCACAATCGCCGGAACCGGAAGCATGATTGTGCGGGTAGATGAGAACGGCGTTCAAAAGCCCGCTGGCGGATGGGGATATATATTGGGCGATGAAGGAAGCTCGTATTCCATTGCGCTTAACGGTATGAGAAGCGCCATTCGAGAATGGGAAGGAACCGGAATTGCAACTTCATTAAGCAGTGCGCTCATGAAAGTATACCGCCTTTCAAGCCCAAGGCAGCTGATTGACCGTGTTTATGACCCAAAGACCAAACCAAGCGATATTGCAGGTTTTGCAAAATATGTGCTGATTGAAGCAGCAAACGGCGATAAAGCTGCATACAACATCGTTGAAAGCGAAATCAGGGCGCTTGCATGTACACTCGTTCAATTGGTTCAGGATGATCCTCCCAAAACGGCTTGGCTGTACGGCGGTGTGTTTGAGCATAATGAATGGACAATCCCGCTGTTCGAAAGCGAAATACAAAAGGCGCTTCCGGAAGTATGCGCATCGCTGATTCCCTACTCGCCGGCGATCGGGGCAGCCATATATGCAATCAAGCGTAAAAAGGGGCTTAATGCCTCCGTGATACAAGAGATCAAAAATACATATAAGGAGTGGACGTTCTGATGAATGCTTTTATTGCCTACTACGAAAACCTGAAAAACATCCTGGATGAGGCATTTCTTTCGCAAAAAGACGCTATCGAAACCGCTGCAAAAGCGATTGCAACATCCATGTCCAAGGGTGGCATGATCTATGCTTTCGGAACAGGACATGCTCATATGCTGAGTCTTGAAATCTTCTACAGAGCAGGCGGACCCGTAAAGGTATATCCAATACTGGATGAAAAGCTTATGCTGCATGTTTCCGCATCCGAAAGTACACAGTGGGAGCGTACCGAAGGCCTCGGGCCGGAGCTTCTTACGCAGTATCCCGTTAAATCAGGCGATGTACTGCTGCTGTTCTCTAATTCCGGCAGAAACGCGGCGCCTGTTGAAATGGCGCTTAAGGCAAGGGAGTTGGGTCTTACCACAATCTGCATTACAAACATCCGCCATTCCTCTTCCTCTACCTCCCGCAACAAAACAGGGCTGCGCCTGTTTGAGGCTGTCGACATCGTAATCGACAATGCAGGCGTTATCGGCGACGCATGCCTTGATACGCCTTCCGGCAGAAAAATCGGGCCCACATCTACCGCTGTCGGCGCGGCACTCCTTCAGGGCTTATGCTGCCGCGCGGAGGAAATTGCGCGTGAAAACGGCTATGCGCCCGAATTCTATGCTTCTTCCAATATCGATGGCGGCGATCAGATCAATCAGGCGTTCATAGACAAATACAAGGGCAGCATCAAGTGCCTGTAATCAGGAGGCGTTTTCATGCTTGCAGGATATGGAAGTTTTATTCTTACACCCCCGCTTGGCATTGAGCTGACCGGCTATGGGTATTATCTGGAGAGAAAAGCCCTGAGCGTACGCGATGATTTATTCGCCCGCGCAGTTGCGCTTGAAAACGAAAACGACAGGCTTCTGGTTATCAGCATGGAAGTTCTGGGGATTAATGCAGAGATCGTTTCGGATGTGGTAACCGCCATGGAGCCTTATGGATACGGTCGCGAAAACATCCTGTTCGTTTCCGTACATACGCATACAGGGCCCAGCCTTATATACCACGAAGGCTGCGGAGAGGTGGACGAAGCATATGTAGCCGCGTTCTCCGAAAAGATCATTGCTGCGTGCAAATGCGCGCTTTCCGACCTTTCTCCCGTAACCGGCATGCGTTCCACGGTTGAAAGACTCTCCGAACCGGTTGCATACAACCGCACGCTTGAAAACGGCCCGGTAGATCCGTTTGTACGAGGCGTATGGATTGACCGCAAAGATGCTGCACCCATCGCCGTTGTATCCTATGCATGCCACGGCGTCAGCCTTGGAAGAGCCACCTGCATTTCCGCCGATTTTTCAAGCGAAATTCATAAACAGCTGTCTGCAATCGGCGCGCATTCCATATATCTGAACGGCGTTTGCGGCGATATTGATCCCCTTGCGCCAAAAGATGGCGCGTCCGACGAGGACAATCTGGTATTCATCGGTAAAACCATTACGGAAGCATACCTGAAAAACCTGTCGCCCTGCGACGCCACAGTGCATTCCGGAAGGCTGTCCGAAACACTTTCACTGCTTCCCTTGACAAAGGAAGACGTCAAGCGCACTGCGCTTCGGGCCGTTGGTAAATACGAAAGCGAACAGGAGCCCGCGGCAAAAGTAGCAAGAATCTGGGAAAGCGAAATGCTGGAAAAAGATGAAATTCCAACAAGCGAAGACATTACGGCGGAATATGGTACAATCGGAAATATGGGACTTGTAGCGCTTCCCTTTGAAGCCTTTACAAAGACCGGCCTGCTCATTCGCGAAGCGCTCGGCACTGAAAGGGTAATGGTTCTTGGCTGCGCAGAACAGCTGCTTGGATATCTTCCCGTTAAAGAAGACATCGAAAACGAAGCCTATGCAGCCCTTGAAAGCGCGTTTCTGTATAAGCGCGTACCGCCTGCACCTGGAGAAGCCGAAAGGCTTGGAGAAACCATAGGCAAACGCTTGTCCGAAATCCTGTAAATCGTATTATGTGATCAACGGAAGCGCTCGCAATCGGGCGCTTCTTTTTTTGCTATGAAAAACTCGCCATATTTCATATTGATATTTCCTTTTTCCCTGCTATAATAAAAACATCGAAGGAAAAAGGAGGAAAAACGAGTGGACAAAGAATACTACACGCTTTCTGACCTTGCCCTGATGTCTGGGCTTAACGATCGCACGCTCAGGAATTATCTTTCGACAGGAATCCTTCAAGGAGAAAAAGTTGACGGTAAATGGCAGTTTACTGAAGAACAGGTAAAGGCGTTCATGTCGCATCCCATGGTTAAGCAAAGCATACAAACGAAAAGTAACGCCATTATTTACGATTTTCTTTCCGACGACCGAAAGAGCGAACCCGAATGCTGCATGGTCATCGATATTCCTACCAATCACAGAGCGGATGTCTCCAGCTTTTTTTGCCGGAAGATTACTTTTGAGCCATATACCAATATTCGTTTTTCTTACAACAGATGCGGCAAGGTATCGCGCGTAATCATAAAAGGTTACTTACAGGATGTAATCAAAATCGTCAGCGAATTTCAAAGCACGTTTTCATAAGCCAAAAAAGAACAGCCGTCTCAAACCTGTTTTGAGACGGCTGTCTTTTATCGGTTATTTACTTCTTTACGATCTTGTCGGCGCCGAAGAACGGACGAAGAACCTCGGGAACGATCACGCTGCCATCGGGCTGCTGATACTGTTCTACGATCGCGGGCATCAGGCGGCTGGTAGCAAGGCCGGAGCCGTTGAGGGTATGCACGAACTCAAGCTTTTTGCTGTCAGCGCGGCGGAAGCGAATGTTTCCGCGGCGAGCTTGATAATCGCGGGCATTGGAAACGCTGGAGCATTCCTTATACTCGTTCATGGACGGTATCCAAAGCTCGATGTCGTACGTGGTAGCCATGGAGGCCGAGCAATCGCCGGCGGCAAGCTTGGAAAGCTGATAGTGCAGACCCAAACCCTCTACCAGGCGGCATGCCTTATCGATCAGCTCTTTCAGCATCTGAGTGCTGTCTTCAGGGCGGGTATAGCCGAACATTTCAACCTTGTTGAACTGATGGCCGCGGATCATGCCGCGCTCGCTCGCGCGATAGGTACCCGCTTCGCGGCGGTAGCAGGGGGTGTAAGCGAAAAGCTTTCTGGGAAGATCAGCTTCGGAGAGAATTTCGCCCCTGTACAGGTTGATCAGTGCAGTTTCAGCAGTAGGAAGCAGGAAGTGGAAGCCTTCCTCAGTAAGGCGGAAAACATCTTCCTCAAATTTGGGGAACTGGCCGGCTGTCAGACCGCAGTCGTAGGTCAGGATATGCGGCGGGAGCATAAACTCATAGCCGTCCTTGATGTGCTCGGTGATGAAGTAATTCAAAAGCGCCCATTCGAGCTTAGCGCCGTCGCCGGTGTACAGCCAGTAGCCGTTTCCGCCCATTTTTACGCCGCGCTCGTAGTCGATCAGACCAAGAGAAGTGCACAGATCTACGTGATTCTTGGGCTCATATTCAAAGACGGGCTTTTCTCCGAACACTTTAATAACCTTATTGGCTTCCTTTCCGCCTGCTTCAACATCCTCGGCGGGAAGGTTCGGAAGAGCAAGAACAAACTTTCTGATTTTTTCCTCAAGTTCGCCCTGTTCCTTATCCATTTCGGCGATTCGCTCTTTGATTTCTTTTAATTCGTTCAAAAGCTCGGTAGCATCCAGACCCTGCTTTTTGCGCATAGGGATTTCCTTGCTCTTCTTGTTGCTCTCGGCTTTTGCGGCTTCATTTTCCTGAAGCAGCGTGCGGCGACGGGCATCCCACTGAAGAAGCTCGGTAAGATCTACATGATACTCGCGCTTTTTAAGCGCCTCCACAACAAAATCGGGGTTGGAACGAATCAGATTGATATCCAGCATTTTTCTCACACTCCAAAAATTTACGCCCCTGCTACTCGCAGGGGCGATCAATAATAATCGCGGTACCACCCTTTTCCCGCAGAATTGATTCTGCGGCTCCAACGCTGTAACGGGCTGCCCGCCCTGCTTGTTTCACAGGGAGCTCCGGGATGGAAGAAACGCATTTATCCGCCCTGCTTTCACCATGCGCCGGGTCTCTTTCATTCAAGAAAAATGCTTCATTTCCCTTCATTGCATTGTCTATTATAGCTTGCCCTCACAAAATGATAAAGCAAGGATACGTTAATTTGGCCTACCTTCCGGCAAATAACGTCAAAAGCATATCCTCGTCCGCTTGAGGGCACACATCCTTTGCCCTTGTAAGGATTCTCTTGAGCGAGATTTCCGTGCTTTCCGTGTAAAGTGAAGTAACAAAATCGTATCCGTATCTTGTTTCCGGTTCCGAAAGATATGCAATACTCCAGCCATATGGCCTTCCATTTTTATCAATGCGTCTTCCAAACCCGTCAATCATGAGATAGGTCTGCATTTGCAAAAGCGTGATCGCGCCTTCATAACCTTTTACGCCCGTTTCCCGTTTGAGCTCGCTCGAAAGAATCCGCCCCTCTCTCTTGACAATCCCAATTATGCCCAGATGCTTCTGCGGAGCAAGCCCTTCATCTGCCCGGGAATCAAAGTCATAGCCGTCTCTTCGGCAGTTGGCAAATGTCGGCAGCCATTCTTTATGGATAAACCCGGCGCGGCCTGAGAAGAATTTCCCATAAAGAATATCATGATCCTCTGAAAGCGTTTCCCTCCAGAGCCATGGATCATCTTTGAGTCCCGTCCACCACTGCCCGTATGTCAGTGCCTCCACAGAAAGCATCTCGGTTCCTTCTGCATGAAAGAGCGGAATAAAGCCGATATCGGCTATCAGCTTTTTCAGATCGTCTGCATTTTTCAAACGCGCATCCATTGCAAATTCCTTTCAAACTGCGCGCGGCGGAAGAAATCTCCCGCCGCGCGAAAAAGTTATAAAGCTTTGTTTATTTCCTGATGGTAATCGTGTCGGCCATCTGATCGAGCAGAGCGTAAATCTCGTCGGCAGTCGGTATCTCATCCTTCGTATCGCTCTTATAGCTGGCAAATACCATAATGGACTTATCATCCTCCGCCGTATCCAGATAGATAATCGCGTAGGTGCCGTAGTATGCCCTCTCTACCCTGCCATAATCGTCCAGATCCTCCAGCTTTTCAATGCTGGTGGAGTAGTAACCGTGATAGGAATTCCCCTTAACGGGCGAGGTCTTTTCGAAATTCTCGCTTGCAGTATAGGTGGCGGGATCCGAAAGGTTGGCCTTGGATTTTTCTACCATCTCTTCTGCGCTGGAGTTTGTACCCTGAATGGATACAAGGTTCAAAATACCCTCCTCATTGGGACGGTAGCAGTATTTCTGGGAAAGATCCTTGATGGTAGAAGTGGTAATCACCTCGTGGAAAGAAGGATCGGAATAGAAGCCTTCCGGCGTTTCAATAGAACCAAGGTTATAGTATCTGTAATCGTTGGTGTCTACTTCTTCCCTGGAAACAATATCGTTCTCCACAACGCCCTTAAGCTTTCCGTTAATCAGCTGAAGGCTGCCGTCCAGATGCGGGATCAAATCAAGAGAAGTAAGCGTAACCAGAACAATAATAACAACAAGTGCTGCGACAGAACCCCAGAGAATCAGTTTTTTCTGTTTGCAGGATAAATCTTTAAAGGAAAACTCCTTTTTCTGTACTCGTCTCTTTTGAGCATGGTTGGAATTGAATCTGCGTTTGTTCGCCATTTTGTAACCGTCCCTTCGTGAAGTTTATAACATGAATATCATATCACACCTCTCGAGTAAAAACAATTGCTTATCAAAGAAAAGCTTCCCTTTTTTTCTCGTGGATTCCTTATGCGTTTCCAATTGCGAAAATATGTTCGATAATTTGCTTCCAAATCAACACATCCATGCTTGTATGAAAATGAAAACCATGCTATAATTTTGAAGTGTATATCAGTGCTGAATCACTCCGTTTCACGATATAATGAAGCGTTAGTATTTTTCTCAGAGGTGCGAAATGTCAAACAAACAGAACCGTACGCTCAAAGCGACGCTTTTGGTGACGCTTGTAATTATTTTCTCAAAAGGCATCGGCTTCATCCGCGAAATGATTATGGCCTATTATTTTGGCCGCGATATTGTAACCGACGCATATAATTCCGCTTACAGCCTGTTTTATCTGCCCGTACTTCTGTTTTCATCCTGCATTACATCCACCCTTGTTCCCATCTATATACAAAAAGAGAACAGCCTGGGAAGGGAAATGGCAAACCACTTTGCAAGCAATACGCTGAATTTGTTTATTGCCTTTTCCCTGATTGTCAGCGCAGTGATGATGATATTCACTTCTCCCCTTGTCCAGCTGGTCTATCCGGGATTTGAAGGCGAATCGCTGGCTCTCTCAATAACGCTTACGCGTATCATGCTGCCGGCGCTTGCGTTTTTTGTGGCGAGCATCGTGCTTTCCACGCTCTTAAATGCACAGGAGCATTATCTTGCCGCTCAGCTTACCGGTTTTCCCCTCAGCATTGCGCTCATTTCCGCAGCAATCCTTTTTTCCGATCGCTACGGCATTCATGCGCAGGCATGGGGTGTTGTTGTGGCAGGTATTCTGCAAATCGTGATTTTGTATCCGTCGCTTCGAAAGGACTACAAATACACCTTCTCCCTGAATGCGCGCGATCCGGAGTTTAAAAAGCTGATGGCGCTCGCCATACCCGCCATACTTTCCATGGCTGCCAATGAAGTCAATCACATGATTGATCGGATGCTGGCCTCCACGCTGAACGCCGGCGACATATCCGCAATGGCTTATGCATTCAAGTTGATTACCTTTATGATCGGTGTGCTCGTAGTGCCCCTGACTACCATTAGCTTCTCCAAAATGTCGAAAAAAGCGGATAAGCTGCATCCGGAATCCGTAATCCCGCATATCCGCTCCGGCGTCGTATCATTGACCGCTGTAATACTGCCTATCGTCATGATTGCAGCTGTATGCGCAACGCCAATCATCCGCCTGGCCTACGGACGCGGCCAGTTTGACGAGACCAGCGTGCTTATCACAGGGCAGGTATTTTTATTCTATGTTGTCGGCGTTCCTCTGTTTGGTCTGCGCGATCTTTTAAACCGTGTGTACCATGCATTTCAGGACACCAAAACGCCAATGCGCATAACGTTTATCGCTATGATATCGAATATCGCTTTAAACTTGATACTGCGCCGCCTCATGGGCGTAAACGGGCTCGCCTTTGCAACCACGGTCGCCGCTTTCATTTCCGTACTTATGCTTGCTTCGGGTCTGGTCCGGCGCATTAAGGGCGTATTTGACAGAGCATTCTTTATCGAACTTATAAAAATCGCTCTCGCATCGATCATGTCGCTGATTACTGCGCTGGCTCTTATGAATACTCTTTCCGAGCCGTTTGGTGTATTCATCATCCTTCTTTATTTGATTCTTATAACCGGCGCATCCGTTATTGTATATGCTGCCGCATGCTATGTACTTAAAGTAACGGCTGTGCGCAATCTGATTCGCTCTGTCAGGCATTGAAACAGGAGGCTTCATTACCATGGAAGAACGTTTGATTACCGGCGGCTTCAAAGCCGAAGATGAAGATATTGAGTATTCACTTCGTCCAAAAACACTTACGGAGTATTTCGGTCAGAAAAAAGTAAAGGACAGCCTGAGCGTTTATATGCAGGCTGCTGTCGCCCGCCGGGAACCGCTGGATCATATTCTGCTGTACGGCCCGCCCGGCCTTGGCAAAACTACTCTGGCAGGTATCATTGCATCCGAAATGGGACACAATATCCGGATTACTTCCGGTCCCGCTATCGAGCGCCCCGGCGACCTCGCATCCATTCTCACCAACCTGAACGCAGGTGATGTATTGTTTATCGACGAAATTCACCGGCTCAGCCATTCCGTTGAAGAAGTACTGTACCCCGCCATGGAGGATTATGCCCTTGATATCATGATCGGTAAGGGCCCTTCGGCAAGAAGCATACGCCTCGATCTTCCGAAGTTCACACTGATTGGCGCAACCACCCGCGCCGGTATGCTTACCAGCCCGTTAAGAGACCGCTTCGGCATTTCATTCCGACTGGAATTGTACTCTCCGGAGGAGCTCAGCATAATCATAATGAGAAGCGCACAGATCTTGAAAATCAAATGCGAAAAGGACGGCGCACTGGAAATCGCCCGGCGTTCCCGCGGTACGCCCCGCATAGCGAACCGGTTGATCAAACGGGTTCGGGATTTTGCCGAAGTTCGTGCAAACGGCGTTATAACGGAGGATGTTGCTAAGCTGGGTCTTACCATGCTGGAAGTGGATGAATTGGGCCTTGACCGCACTGACCGAGGCATGCTTTCTACCATGATTCAAAAATTTGGCGGTGGCCCGGTAGGGCTTGATACGCTCGCAGCAACTACAGGCGAAGACGCCGCAACCATTGAAGATGTGTACGAGCCGTATCTATTACAGCTCGGTTTTCTGATGCGAACGCCGAGGGGGCGCATCTGTACCCCGGCCGCCTACAGCCATCTTGGTTTTACCGCCCCTTCCCCGTCCGGCGATCAGACACAGATTACCATGGATATTTAGGAGAGAAACATTCGCATATGAAAACTTCCGATTTTATGTATGAACTACCTGAGCGCTTAATCGCTCAGACGCCCGTACAGCCGCGCGACCATAGCCGGCTGCTCGTATACAACCGTGAATCGAAGGAACTTTATCACAAGCATTTTTATGACCTTGTCGACTATCTTAAAGAAGGCGATGTGCTCGTTATCAACGAAACCCGCGTAATTCCCGCGCGTCTTTACGGCGTACGGGCGGGAGGCGGCGCTTGCGAGTTCCTGCTTCTTCGCCAGTTAGGCCCCAAAAAATGGGAAACTCTGGTTCGCCCGGGATCAAAGCTGAAGGTTGGAAAGACCGTCACCTTTGCAGACGGACGGCTGCGCGCTGTCATTTCCGGCGAAAGCGAAGGCGGAGCAAGGATTGTTGATTTTGAATGTGAGGGAACGTTTGAAGAAACACTGGAAGCCCTTGGCGAAATGCCCCTCCCGCCTTATATCCATGAACGCCTCACCGATAAAAACCGTTATCAGACCGTTTATGCCAAGGAGGATGGTTCCGCAGCAGCGCCTACCGCAGGACTGCATTTTACCCCCGATCTGCTCGATAAAATCCGCGCAAAGGGCGTTTCCATCGTACCCGTACTTCTGCATGTTGGTCTTGGAACTTTCAGGCCCGTAAAAGCCGAAAATGTGGAAGATCATGAAATGCATAGCGAATACTACGAAGTTACCGACGAATCAGCCAAAATCATTCAACGTGCAAAGAATGAAGGAAGGCGCATAATCGCCGTTGGAACGACAAGCGTAAGAACGCTGGAATCCGCAAGCGCTGAAACCGGATGTGTAGAAAGTAAAAACGCATGGACGAAAATCTTCATTACGCCGGGCTACCGCTTTCACGCCGTTGACGCGCTGATTACAAATTTCCATCTTCCCGGTTCTACGCTTCTTATGCTTGTGAGCGCCTTAATGGGGCGCGAAGAAGCGCTTCGCGTATATAATGTAGCCGTACAGGAAGAATACCGCTTTTTCTCCTTTGGCGACGCCATGCTGATATTGTAACCAATGAATTCAACGGGGTGAAGCATTTTGTCAACCGTATCCGTTTATCCGCTAAAAGACTATTCCGAAGCATTTGTGCGCAATGCACTTGAAAACGTGCTGAAGCCGCTCGGCGGCCTAGACTGGGTAAAAAGCGGTATGCGAATCGTCATAAAGGCAAACCTTGTCAGCATGATGAAGCCCGATTCCGCCGCCACCACGCACCCTATGCTTCTGAGCGTGCTTACTGAAATGCTTCATGAGAAAGGGGCAAGCGTTGTAATCGGCGACAGCCCCGGCGGTCTCTATAACAGCGCATACGTAAATGCGGTATATACGGCAACCGGCGTAAAAGCCGCAGTATCCAAAGGCGCTCAATTGAATCAGAATTTTTCCCACAAGCATGCGGAAAATCCTGCAGGACGCGTTTTGAAAAGCTTCGAATACACCGCCTATATCGATTCTGCAGATGCCATAATCAACTTTTGTAAGCTGAAGACGCACGGAATGATGGCGATGTCGGCATGTGTGAAAAATATGTTCGGATTGATTCCGGGAACCTATAAACCGGAGTATCATTATCTGTATCCGGAGCATGAAAAGTTTGCCGATATGCTTGTTGATTTGAACGAGCGGTTCAAACAAAGACTGGTACTGGTCGACGCAGTAGTAGGCATGGAGGGCAATGGTCCAACGGCCGGAACGCCCAGACAAATCGGCGCAATTCTCGCCAGCGATTCTCCCTATGCCTGCGACAGAATCGCCGCAAAGATCATCGGCCTTGACGAAAACGAAGTGGAAACCATCGTTTCTGCTGAAAAACGCGGCTTGAACGATGAGATTTCGCTTATTGGAGATATAGATCCCCTGCGCATACCGGATTTCAAATTAATCCGCACCAAGAAAGAAACCGCTTTTTATGCGGGCTCACAAGGGATCTTCTCAAAATTCCTTGCGAAGTTTATAAAAAGCGCGCTTGAAAGCGTTCCCGCGCTTCATAAGAACCAGTGCGTTGGTTGTGCAAAATGCGCGTCAATCTGCCCGGCAAAGGCAATCGTTATGAAAAATCGCAGACCGGTTATCGACCGCAAAAAGTGTATCCGCTGCTTCTGCTGTCAGGAATTCTGTCCCCCGGGCGCTATGCAGCTTAAGCGTCCTGTTATAGCAAAGCTTTTCAATCGCTGATCCAGATAAACAACACGATTCAGAGGTGATATGCATATGAAACGCGCGGTATCCAATCAGAAAATACTCTCCATCGATCCATGGCTTAAGAACTACGCTTCCGACATCCGCCTGAGAATGGACCGCCATGCCGAAGTGCGTCGGGCATTGCTTGGCGATTATGCCGATTTGAGTTCCTTCGCCAACGGCTATATGCATTATGGATTCCATCGCACAGAAAACGGATGGGTTTTCCGCGAATGGGCACCCAGTGCCGATGAAGTGCACCTGATCGGTGACTTTAACGGCTGGAACCGCATGAGCCATCCGCTAAAACGCGTTTCCGCCGGCGGAGATTGGGAAATCTGTCTCTCGGGCGCTGATTCGCTTCAGCACAAACAGCTTGTAAAACTTCAGATTACAAAGGACGGTAATACCTTCGACCGCATTCCCTCCTATGCGCGCAGGGTTGTGCAGAATCCTGTAGATCATTCTTTCAATGCGCAGGTCTGGGCGCCTGTTAAGCCCTTCCCCTGGACAGACGGCGGCTATGGCAGAAGGAAGATATCTCCGCTTGCAATATACGAAGCGCACATCGGCATGTCGCAGGAAGAGGGTAAAATCGGTTCCTACGATGAGTTTACCGATATTGTGCTGCCCCGCATTCAGAAAGCCGGATACAATACGGTACAGCTGATGGCCATTATGGAGCATCCGTATTACGCTTCCTTCGGCTATCAGGTAGCAAACTTTTATGCACCCTCGTCCTGGTACGGCGAGCCGGAGGGGCTGAAGCGGCTGATCAATCGTGCGCACGAAATGGGCATGCTGGTTTTCCTGGATCTGGTACATTCGCACGCTTGCGCGAATGCGAACGAAGGACTTTCGATGTTTGACGGAACCGACACGCAGTATTTCCATGAAGGTACACGCGGCTGGCACAGCGCTTGGGGGTCAAAGCTTTTCAATTACGGTAAGCACGAAGTCATTCATTTCCTGCTTTCCAACATCAAGTACTGGCAGGAAGAATTCCATTTCGACGGTTTCCGCTTTGACGGCGTAACCAGTATGCTTTACAGAAACCATGGACTTGGCGAATGCTTTGACAGCTACAATAAATATTTCAGCCTGAATACCGATGTGGAGGCCGTTACATACCTTCAGCTTGCTACAGAATTGATTCATGCCGTAAATCCGCTTGCCGTTGCGATTGCCGAGGATATGAGCGGCATGCCCGGCATGTGCCTTCCGATCCGCTACGGCGGTATTGGCTTTGATTACAGACTGGGAATGGGCGTTCCGGATTTCTGGATCCGCATGATCAAGAATAATGTCTGCGATCATTGGAATCTGTATGAAATGTGGTATGAGCTAACCACGCGCCGTCCTCAGGAAAAGGTTATCGGATATGCCGAAAGCCATGATCAGGCGCTGGTTGGCGATAAAACCATCATCTTCCGCCTGGCTGACGCGGAGATGTATACCGGTATGGAAAGATCGTATCATTCTCCCGGTATGGATACCGCCATTTCACTGCACAAGCTGATCCGGTTCATTACCCTTGTGCTGGCAGGTGACGGCTATCTGAACTTTATGGGGAACGAATTCGGTCACCCGGAATGGATCGATTTCCCGCGCGAAGGAAACGGATACAGCTATCACTATGCGCGCAGGCAGTGGTCTCTTGCCGAAAACAATTATCTCAAATATAGCCAGCTTCTGGAATTTGACGCCAGCATGCACAAGTTTGCCCGCAAATATCGCGTTATGAGCAAGCGCGATTCTGCAAACCTCTGGATTGATCCGGAGAATTCCATCATTGCATTCTCCAAGGGCGGTCTGGTATATGCATTCAATTTCAGCGCTCACAGAAACGCAAACAGCTTTTTCCTTCCCGTTCATACGGTAGGAGAAGGCACTTATAAGGTGATTTTCACCAGCGACAAATCCGCCTTCAGCGGTTATGACAGAGTAAATGAAAACGCTCTGTACAAAACCGTACAGAGCGCAGATCGTGGAATCGGGTTTGCAATTGACATTCCTTCCTGCTCGGTGATTGTGCTTGAAAACGTAAAGGCAAAATAAGCCGGATTACCTTCCGTAAATACGCAACCATTCATCAGTGGGCGTACCATCCCGGTTTTTCAGTATGAGCGGCGGCAGCCAGTGAAGCTGTGCGCCGCCCATTTTTACACTGTCAATCAGCACCAGCCTGGGCGCATGATCTATTGTTCCATGAACCGTTCTGACGCGCTTGGGAGACAGCCTGGCGCTTTGCATAGCCGTCATCATTTCAAACATTCTCTGCGCCGGGAACACTACGGAAAACCGTCCACCGGTCTTTAGAAGCTTAGCAGCAGAAAGACAGATTTCTTCAATGGTAATATCCCCTTCATGACGGGACAGCCGCTGATTTTCGCGGATTGACTGAATTGCAGTGCCTTCTTTGGAATACGGCGGATTACATACGGTACATTCAAACGCGCCATAACCCAAAACAGCAGCCGCATTTCTCATATCCATTGCGTGAACATACACCCTATCATTCAGTCCATTGAGCGATACGCTTCTTTGCGCCATTTCAGCCATATCTTCCTGTATTTCCACAGCGTGTATCTGTGCATCCGGATGATGCGCTGCGCATAAAAGCGCAATCGCGCCCGTGCCTGTTCCGAGATCCACAAGCCGTTCGCCTTTTCGAAGAAAAACAAAATCACTCAGCAGCACGGCGTCCGTTCCGAAGCGGAACGCATCCGTGCGCTGAATGATTTTCAGATTGTTATACTGAAGATCGTCTATTCTTTCAAGCGGTTTCAGAAAATCTTTATCAGAAATACAGGACGAATCCAACAAACTCATACTTTTCCATTTCCAAGAAATTCTTTTCTCCGATAACTTTGCCTTCATCGGGCGATGCCAGCAGCAGCGTGTCTTCTCCTATATAAATACCGGTCAGAAGATCTCCGTCCACCTTCACAAACACCTGCGCGCTGATCTGCATATCCTCTGCAATCTCGCTGTAGCTTTCCATAAGCACGGCAGCTTCATACTGCATATTCACAGTAGGCGTTATTTCAATACCGATCTTTTTATAAAGCGTGTACAAAAGGCCGGCGTTTCCGTATGTCTTGTCACCGATTTTCCCGGCTTCATAACGCTTCCCAAGCGTCTTTTTTGCCTGCTCAATCAAAAGCTGTACGGTTTCTTCGCGCTTAGTAAGCCTTAGCCGTTCATAATACAGCTGTTCCGCCACTTCATAGGTATAGGCGTCCTCGGAATTCATAATAGCGCGGGTTTCCTTATCGGCTTTTCCGGTTTCTTTAAGGCTATGTCCCCTCTGGAACAAGCGCACGGCTTTTTCGGTAGCCTTATCAAAGCTGGCGTTGATTTCTCCCTTGTAGAACCCCAGTTCTTTCAGCCGAATCTGCAGAAGCTCTACCGCATATCCCTTGTTGCCGGATTTTACCTCTACATTCGACATTTTTACAGTATATTCTGTCCAGCTGATCGCTTTTCCTTCATTCAGAAGCTGTCTTGTTGCGCGGTCCGCTTCCTTGGTGATTTTCAGTCCGTTGACGGTTTGGAATTTCTGAATGCTTTCCGAAAGCAGATCGGTAAACTCATCGTCCATGCTTCCGGAATAATAGCCCAGTTCAAACAGTTGCTGTTTTACAAGCTTAACTCCTTCGTCTGTATCTCCCTTTTTCAGCCGCTTCAGTTTTTGCGCAATATCTGCTTCTTCTTTGGAAACATATCCGCCGCTGATCAGCGTGAGTCTCATTTCAACATTGCATTCGCCGGTAACTTCCAGATTATTGCATCTCTGCAGCTCGGATACCGCTTCTTTGGTAAGCTTTCCGAATTTGGCGGAGCATTCACCCGTAAAATAGCCGAGATCTTTCAGATAGTTCTGAAGAGCGCGTACATCCTTACCGCTGCTTCCGTATTTCAGAAGAAGCGTTTCCTCGGAATTTCCGATCGGAACAGCGCTTTTTGCCGTTAGCTTGGCCAACGTTGTCGGATCAGCAATGCCGGTAATGGGCAAGTTATTGACAAGCTGGAAGTATTTTACCGAATACTCCGTAACTTCACCATAATTACCGGTAGCATCCACCTTGAAAAAACCAAGTTCCTTCAAACGGGTTTGAAGCTTTTTTACATATCTTCCGCTGTCACCGCGCTTCAGGGTTACATTGAGCGTTTCTCCGGTATTCGACGATTCGATGTATTGCTGCTTTGTTACTGCGTCATCCGCCTTCAGCTTTTTCAGTGTTTCCTCGTCCACCACGCCTGTAGACTTCAGCCCGTTTGCCGTTTGGAAATTGGAAACTGCTGTTTTTGTAAGGTCACCAAAGTAGCCCGTGCAGTTATTGGTGAAAAAGCCCAGCTCTTCCAGACGCTTTTGAAGCTGAAGAACATCGTTGTTTCTTTCACCGTACACGAGCATTTCTTTACCGTAGGCAGTATTCACTGCAATTGTGCTTATAGAAATAATAAGCACCGCAATCAGGCTGATAATTCTACGCATGACCGAATCCATTTCATTTGTTGATCTGTATAGAGGCATACGCACATAACTATACCATATTACTTATATATTCTACACCATTTCTCGCCATTTGCCAAGCCTTTTCCGGCATTTTTGCGAAAACACTTTTATAGACTTTTGTTAAAATGCTCTATTCTTCAATACTCAATCACAATAAAAAACCGGCGGATAAACCGTCGGTCTTTAATGGTTTTCCTTTTTCAGGAATTTCCTTTAGGCCTCTTCGGGAGCCTCTACGGGGCAAGCGCTTGCGCAAGCACCACAGGAAATGCACGCATCAGCGTCGATAACGTACTTGCCATCACCGGCAGAAATTGCGTTGACGGGGCACTCAGCTTCGCAAGCGCCGCAAGAAATGCACTTATCAGTGATCGTATATGCCATGAAGACACCTCCTCTGTTGAGATGGATATATTATATCACCTACGGACGCGAAATGCAATTGTTAATTTGCACATTTTATGCTATGATTCTTTAAGACACAAAATACCGTCCGGGAGGAATACGATATGATCGATCACGCATTTTTTGAGGCGCGTAAACTGCTTGAAAACGTCACTCCTTTAAAAACAGACTGTGGTCTGTTATGTGATCATGCATGCTGTAAGCCCAGTGAAGATGCAGGCCAGGGAGTATGGCTGTTTCCCCAAGAGGAATGCGAGGACATGGCATGGGGAAAAAAGGGCGACACGCGCCTGCCTGTAACCAGAATAAAGGCTAAAATTCTTCTATGCGACGGTCTGTGCGATCGGGAAAGCCGACCGTTTCAATGCCGCATATTTCCCCTTGTTCCCTTTTTTTCGAAGAAACGCAGCGAGTGGGATGTACGTATGGACAGGCGTGCGTATATGATCTGTCCCTTATGCACCTACGGGAAAAAAGCGCTGGATCCCGCGTTTATAGAAAACGCAAAAAAGGCGGTTCAGCTGATCGCAAAGACAGAAGCGGGCGAGCGCTTTCTGACTGCGCTCGCCCAAGAGGAATCCGCTTATCGAATTTCGCTTTAATCTTTATTCAGGTATTCAGCCGCAGGCGATGCCAGGAACGCCTGGATTTCGGGCGTCGCCGCGCCGTCGGCATAGGTGAAGCCCAGTCTCTCCTGCAGCGTGATCACTGCCTTTCTGGTCGCTTCATCAAATTTGGAGAACGTGCAGTCATCGGAATTCAGAAGGCCGAAGCTAATGAGCCTGAGCTGCATTTCGCCAACAAATTCATTGGATTTACCGTATTCGAGCGTCGGATAGGCGTTCATAGGCACATTTTTGTACCATCCTTCTGCAGGAGCCGCAGGTGAGAACATAAGCTCCTGAAGCGCAACGGTGGCTATACCCGTCTGTTCCATACCGATCGCTGCCTGGAATGCTTTTACGGCAGCGGTCGTTTTTGTAAGGTAATTTCCGCCGATGGTGCCGTCAAAGTAGCCAAGCTCCTTAAGGCGGCGCTGCATCTGCTTTACCTTTTCGCCGGTTTTCCCGGTTTCCAGCTGCGTGTACATGCTTGCGCCTGCCGGTTCATCGGTCGCAGTCAGATACTTTTTGTACATATAGCCCTTCTGACCATTGGAATGCAAGATCTCCGCCCAGCTTCCGTTGGTTCTGAGCCACGTTACCTTCTCGTCCTTTTTGAGCTTCACAACAATCGAAGAATTGGAACTGGCTTTTTTGAACATTGCCACATCGCCGGAGTTTACCTTTGCGATCTTGTTAACATACTCAACGTCGCCGGTAAGCTCATCCTCTTCCGTCTGCGGTTCATCTTCTTCCTCTTCGTCATCCTCTGTAGGCGGATCATCTTGTATAATAGCAAAATCGGAAAGCTTCGCGTAGCCGATCTCACCGGCGGCATTCTGAATCTCCGCCCATTCGCCGGAGGTTCTCAGAATTGTAATCTCGGTATTTTTATACAATTCTCCGATCATATTCTTGCCATCAGGATTCGAATATACGCGCGTCTTTTCGACCGTTACACGCGCCCTCTTATTCACGGTTTCAATAGGCACATATACAGGCGCGTCTTCGGAAAACAATTCCTTCTGAAGCGCCGCGTTTGCCGTTCCTGTTTCCTTAAGGCCCAAAGCCTTCTGAAATTCCTTTACGGCGTTCATCGTCGCGTCTCCGAATTTTCCGTCTGCTTTTCCCGTCAGATACTTAAGCTCGATCAGGCGCTTCTGAAGCATCTTGACAGCGTCGCCGGAATCGCCCTTTTCCAGCGTTGCATAGCTGATAGCAACGTCGTCATTAGGATTCTCTATCGCGTTTTCGGAATAAATATAGGTCTGCAGTGTCGGTGTAGCGATACCTGTCTGTTTTTGGCCGTATGCTGCCTCAAACGCGCGGATTGCAGCCTCGGTACCATCGCCATAATATCCGTCGACCGTTCCGGTCAGGTATCCCAACTCGATCAAACGGCGCTGCAATTTGGAAACATCGTCGCCCTTATCTCCGTTCTTGAGCCTTCTGTATTCGCTTTCCTGCACATCATCCTTATTGGTCTGTGCGCTTTCGGAATACAGTATTTTCTGAAGCGCGGCAGTGGCAATACCGGTTTCGCTTCTTCCGTGTGCTCGTTCAAACGCCTTTACCGCCTGAACGGTTGCGCTTCCATAATAGCCATCGGGCGATCCCGCCATGTACTTCAGCTGAATCAGCCTCTGCTGAAGCGAATAAACATCCGAACCGTAGGAGCCCTGGCTAAGCGTGATGTATTCGCTGATTGTGTCGTCCTTCGAGGTGCTGCTCAGCGCATCCGGTGCGAACAGATATTGCTGCATTGCTGCAGTCGCGATGCCCGTTTGCGCCCTTCCGTACCTTGCTTCAAAAGCGCGTACCGCCTTTGCGGTATCGTCTCCGTAATAGCCGTCCACTTTCCCGGTCAGATATCCAAGCTGCTTTAAGCGATTCTGAAGTCTGGTAACCTCGTTGCCATAACTTCCTATGGACAGTGTTCTATAGATCACCATCGTAGGCGTGGGCGTAGGCGTCGACACGGGCTCGGTATAAGGCATTGCGCTGTTTGAAAACAGGATCTTCTGCATTGCGGCGGTAGCTATACCAGTCTGGGGCTGATTATAGGCGCTCTCAAAGCGCTTAACGGCGTTTACCGTTCCGGTTCCGTAAATGTTGTCAATTTTTCCTGTATAATAGCCCAGCTCCTTCAGCCTTTGCTGAAGCTTCTTTACAGCTGTTCCGCGGCTTCCGTACTGGAGCGTGGTGTATAGTTCGGTTTCAACGGGCTTAGGCGTAGGCGTTACGGGGCCGGGCGTAGGCGTGCTGTCGCCCGCTCTGTAGGCTCCAGAGGAAAACAGATAGGTTTGCAGGGATACCGTAGCAATACCGGTTCTTTGCTTTCCGTATGCGGCTTCAAATTCCTTTACCGCATTCTCCGTATTGGTATCAAAAATACCGCTTGCAGAGCCGGATAGATAGCCAAGCTCGATCAGGCGATTCTGCAGCCTGACAACCGCACTTCCGGTATTCCCGCGTTCCAGCTGCGTATATCCGTCGGTGAATACGGTCTGGGTAGGGCTGATAACGGTTCCCGTATAATTCTTCGCGTTTGTCGAAAACAGATATACCTGCATAAGCGGAGAAGCGATGCCGGTTTGCTTCTGGCCATATGCAGCCTCAAACAAGCGTACGGCCTGCGCCGTAGCCTGATCATATGTACCGGACGCCGTACCGCTCATATATCCAAGCTCGATCAGACGCTTCTGAAGATTCTTTACCGCCGTTCCGATACTGCCTACCGAAAGATGGGTATAGGAATCCTGCTCGCGTGCATCCATCGTCTCGTTCATCCATCCAACAATCTTTACAGGTTCCTGTGTGCTGATGGTATACTGAGGCTTTTCAGGAGCAACAGTTGTATAAGACGCAGAGCTTGTAGGAAAGGGTACATTGATATCCACGGAATAATCGGACAGTGGATCCGTCTTATCGGTCTGCGGGCTGCACGCGGACAATGCAAGCACAAGCGTCAAAAGTGCGCCCAGCACGGCGTACCGTTTCAATTTCTTCATTCATCCGGCCCTCCATTTGAATTAATTCCCATATATGACGCATTTGGCAGGATGAAAGTTGCTTCATCCCGCCAAATTTTTAATTCTTATTCGCATGCTTTCAATACGTTATTGATTACAGAAATTGCATCAGACATTTTTACCATTTCAGAGCTCTTGATGCCGCTTGACCACTTTGAAATGCTGCCCTTCAGTGACCCAACAATCGATTCAACCTTCTCCCGGCCTTTATCCTGAATGACAACGTGTACCACGCGTCGATCGACGGTATTCCTGACGCGTTTTATATAACCCGCTTCGATCATCCTGTCAATCAAAGGCGTGATGTTGGGTTTGGCGATATCAAAGCGAGCAGATATTTCCGACACAGTCATGCTTTCTGCTTCACTTAAAGCCGCAAGCACCTGTATATAGGACATCGGCAGAGCGTTTTCACCTTGTTCGATCTCCACTCGGAATAACCGTTTTTTAAACAATGGAACAACCGTCAGTATCTGCCACGCCAATCGTTCAAGAATGTCTCTGGTATCATTTGTAAAATTGTTCATGTTTCACCCGTCCCCTCGGCATATATTAGAGACATATTTATTGTAAATCACTTTTCATTTTTTCGCAAGTGTTTCCTTAACGATCTTGCTTAATTTCTTCGTAAAGTGCCCTCGCTCTTTCAGAAACCGCATAAATCCTGATGGTATCATACCACTCTCCGCCCACGTATACAAGCGGATACAGCTCTGCCACCTTGTCTTCATCTATACTGTATTCGTTTCTCCTGTCTTCCACATTTTCGATATAGCGCCAGTCTATTCTGGTTGTGCTTCGTTCATAAGAGGATACGAACACGTAATCGACATTGTACTGATCGTACAGTTCTTTGTATTTTTCCGGGTACGCCATCATTAAAGCGGCGTCAGCTTCCTTCTGTCCATAGTCCAGCCCATGAAAATGCACATACAGGCTTGAACCGCACACAATCTTCCGGCCCGCAAGGGCGGCGGCTGCATTGTTATGGTTAGAGGATGTAAGGAATACGGCATCGGACGGCGTATTCTCTTTTATGAATTCCCCAGCTTCAACATGCGCACGGCTGAAAATTTCATAGTCCGATATACATTCGCGCATGATGGTGACGGAACCGCTGGCTACCGAGCAGAAGATAAACGCAGCCGCCAGTATCCATCTGAACCTTACGCCCTTAAGCCGCCTGTATATATCGACGATAACATCCGCGGCTGCGGGAAGCATAACGATAAAAGCAACAAAGAACAGCTTGATATTATCATATACATTCGGCTGAAACAGTACGAATTCCGAAAGCAAATACAAAAGGCATGCGCCCAGCGCAACTGCCTTTACATGCCGCTTTTTGGCAGAAAACGCAGCGATGGGGAAAAACAGATACACAAGGCCTACATTCTTGATCCAGAACCAGAAGTATCCGTCAATCAGGCTGCCGTCTCCGCGGTTATTTACCCAGTTGAAAAGAATTCTCAGGGAGCCGCCGTCGACCGTCTGAGGAAAGGTCCACTCCAGAAGCTGCGGAAATGCAATGACACAGGCCAAAAACCCATACAAAGCAAAATTCCCAAACGTCTTCCTCCTGCGCTTTTTATCAAGCGCAACCGAAAGGATCATAGCGCCTAAGCTTATAACGCCAAGGCCCAGAAACGTATGCGTATGAATCATGGGCAATGCGCCGGCAATAACGCCAAGGATTGCAAAGGTGCGCAAGCTTCGCGATTTTATGCCATCGATAAGCAAATACAGGCATGGCATCAGGCACATCCAGCCTGCCATCAGCGTGCGCTGAGGGATAATCAAATCCGAAAGCGCATTCACCCATCGGAGATTGACCTCCGGCATATTTGTTGGCGTTTGATAAAAACCATGGAGCGCATTTTCGAATGCAGAGGAATCTGCGCCGACATTGTTAAACGTACCCAGAAAGCCAAGGCCTCCGTTTAAGACAAAGAGCACATAGGAAAGCACTGCGGCGCTGCGCTTTCCGGTAAACTCAAATGCAAAAATGGCGAAGCCCATATAGATCAATACGGTCATTATAGTTCCGGGCACGAAAAACGCCGCGGACAGAGGCGTATTGAACAAAAGCATGGTTGCGCTTAAGGCGTTCACCAAAAAAGGATACCCAAGCTTTGTGCCCGGTAGGATGGTATATTCCGGCGGATAGCTTTGCCCGATCAGTCCGGTTGCAAAACCGACATGCATGCAAAGATCCCCGTAGGTAGATTGCCCCACATGATATGCGCCGTCCACAATGCGAAGATTATGGGTATACTGAAGATAAGCAGCCAACACAACCATCGGCGCCACCAAAGTAACCAGCAACCATAAAGGCATTTCCTTTGTATTCGAAGCAATTCTTTTTATATCCGCTCTGCGCTTCCTATAAACAAAGCAGATCACAGATAACACGGCGAGCATTGTCGACAGCGCGATTGCAAAAAGCTGCGCGGTCATTGTAAAGTCGAACAGATAAGCAAAAAGACTCGGAAACCACATCATTTCAATAAGACCAATCACGCTTCCAAGCCATATCTGCTTAACCGCTGTTTTTCCGTAAAACAGGTTCATTCCCTGCCAGATGCCTGACGCCATGAACCAGATCAGTACCAGTATTCCAACCATACTGCCTCCGAAAATACTTACGTCGGTATTCATTATACCACGTCCGGCAGAATTCATCAACCGAATACGCCGGATGAAAAAATGTTGCAATTTCTATCAATATGCTGTAAAATGAAATAAGTATCAAATACAAGCGAGGTGCGTCAAACTATGCAAACGTTCCCGATCGGCATTATACTCGATTCCTTCCGCAAACCCTTTCTCGAGGCGCTGGATATTGTAGCCTCCCTCGGCGCTCAGGGTATTCAGGTATATGCAACCAGAGGGGAAATGTCCCCCGAGAACCTTGTTGGCGAAAAGCGCCGCGCATTCCTGAACGAAGTAAAGGCGCGCGGTCTCGTCATTTCCGCCCTGTGCGGCGATCTTGGACATGGCTTTGGAAACGCCGAAGAAAACCCCATGCTGATTGAAAAATCCAAGCGTATTCTGGATCTGGCCAAGGAACTGGAAACCGACGTTGTAACCACCCATATCGGCGTGGTGCCGGCAGACAGCAATCATCCGCGCTTCAAGATCATGCAGGATGCATGCGGTCAGCTTGCAGCCTATGCCGACAGCCTGAACGCGCATTTTGCCATTGAAACCGGCCCCGAAACAAGCCTTGTTCTGAAGGGCTTCCTGGATTCCCTTCATTCCACCGGCGTTGCCGTAAACCTCGACCCCGCAAACCTTATTATGGTAACGGGCGATGATCCGGCAAAGGCCGTTCACAACCTGAAGGATTACATTGTTCACACGCATGCGAAGGACGGTCTCAGGCTGCGCGAGGCCAATCCCGAGGCAATCTATGGCCTGGTGCGCGACGATGCTCTCGTAACCGATCCCGCTTTCCTTGAGGTTCCGCTCGGAGAAGGCGGCGTACCGTTTGACGCCTATCTTAAAGCGCTTGAGGATATCGGCTACAAAGGCTTCCTCACCATTGAACGCGAGGTTGGCGCTTCCCCCGAGGAAGATATCAGGAAGGCTGTCGATTTCCTGCGCTCCAAGATGTAAAATGCTTTCAATGCCCGGAGGCTATCAGGCTTCCGGGTATTTTTGTATGTATAAGTAAGGAAAACTGTATGCTGGGAGGAAGGCATATGTCCTCTTTCTGGAACCCATGGCACGGCTGTACGCGCATCAGCGAAGGGTGCAAAAACTGTTACGTATTCAAGCTTGATGAAATGCGGCAGACGGAAACCGTCATCCACAAAAACAAAACCAATTTTCGCCTTCCCGTCCGCAAAACGCGGGACGGGTTATATAAGTATCCGTCCGGAACCCTGTTCCCCACCTGCTTTACGTCCGACTTTTTCTTGCCCGAGGCCGACCAATGGCGGGACGAAGCGTGGCAAATCATTCGAATGCGCCGGGACTGTACGTTCGAGTTTTTTACAAAGCGGATTGCTCGTGCAAGCCGGATGCTTCCCCTTGATTGGGAAGACGGATATCCAAACGTCAGAATATCCGTCAGCATAGAAAATCAGCGCCGCGCAGACGAACGCGCACCGGCGCTGATCGACTTTCCCTGCAGATGGCGGGGGCTTACGCTGGCGCCGCTGCTTGAAGAAGTCCATATCGAAAAGT
The DNA here is from genome assembly GCA_045538305.1 of Clostridia bacterium. Classification (GTDB taxonomy): domain Bacteria; phylum Bacillota; class Clostridia; order Christensenellales; family Aristaeellaceae; genus SFHK01. The sequence goes on along the minus strand of JAZSRC010000046.1, from coordinate 15,140 downwards.
ACCTGGAAACAGGGAAAATCATGCATGTCTCCGCCGGCGGTGAAGCCTATGCCGGGGCACGTCCTATGGATTTTCGGTGGATTGAAAGCCTGAGGGCGCAATGCATTTCCTTTGGCGTCCCCTTCACCTTTCATCAGACCGGGGAGAACTTTATCAAAAACGACAGATTGTACCGCCTTGCGTCGCATTCTTTGCAAATTGATCAAGCCAAAAAGGCAAACATGGACTTTTATCCATGAATATCACCTGAATAAATGGGATCATTCGGAGAAATGTGATGGATCGGCTTAAACTCATTATCGCTGTTCTCCGGCGTCTCAAAGATGCCCATAAAAAGCGCAGTATCCGTAGCGGTATTCATCACGAAATACACGAAGGGTCTGTCAAAATGCACTTTTATAGGCTCTTCAACAAGCCGCATTGCGCTTGTTGCCATGCCTATACCCGTAACCGCCGCTGCTTCTGTGCCTTCTTCCATAACGCGGATTTTCGTTTTTTGAACAATATCGGTTATGTACAATCCGCCGCCCGGCGCGATATCGGAAAAGTCTGCATTGGTACTGTCAAACGCAAGTTCCATTCCGAAGGCTTTCATTACTTCAGCCATCGAAAAGTCGCTGTCAGCCTCAAATTTAGGAAGCTTTACATCCGCAAACACATATTCCGCATTCAGATACGAGTCGGCTACTCCCTCAGCTGTAAGCGTTTTTATATAGTCCCGCACGAAAATGCCTTCAGGAGGCAGCAGGGCGATAAACGCATATTCGCCGCCAATGTATTTAAGTGAAACGCCCTTTGCACCGTCCTCCGTTTCAAAATACGGGCAATATGCGGACTGCGACATGTAGTCTACCGTCGTTTCGCCTCCGGCTTCCGGATAAAAGACGTCCTGATAAGTAGCGTTCACGAAAAAAGGTTTTTGCCAGAAGCCGTTAAAATACACGGTATTGATCAGCATAAGTACCTCAAGGGGTGAAAGGGGCGCGTCTAACAGCGTCGGAATCAGCCCCTTAGTTTTATCATTTACCCAGCGGTTAATCGCATTAACGGCTTCAGGATCTGAAAGCTCAAATGTAAACTGTTCGGCATTCAGATACTCCGTTACTGCTTCCCTGTATTGATTCAGTATTTCATAATCATCGTCAATCCATACGGATGAATTGATCGCGACCATGGTATCCTCTTTACCGATAAGCGCGTTCAGCAGAGTTTTAGCCTCTTCAAGCGGAATCTCATCATCCGCGCCAATTGCCGAAATTATCTCCCATTCCGTTTCCCCCTCTGCTCCGATCAGCGCCAGAAGCAAGGCAAAATAGGCGGAAGCAGGTGAAATCAGGGCATTTTCTTTCTCCGAAATCGCAGGAGAATTCATCATACGAATACCAAAATCCGTAATAAATGCGCCGTCTGCGCTTTCGGAAAGCACAGGAACAGTAAAAAGCACAATTGCCAAAACCATGCAAATCATTCTTTTCAACATATTCATTCTCCTTCCCTATATATCTATTGGACGGATGGGTTTATATGTTCGTTCCTCTCATACAAAAATATTTGCAGTTATAGATAAAATCCAGTTGTAATCACACGCCTTTGATGGTATAATAGCGCCATGGTTAAACCATAAATTTTAAGGAGGCTCCACCATGAAGAAAATCATCGCCCTCATGCTCGCACTCGTAATGGCATTCGCCATGATGAGCATCGCAACCGCCGAGGAAGACAAGCCCTACATCGGCATTCTCGCTCCCGCAACCACCCACGGCTGGGTAGGCGGCGTAGCCTACTATGCACAGCAGGCAGCTGATTCCCTCGACATCAAGTATGAATTCCTCACCTCTTCCGACGCTGAAGAAATGTCCTCCCAGATCGAAACCCTCATCACCCTGGGCGTAGACGCAATCGTTGTATGGCCCCAGTTTACCGGTGTTGAGACCGCAGCTGAGAAGGCTCTTGAGAAGGGCATCATCATCTCCAACTTCGACATGATCATCGTCGTTCAGGATCAGTATGCCGACGGCATGTACCTGCTCACCGGCGACAACTACGGCATGGGCTACGAAGGCGGCCGTTACATCGCTGAGAAGCTCGAAGGCAAGGGCAAGGTTATCGCTCTGTGCAAGCCCGCTGCAGGCAACGTAAATGATCACCGCATGGCTGGCTTCAAGGACTATCTGGCCGAGAACGCCCCCGACATCGAGATCATCGCTGAAATCGCTTCTGACTTCACCCGCGAAGCCGGCAACAACGATATGGCCTCTGCTCTGGCTGCTTACAGCGAGATCGACGCCGTATTCTCTCTGGACGACGAAACCTCCATCGGCGCTCTCCAGGCTATCCTCGAGAACGGCCGCACCGACGTTAAGGCCATCACCGGCGGCGGCGGATGCCAGGAATACTTCAACATGATGCTGGATGAGAAGTACGCCAACATTTGGGTAGCTTCCGCCACCTACTCCCCCAACATGATCGTAAACTGCATCGAGAACGTATACGCTGTCCTGACCGGCGAAGTTGTTGAGCACAGTGTTGTAGTGCCCACCACCATCGTTGACCGCGACAACGCCGTTGATTTCCTCGACGCCAACACTCCCTACTAATTCAAAAGGTTTTCCGTTTGGCAGGCCATGATGGCACCACCGTCATGGCCTGCCTTCATGAGTTTATCAATCACGGGAGGTGCATCCATGTCACTGAGCATGACGGGCATCTGCAAAGCATTTGATTCCAATCAGGTGCTGAAAAACGTATCCTTCTCCTTAAAGAATGGTGAAATCCGCGCATTGCTTGGCGAAAACGGCGCAGGTAAATCCACGCTGATGAATATTCTTGGTGGCGTTATCAAGCCCGACAAGGGTTCGATAAGCTATAACGACAAAACCGTATCCTTTCAGTCCCCCCGCGAATCTTTGGACGCCGGGATTGCTTTTATCCATCAGGAGCTGAACCTGGTAACAGATCTCAGCATTTATGAAAACCTGTTTATCGGTCGCGAAGTAAAGCGCGGCCTGTTTCTGAAACGCTCATACATGATTCAGGAAGCCGAAAAGGTGCTTAAGCGCATGAACGTGGATTTGGATCCCAAAACCATCGTACGTGAGCTTGACGCATCCTATAAGCAGATTATAGAAATTGCACGCGCGCTTCTGATGAAAGCAACCACAATCATTATGGATGAGCCGACAACTTCCCTGACGGATGTTGAAATTAAACGCGTATTCAACATGATGCGTACGCTCAAGTCACAGGGTGTATCCATCATTTTTATATCTCATAAGCTGAACGAAGTTATGGAAATCTGCGATACCTACTCCGTTTTGAGAGACGGTGTGCTTGTTAAGACGGGCCTTGTCAAGGATGCTACCGAAGCGTCGCTTGCTAAAGATATGGTAGGTCACGACGTCAGAACCGAAAAGCTGTACAGAAAATCAAATATCTCAGACGAAGCTCTGAAGGTAATCGACCTTTCCTTTGAGCGGGCATTCAAAAATATTACCTTTACGCTGAAAAAAGGCGAGATCCTTGGATTTACAGGTCTGCTGGGCGACGGGAGAAGCGAGCTGTTTCAAACGGTGTTCGGCGTGAATCCCGGATATACGGGAAAAATCTATGTGCTTGGCAAATATAAGCGCATGCACACAACCCGAGCAGCCCGTAAGTGCGGTATCGGCTACGTTCCCCGCGACCGTAAGGAAAACGGAATTCTTAAGGATCTGAGCATACTGGAAAACGGCTCGATCGTCACATACGAAGAGCTTTCCCGCCTCTTTCTGATCAATCATCGAGCCGAAAGAGCCCAGATGGACAGACAGGTGAAGGATCTTTCCATAAAGCTCGATTCCGTGAACGACCGAATCACCAGCCTTTCGGGCGGCAATCAGCAGAAGGTTGTACTCGCCAAATGGCTGAGCGCCAAGCCCAGAATTCTCATTTTCGACAATCCGACGCAGGGCGTTGACGTAGGTGCAAAAGAAGAAATATACGATATCATTCTAAAGCTTGCAGAACAGGGCGTAGCCATCTGCATCCTGTCCAGCGAAGCACAGGAGATTATCCGCCTTTGCGACCGCGCTTTCGTAATGTTCCACGGAGAAATCCGCGGCGAACTGACTGATTCACAGCTTAACGAACACAATATCATGCTGCTTGCAACCGGAGGTGCCATGGGCCATGAGTAAGAATACTGCCAAGAATAAGAAAACGCCCGCCCCCAAGAACGCCAAGAAAAAGGCGATTACTTCCCCCCAGAAAGCAAAGGCATCACGCCATATCATTGCTCGCATACTGGGTATGCTTGCGCTCATACTGGCCATAGCGCTGATTGGAACCGGAATTTTGGGTTCCTTCTTCCGAGATGAGGGTAACCGCTTTAACGGCATATACGCAGATGCCCTGAATCATCAGGCCAAAAATAAGCTTCATGCGGATTCCGCTTCAAAAACCGCGCCGTCTGCTGTAAAAAAGGCCGAATCTGCAGAAAAGCAGGCCACTTCCGCAGTTACAGCGATTGAAGCATCCCTTAATAATGCCAACACGCTTTATGAAGGCTATCTGGCAAGAGAAGTAAGCGATACGCTGATTACAACGCTTTATAAAGCTGCTGAAACCATCAGCACCAATATGGATCAGCTTGTCGCAGCCAATGACGAAGCCCCGGAGGACGAGGCCGTTTCCGCTTTCAAGGAGAAAGAAGAAGCCATCAGAAATGCCGGAAAAACCATTGAAGAAGCTGCGCTGGAGCTTACCTACGCCCTTTTTAAGGACGAATATTCCGCGTCCATAAAAGCGCTTAACAACGCAGAAGCGAAGATGGACACCGCAGTAACCGGAATTATGGACGTATACAAGCGTTCCGATCTCCAATGGCAGTGGGAAAGATATGAAAAAACCGCCGGCAGCGTACCGGAAGACATCGATGAATTCCCCAATGCCATTTCTGAGCTGTTGGACCGCGCAAGGCAGCTTCAGGAGCAGTCGCTTCTGCTGAAAACAGAGGCGGATACCGCGCTTTCCACAGCAAACGAGGTAACCAAATCCGACTCTTTGTCTTTCTCGGAAACTCTTCTGCTTCTGGTCGGAAAGGCATACATTTATGTAACCTTTACCGGCTCAATCCTCCTGATTGCCGCATTGATCATGCTTCTGATTCCCGGAAAATTCATGTATGCATGGAAGCATGTGCCGGTATTCTCCGTATTCATTACCGCAATCGTCATGCTGATTATCCTCACATATGCCCACGGAAATACGCTTAATTTTGAGTTTGAAGGCTATGGAGACTGGGCAAGCAAGTGGATTATGAACGTCCTCAATATTCTCAGATCCAATGCATCCATCGGTATGGTTGCCCTCGGTATGACCTTTGTCATCATTACCGGCGGTATCGACCTTGCAGTCGGATCCACCCTTGCCGGTATTGCAACGGTTGTCATGGTTATTATCGATGTTCCGAAGATGCCTTTCTTTGAGAGCATCGGTCTTTCCAGCACTATAGTATATCTGATTGCCATAATCGCCGGTATTTTGCTGGGCCTTATTCTCGGCGGCCTTACCGGTCTGGGCGTTACCAAAGGACGCGTCCCCCCCTTCATCGTAACGCTTGGTATTATGAACATTGTACGTTCCGTCGCTCAGTATTTCACCAAGAGTACAAAAATTGAGGTTCCGATTGAATTTCAGAAGCTTGCAAACACCACGCTCAAAGATATCATTCAATCGATTGCCAATTGGTTTGGAAAAACCGACCCCATAAGTTTCCCCGAGAGCATAAAATTCCTTGAGGATGCCATGCTGCTTCCGATTATCTACTGGATTATTCTGATTATAATCATGTATGTGATTTCCAAGCACACAGCCTTTGGCCGCCACATTTACGCAGTCGGCTCCAACGAACGCACCAGCCGGCTTTCGGGCATCAATGTAGACAGGGTAAAAATTTCCGTCTATATGCTGATGGGCCTGATTGTAGCAATCGCAGCCATCACTCAGGTGGCGCGCCTTCGCGGCGTTGACGTAGCAAGCGCAGGCAGTGGCTATGAGATGAGCGCTATCGCGGCGGTTGTCGTCGGCGGAACCAGTATGGCCGGCGGTCGCGGTTCGATTATCGGTACCGTACTCGGCGTACTGATTATCGGTATCATGGATAACCTTGTCGTTCTTCTTCACATCGACGCATTCCTTTCCAATGCTTTCATTGGCGCAATCATTATCTTCGCGGTTCTCATGCAGAAGAAGGACAAATAAATTGGAGGCGTATTCCCCATGCAAACCCTTAAAGTTGCTATTGTAGGCTGCGGCAAAATCGCTTCCTTACGCCATGCGCCCGAATATTTCAACAATCCTTTATGCGAGATTGTCGGTTTCTACGATGTAGATCAAGCAAGAGCAAAAGCGCTTCAGGCGCAATACGGCGGCAGGATATTTGAATCCATGAGCGCTCTTTGCGAAGCGGATATCGACGCCGTCAGCGTATGCACTGCAAATATTCATCACGCGCAGAATACCATTTCGCTTTTAAAAAGCGGTAAGCATGTGCTTTGTGAAAAGCCGATGGCGATCACGCTTCTTGATTGCGAAGAAATGGTAGAGACAGCCGAAAAGATGGGCAAACGCCTTCTGATCGGTCTGAACCAGCGCTTTGCAAACGCCCATGTGGAAGCAAGAAAGCGAATCATGAACGGCGAAATCGGAAAGGTTCTGACCTTCCGAACCGACTTTTCGCATCCCGGCCCGGAAATCTGGACGGGAACTGCCAATACCTGGTTTTTTGACAAAAACGTAGCCGCGTTTGGCGCAATGGCGGATCTGGGCGTTCATAAGGCAGATCTTCTTCACTATCTGCTGGGCGAACATGCTGCAAAAATCACCTCCGTTACCCGCACACTCAATAAGCGCCTGCCTTCGGGCGAGCTGATCGGCGTAGATGATAACTGCTTTTGCATTATCACCATGGAAAGCGGTGCAACGGGCGAACTGCATGTGGGCTGGACCAACTACGGCCAGGAAGTCAATTCCACCTGCATATACGGAACTGAGGGCGCAATCAAGCTGTATTCAGACCCCAACCACTCCCTTATTGTAGAGCATAAGGATGGCAGCATCGTTCGCGAAAATCCCGACACTCAGCTTACAAACGACGAACAGCTGGCAGGAAACATTCGGAATACTGGCGTAATTGACGAATTCGTAAAAGCCATAACTACCGGAAAAAGAAGCCGAATCGATGCAAGCGAAGCCCTGTACGCAATGCGCGTATTGTTCGCCTCCGCCGAATCCTCAAGGCTGGGTACCTCCATTCATATACTGTAATTCACGTTTAGAAAAGCGGTATTTGCGCAAAAGCTGTGCAAATACCGCTTCTTTATGTGATTGATTATCGATAACGCTCATTGGTTAACCGCTTGGTGAGCAGCTTCTCTCAGTACGCGCATTTGCTCATCCGTTGGAGTAAAGCATGCAACTGGGCGGAGTATATCCGCGCCGGTTTCCGCATTTTTTCCCATATACTCCATCCGGTACGGTACAAACCGATTCTCCCGTACGTCCCTGCCTGTAAAAAACTCATACCATACTGCGCCTGCGAGAAAGCGTCCATGGGTAAACGACAAATGGAATCCATCCCTCGTAAGCGGAATTCCACCCTTTTCGGGATCGAACTGTTCATTAAGCCGCGCAATTCTGACGCTTTCACCGACAGGTATGATATCGCATCCAATAGACGCCGCCGCCTGCCTGTAGGCATCCGAAAGCCTTTCATGCATTGTTTTCTGGCTTCGGTCATATGTATCAAATGCCGGATGCGTACTCGTCTTTTCATATGCCCACGTTTGGTTGATCACCAGCTTTGCATTAGGCGCTTTTTTACGGGCATATGCGGCAAGCTCGCCAATAAACGGCATAAACGTTTCATAAACGCCGCTGAAACCGCTGGCCTGCTGAAGCGTTATGTAATCCCACTCTTCATCCATAATCGCCGTTTCAATCGACGAAAGGCCGATTAACTTGTTATTCCTGTAGTAATCGTATGCCGGCTCTCCGCTCTTCACATTCTGCATATGTCTTTCAAGCGAGCATCCGCCGATATACAGATTTCCAAGATACATGTCTTCCCCGTCGAAAAGAGCAATCTCCCTTGCCCAGGCCTGCGAATCTGCAGAAAAGCTATTGCCGATTGACAGGATTTTCATATATGTTCCTCCTTTGCCATTATGCATAAATCGACTTGACAAAATATTGCCTTCAGCATTATGATTGTAACGCGCAAATGCATCAGCATATTCAGAAAAAAGCTTATGCGGCGCATACCATAAGGCCTGCTGCCTTAATCTGCGCCCGCATAAGCTATAATCGCCAACGCGGTATCGATTTTTGTTTTACGTCCACGCAAGCAGCTGATTCACAATATCGCTGATTACGCGCTGTCCATCCTTTTCATTATGGATTTCATGGCGCATTCCGGGATATACCGTATAAGACGCGCGGGAGAAGCCCGCGGTTTTCAGGAACTCTCTTCCCTTTCTGGCTCCGGTTTCACCGTTTGCACAGGGATCGTCGCCGCCAACCAGAATCTCAATCGGAAGCATGCTCTGAATATTTTGATATGCTTTCGCATCATAAGTAGAAGCCAGCAGCTCAATCAGCGCACGATAACCGTCAATCGTTGCAAGACCTCCGCACATGGGATCATCTTCGTATGCTTTTACGCGTTCGGGATCGCTGTTAATCCATGCATTCGGCGTACCTTCTGCCTTAAAGCGTGAAGTATATCGATCAAAGATCAATCTGGAAACCGTCTGATCGCGATATCTTGCGCCCTTAATGCCCTGCCAGATACGGATATACTGTTTTCCGATGCTTACCGCCGGGTTGTTCGCCGGAAGTGCGCTTAAAACGACGCCGTGCAGTTCTCGGGAATGCATTTTCAAGTAGTTCAGCGCCAGCAGCGAACCCATGCTGTGTCCATAAACAAACTGCTTTTTCCCGTAAAAGCGCTTTGCCATCCAGTTGCCAAGCGTACGCATATCGACCAGCATGCCTTCTGCACCCTGCTCGTATGTATATCCATAGTCGTCCTTATTTCTGATACTTTGCCCGTACCCGCGATGATCGTTCATGGCGCATACAAAGCCGGCCTCTGCCAGCTGATGCATCATGTCCAGATACCTTTCCTTATATTCCATAACGCCGTGCGCCATCAGAACGGTGCCTTTGACTTCACCCTTCGGTTCAACGCACACCGCATGAATATCCAATCCGTCAGCGGGAGACGCATAAGAGAAATAGTTTTCTTTCAACCCATTCACCTCATTTAAGGAGCCTGATCATTTATGAAAAAGTGCGAAATTCTGGAAGCAATCAAAAGTATCCCGGGCGACACTGCAATGTTCATAAAGAACACAGCAACAAGCGAAACCATTTCGTTTAACGAAAGTAAGCCGCTCATTGCCGCAAGCGTAATCAAGCTGTCGCTGATGCTCGAAGCATTCCGCTGCTTTGAAGACGGCACGCTCGATAAAGACGCATTGGTCACTGTTACGCAGGAAGCCAAAGTGCCTTCCTGCGGCGCGCTGACCTATATGCACAACGGTCTTGCGGTTACGATTCTGGATCTGGTAACGCTTATGATCATCGTAAGCGACAATACCGCCACCAACATGCTGATTGATATCCTGGGAATTGAGAACGTGAACCGAACGCTTGACATATACGGACTGTCCGGCATGCGCTTGCGGCGGAAAATGTTCGATTCAGAAAGCGCAAAGCGCGGGATTCAAAACACAATCACCGCGAAATCCGTAGGCGGTTTTCTGCTGAAACTGGCGAACGGCGAACTCATTTCTAAAAACGCCAGCCGCCTGATGCTGAACATCCTTCTCGATCAGCGCCTGAACGGAAAAATACCGTTCTTTCTCGATCCTCTGGACATCGAAGTTGCCCACAAGACCGGGGAAGACAGCGGAACCTCTCACGACGCAGGAATCATCCTCCTGGATAAACCCGTTATTGCGGTATTCCTTTCAAATAATGTAGACGTTCCCCGGTATGAGCGCTTTATACAGGACGCAAGCCTTGCGTTGGTCGAATAATCTATTCCTTCACGATTACGGCGATGAGGACCAGATCCTCGTCGCCTGTGTTTTCTACGGCATGTCCGTGTCCGGAGAAGGTGAGCATGCTGTCGCCCGCCTTCACATCGCGGTACTCGCCGTCATCCTGCACGCGGCCCGTGCCGGATACGAAAGCAAACATTTCCGTTTCATTTTCATGTACATGATATCCGATGGATGAGCCGGGCGCAAGGCGGATTTCGCCAAACAGACGCACATTCTCCGGCAACTTTCCGGACAGTTTTGTTATTTCAGCCTGTCCGTTTCCGCCGCGCATCTTTTCGCGAATATCAAGCGCCATATCCTTTCGCTGATTAACCATGATCTATACCTCCGGGACCTCAAAAAATTCAATTCTTTCCCCATCCGGGCCCTTGAAGAAAATATTCTTCGCGCCGCCAAACAGCCAGGGATTGGTCATAATAACACCGGTGTCAAACCGAATCTGCTTTTCTGTCAGCCTGCAGACAAAAGGTTCGATATCTTTAACGGAAAGCGCCACGTGATCAATCGTTCCCGTAGGTCTTTCGTCTTTATTGGCATTCTCTATCAGCTCGATTACGCAGCTTCCGGCCTGTATGAATATCAGGGTCGTATTTCCGTTATGAAACTCCGCCGTCTTCTGAAAACCCAGCGCTTCCACATAGAACTTCTCCGAAACCGACGCATCTTTTACATGAATACCGATATGATGCAGCCCAGCGACTACGCCGCCACAGTTTTCACAATTGCAGCCCATGCCTATTCCTCCGTTATTTTTTCTTATCATACCACATTTTACTTTATTTGTGCAATAGTATCGGCAAATTTATGATATAATGCTTTATGGCGGTATCCGTTTTGCGAGCCGTACACAATAAAACAATATATATTCATCATGCGTAGGGTATCCCGGCGGGAACCTGAACGGAGGTAATCATCATGAGAAGAAAATCCACAATAATGCTCGTTCTTAACGCACTGTTCATCGCGCTTACGCTGCTTCTTGGAACAACGCCCATCGGGCTCATTCCGCTGGGTGCTATTAACATAACCATACTTCACATCCCTGTCATTGCGGGTACGCTGTTTCTAGGCCTAAAAAGTGGCCTTCTGCTTGGGTTTATATTCGGGCTTTGCTCTGTATTTAGCGTATATGGACTCACACTGACGCCGCCTTCCGGCCTTGCAGCCGCACTGAACGCTGAAAACGCGCTCTATTGCCTGCTGATGTGCATAATTCCAAGGCTCCTTGTTCCCGTATTTACGTATCTTTCCAACAAGCTGTTGTTGAAATTGAACGTTCAGGAGCACCTTTCCTTGGGGTTTGCATCCTTCATAGGATCCGTCACAAACACTGTGTTTTATCTCGGGCTGATGATCGCATTTTATGAGCTTGCCAATCTTGATGTCGCAGCTCTCATGGAGAAGCTTGGCATTAAAAGCTTCTGGGGTATAATGAGCATCATAGCGTCCGGCGCAGGCGGGCTTGAAGCGCTTGCAGCTTTCCTGCTCGTTCCCCCGATTATTGCGGCGTTATGGAATACGAAAAAATCCCTTCAATAACTGCTTATGGAGGAACGCTTATGATTCTTACAATGGATATTGGCAACACAAATATAAAATGCGCGTTGTTTGATAGAGAGCAGATGGTGAATTACTGGCGCATTTCCACCAACCGCACCATGACCAGCGACGAATACGGCATCATGATGGTAAACCTGTTCAGTCATAAAGGGTTGGAGATGTCCATCGTCCGCGGAATTGTTATTTCCTCGGTTGTACCGACAATCAATTTCACCATTGAGCATATGTGCCAGTCCTATTTCGGCATTGCGCCCATGTTTGTAGCGCCCGGCATCAAAACCGGCATCTCCATCCGCTACGACAATCCCCGGGAGCTGGGAAGCGACAGAATTGCAAATGCTGTAGCAAGCTATGAAATATATGGCGGCCCGTGTATTTTCATCGATTTCGGTACCGCAACCAGCTTTGGCGTTTTATCCGCCAAAGGTGAATTTCTGGGCGGCGCAATCTGTCCGGGGCTGAAAGTAACGGCAGACGCCATAGTAGAACGCACGGCAAAGCTGCCGCGCTTCGAACTGATCAAACCCCCATCCGTCATTGGCAAAAACACCGTAGCCAATCTGCAGTCCGGTATTCTTTATGGCCATATCGGTATGGTCAATTACCTGATCCGCAAGATGAAGGAAGAAATTGGAAGCGATTGCACAGTAGTAGCCACCGGCGGCATGGCGGTAATGATTCAGGAGGAAGCTCCGGAAATCAACATACTCGACGGCCTTCTGACGCTGAAAGGTTTGAGGCTCATATATGAAAAAAATGCATGACACTCATCAAAAAACCAGGCTTGAAGCCCGGTTTTTTGATTCTCTGCTCTATTATGCAAGCTTTTGCATATCTCTGTGAAGTTTTCCGATGATCTTCTTTTCCAGTCTTGATATGTAGCTTTGTGATATTCCCATCATATCGGCAACTTCTTTCTGCGTGCGTTCGTTTCCATCCTTCATGCCGTAGCGCAAATCGATAATCTCTCTTTCCCGCTTGTTCAGCTTCTCAATCGCCGCATGGAGCGCGCGTTTCTCCTCATCAGCCTCTATATCCCGCGATACCAGATCCGGCTCCGTTCCCATCACATCCGACAGCAAAAGTTCGTTTCCATCCCAGTCCGTATTCAGCGGTTCATCAAAGGATACCTCCATTTTCAGACGATTGGTCCGTCTGAGCACCATCAGAATTTCGTTTTCTATACAGCGCGAGGCATATGTAGCAAGCTTAATCTGTTTATCCAGTTTGAAAGAATTGACCGCCTTAATAAGCCCTATTGCGCCGATTGATATCAGATCTTCAATTCCAAGCCCCGTATTTTCAAATTTCCGGGCAATGAACACAACAAGCCGTAAATTCCTTTCAATCAAAGATGCTTTTGCAAGCTCGTCTCCTGCATCCGACCGTCTGACCAGCCGTTCCTCCTCTTCGCGCGTAAGCGGCTCCGGCAGCATGTCGCTTCCGCCGATATATGCCACCGTACCTCTTCTCAATCTGACTATCAACCCATATACCGATCGACCCACCATCTGCACAGCTGCCATGCTCATACTATTCCTCCTTTGCCGCCTATCGTTTCGAAAGCGCATAAAACACATTCCCCGGCGCAAGCGCATGTACGCCCCGATTCATCCTTCCCGGATAAAAGCCCAGCCACATATCCGGCGTGCGTACCCATTTTCTGCCGTCAAATACTTCTATTTTGTCCGGCTTCAAGCACGCTATTTTGCCATTTCCCCCAACTGAGGCGTAATCTACCTGTCTGACGCCTTCGTATTGTTTGGCAATCTCAAAAAGAGCTTTGCCAAGCGCGCGTTCATCTGCAATCAATACAGGCAGCGCGCTCAATGGCTCGGTAAGAAGGTTTCCTGTATCTACAAGCGCTGTAAATTCCTGAACACGGCTGAATACTCTTGCACGTACTCTGACATCCAGTCTGCGGCCGCCGCTTAATCGCCCGCCTCCGAGCACATAAGCAAGCATAAAACCGCCCATTACTCCGATAGCGCTTGATAAAAATGCTCCCAAACCGCTTACCAGAAGCGCACGGATGATTCCGCTTATCGACAGGGCGATTCCCATTGTCAGTACAGCTGCTTTTGAAAACAGCCTTAGATCGCTTTTCGGAAATGCAATCAACAGCATTCCGGCCAGCGATATGGCGTCTGACCATAAGGGCAAGCCTTTCATTGCATCCAAAAGCGCGTATACAGCAGCAAAAAAAGACGCCGCAAGCAGCCTTCGGATACGAAGAAACCACGTTCCGCGAGACGACAGCATAAGCACCGTAAAGTTCATAACGAAATTCAATATCAAAAACCCTTCCGCGCTCACCCGCATACGCTCCGGCGTCCTCCTTTCGATAGCGGGATTATACATGGATCCGTTTCGTAATTCTGCGATTGTGTGTCGAACAAATTCGGGCGATTATCGACATTTCGACATTACAAGCAGGTAGATTCGACACCTGCATCTATCGGTTACCGCCTCATTTTCCAAATATCAATGATTTGTTCGCGTTTTCGCTTGCCCAAAAAACAAAAACAACATTCGACATTTTCGATCGTCAATCGATTATCGTGTCGAATGTTTTTTGAATGTTACAGCACAAAGCTGCATATCATATGCGCAATGTTTCCTGGTTTGACTTCAAAACTTACCCAATTCGTCATGACAAATACAAGAATAGTAATACCTCTTTATTTATATTCATGTTATAATTCGAATGGATGTATATACATTGAGGTGTTCCTTGAAACAGTATTATGAAACGCTCGGCATAAAGGAAAATGCGGATCCGTCAGAAATCCACTCCGCTTATCGCTTGCTGGCGCGCAAATGGCACCCCGACCGTTATCCGGAAGGGCCTGAACGCGCATGGGCGGAGAATAAGATGATCGACATCAACATTGCCTATAATGCCCTTGTCAGTCATGCCCATGCGTCGGTTCCGCCCGCAGGCGGCGACCGCTTTCAGGAAATCCGGTTTTTGATTGAAGCCGGACAGCTTTCGCGCGCACGCAAACTGATGAGCGCTATGGTTGAGCGCGACGCAGAATGGCACTATCATTTCGGCCTTATGCTCTATCAGCGAAAGGATTATGATAAAGCTGCCACCTATTTTTCAATCGCCTCGAAAAAAGATCCGGAAAGCGGCGAATACCGCCGTGCACTTCAGAATGCAAAGCTGGCTCCGCTGAAAAAGCGATTCGGATTTCTCAGAAAACTACTTCATATAAAATAGGATAGGCGCAGATCACCGGTAAACACGAAGAGAGGAACGCTGTAAACCGTCTTCTCTCTTTTTTCGATGTTTTCTCAGATACATACGGGAAAACGCATGCATACTAAGGGCACTGAAAAAGGAGCGTTTTTCAAGCGAAAGACGTTCCTTTTTCAAAGCCGCCAAAGAAACGGAGCCGTTCCATCTCAAGAACATGAGAATAGGCCTCCCAAAAAGAAAACACCTGCTTGTTAGGCAGGGATTAC
>JAZSRC010000037.1:0-96217 GCA_045538305.1 Clostridia bacterium | reverse complement strand
GCGCATGGCGGTTGCCTGGCCCTGCTGAGACAGAGTCATCGTGATGGCTGCGGTCAGGGTGGTCTTGCCGTGGTCTACGTGTCCGATGGTGCCGATGTTTACGTGCGGCTTATTGCGCTCAAATTTTGCCTTTCCCATTGTTAATCAGTCCTCCCAATGAAGTTATGATGCGTTTTTTGTGGAGCGGGTGATGGGAATCGAACCCACGTGATCAGCTTGGGAAGCTGGAGCTCTGCCATTGAGCTACACCCGCATACCCACGTCCAATCAAAACTTATTCTACTAAAGCATGCAACATTTGTCAACGTTATTGTGCGACCTCTTGCGTCAAATATGTGTTATTTTCTAAAGAATTTGCTTATTTTGCCTCCAAATACTTCTGGAGTTTGCGTTTCACACGCTGAAGAGCATTATCTATACTCTTTACGTGACGCCCAATCTCTTCGCTGATTTCCTGATAGCTTTTCCCTTCCGTGTACTTTAAAAGCACTTCCTTTTCAAGGTCGGACAGCATGGCTCCGATCCTCCCTTCAATCACGGAAAGATCTTCTTTTGAAATCATCATGGATTCCGGATTTGAAAAGTCATCTTCGGTAATCACGTCCAGAAGCGTTCTTTCGCTCTTTTCATCATAGATGGGCTTATCGAGTGAGACATAGCTGTTCAGGGGAATATGTTTTTGCCGGGTCGCGGTTTTGATTGCCGTGATCATCTGGCGCGTTATACACAGCTCCGCAAACGCGCGGAAGGAAGATAGCCTGTCCTCACGAAAATCACGTATGGCTTTGTATAGGCCGATCATGCCCTCCTGAACAATGTCCTCATGGTCGGCGCCGATCAGAAAATAGCTACGCCCCTTTGAGCGGACAAAATTCTTGTATTTATTGAGAAGGTATTCAATCGCATAATCATCCCGCGCCTGAGCGGCTTTCACAATTTCCTCATCGGTCATTTGTTCGTATCGTTCGTACATGCCTCTCCTCCGTTTGCTTCAGCAAATAGAAACATATTTCCGGCAGGGTTATCCCCTCGCATGAGCAATTTCAAACATAATAATGCCGGCCGCTACCGATGCGTTCAGTGAATTGATATGCCCTTTCATAGGAATACTCACGGCGCCGTCGCAGCTTTTTCTGACCAGCTGGCTCACGCCTTCGCCCTCTGCGCCGATGACAATGGCAATCGGGCCCTTAAGATCCGCCTTGTAAAGATCATATCCGCCCATATCGGCAGCGTATACCCAAATACCGCGCTCCTTCATTTCCTCAATCGCGCGGGAAATATTGGTCACTCTGGCAACTCGCATGTATTCAATTGCGCCCGCAGCAGCCTTTACGCATGCAGGATTCAGTCCCGCAGACCGGCGTTCGGAAACCACTACGCCGTGCGCGCCGGCGCATTCAGCGCTTCTAATGATCGCGCCCAGATTGTGCGGATCGGTAATTCCGTCAAGCACGATGATAAATGCATCCTCCCCCGTCTCCTCGGCGCGGGCAAAAATCTCATCCATCGTAGAATAAGAGGCAGAGGAAACATACGCCAGCAGCCCTTGATGGTTTGGATACACGCTGTCCAGACGGGATTTATCCACTTCCTGAACTACGACGCCCTGTTCCTTAGCCATACGCACAATTTCGCGCGCAGATCCGGAAAGATCGCCCTTCATGACCATCATTTTCTCCATCGGTCTTCCGGCGCGCAAGGCCTCTCGAATCGGATTTCTTCCGACAAGAAGATTTTCGGGAAGTTCCTCGCGCATTTCCTCACTGCGGAATCTGGCTTGATGCCTCTTTTTCGGATCCTTATCGGGCAGCTCGCCGCTTTCCGCCTTTACGCCGTAATCTCGCTGGGCGGTACCCGTCCAGTCGGAACTTTTGCGGCCCTCCACGCGTTTTCCGCTGTGATTGCCATGATATGCTGTATTCCCGCGCTTGTCGTTAAAGCGATCGTATGCCATAAAATTTGTAAATCCCCCTACATGTCGATCAGGCGTGAAAGAAATTCGTCCAGTCTATCTTTCTGCCCTGTCAGATATAAGTAGCCAAGCAGCGCTTCCAACGCCGTCGCGCGATGATAGTCGTCTGGATCGGCGTTTTTGGGCGGCGACTGCTTTGCATTTCGCGCGCGGCGGACGACAAGCTGTTCTTCCTCCGTAAGCTCTTCCTCAATTTTCAAAAGCGCCTGCGACTGCGCATGCGCATTCACGCGCTTTACCGCCTTTGAATGAAGCTCCTTGATCCTCCCGCCCTTCATAACGAGCCCGGAGCGCACATACAAATCGTATATGCTGTCGCCTACAAATGCCAGTTCCAGCGATCCGGGAAGCTGTCCGTGCGGGAAAACGTCCGCCGCGTTCGTTGACTGCATCATTATTCTCCAATCAGCTTTTCAAGCTTGCGATATGCTTCTTCCCACTTGGCATTCCCTGCCGGGTCATATGCATAGGATTTGCTTCCAAAGGAATCGGCAACAATTTTGCGAAGCTCCCAGATGTCGGAAACGTCGCCCGTCGCCATAGCCTGCACCAGAAGGTTGCCGATTACCGTACCTTCGGATGCGCCGATCCTTACAGGACGCATGATTGCTGAAGCGGTGTATTCGTTCAGAAGCTCGTTCTTTCCGCCGCCGCCTACAATATACAGCGCGTCGATGGGCGCCTTGGTAATCTCTTCAAGCGTTTTGATGCCCCAGCGATATTTTACAGCAAGGCCGCGGTATACGATATCGGCAATCTGGCCCACGCGCTCGCAATCGCATATTTCCGTACCATATATGCGGTTTACATACTCCTTCACGCGGTCAGCCATTCCGTCGGGCGCAAAGAATGCGTTGTCGTCTACATCGATTACGTCGCCCGTCGGGTTCTGTACCTTTTCAACTTCTTTGACAATATCGGCAAAGCTCAGCTTTTCAAGGCCGGCCTTTTCCCTTTCTTCATTGAACTGCTTCCGGCATTCCTGAATAATCCAAAGCCCCATGATGTTCTTAAGGAGTCGGGTAGTTCCGTTCAGGCCGCCCTCGTTGGAGAAATTGGCGTTCATTACGCCCTCTGTGCAGACGGGCGTGGGCGTTTCAACGCCCAAAAGGGACCAGGTGCCGCTGGAAAGGAAGGCGAAGCTTTCGCCCTTTCTGGCTGGAACGGCTGCGACGGCGGAAGCCGTATCGTGAGAAGCGACGGCAACGACCGGAATGTCGTAATCGATCGCCGGGCAAATTTCCTTTTTCAGATAACCGCGGATTTCGCCGGGCTGCTGAATGGGCGCAAAAAGACCTTCCGGAATTTCAAATGCAGACAAAATCTCCTTTGACCACGTGCGGGTGGACGGGTCGATCATCTGGCTGGTAGAGGCGATGGTGTATTCCGTGCCGCACTTTCCGGTAAGATACCACGCGAACAGGTCGGGCATGAACAAAAGTTTGTTTTCAGCCGAAATATACTTGGCTGTTTCGGGGTTCTTTTTCATGGCGAGAATCTGATAAAGGGTATTGAACTGCAAAAATGCAAGACCCGTATACTCAAAGATCTCGACTTTGGGCATAATCTTGAACGCTTCCTCCATCATGCCGATGGTGCGGTCATCGCGATAGGAAACCGGACGGAAAACGACGTTTCCATCAGGGCCTACGATTCCGAAGTCAACGCCCCATGTATCAATACCGATGCTTTCAATATGAATGCCGCGTTCAGCAATCATGCCGATAGCGGTTTTCATTTCATTAAACAGTCGATCCATTTCCCACATGAGCACTTCACCCACGCGAACGGCCTCATTCGGAAAGCGGTATACTTCTTCCAGCGACAGCTTTTTGCCTTCGGTTTCGGGATCCTTTTCCAGAATGCCCAGAATGGCTCGTCCGCTGGATGCGCCAAAATCGAAACCAAGATAGTATTTCTTCTGTTCCATAAACCTACTCCTCCTATTTATCCGATATCATTTGGTACTAGTATAGCAGATTTCAGGCGTTTTGTCACATATTCAATAGAAATATCACATTTAATAAATTTATTTGTAATTTTATATTCTTATACATTTTCTTTCAAGAATTTATACCGATAATCTTTCCACATTATCCACAGGGTTTTCCACGATTACACGCCAGTTATCCCGGAATTTCAACCACTTTTCCACATAAATGTGGATAACTAATCCACATACGCCCCAGTTATCCACAACCCTTGCTTTTCATTTTGCGTTTAATATTTTTGTCATATTTATTACACATATATTACAGTATTCATTATTTCTACGGCATTTTATAGGCATTACAGCTATATTTCGCCAGTTTTTTTGAAACGTATACCGACTTTGGTATCAAATTACAATTTCAGCAGATGTATGCGCTTTATACATCAAACCTTGGTCTGTTCCCATTCGAAAAAAACGCCCGGGCACAGCCCGAGCGGAGTTATCCTTTTTTCAATTTTCAATCAAACGGATGGAGGGCTGCGCATTCAGATCCATATCGCGGATCTCGCCCTTCATAAGACGGTAAAAGGCGGCTGCGCCGATCATCACGGCGTTATCGGTACAAAGACCGGCAGGCGGCATATACACACGCAAACCGTTTTCTTTGCCGCGCCTTTCAATCTCCCGCCTGAGCTTTCTGTTTGAAGCCACGCCGCCGGCCAGCGCCACCGCATTGACGTTTGTATCACGGCAAGCCAGCATTGTTTTATCGACAAGCGCGTCGACGACCGCCTTTCTGAAGGACGCCGCCCAATCGGCTGCGTTGATCACTTCGCCCTTCTGTTTGAGCATATGCGCCTGATTTACAACCGCCGTCTTCAAACCGCTGAACGAGAAATCGTACTTACCAACCGTGTGTACACGCGGGAATTTATAGGCGAGTTCGTTTGCATTTTCCGAAATCTTATCAAGCAAAGGGCCGCCCGGATACGGAATATCCAATACGCGCGCAACCTTATCAAAGGCTTCGCCAGCAGCATCATCCACCGTTCTTCCAATCATCGTATACTCGCCATACCGATCCACACGCACAATATGACTGTGTCCTCCGGATGCAACCAGACATACAAACGGCGGCTCCAGCTCCGGATGCGCAACAAAATTCGCACTGACATGCCCTTCAATATGGTTTACACCAACAAGCGGCACATTCATGGCATAGGCGAGTGCCTTGGCCCAGCTGACGCCGGTAAGCAACGCGCCCACAAGCCCGGGCCCGAACGTAACTGCAACCGCATCGATATCATCCAGCGTCATTTTAGCAGTTACCAGTGCCCTGTCAAGAAGCGGATCCAGCGCTTCAACATGCATTCTGGACGCAATCTCGGGAACTACGCCGCCGTAAAGCGCATGCGTATCCACCTGAGAGGCGATTTCGTTAGCTAACACGCGCCGTCCGTCTTCCACGATCGCAATCGCCGTTTCATCGCAGGAAGACTCTACGGCGAGAATCCTTGCATGTCCTCTCCGCATCAGCTCCTTCGCCTTTTGAAGCGACGTATCAAAGTAACTCATGATTCGCTCAATCTCCCCGTCAATCTGTCAAGCGTATAGTAGATCACGCCCGCGATCACGCACCGGACAAACGCGCCCACTGCAATAATCACGGACATTTTCACGAAGAATCCCTGAGGCAATATGCGTATAAGCGTGTCCTCAGCAGGATCTAAAAGCCACAGATCATTAGTAAACAGTATTTTATGAAATACCGTGAACAAGCTTCCAAAGTCAATAACCGACAATCCGGCAATTACGAGTGCCAGCAGAACGTATATGCCCGTCGAAACGAAGAACGCCTTCACAAGCTGCTTTCGCGATTTCCTTCTGGCAATAAAGGTGAAAACAATCATCAGAAGCGTTACCGCGTACATCACATACCTTGCCGCAGAGAACAGATTTTTCACATCCCCCATGTGAAGGCGGGCGCGTTCGGAAAGGCCGTTAATCCCTTCCGTCCTGCCTGCCAGATACATGGCCGTTTCACGGTTCATTGTCATGCGCTCTTCATCCGTAAGCCCACACGTAATTTCATTCACATTTTCGCTTTTCTGGATAATGTCGTACAGCTCGTCATTCAACCCAATCGAAAAAAGCGAAGTCAGAAGCGACCACAAGACCAGCAGCGCGCAGGAGATATACGCATATCTTCTCATACACAAGCCATCCTTTGGCAAAATAAGCTTCGCGCGCAAAAGTATTTTGCATACTCACATGCGCGCGAACCAAAGTCAAATCCGTTACAGCTTCTGAAGGTATGCCGTTACAAAGCCCTCCAGATCGCCGTCCATTACATCGTCAATGTTACCCATTTCAAAACCGGTTCTATGATCCTTAACCATGGTGTAAGGCTGGAAAACATAGGAGCGGATCTGACTGCCCCATTCAATCTTCTTGAGCTCGCCCTTCACCTCTCCCATCAGCTCCTGGCGCTTCTGTTCCTGAAGCTCGGCCAGGCGCGCGCGCAGCATGCGGAAGCAGGTTTCCTTGTTCTGCAGCTGGCTGCGTTCGTTCTGACACTGAACGACAATGCCGGTCGGAAGGTGCGTAATGCGAACGGCGCTGTCCGTACGGTTAACATGCTGACCGCCTTTACCGGAGGCGCGATAGGTATCAATTCGAAGGTCTTCGTTATCGATCACAATCGTATCGTCGCCTTCAATTACCGGCGCCACATCAAGGGAGGCAAAGGACGTATGCCTTCTTGCCGCTGAATCGAAGGGAGAAATGCGCACCAATCTGTGTACGCCTCTTTCGCTCTTCAAAAAGCCGTATGCATATTCGCCGGAAACTTCCCACGTCACGCTCTTTACGCCCGCTTCGTCGCCCTCCAGAAAGTCAAGCTCCTTGACGGTAAAGCCCATGCGCTCGCAAAAACGCGTATACATGCGATACAACATGCTGGTCCAGTCCTGAGCTTCGGTTCCGCCCGCGCCGGCATGCAGCGAAAGAATGCAATCGCACCCATCGTATTCGCCGGTCAAAAGCGTAGTAAGCTTCAGCGATTCCAGTTCTTCTTTAAGGCTTTTCAGCTCATCGCTGATTTCACCCGCCATATCGTCGCCGCCCTCTTCCTCGGCAAGCTCCATCATGACATCGATGTCATCAAGCCTGGATACGAGGGATTTAAAGTGATTAATCCTGTTTTCACAATTGCTGGCACGCTGATTGATTTTCTGGGCGCGTTCGATATCATCCCAGAAACCCGGAGACGCCATATCCTCCTGAAACTCAATCAGCTGTTCCTTCAAATGTTCAATATTCAGCGACTGACCGGTTTCCTCCAGCATTGCCTTCAGGCTGGTTATTTCCTGACGAAAGACCTCGGATTCGTACATATTATTTCTCACCCTTCAAGCGCGTATACGCTCGTTATTATGCGTTTCTTCCGCAGCATTCCTTATATTTTTTCCCGCTTCCGCACGGGCAGGGATCGTTGCGGCCAACCTTTTTATCGCTCTTAACCGGCTGCTTGGGGAGCGATGTATCCCTGTTTACAACAATGTTTTTGGCCACCTCTTTCCGCTCCGGCGGACGGGTAATAATGGACATATACAGCCTTCTGAGCGTATCTTCCTGAATCAGGCGCACCATTTCTTCGAACATGTCGTAGCCCTCGTGCTGGTATTCAACGATGGGCGAACGGTGTCCGTAAGCGCGAAGGCCAATACCCTCCCGCAGCTGATCCATTGCGTCGATATGATCCATCCAGCGGCGGTCAACCGACGACAAAAGGAGCGTGCGCTCTACTTCGCGCATATCAAAGCCTGCATCGTCAATAGCCCTTTCGCGCTCGGCATAGAAGGCAAGGCTCTTATCCATGAGTACGCGGGTCATTTCCTCGCGATTGTTGTCCATCAGCGCATCCTTCGCACGCGCGACATCGCCCTTCATAAGGCAGATGGCTTCCAGGTATTCCGCCAGGCCCTTGATGTCCCACTGATCCAGCGGCGCATCCTCAGCGATGTGGCGGGAAACCGCTTCGGAGATGATGGTTTCACGCATATCGGCAATGCGCTTTTTCATATCTCCGCCTTCCAGAACCTCGCGCCTCTGGTCGTAAATGATGTTTCTCTGCTGGTTCATAACATCATCATATTCCAGAACGCTCTTTCGAATTTCAAAGTTCCGGCTTTCGACGCGCTTCTGAGAAGCTTCAATCTGCATGGAAAGAATTCCGTATTCGATTCTGTCGTTTTCACCGAGACCAAGCCTGCTGACCATGGGCTGAATGCGGTCGGAGCCAAACAGACGCATCAGGTCATCCTGAAGCGAAATGAAGAACTGACTGGAGCCCGGATCGCCCTGTCGGCCTGCACGGCCGCGCAGCTGATTGTCAATTCGGCGGGATTCATGGCGCTCGGTACCGATAATATGAAGACCACCCAGCGCGATAACCTCTTCGTGCTCCTTCTCGGTTTCCTGGCGATATTTCTGATATAGTTCGTTGTACAGCGCGCGGGCGTCCTTTACCTCCTGCGGAACATCCTCTGCATGACCTACAGCTTCTTCAATCAGAGAATCCTCATATCCCTGACGGCGCATTTCATGCTTGGCGAGGAATTCAGCATTACCGCCCAGCAGGATGTCGGTACCGCGGCCAGCCATGTTTGTAGAAATCGTTACAGCGCCCCGCTTACCGGCCTGTGCAACGATTTCCGCTTCCTTCTCATGGTACTTTGCATTCAAAACGACATGCTTTACGCCGCGCATATCAAGCAGCTTTGAAACATATTCGCTCTTCTCAACCGATACCGTACCTACCAGAACCGGCTGACCCGTCTTATGCCTTTGAACAACTTCATCCGCAACCGCTTCATATTTTCCCTTCGCAGTAGTGTAAACTGCGTCGTTCATATCCTTTCGGATCATGGGGCGGTTGGTCGGAATGGTGACGACGTCCAGATTGTATATGCCTCTGAACTCATCCTCCTCCGTCTTTGCCGTACCGGTCATGCCGGAAATCTTTTTGTACATGCGGAAGTAGTTCTGGAACGTTATGGTAGCCAGCGTTTTGCTTTCACGCTCCACCTTCACATGTTCCTTCGCCTCAATCGCCTGATGGAGACCGTCCGAATAGCGGCGTCCGGTCATCAGTCGTCCGGTAAACTCGTCTACAATCACAACCTGACCGTCTTTAACAACATAATCCACATCGCGCTTCATTAAAACATTTGCGCGAAGCGCCGCAAGAATGTGATGGTGAAGCTCCGTATTCTGAGGATCGGTCAGATTTTCGATATTGAATGCCTGCTCGGCGCGCCTTACGCCCTCTTCGGTGAGCATAATGCTCTTCTGTTTTTCATCTCGGGTATAATCCTTGTCCTCGCCCTCTTTCAAGCGCTGAACAAAACGATCCGCCAGCTGATACAGCTCTGTGGACTTATCGCCCTGACCGGAAATAATGAGCGGGGTTCTGGCTTCGTCAATCAGGATCGAGTCGACTTCGTCAACAATTGCAAAATTCAGCGGCCGCTGAACCATGCGTTCTTTGTTAACGACCATATTATCCCTGAGGTAATCGAATCCAAGCTCGTTATTTGTCGCATAGGTTATGTCGGCGTTATATGCCTTCTGACGCTCAGCCGGTTCCATATCGTGAAGAATCAGTCCGACCGTAAGCCCCATGAAACGATAAACCTTGCCCATCCATTCGGAATGATATTTAGCAAGATAATCGTTAACGGTAACGACATGTACGCCCTTTCCGGGAAGCGCATTCAAATATGCGGCGATGGCAGCGGTAAGCGTTTTTCCTTCGCCGGTTCTCATTTCGGCGATTCGCCCCTGATGCATAACCGTTGCGCCTACAAGCTGTACGCGGAATGCCCGCTGACCCAGCACGCGCCTTGCCGCCTCTCGAACAGCCGCAAAGGCATCGGGTAGTATATCGTCGGTGGTTTCACCGTTTTTGAGACGTTCTCTTAATACGACAGTCTGATTCCTGAGTTCGCTGTCGCTCATCGCCTTCATTTTATCTTCAAGCTGATCGATTGCATCTGCAGTCTTCATCAGCCTTTTTACCTCCGCCTCGTTTGAACCGGAGAGAACCTTTTTGATAAACTCAAACATTCGTTCCATGAGCCAAACTCCCAATTAAAGTCAATCGCTTCATTATATCACTTTTTTATACGTCTGACAAGCATTACGGCACAATATGCAGTCTTCCGATGCCTTTGAATACGCGTATCATTATCCAGCGGTATTTACTTTTCAGCTTCATACGGCGCACAACGCCCCTGTATGCTTTATCGGCGAGCTTATACGCCGCATCGGTAGCATCGGTCTGCGCGTACCTGCAAAGCGCCACGCATTTGGAAAAGGCGACAAAATCCTCTCCTGCGCTTCCGGTCTCCACTGCGCGCCTTGCGAAGCTCTCAGGCGTTTCTCCGTTTTCATAACGTATACCAGCTGCGGAAAGCGCCGTAAGAATCGAACGGTACCACAGCATCAGCCTGTCCTCCTCCGATTTGACCCTTTCCTCCAGATATTGAGGCGTCGTTTTGGTTATGCGCATTCTGATCCACAGTAAGAACAGCGCAACCGCAAGCGCCAAAAGCAAAAGTACAACCAGAAGCAATGTCCGCAGCTTTCTATCGTCCTTATTCTCTTCAGTTTCATTTTGACTTTCAGCGTTCGGCTGTTCTTCTGGCACAGGCGTAGGCGTGGGCGTGGGCGTGGGTGTGGGCGTAGGTTCTAAAGACGGCTCCGGCGTCGGATTATCCTCGTTGCCTTCCACAGGCGGCATGGGCGTCGGGGTAGGCGTGGGCGTAGGATCCGGTATTGGCGCAGGTTCGGGCGTAGGTTCAGCCTCCGGCTCGGGCAGGCTATCAGGTGGCTCCTGCCCGCTGTTATTCGAATCATTATCCGTCCTGCCCGGCGTTGCGTCGAATGTCATCCATCCAAAGCCCTCAAAATACACTTCAGCCCAGGCATGCGCGTCTTCACCCGTTACGGTGCAAACGCCGTTTTCATCCACATCCGCCAGATACCCCTCCACATATCTTGCAGGCAAACCCGCAATGCGCGCCATCACAGCCATAGAGGACGCATAATGCACACAGTATCCGCTCATCTGTTCAAGCACAAATCGGGACACCGCATCCCGGCTCGTATCGGCATATTCGGCGTTCAGCGTATACACGCCGTTATCCTTCAGCCAATCGCGAATGGCGCAAGCCTTTTCATAGGGCGTTTCGCAGCCTTCCACAATTGAATAGGTCAGCGTATATAGGCCGGTTTCAATTCCTGACGGCAAATCCCGGTTCATGATCAGCATTCTTTTATAGTTGTCGTCCCTATTCTGCGCAGCCTGCAAAAGAACGCTTTCAAGCTCATCCTCCGAAACATCCAACGTACGTACGGAAAGCACATAGTTGTCGCCTTCTGTGAGCTGCCGATCGGCAAACATTTCGCCGATGTTATTATAGTACGCGTTTGCATCACCCGCAAAATACACGCTTTCTACTCGATTCGGCGCATAAATCGACCAGTAAGGGTTGTCGGACAGCACCTTTACGCGAATTTCGGATTCCCGGAAAAATTCCTTAAGCGCCTTCTGGTTTAAATCAAACGCGCTTTCAAACTCGCTTCTGTATACAAGGCCTTCAATACCGCTCATCATATAGCGTTTGATTTTTCCAGCCTTACTTTCATTGTCCTCATCCACCCAGGCATGCGTATTGTATATATACCTTATCGAGCCGCGCAGATATGCGTCGTCTTCTGCCTGAACCAGCATAACTTCTTCATCCGTCGGTCTGGCCGGACCGCCGATCTGCTCTTTGAAGGTGAGCCAGCCGTTGGTAAGGATGGTAAAGCTGCGCCTTTCCTCCATGGTATTTTTGTCGATGTTGAATGTTCTCAGCATAAACGTAAGCGCCTTCTGTCCTGCTTCCTCAAACGCCGCGACTTTAACGCCCTCAGAGGGCACAATCAGGCATGCCAGAATTGCGCTGACGAGGGAAATCGTCAAAAGCGGACGAAGCGGAGAGGTATTCACCGATTGCGTATTGGCAAACAGTGCCGAAAGGGCCAGAATGACCGGCATCACATGGATAGACTGTGTGTTTTCGCCAAAAAACCACCCGCAAGCCAATAACACCAGCGCCGTAAAAGAAAGCAGATATACGCCCGCAGGCTGATGAGCAATGATATAGCCTGCAATCAGCAAAAGAACCATAACCCAGATCGCCAGCGTTTGCGAATAGGGCTGTATACTCTGGCCGGAACGAACCAGATCCAAAAAAGCTTCAAACCCGTTCAGTGGATCCCATCCGGCAATCACGGCGGACAAAGCAAAAAGCACCAGAGCGAAAAAAGTAACCCAGCCGGTCAGTCTGGAATAGGAAAGCGTAAGAAGCGCAAACGCGCAAATGCCCGCCCAGCCGTATATCTGCGGAGCGTTAATCTCTATATGCAGCATTCCGGCAACGAGATTCGTAAGTCCCGCGCTGAACAAAGCCGCTATCAGTACTTCACCGGCAAGCGCACTCAGGCGCTGAAATCTGTTTTCCATTATGTTTCCTCATCACGGAAGGGATTCTCACGTTTGGCCATGACGTCCGCCGCTTCCAGACGCGACAGAAGCGCCTCCGCCTCCGCCTTCCGGGTATCGGTAATCCACACTACCGAAACCATCATTCCCGTCATTCTGCGAAGACGTATTACGGCATCCGCCACGCGCAGCGTCAGACGGGATGTAATCAATATCATGGCGCCGGTCCTGTCAAGCCGTTTGGAGGCTTCCGTCAGCAATTGTTCATACGGTTCTTCGCCATCAAACTGTGCAATGGCCAAGGCATCCTGAAAAATACCGATGTCAAAGGCGCCAGCTCCTTCCACTTCATTGGGTGTGCTTGCGTGAATCAGCATCCTGACCGGATTATCCGTTTCAAGCTGCGCCGCAATCAGGCTCAGACTCGATTCGCATATCGCATCCTCAATCCTTTTTGCACGCGCTTCGACAGCGTCCAGCCTCATCATATCCGGCAGCACGATCACATCCGGTCTTGCCGCTTCATCATAGGTGCGCACGATCGGCTTAAGATTTTTCAGCGAAGGATCATACGTCTTCATTGTCAGCTTCCAGTGTATGCGCTTAATCAGATCTCCGTCTCGCCATTCGCGAACGCCCGAGGGTGAGTTCTGATCATCGGGATACCGTCTTTTCACTTCAGGTCCATTTTCGCCTGAGTCCAGCATCAGCGGCTGAGCAGGTTTTATTCTGGGAAGCACGGTTATCATCATGTTTGTGGGAGCAATGCTTCTGGATAATCGGAAAAGTCCAAACATATCCTCCACACAAAGTCTGCCGGAAAATGCGCTGTATACGCCCCTGTGCATGAAGGTGCGTTCCCCTTGCGCTATGGTTTTCACAAACGGAATCGGTTTTATGCGCAAAGCATTAGCTCCCTCGGCATAAAGCATCACTTTTCCCACCGGAAATACCGAAATAAACCTGACTTCAACCTGATAGGGCAGGCTTTGCATGCGTTCAATTCGATTTCTCGATGCAGAAAACCGCACTTTTACGGTAAACAACGCAAACAGAACCGAAAGAAGCGCTATGACAACCATCAGCAGCATGCACACAGCCATGCGAAGCAGCGCTGACGAACCAATCGTCAGCGCTATTATGCAGAGCGCAGCCATTACAAACAAAAAATGTATCGCTTTTGAATTCACGAATTTGTCACCTGGTCCTTACCGGTACCTGAACGCCGGAAATCAGGCGCGCCAGTACACGGTCTGCGGACGCTCCTTTCATACTGAGCCTCGCTTCGGCGCTGAGCACCACGCGATGCGCAAGTACAGGCCCCGCCATCTTTCTGACGTCCTCCGGCATTACGTAATCTCGCCCGTCCAGAAGCGCGCATGCCTGCGCAGAATGCATAAGCGAAATAGCGCCGCGCGTGGAAATCCCGCGCGACAGAGCGCGATAGCTTCTGGAAGCCTGTGCAATTGCCGCAATGTAGGCGCGCATTTCCCGGGATACACGAACATCGCCCACCATCTCCTGAAGGCGAAGGATATCTTCCCGCGTGCAAACGGGCTCAATGGCGTTCAAGGGCTTTTCGCCCGTCATGTATTTATTCAGAATTTCGGCTTCTTCCGCTTCCGTAGGATAGCCGATGGAAACTCGCATAAAAAATCTGTCCAACTGCGCCTCCGGCAGTGGATATGTGCCCACAAAATCCACCGGATTCTGCGTTGCCAGTACAATAAAGGGCGTCGGAAGCTTGTGCGTCTGTCCGTCCAGCGTCACCTGACCCTCCTCCATTACCTCCAGCAAGCTGGACTGGGTCTTGGGCGACGTACGGTTGATTTCATCAGCAAGCACAATCTGAGCAAACACTGCGCCCTCTCTGTACTCCATGCGATCGTTCTTGAAATCCACATATGTGTATCCGGTAACATCGCTGGGGGTTACATCGGGCGTAAACTGAATACGCTTATAGCTGAGCGCCAGCGACTTTGCAAAGGCAGACGCCAGCGTTGTCTTTCCAACGCCCGGCACATCTTCAATCAAAACATGGCCTCCGCAAAGAATTGCATTGAGAACCAGCTCAATAATCTCGTTCTTGCCCACAATAACTTTGCCGATATTTTCTGTTAGCAAAAGCTTCAGCTTCTGTGCGGGTTGCATATCGTAATTATCTCCTTGCTATCTTCATCAATCCTACACTATGGCGTGCATGCCGGTAAAAAAGTTCCATTATTCATTATAACCAATATTCACTTGGCATGCAAGGAAAGTTTCAGACAGATACATCCGATTTACTTTCCAATTCATCCATTTACATAAATATCGTCCCGCCGCATCATACGGCGGGACGATTCCAATTTTTATTCTCCCAGCGCCTTAAACAGATCGTCAACGCTCTTTCCCTGAGCCTTCAGCGCCTGATACAGCTCGTTCAGGCGTTTCCTCTCCTCGGCTCTTACCGCACGGTCCGCGCCCTTTGCCTGGGTGCGATTCTGAATTGCAATCAGCTTCTGTTTCTTGGCAACGACTTTTTCCAGCTGTTCCTCGCTCTTTCTAAGGGCTTCTTTTCTTTCATTCAAAGTTTTCTCAGTCTTTTCGATCAATTCACGGCGATCTGCGTTCAGCTTTTCCAGCTGCTCGATTTTCTGATCAACCATTACCAGTCTTTCTTCAAGAGACGGATACGCCTTGCGGGCCTTTCCGGTTTCCTTCTTCATTCCTTTTGCCATAGTTTCCATCCTTTCAAAACGCGAATAAGCATTAACACTCGCTTGCTGTTGATTATAGCATACTTTTGTTGAAATATAGCGCTGCATACAAAAAATATTTCTCTTGACACATTTATACCATATTTGCTGCACCTTACACTATTTCTGCTTTCTGCTAAATGTCCAGAATTTGATGATAATATAGTTCAGCGGTACCGTGATAAACAAATTTACAATCTTTGCATAGTCTTCGGATATATGAACCTTTTCTACCCAGACCCAAAGCAATATTATGCCCAGAATACAGGTTCCTCCATAACCGGCCACCGTCTTTAAGAAAGTACAGATATGCTCTTTCAGCGAATAGTGCCTGCCGTCGTTAAAAACAAACTTGTGGCTCATGACATAGGCGTTCACCGTACTTGTAAAAAAGCCTACCATATTCGCAATCTGATAGTGCCACATAAAAACATTTAAACATATATAGTAGCTTCCGAGATCAATGATCGTATTGATCGTGCCGACAACCGAAAATTTAGCAAACTGCACCAACCAACCGAATCTTTGGGAGGACTCAAGCGTCTGAATCCAGCTTTTTATCTTTTGCATCGCGCACCTCCTTCATGAATCTTAATCTTATCACTCAAGTATTAAATCTTCAACCGTAGAGATGTGAAGCATATGTCTGTTCAGGTTTCGCACAAACATCTCTCAGCCACCCTTGCCCGCTTACCCGGCATTCCTGAAAGGAAACTGAAAATTCTTGACATCATGCAAACGGAACACTTACAATAATATCAGGCAAGCCTTTCCATTACGCATTCGAGGTGTCTGTATGAAATTCAAAATCGTGTCGGATTCTTCCTCCAACATTTTTAACTTCCAGGGCGTAGATTTTGAAAGCGTCCCGCTTAAAATTATCACTTCACAAAAGGAATATACGGATGACGTTTCGCTTGACGTGGAAGGCATGGTGGAAGACCTGAAAACCGTGTCCGGTCCTACGCGTTCCTCCTGCCCGAATACCCATGAATGGCTGAATGCTTTCGAGGGTTCTGACAACATATTCGCAATCACTATTACTTCCAATCTGTCCGGCAGCTATTCCGCTGCAGTAAACGCGGCAAACGAATACATGAACGCCCATCCCGAGGCAAAGGTTCACGTAATCGATTCCCTCTCCACCGGTCCCGAAATGCAGCTGGCAATTGAAAAAATCGCCGAACGTCATCACGCCGGCGATACGTTTGAAGAAATCAAGCGTGCGGTTTGTGAGTACCTTGCCGGAACGCACCTGATTTTTTCGCTGAAATCATTGACAAATCTTGCGAGAAACGGCCGTGTAAGCCCGGCTGTTGCAAAAATTGCCGGTATACTCGGCATTTACGTTACAGGAAAAGCCAGCGATGTAGGCACGCTTGAACAGCTGAGTAAAACCCGCGGAGAAAGTAAAACGCTCAAAACGATACTGTCCATCATGAAGGATCATGCTTACAGGGGCGGTAAGGTCATTATCGACCATTGCTTAAATGAACATGCCGCCGTACAGCTAAAGCAGCTGATCCATACGGAGTATCCCGCAGCAAGCATCCGAATCGGTACGACCAAAGGGCTTTGCTCCTTCTATGCGGAAAGCGGCGGACTAATGCTTGGCTTCGAGGGATAGAACGATCTCCCATCATGTTACTAATGCGCGGGCGTTTCATACGCCCGTATTTTTATATAAAAAAACAAGCGATTCCGACCGGAACCGCTTGTTCACATAAGTGGGGTTAAATGGGCTCGAACCATCGACCTTTACGATGTCAACGTAACGCTCTGACCAACTGAGCTATAACCCCAAGCGCGTGACCTATTATAGCCAACAATCACGCGTTTGTCAATAGTTTTATCGGAAATTCATAGAATAATTTAATCAATCTCTTTTATTGCTGAATTTCCACCAGCTCAATCAGCCCGACAGAAGCGCTCATCAGGAAGGCAACGCGCCTTCCGTCAATCGCCGGCGCGGCTTTTGGCGGATTCACCACTACATAGCCACTTCCGGAAAGTTCTTCCACAGCCCTTTCAATATCTTCCGTTTCATAGCAGATATGATAGGGAGAGTTTCCAAGCCGCTTTACAAGGCCCGATACCTGGGATTGTTCATCCACGGGGCACACAAGTTCGATCACTACATCCCCGTTTTTCATAAACAGGATGTCGATACCGCGGATTTCGTCATACACGTTTTCGCCCATTGGCATAAAGCCCAGCGTTTCAAACTGCTTTTGGGCTTTTTCCAGCTTTTTGACCAGATAACCAATATGATGAATCTTCATTTTGCCTTCTTCTCAATCAGCTGAACCATTTCGCCGATGTTTTTCATACCGGTAACTTCCTTCATAGAGAATTTTACGCCAAAGGCATCCTCTACTTCGGCAATCAGCGTAATATGCATAAGCGAATCCCAGCCGTCAATGTCCTTGGCGGTCGTCTTCTCGTTGAGCTTAATAGAGCTGTCGTCGAATACCTCGCGGAATACATGCTGAAGCTTTTTAAGCGTATCGGTCGTTTTCATGATTACTCCTCCTCTGTAATATATGTACTATGAAATTCATACGTATCCACGCACGCCTGATAGCGGTTGTTCCTGGTTTTCTCAAAGCCCATATCGGAAAACAGGTTTTTAACCATCGCATTTTTCGGGGTTTCTATATATTCGCCAACCACCTTTGAAAACCCTGCTTCTATAGCGGCATTTATGATGGAATCCGCCACAAACTGCTCCATGCCGCGCTTCAGCACGCGGCAGCTCATCAGCCATTCGTTTACAAACAGATGATCTTCCTGCTTCTCAAGGATCACAACGGAAATCAAGCCATGATCGCCGAATTTATCCCTGAGGGTAAAGTATCGCGTGATGTACTGATCCGAACGGGCAATTTCGGTAATCTCCGCATCCGTATACCTGATGGTACGAACATTAAACTGGTTGCTCCTTTGCGTCAGCTGTGCAATTCGCGGAATGTGGAAGGTATCAAAGGGCTTTGCTTCCGCCTTCATTTCAAGCGCTTTGAGATATTCGTCATAATTCTCAATGGTCGTGTTCAGCTGCGCGCGTTTCTTTTCCGCAAGATACCTTTCGGTTCTCACCTGGTCCTCTTCGGAATAGGATGCGGTATCAAAAAGATTCAGTCGCCTAACACAATCCACATACAATGCCGGATCTTCGGGAAGTTCTACTACTTCCACCTCCGGAAGCATCGTCTTTACAAGATTCCTTTCAAACGGATTATCATCTAAAAACACCATGGAATCAAGGCCGATATTGAGTTCATCCCTGATTTTCAGTATATTTGATGCTTTATCTTCCCAATTGGCAACAAACGCCGAAAAATCATTCAGCCTGAGCACCATTTCAGGATGCTTTTCAAAGGGCTCTTTTGCCGTATTGTCGTTATTTTTCGAGCAGACCGCAAGCATGATGCCTCGTTTTTTCAGTTCCTTCAGCCATATCTGAAAATCCGTAAACGCATGGCCTTGTCCGAGCTCGCCGATCTCAATGCCCTCCAGCCCGTCATCGCCGATTACGCCGCCCCAGAGCGTGTTGTCCAGATCAACAACCGCACATTTATGAAATCGGCCCTTAC
The DNA here is from genome assembly GCA_045538305.1 of Clostridia bacterium. Taxonomy (GTDB): domain Bacteria; phylum Bacillota; class Clostridia; order Christensenellales; family Aristaeellaceae; genus SFHK01. The sequence continues at coordinate 77,424 of JAZSRC010000037.1, read as the reverse complement.
GGACCCGAACCGCTTCTACCACGCGTTTTGCAACCTTTACAAGCGCCGAAGTAGACATCGGCATCTTCGCAATGGCGTACATTTTCGAATCTTTGAACTGATCCGCGCCCATAACCGCGCGTATTTGCTGAAGGTCAATCAGCCTCAGGTTTCCAAAGTCAGTCGTTGAATCCGCAAGCAGCATATTAAGCTTCATCAGCTGATAAGGAAACGACGCTTTCTCCCTGTAGGCATAAGAACCGAATACGCCATCGTCCTCAGGAAGGAACAGGAAAAACAGGATGTCGCAGGAAAGAGACGCGTTTATGCGCGCAAAGCAGCTGCGAATTCTTTCCGATTCTCTTTCGGCAAAGCAGGATCTTTCGGAAAAGGGCGTTCCCGCATAGCGCTCGTACAGTTTTTCTGTACACATCATGATCAGAACGGTTTCCGGCTGAAAGCGAAAAAACTCGCTCTCAGCGTCCATCAGCTGCGCGTCGATCTGGTCATAATCGGCTTCAAACATCTCAAAGCCTTCACCCATTTCGTATGCATATCCACCGATTGCCGCCGCAAGGTGCTGCGTTGCGCAATCTCCCAAAAGGGCAAAGCGTGTTTTCGGCAAATGCGACGCATCCTTATTCAGATTTTTCTTAAGCTTCAAATACGAAACCTCATGCATACCATTTTCCTCCAACTCGCCGGTCATGCGCTAAAAAAGCTTCCAGTTCTCCGTATCCGCCTGACCCTTGTCGTTATCGCCGAATACGATTACGCGTCCATCCTCCGTGAGCACGGCGTGATGGCCGCCGCCTGCCGCCAGACAAACCGCTCTTATGCCCGAAAAATCGATTTGATCGCTCTTTCGGAACCAATGGCTCTGAACGCCAAGGTTCAAATCAATCCCCATAACGCCCGCGCCGCCCGCGGAAACCAGCACAGTATCATTCCAATCCAAATCGCCGAAGGTAGCCTTCACGCTCCCGTCCCCGGAAAGCGCAATGCCGTAACCTGTATTCACATCCGCCATGACAACGCCCCTTATGTCGGAAACCTGACAGGCAGAAGATGTGGATACCATGCTTCCGAAAGCATGGATGCCCGAAAACACATACGAACCCGCCCGAATATCGACAAGGCCGGTAAATCCCTGATAATTGACATTCTTTGAATAACCTGCATGCAGTATATTCCCGTCAGCCGTAAGGCCATAGGTATCAAAGGAGCCCGCTGCAATTTTCACAACGTTTGTCCAGCCGGAAACCTCCGTCTGTCCGTACTCGTTCATTCCGCAGGCTTTTACGGTGCCATCCTTAAGAAGAGCGATCGTATGATATGCGCCTGCCGCAATATACTCCACGTCACTCCAGCCGCCTACATCCGTCTGACCGTATTCGTTATCGCCTGCGGCAAGCGCCTTTCCGTCCTGCGTTCTGGCTACAGTATGATCAAACCCGACATCGACCCAACCGATTCTGAGCATGCTTCGGGCTTCGTTGATTTGGGCAAGCCTTTCCATTTCTTCATCACTTAGCCCTAAAGCAAGGGTAAGCGCTTCATCGGCATTCGACAGGCCGGTAATGTCCTTTGCAATCTGAACGCGCTTTTCATATGCATCTTCATAATCTCCGAGCGCTTCAAACATGGTCATTGCTTCTCGGAATTCGCCGGCGGAAAGAAGGTTTTCCGCAATTCGGTATTTGCACATACTGATCAAATCAAAAGCATCCTTATAGCCGGATATGGATTCAAGAATGCTGATCGCCTCGCTAAATTCCGCGTTCTCAAAAAGCGCTTTTGCCTTTCTCAGCTGCGTTTCCCTTGCCATATCGGATGCATCGGAATAATTCCCGAGCGCAAGGAACATGCTTTTTGCGCCGTCAAAATCGCCCGCCTCCATAGCGGCAGCCGCCTTTTGATAATCAATCCGTTTGGCGGTTTCCTGATAGGTTTCCGTTCCCAGAATATCGGATAGCGACAGCGCCTTTTCATAATTGTTCATTTCCAGAGCAAAATCGATCTGAGATCGGATATAGCCCGGTCCCATTTTAAGGCCCAGCGCCAGAAGCGCCGACAGCACTATACAGGCAAAAATGCTGATGATTGCCCATCTGCGCGCAAATCGCTTTTCCTTCATTCTCCGTTTTTTCAAAAGCTTTGCTTTCCCGGATTTCATTTGCTTACCGCCCCCGACTAATCAAGGTATTTCATCATGTATGTGAGCGAGTACTGGTTGTTTACGCTGGAAACCGTGGACATAACCATGTAAATATCATCCACGCCATAATGTTCAATATAGTCCCTTACCGATCCGCCCGCAGCAGACTTATCATAGTAATCCGGCCTTAAGTCGGTAACGACCACGGTGTCATAATACGGGAGCAGATAGGGCGTGAACGTCGTACCGAACGAATCGCAAATAACCAGCGCTGTACGCCCGGTGTTATAGCCCGTATCAATCACACGCCAGGGACCACGGGTTCCGAACATATAGGCCGTGTAAGAGTTATGATTATAATTCATAAGCTCTGTTTCCGTCATCTTATCGATTTTCTTTACAAGATAGTGGTGGGCCGGTAAAAGCGGATGCATAACTTCCAGCCTGTCGGCAAGCCGGCGCATTCTAGACATATCCGATGCGTCGTAATGCGATCCATAGAAGTTTTCATGCACGCTGTATTCATACTCTTCGTAATCTACGGTAGGATACCCCTGAGATTCCATAATGGCGTTTACCACATAACTTGCAGCCAGCGGCGTCCAGTGATGATCGAGCCGGAAGTAAAGGTACTCATCGTTCTGCATGGGCTCAAGAAGAATCTCCGGAACATTATGAATGTAGATTCCTTCATTCACCTTTGCGCGCAGGGCATCTTCCACATTGCAGCCCCAGCCGCTATATGTTTTGGTATTGTTCAGCCATCTGTACGCCAGCTGAGAAAACGGAATCTGCATATAGTGCAATGTTCCGTCCTCGCCGAGCGCGTCCCGGTAGGTGTTCAGCATTTTTACGACAGTATTGATATTTTTCTCGGAAAACGTATATACGCTGGTTTTGGTTCCATCGGTATTTTCAAGCCAGAACCATGCCTTGCCCTCAAACTCCGCCTTCTCGGCATCGTCCGTTTGGGCGGTTTGCATCTTATCCGTCGTTTCTTCCTCTTCGTCGCTTACAAGCTGAACAGGCGTCTGAACCGGCTCTTCTCCCTCAGGTTCGGTATCCTCAGGTTCGGCCGTCGGTTCTATCGGTTCTTCCGTCTCTTTCAAAGCTTCCTCGGCAATTTTCTGTTCCAAAAGAAGCCTTTCCTCCATATCCACATCGCCATGATCCGCCAGCGAGGTTTTGGCAAGAAGCGTATCAGTGGCGGAGATTACGCTGTCGCGCTTAAAAAAGCCGTCCGAAAGCCAGCTTTCAAAGCCGGTCATGAATTCGCCCGACATTACGCTCTGAACATTCAGCTCTGGGCGTCCGGCAAGCATTCTGTTTTCCGTATCGCTGGTTCTTTCACTCTTCGGCGCAAGAAACAAAAGGAAAACGCCTGCACTTAAAAGCAGCAGCAGCCACCATAAAGTTACAACAAACGAAAATCGATGCTTCATATTTCCTCCGTCGCATTAAAAGCGGAAATAAATAAAGGGGTTAAAGCTCTGACCGACCAGGAACATTATGGAAAGCAGCAAAAGCCCGGAAAGCAAGAGCGTTCCTACGCCGTTTGCAGCGCGGTCGGTAAAATTGGTTTTGCCAAGAAGATCGCGAATCCATTTCCCAACAGGCAGGCAGCAAACCACGGCAACCGCCATAAACACGGCATAGGTTTCCAATACCCTGACCGTCGTTTCATCGATCAGCTGAACGAAACCGAAGCCGCCTTCGCCGGTTCTGATGCCGATCATCGCGAGCACATGGGAAATGACGTTTGAAAAATCCGTATAGTAGAAAATGACAAAGCTTACAAGCGCAACGATCATCGTAAAAAACCATTTGATTATGCCCGACGTTTTTGCAAGAATCTTGTCAAACACAAACTTTTCAAGCACCATCATAACGCCATAGTACAGACCCCAGACAACAAAGTTCCAGCTTGCGCCGTGCCAGAAGCCAGTCGCTGTCCATACGATCATCGTACAGATAATCGTAGCCTTGTTGCGGTAATACAATTTGGAACGGTTCGGGCTTTTTTTCATGCTCATATTCCTGAATACCCTGCTTCTCATCAAAGGGTACATCAGGTATTCCCTGAACCAGGTACCGAGGGAAATATGCCACCTGCGCCAGAACTCGCCGGCCGACTGCGATATGTAGGGATAATCGAAGTTTTCCTTATATTCAAAGCCCAGAATTTTGCCGATACCGATTGCCATATCCGAATAGGCAGAAAAATCAAAATAGATCTGAAGCGCATACAAAAACGCGGACAACCACGCGCCGGCAAGGGACATTGCAGTTCCCGAACCCGCCAGAATCGTTTCGTTCAGCGCCGCGCCCGCAATGTTTGCAAGCAGCACCTTTTTGGAAAGACCCACAACGAACCTGCGCATGCCGGCCTGAAATGCATCGGGCGAGGTGTAACGTTTGGAAAGCTGCTTTTCGATATCGTCATACCTTACAATAGGGCCGGCGATCAGCTGAGGGAAGCAGCATACATACAGAAGCAGCCTGAGCGGCCTCTTCTGCACGGGCGTTTTTTCCCAGTACACATCCAGCGTATAGGAAAGAACCTGGAACGTATAAAACGATATGCCTATCGGCAAAACCGGCGTATCCATTCTGAATTCCATGCCGAAAAGCGAGCTTAGGCCATTAATGGTAAAAGCGCTGTATTTAAAGTAAAATAGGAGCCCGAGCGAGCCGGCAAGGGATAAAAACAGGTTCCACTTTTTGATAAACGCATGCTTTGTTTTTGAAATCCGGATCGCGCAGAAATAGTTCAAAAACGTTGAAAACAGCATGGCGAGAATCCATATCGGATCGCTCCAGCCGTAAAACAACAAAGAAGAAACCAGCAGTATCCCGTTTCTCCAGCGGATATTGGACCTGAGGAAGTAAAGCCCCAACACCAACGGCAGGAAAAACAATAAAAAAGTCAGGCTGGAAAAGACCATATAAAAGGCTCCCTCCGGGCACGCACATTCGCACCCTATTATCCCATAATAATTCAGCTTATTATAGCAAACGCACTTCTCAATGTCAACTTTCAATAGCGCTTCACAAACAGCGAAGCGCTATTGATCACATAAAAAAACCGCCTCCGTATAAACGAAAGCGGCGCTATATCGCTTTATAGGCGTTCGTAATCGCCAACCAGCGGATGTAATATCGCCTCATCCTCCTCAATGGTCGGAAAGCGGGCTGTGGGCTCGGCAAAATAGTTATCGGTCTTGTCATCGTTGATGCTGGATACCTCGCCCACAATTACCTCCGCATCCTTCGCACCGAAAATGTGATAAATCCCGGGCGTAAGCCGCACGCTGTCGCCGGGCATAACATAAAACTCCTCGCCCGCCTTCACGGTTTTCAATATGCCGTCCGAGTACACGCTTACGTTCGTTTCATAATCCACACCGCCATCCGGCAGTCTGTTAAACAGTTTCATGAAAATGCGTCCGCCGCCGCGGTTTATAATATCCTCGGTTTTCATAGCATGAAAATGGTTCGGAAGGCGCTGCCCTTCCTTCAGAAGAATGAGCTTTTCCGCATATGGCGAACCTACGCCCGGCTGATTCAGTATGCCGTTTCGGATGGTAAAAAGCACGGCTCCGATTTTATCAAAATCGCCCGTTCCAAAATCAGTGATATCCCATCCCAGAAGGGTTTGAAATATTTCTTTGCAGGCTTCTCGGTTTTCTTTCCACTCTTCCATTCCCCATGCCGCAAAGCGTGGAAGCGGAAAGCGGTATTCGTTTAATAGCGCTTCAGACCATTTCAGGCACCTGTTGATTTCGCTTCGTTTCAACTGAGATCATCCTTTCTTCTGAATGGTGAGCGTAGTGGAGCCTTCTGTACGGATAAACTTTGCGGTGTGCCCTGCTACCGGTACAGTCAACCTGAGTTCCTTCACATGCGCGGGAAGACGGCATTTCCATACGCCTCCGCGCGCAATCTCCGGCGTGATGCCAAGAATATCCTCGATCAGCACAGGCACGGGCGCGCTCGCCCACGGATGGCACAGGCTGGTGTTCCACTTCTGATCTTTGCCCCATGCTTCAAACAGAGTGGTTGCACCCTCCTCCAGCATGTTCATCCAGCTTTTTTTCCCTTTACGGGTAATCAGGTCGTATACGGCGTCGTATCTTCCGGCGCGAGCAAGGCCCTTCAGGAGGAAATACGCCATATATACGCCGGTTTGCATACCCCTTTTGATCAGCCAATCGGAAATCATTTTTTCTCTTTCTTTGGACATCAAACCGAAGAATAAGGGAAGAATGTTGGAATGCACGGCGCTGTGATTACTTTTGTCGGAATCTGCATACAGGCCGGTTTCCTTTCTGAAAAACGCCGCGTCAAAGGCGTTTGTCAGCGTCTGAACGCGCGATCCGACCTTTTCGCCCAGAATGCGCGCAATGCTCTCCGTCGTTTTGATACAGCCGATATAAAATGCGTTGATTACATTATGGCATCCGGGTCCAACCGGTCTGTCCAGCGGAAAATCGTAATCGTCCCTGAGATTCTCCGGCCAGTCCACAAGGTTCCACGCTTCTTTTACGTTTTCAATCAATCCGTCTGCCCTTTGGTATCTTTGGTATACAGCAATAATCCCCCTGCAGGTTTCATAAGCTTCCTTCAGAAACTCCTGATCCTGCGTATGCTCGTAGTATCTTAATGCTACCAGCGGAAAGAGCAACGAGTAATCGGCTATCTCCTGCATAAGCGAGCAGGGAAAAACCGCCATAAGTCCGTCTGTAATAAAAGCGGAGCGCATCCAGTCATCAAGCGCCTTTTTCAGAAGCCTGAGATCCCCCGAAAGATATATGTGTGCCAGCGATGTTATAACAAGATCGCCGGAATACTGTCCCTTTTCGCGCGTAGGACAATCGAGATAACCCTCCTGTACGCCGGTTCTGATCGTGTTTTTGCAAAGATTAAATACCTTTTCAAGCGCCTGATCCGAAGTTTCCAATACCGACAGCGATTCATCCATCGGGTAATGCTGCTCACGGGCCGAAATCTCTGTGAGCTTCGTTCCTTCTGTGCCAATGATCTCAACATATCGGAAGCCCCGGTAGTCGTACATTTCCCATTCGTCCGTCTGCCCAGACAGTGTCCACGTATCCTCATAGCGGCAGTTTGCCCTTGTCTGGAAACGGACCTTGCCGCCTTCGTCCGTCAGCTCCTCGCCCATCCGAACGGTAACCACGCTTCCGCGCTTTCCTTGCGCTTTCAAAAGCAAAACGCCGGCAATTTCCCGCCCGAAATCGAAAATGGCTCCGCCTCCCTCTTTGCGGATTCTTTTCGCCTGTATGATTTCCGTCGCCAATACAGGCGTTTCCTGCCACCGGAAAACATAGTCCGTTTTCGGCTTTACCGAGCATGCCGTCCACATAAAGTCGTCGAATCCAACGTCCTTCCAGCCCTTCGGTTCCTTTCCGGAATCAAAGTGCTCGCTGAACTGCGTTTCATAACCAAAGACGTCCTTGGTGGTATACGCTTCGCTTTTCAGATAATGAAATTTTTCGTCTGACCGCAGAAAGACTTTGCCGTCTACGTGCAATTCCAGCATAAACCCCTGCCGCATATCGCCCGATACCCACACGCGATTGATCAGGCCTTGATAATACACGTCCAGCGCAATTACATTTTCACCGGCGCGAAGATATTTCAGAACGTCAATCCGGTTCACATTATAGCTTTGGGGATAACCGGGGGCAGGGCCCTGGGCAACATACTGACCGTTTATGTACAATTTATAATAATCATCCGCCGTAATCCACATCTCGGCAGATTGCACGCGGCTTTTCAAACGGAAGGTGCGCCTTGCATACATATGAAAATTCTGAAGCGTTCTATCTTGTCCGCCTTCTGCCTTCTCGCTTTCCCTGTGAAACACGTTTATCGGTTCGGCTTTCAAGAATTCCGCTGCGCACAGCCACTTTGTACGCGGATCAAACATGCGTATCCCCTCCGACCTTTTGCTTTCTTTCCCTGAAGCGCATTACAGAATAAAAAATGACGCTTGCAAACAGCGCACCTGCCGCCGCACCGGTAGAGTCAATTGCCACATCCATAACCGAAGGCCCGCGCCCATCAATAAAAATCTGCTCGATCTCGCTGGCTATAGCACTAACAAATGGAATCAGCAGATAAAAAGCTGCGTTCATCAGCCTTTTTTCGTATGTGTACCGTATATATGCGGTTAAAAACGCGCCGTCCAAAAAGAATATGGTAAAGTGCGCAAGCTTTCTGATCACTAGATGCGCCTTATCTCCCGTCAGCTCCAGAAACGGAAACAACTCTTGAAACAAACGCATAACGCCCAAGCTCGTTTCGCTCGACTGCTGCCCCGTTTGAGCGCTGAAGTAAAAAATCAGTCCGGTTGTCAAAACGCTCAAAGACAGAAGCAGCCACTGCCATCCATTATGCCTGCGAAAGATCTTTATCATAATTCCCTTTCCGCGCTCAGCCGGCAATCCGCTCTGAATCCGGACGATAGGTCGGCACAATTGTTCTAAGCTCACGGATCGTCGCCAGATAATCTCCGGCTTCCGCCGCTGTTTTCAGCCGTTCCAGAAGGCGGAAGAAAACCTTTTCGTCAAGCGTAATCGGGGGCGCAACCAGAATTTTGTTATGCGCCGTTCGTCCCATCAGATCTTTCTCCGTATCCATCATCAGCTCTTCATACAGCTTTTCACCGGGACGAAGACCCGTAATCTGTATTTCAATATCTTTACCGGGCTCATAACCGTAAAAACGGATCAACTTTTCGGCAAGCTCATAGATTTTTACAGGCTGCCCCATATCGAGCACGTAAATGGAGCCGGAGCCTGCCAGCGCGCCGGCCTGCAGAACCAGCTGCGCTGCTTCCGGAATGGTCATAAAATAACGGGTAATATCCCTGTGCGTAAGCGTAACAGGGCCGCCGTCCAGAATCTGTTCCTCAAAGAGCGGAATGACGCTGCCGTGCGAACCGAGCACATTGCCAAAACGCACAGCCATGCATTTCATATTGGTATTTCGTGCAAATGTCTGCACAAGCATTTCCGTAATGCGTTTGGTGGCGCCCATAACGTTTGTTGGATTTACGGCCTTGTCGGTAGAAAGCTGCACCAGCCTTTCCACGTGGTGTTCTGAAGCCGACTGTAAAAGATTATAGGTGCCAAACACATTGTTCTCCACCGCTTCTGCCGGTGAACCCTCCATCAGCGGCACATGCTTGTGCGCCGCCGCGTGGAAAACCACCTCCGGCTTGTATTCTTCCATGACGTCATCCAGTCTTTTTTTGTCACGGATAGAACCAATAACCACCTCAACCGGGCAATCGTGGCCGATTTTGCGAAAAAGCTCCATCTGGAGATCGTAAGCGCCGTTTTCATAGATATCAAATACGATCAGCTTACGGGGGAAAAACCGCATCAGCTGCCGGCAGATTTCGCTTCCGATGGAACCGCCCCCGCCGGTTACCAGCACGTTTTTATCGCGAATGTATTCCGAAATCCGCTTATTGTCCAGCGTCACCTCGGGGCGCATCAAAAACATGCTCGCTTTCAGCCGTTTCAGCACCGGCTGCTTATGGTTTTCCCCGTCGTTTACCTCATTGGAAAGAATCTTCACCTGACATCTCGTCTGAGCGCACATGTTACCGATTCGCTCCATATCGCTCTGCGTAAGGCGAGAGATGGCGATAATGATGTCGGATATATTCTTGGCGTTCGCAATCTTTGGAATATCATTTGTGGTTCCCATAACGGGAACGCCCGATATGCGCTGATTTTGCTTGCGTTCATCGTCATCCGCATAGCAAACGACGTTACCCATTCGTTTGGAGCGCAGATATCGGAGCGCATACAATCCGCCTTCGCCCGCGCCGACGATGAGATACCGCCTGTCGGATGCACTGCCCTTAACGCCCTGCATCAGCTTTTCAAAAACAAACGTACCGACGACGCGAACAACGCACACAAGAATGGTTGTGCCCATACCGGCAATAATCAAAACGGTTCTGGGAAGGGCCCAGCGGAGGAAAAGGCTGGCCGCAATGTTTCCGGCCGCGCCCATAATGCACGCAAGGCCTACGCGCCCGTATTCGCGCATGCCAGCATATTTCCAGATAATCCGGTACACGCCCGCAATCATCAGGCACGCTGCGTTGATCAGCGTGATCCATACGATCCGTTCGCTCAGCACGCGCACCGCTCTGGGCGGAATATGTCCGTCATACCGCAAAAGCGCAGCCACATGCAGCGCAAGCAAAAACAAGCCTGCGTCCACAATCACATTAACAAAATCCCGGAGAAGGTTCTCTATCGATTTTTTCGAAACCGCTTTGGGAAGTTTCATTCGGTCATTATCCTTTCGGTATCGATATTACATCTATTCTATTATAACCGAATATCGGAAGGATTGCAAGGCGCACAGCCGCCTGTTACTTGGCCTTTGGCTTAAAAATGAGGGCGTTCAGAAGGCCGAAAAAGATTGCAGCCGTAATACCCGCAGCGGCGTTTGATACGCCGCCCGTAAACGCGCCGAATAAGCCATGCTTATACACATTGTCCGCAGCGCCCATTGCAAGCGTATAACCAAAGCCCGTCAGCGGAACCGTAGCGCCGGCGCCAGCAAAATCCACCAGCGGCTTGTATACGCCAATCGCCGTCAAAAAAACGCCCAAAACGACAAACATGACCAGCACCCTTGCGCTTGTAAGCCTGGTATACATAATCAACGCCTGACCGACAGCGCATATTACGCCACCTACCAAAAATGCTTTTACGCACATCAGAATATCATTCATCAAAAATCCTTCACCTCCAATACAGCGCCGTACGCAATGCCGGGAATGCTTTCGCCCTGCTGGCTGGAGGTAAGGCTGAGCATGGCTCCACTGCCAAGCATAAGAACGCGCTTCATTTCCCGGTTCTCCATTTCACTCATGATCTTCCCAGCCACAACGCTTGCAATGCAGCCGCAGCCGCTTGCGCCCGCATGCGCATCCTGCTCAGGCGAAAACATTTCCTTCCCACAGTCCATCAGCTTGTCAGCCTGAACGCGCACGCCCCGTTTTTCCAATAGTTCGATTAGCAGTTCCCGGCCGTATATGCCAAGATCTCCGGTGATAATCCGGTCATAATCATCAAACGACCTGCTCGTATCCTCAAAGTGCCCGTCAATGGTATCGGCAACGGCGGGCGCCATCGCCGCGCCCATATGATTGGCGTCTTTAATCTTTAAATCAATTACCCGTCCAATCGTTCCATTCGTAACAAAAACCCTGCCTTCCTCTCCTTCCGTTAGCAGCACAGCGCCGGCTGCTGTCGCCGTCCACTGGGCGGAAGGCGGTCTTTGCGTACCCAGTTCCAGCGGAAAACGAAACTGCCGTTCCGCCGTGCAGAAATGACTGGACGCCGCGCACACGGCGTTTTTCAGATATCCTCCGCTTACAAGCGCCGCGCCAACAACAATGGACTGCGCCATTGTGGAGCATGCGCCGTACATTCCGAAAAAGGGAACGCCCAACCCGCGTGCCGCAAAGCCCGATGAAATAATCTGTGCGTTCAGATCCCCCGCAAGCAGCGCACCGATATCGCCGGTTCTCATACCCGCTTTGCAAGCGCACATTTCAACCGTTCTTCGAAGCATTTCGCTTTCCGCCATCTCCCAGCTTTTCTGACCGATCAAATCATCATCCATAACGATATCAAACGTACCGCCAAGCGGCCCTTTTCCTTCTTTCGGCCCGGCCATACATGCATGGGAGGCAACGGATACCTTTTTGTCATACACAAACGTTCTCTTTCCTATTAATCCCATGTCACATCACCCCCAGCAGCCAGTATATAATTCCATATAGAACGCTGGCCGATATGCCATAGGCAAGTACAGGCCCGGCAAGCACAAACAGCTTCGCACCGACGCCCATAACAAAGCCTTCGCGCCTGAATTCCATCGCGGGCGCGACTACGGAATTTGCAAAGCCGGTAATGGGAATCGCAGATCCCGCGCCCGCATACTTTCCAATCCTGTCATACACGCCGATTCCCGTCAGAAACGATGCGATGACTACCAGAACCGAGGGCGTAAACATGCTTCCCTGCGCAAAGGACAGATCGAGCCTGTTTCCGACGCAGGTAATGATCTGTCCCAGCATACAGATTGCCCCGCCCACCCAGAAGGCTCTGAAAAAGCCTTTCAGCTTCGGGCTGTTCGGCGTGATTTTTTTGACCATTCTGTTATATGACTTTGCGTCAGGCATCTGCTTTTTGTCCATATCCGTACCTCCCGTCATCCCCGTTTTTCCCTTTGGGCGCCAGCGCGCCCGTACGCGTTTCCCGATCGCCCGCATGCGGCTGCCATGAAACAGACAGCGCCGGTAAGTCGTGTTTTTCCCTTTTCATAAAAACAACCTCCGCAAACATACTTCTCCATCGGATAGCATCCTCGTTTTTTACATTCTTTATACGAATGCGCGAAAACTCACCCTAAATATAACGTATAAAAACACTTTCTAAAATTGACATCGTTCGTATTTTGCCGTAGAATCTTCATAGTTGCCCGATTATTGTTCGTTTTTCAAACAGGAGGTTTATGGATGAAAAAGATTGCCATTATCATGGGTTCGGACAGCGATTGGCCGGTAGTTAAAGCTGCCGCATCCTATCTGCGCGAGATGGAGATTCCTCATGAGGTGCGCGTGATTTCAGCGCACAGAACGCCGGAAGCCGCCTCTGAATTTGCAAAAAACGCCCGCGACAACGACTTTGGAGCGATCATCGCAGCAGCAGGAAAGGCCGCCCATCTTGCCGGAGCGCTTTCCGCCAATACCACTTTGCCCGTTATCGGAATTCCCGTAAAATCCACCGCGCTTGACGGTCTGGACGCGCTGCTTGCAACCGTGCAGATGCCCTCCGGCATCCCGGTAGCCACCGTAGCCATCGACGGCGCAAAAAACGCCGCAATACTGGCGGCGCAGATTCTGGCAGTAACCGATAAAACGCTTGCGAAAAAGCTCAATCAGGCGCGCAGCGACATGAAGGCCGCAGCGCTTAAAAAAGATGAACAGTACAGGAAAGAATACAGCTACACAGGGGAGGAAAACAAAAATGACTAAGCAGGCACAGCTGTACGAAGGAAAAGCCAAGAAGGTATTTGCAACCGAAAATCCCGAATTGTATATTGTATCCTACAAGGACGATGCGACCGCCTTCAACGGCGAAAAGAAGGGCACCATCGTCGGTAAGGGCGCAATCAACAACCGAATGAGCAATATGCTTATGAAAATGCTCGAAAAAAACGGCGTTCCCACCCATCTCGTCGAGGAGCTTAACGACCGCGAAACCCTCGTAAAAAAGGTTTCCATCGTACCGCTCGAGGTAATCGTACGCAACATCTCCGCCGGCTCCTTCTCTAAGCGCTACGGCGTTAAAGAGGGCATCGTTTTTGCCGAGCCTACCTTTGAGTTCTCCTATAAAAACGACGATCTGGGCGATCCGCTCCTTAACGACAGCCATGCTCTCGCTCTGGGCCTTGCCACCAAGGACGAAATCGACACCATCCGCACAATGGCGCTCACCGTAAACAAGCTTCTCAAAGAATACTTCCTGAAGCTCAACATCACGCTGGTCGACTTCAAGCTTGAATTTGGCCGTCTGAGCGATGGATCCATCGTGCTCGCCGACGAAATCTCCCCTGATACCTGCCGCTTCTGGGATAAGGATACCGGAGAAAAGCTGGATAAAGACCGCTTCCGCCGCGACCTCGGCAACGTTGAAGACGCATATCAGGAAGTCATGCGCCGCCTGACGGAGGAAAATGTATGAGCAAGCTCCATGAAGAGTGCGGCATATTCGGCATCTATTCCCCTGACGGACATGATGTGGCAAGCGCGTGTTATTACGCGCTGTATGCGCTTCAGCATCGCGGACAGGAAAGCTGCGGCATCGTCGTAAATCGCGACGGTCTTATGCGAAGCCATAAGGCTCCCGGCCTTGTAAACGACGTATTCACAAAAGACATTCTGGACAGCCTTGGCGTCGGAGAGATCGCCGTAGGCCATGTGCGCTACGGTAACAGCGATATCAACCCCGCACAGAATGCACAGCCGCTGACCGTTAACCATGTTAAAGGCCTGATGGCGCTTGCGCACAACGGCTGTCTGACAAACGCCTATGAGCTGCGCGAGGAGCAGGAACTTTCCGGTTCCATTTATCATACGACCAGTGATGCAGAGGTAATTGCCTATGCAATCGTCAGAGAACGCCTCAAAACCAAGTCCATCGAGCAAGCGGTATCAAACGCAATGGGTTCGCTTAAGGGCGCGTATTCCATCGTTATGATGTCCTCCACAAAGCTGATCGGCGCGCGCGATCCGTACGGATTCCATCCGCTTTGTATCGGTAAGCTCAACGACAGCTGGGTATTTGCCTCGGAAACCTGTGCATTGGACGCTATTGGCGCTACCTTCGTGCGCGATGTAGAGCCCGGCGAGGTCGTGATTGCCGACAAAAACGGACTCCGCTGCGATAAAACGCACGTAGCCGAAAAACCCCGCGGGCTTTGCATATTTGAATACATCTATTTTGCCCGCCCTGACAGCGTAGTAGACGGCACCTCCGTTCACATGGCGCGTCAGAGGGCTGGCGCATTTCTTGCGCTGGACCATCCCGTTCAGGCCGACGTCGTGATCGGCGTTCCCGATTCCGGCATTGACGCCGCCATCGGCTACTCCCGTCAGTCCGGCATCCCGTATGGCATCGGCTTTATCAAAAACAAGTACATCGGCCGAACTTTTATTCAGCCCACTCAGTCGGACCGTGAAAACAAGGTAAGAATCAAGCTGAATCCCGTATCCAGCGTTGTAAAGGGTAAGCGCGTTGTTCTGGTAGACGACTCTATTGTCCGCGGAACAACCTGTGCCCGAATTGTCAAGCTGTTAAGGGATGCAGGTGCAACCGAAGTTCATATGCGCTCCTCCGCACCGCCGTTTTTGTATCCCTGCTATTTTGGCACCGATATCGACAAGCGTGAAAATCTGATCGCTTATAACCACACCATCGAGGAAATCCGCGATATCATCGGCGTAGACTCTCTTGGCTATCTCCGCCCGGAAAACGCCGAGCGCCTTTGCGACAATACGCCCTGCGGCTTCTGCGTGGGCTGTTTCACAGGAAAATATCCTTGCGATCCCCCGACCACCACGGTTAAGAGCAAATTTGAACGAAGCATTACGGAGGGCATCAACAAATGAAAAACAGCTATTCCGAAAGCTATCGCCAGGCAGGCGTAGACATCACCGCCGGCTATAAGGCCGTAGAGCTGATGAAGGGCCACATTGCCCGCACCATGAACACCGGCGCACTGGGTACCGTCGGCGGCTTTGGCGGCATGTTCAAGCCCGACTTAACCGGCATCAAAACCCCCGTTCTCGTATCCGGTACCGACGGCGTAGGCACAAAGCTGGAGCTTGCTTTCCTGATGAACAAGCATGACACTGTCGGCATCGACTGCGTTGCCATGTGCGTAAACGACGTAGTATGCCTTGGCGGTCGCCCCCTGATCTTCCTGGACTACATCGCCCTCGGAAAGAATGTTCCCGAACGCGTAGCCGAAATCGTATCCGGCGTTGCCGAGGGCTGCGTACAGGCAGGCTGCGCACTGATTGGCGGCGAAACCGCCGAAATGCCCGGTATGTATGCAGAGGACGAATATGATCTCGCCGGCTTTACCACCGGTATTGTGGATGAAGAAAAAGTTCTGAACCCCGAAAACGTTCAGGCTGGCGATGCGCTGATCGCCGTCGCTTCCTCAGGCGTACACTCCAACGGCTTCTCTCTGGTACGAAAAGCTTTGAACGTAGAAAACCGCGATCTGAACGAATATATTTCGGAATTTGGCGCTAGCCTTGGCGAAACGCTTCTAACTCCGACCAAGATTTATGTAAAACCGGTTCTTAAGCTTCTGGAAACGGTGGATGTGCGCTCAATCGCTCACATTACCGGCGGCGGATTCTATGAAAACATTCCGCGCGCATTCGGCGACGGCCTCTGCGCGGTTGTGGATGAAAAATCCATCGTCACACCGCCCGTATTCGACTATATCCAGAAATCCGGCTCCATCTCCCGCCGCGACATGTTCAATACCTTCAACATGGGCGTGGGCCTGTGCGTCATCGTTCCTGCCGATCAGGCGGATGAGGCCGTGCGCGTGCTGAACGCATCCGGCGAAAAAGCATATGTGTTGGGCCATGTTGAAAAGGCTGCGGACGAAGGGAAGGTGCGTTTCCTGTGAGCGCACGTATCGCCGTATTCGTAAGCGGAGGCGGCACCAATCTGCAGGCGATTCTGGACGCCAGCGCACGCGGCGAAATCAAGAGCGGCGAAATTGTGTTGGTTTGCGCAAGCAATCAAAATGCATATGCCCTCACCCGCGCACAGAATGCCGGCATCGCAACCTATGTATCCCAGAAACAGGAAGGTGAAACCCGGAAGGATGCGGAGAACCGACTGCTTCGGTATGTCATTGATCAGAAGATCGATCTGATCGTTCTGGCAGGCTTTCTTACGATTCTTTCCGCTGATTTTACCAAAGGGTTCCCCGGCAAGATCATCAACGTCCATCCGGCGCTCATTCCCGCGTTCTGCGGAAAGGGCTTTTATGGCCTGAAGGTACACGAAGCCGTGCTTGAGAAGGGCGTAAAGATTACAGGCGCAACCGTACACTATGTAAACGAGATTCCGGACGGCGGCGAAATCATCTTCCAGAAGGCGGTAGACGTTCTTCCCGGAGATACTCCCGAAATTCTGCAGGCACGCGTCATGCGGGAAGCGGAATGGAGCCTTCTCCCCCGCGCCGTTGAATATGTCAGCAAACTGATCATAAGCAAGGAGTAATAACAATGCATACGCTTACTCAGGCCGTAGGCCAGACTACCTATCCCGGACGCGGCATCATCGTCGGAAAGAGCGAAAACGGTAAAAAAGCCGTATTCGCCTACTTCATCATGGGCAGAAGCGAAAACAGCAGAAACCGCATTTTTGTAAAAGAAGAAGGCGGTATGCGCACGCAGGCATTTGACGAAGCGAAAATGAAGGATCCCTCCCTGATCATTTACTGGCCTGTGCGTGAATACGAGAATAAGCTTATCGTCACCAACGGCGATCAGACCGATACCATTTACGAGTATGTAAAAAACGGCAAAAGCTTCATCGACGCGCTCAACACCCGCTGCTTCGAACCCGATGCTCCCAATTTTACCCCTCGCATCAGCGCCATGGCCTCCTTTGAAAACGGAGATTTCGCGCTGCAGATGGGTGTGCTCAAAGCCGCTGATCAGAACGGAACCAAGTCCCTTCGCGCCTATTATCTGTTTGAAGGCGTGAACGCCGGCGAAGGCGAATTTATCCATACCTATGCCGCCGACGGAAATCCGCTGCCCTCCTTCACGGGCGAGCCCGAAAAGGTAGTTCTTGGCAACGAAAGCATTGATGAGATTACCGAAACCATCTGGAACGGTCTGAATGCAGAAAACCGCGTTTCCCTGTACGTATGCGTATACGATCTTGAAACGCTTGAAAACGAATATCGGATTGTGAACCGTCACGCTTAAGAGAAATGGGAGGATATACGAAAATGGCTAATGAAATCCAGCTCAAGTATGGCTGCAACCCCAACCAGAAACCCGCCCGCATTTTCATGGCAAACGGCGAAGAGCTGCCCGTTAAGGTGCTTTCCGGCCGCCCCGGATATATCAACTTTCTCGATGCGCTGAACGGCTATCAGCTGGTTCGCGAACTGAAAATCGCCACCGGCCTTCCTGCAGCCGCTTCCTTCAAGCACGTATCTCCCGCCGGCGCAGCCGTTGGCGTAGAATTGACCGACGTTCTTAAGAAAATCTACTTTGTACCCGAAACCGACAAGCTGTCTCCCCTCGCCTGCGCATATGCTCGCGCCCGCGGCGCCGACCGCATGTCCTCCTTCGGCGACTTCATTTCCCTGTCCGATCCCTGCGACTACGCAACCGCGAAGCTGATTTCCCGCGAGGTATCCGACGGCGTTATCGCCCCCGGCTATACCGAGAAAGCCCTTGAGCTTCTGAAGAAGAAGAGGGACGGCGCGTACAATGTAATCGAAATCGATCCCAATTACGTTCCTGTCGCACTGGAAAAGAAAATGTGCTACGGCGTAACCTTTGAACAGGGCAGAAACGATCTTCAGATTAGCGAAGGGATGCTTCAGAACATCGTAACCGAAAACAAAACGCTGACCGACAGCGAAAAGCGCGATCTTATGATTTCCTTGATCACGCTGAAGTACACCCAGTCCAATTCGGTCTGCTTTGTAAAAGACGGTCAGGCCATCGGCGTAGGCGCAGGCCAGCAGAGCCGTATCCACTGCACCCGTCTGGCCGGAGAAAAGGCCGACAAGTGGTTCCTCCGCCAGCATGAGAAGGTTCTCAATCTTCCCCTGCTTCCCACGCTCAAGCGCCCCGACCGTGACAACACCATCGATCTGTACCTTTCCGAAACAGACTGCGAAGATGTTATCGGCGAAGACGTATGGATGAATTACTTCTCCGAGCGCCCCGAACGCCTGACCCTTGAAGAGAAGAAGGCATATCTGTCCACCGTTACCGGCGTTGCCCTCGGAAGCGACGCATTCTTCCCCTTCGGCGACAACATTGAGCGCGCTCACAAAAGCGGCGTAACGGTAATCGCCCAGCCGGGCGGCTCCATCCGCGATGACAACGTTATCGCCACCTGCGATAAATACAACATCGCCATGGCGTTCACCGGACTTCGCCTGTTCCACCACTAATTCAAATTTTGGAGGCGTTCGTTATGAAAATTCTCGTTGTTGGCGGCGGCGGACGCGAGCACGCCATCATTCGTGCGCTCAAAATGAACCCTGAAGCTGAAACCATCTATGCGCTTCCGGGAAACGCCGGCATATCCCATCTGGCCGAATGCGCGCCCGTCAGCGCGACGGATATAAACGGTATTGTCGAGTTTGCCAAGGCGCAGAAAATCGATTTTGCAGTTGTTGCGCAGGATGATCCTCTGGCGCTTGGCGCGGTTGACCGCCTGAACGCCATCGGCATTCCCTGCTTCGGCCCCGACGCTAAGGCAGCCGAAATTGAGGCAAGCAAGATTTTCTCCAAAAATCTCATGAAAAAATACGGCATCCCGACCGCCAGGTTTGAAACGTTTACCGAAGCGGAAAAAGCTGTGGAATACCTGAAAGCCGCCGAATACCCCATCGTCATCAAGGCGGACGGCCTTGCGCTCGGAAAAGGCGTAGTAATCGTAAACGACTTTGAAGAAGCGGAAAAAGAAGTTCGCGAAATGATGGTGGGCGGAAAATTCGGAAAAAGCGGCGCTCGCGTCGTTATTGAAGAATTCCTTACCGGCCCCGAGGTTTCCGTTCTTTCCTTTACCGACGGAAACACCGTGGTTCCCATGATATCTTCCATGGATCATAAACGCGCGCTGGACGGTGATCAGGGTCTGAATACCGGCGGTATGGGCGTAATCGCGCCGAACCCGCTGTATACAAATGAAATTGCCGACAGATGCATGAAGGAAATCTTCCTGCCTACCATTCAGGCAATGAAGGCGGAAGGCCGCCCCTTCAAGGGCTGCCTGTACTTTGGTTTGATGCTCACGAAAAACGGTCCAAAAGTGATTGAATACAATTGCCGCTTCGGCGATCCCGAGGCGCAGGCTGTACTGCCGCTTTTAAAGACCGATCTTCTTACCGTGATGCGCGCCGTAGAAAGCGAAACGCTTTCCTCCATCAATGTGGAGTTTGAACAAGGCGCTACCTGCTGCGTGATGATCGCCTCCGGAGGCTATCCGCTCGCCTACAAAAAGGGTCTGCCGATTTCCTTCGGACAGGCAAATGAAATGGCCTATGTGTATCACAGCGGAACGAAGCTTTCCGAAGACGGAGAATTTGTCACAAACGGAGGCCGCGTTCTGGGCGTTGTCGCAAAGGCGGGCACGCTGGAAAGCGCCATCTCGGCAGCCTATGCAGCCGCAGATGAAATCTCATTTGAGGGTAAGCATCTCAGGCGCGACATCGGTCAGCGGGCGCTGAAGGGAGAATAACATGGTTTACAGAATATATGTAGAAAAAAAGCCCGGCTTCGACCATGAAGCCCGTGCGCTCAAGCAAGAGATCAATTCCTTCCTCGGTATTCCTTCACTTTCAGCTATACGCGTAATCAATCGTTATGACGTGGAGAATCTGCCCCGTAGCCTTTTTGAACGTTCTATCACCAACGTGTTCTCCGAGCCGCAGGTAGATATGGCATACGAGGAAGCGCCTGCGCACAACGGCAGAAGCTTCATAACCGAATACCTGCCCGGCCAATACGATCAGCGTGCAGATTCCGCCAGTCAGTGCATCCAGCTGCTGGCAGAGGTGGAACGCCCTCTCGTCAAAACCGCAACCGTATACCTTCTTACCGGAGAACTATCGGATGAAGAAGAGGCCAAAATACGCGCGCATGTAGTAAATCCCGTTGAAAAGCGCCTGACCGACTGGAGCACCTTTAAAACGCTTAAGGAAACCTATGCGCTTCCGGAAACCGTGGATACGCTTACCGGCTTTATTTCCATGCCCGCCGAAGCGCTTTCCGAATTTGTGAAGAGCTACCGTCTGGCCATGGACGCGGACGACCTTAAGTTCTGCCAGGACTATTTCCTATCCCTTAAGCGCGACCCCACCATTACCGAAATCCGTATGCTGGACACCTACTGGTCGGATCACTGCCGTCACACTACATTCCAGACCGAATTCACCGACGTGACGATTGAAGATCCGAGTGTTCAGAAAGCCTTTGACCGCTATCTTTCCGTAAGAAAAGCGCTTGGCCGCGAGAACAAGCCCGTAACGCTCATGGATATTGCAACCATCGGTGCAAAGGCTTTGAAAGCGGAAGGCAAGCTTACTGATCTTGACGAATCTGACGAGATCAATGCCTGCACCATTCGCATCAATGCAAAGATTGACGGTGAGGATCAGAACTGGCTTTTGTTCTTCAAAAATGAAACCCACAATCATCCCACCGAGATCGAACCTTTCGGCGGCGCCGCCACCTGTATCGGCGGTGCAATCCGTGATCCTTTATCCGGACGCGGCTATGTGTATCAGGCCATGCGCGTAACAGGCGCAGCCGATCCCACCCGCGCCATCAGCGAAACCATTCCCGGAAAGCTGCCTCAGCGTCAGCTGGTTACAACCGCTGCCGCCGGCTACAGCTCCTACGGCAACCAGATCGGGCTTGCCACCAGCTTTGTAGATGAAATCTATCACGACGGCTATCAGGCAAAACGAATGGAAATCGGCGCTGTAATCGGCGCTGCGCCTCAGGAAAATGTGCGCCGCGAAGTACCGGCAAGCGGCGATTACGTTGTGCTGCTTGGCGGCAGAACCGGGCGCGACGGCTGCGGCGGCGCAACGGGATCCTCAAAGAAGCACACGCTCGAGTCCCTTGCTACCTGCGGAGCCGAGGTTCAAAAGGGAAATGCGCCCGAGGAGCGCAAGCTTCAAAGGTTGTTTAGAAACCCCGAAGCTGCACGCTTGATCAAACGCTGCAACGATTTCGGCGCAGGCGGCGTTTCCGTAGCCATTGGAGAGCTGGCCGACGGCTTGATTATCGACCTCAACGCCGTTCCCAAGAAATACGAAGGCCTTGACGGAACCGAAATCGCCATATCCGAATCGCAGGAACGCATGGCCGTTGTACTTGCGAGCGAGGATCTCGACGCATTCCTTGCGCTGGCCCGCGAAGAAAACCTGGAAGCCACGCCCGTTGCCCGCGTAACCGAAGAAAAGAAACTGATCATGAACTGGAACGGCCGCGAAATTGTGAACATTGACCGCTCCTTTATCGATTTAAACGGCGCGCCGAAGCATGCAAAGGCGAAGATCGGCGTACTGCCCGCCTATGCTAATAAAGCCGAAAAGGCTACAGCCGCCGGACTTAGGGCAATGGCTGCCGACCTGAATGTATGCTCCAAGCGCGGCCTTGTCGAACGTTTCGACTCCACCAACGGCGCAATGAGCCTGCTGATGCCCTACGGCGGAAAGCGTCAGCTGACGCCTTCTCAGGTAATGGCTGCCCGCATCAGCGCCCGCGGCGCAGAAAGCGATACTGCGTCCGTTATGAGCTATGGCTTCGACCCCTACATCTCCGAAAAGAATCCCTACGCCGGTGCATATCAGGCGGTGGTTTCCTCTGTAGCCAAACTCGTGGCTTCAGGCGCAGGCCGCGACAATATACATTTCAGTTTCCAGGAATACTTCCAGCGCATGAGCGAAAACCCCGAAATCTGGGGCGAGCCCATGAGCGCGCTGCTTGGTGCATTGGATGCACAGCTGGATCTTGGCATCGCGGCCATTGGCGGCAAGGATTCCATGAGCGGCTCCTTTGAAGGCATTCATGTGCCTCCCACGCTTGTTTCCTTTGCGGTAGCTGTATGCAGCGCAAGCGATATTCGTTCAAACGAATTCAAGCGTGCCGGCGCACCGGTCGCCCTGTTCCGTCCCGAAACGAACGAAAACGGCCTTGCAAACGCAGAAAGCCTTCTGAAAATGTTTGATCAGGTAACGGAACTTCTCAGAACCGGCAAGGCCGTATCCGCAAGCGCGGTAGGCCGATTCGGCGCTGCTGAGTGCGTATTCAAAATGGCGCTCGGTAACGGCTTCGGATTCAAATCCATAAATGACGACGTATTGTTCGATCCCGCAATCGGCGCAATCGTTCTGGAATATGCATCCGACAACGAAACCGAGAACGTAATCGGCTATGTAACAGACGATTATACGTTTGCGCTTGAAGGCGAAGCCGTACCCATGGCAGAGCTGGAGGGAGCCTACGAAAGCCGCCTGGAAGACGTATTTCCCACCCTCACCAAGGGGGAAACCAATGCGCCTGCCATCATGTTTGAAGGCAAGCCGACCAAGTGCCGCTATCAGAAATATGATATGCCCAAGGTTGTGATTCCCGCTTTCCCCGGTACAAACTGCGAATACGATACCGAACGTGCTTTCCTGCGCGCCGGCGCAAAGGTAGAAATTATCGTTATCCGCAATCAGTCGAAGGAAGACGTCGAACTTTCTGCCAAGCGCTTTGCCAAAGCAATTGACGATGCGCAGATGATCTTCATCCCCGGCGGCTTCTCCGGCGGCGATGAACCCGACGGAAGCGCCAAATTCATCACTGCGTTTTTCCGCAATCCCCTCGTTCGCGAAAGTACGCTGAAGCTTTTGAATGCGCGCGACGGCCTTATGGGCGGGATCTGCAACGGCTTCCAGGCGCTCGTCAAACTGGGCCTGATCCCCTACGGAGAAATCCGAGAGAGCGATGAATGCGAAGCAACTCTGACCTTTAATGAAATTGGCCGCCACCAGAGCAGAATCGTCCGCACCCGCGTAGCGTCCACAAAGTCGGCATGGCTTCAGAATGCGGTGCTCGGTAAGTCCTATACCGCGCCCATCTCTCACGGCGAAGGCCGCTTTGTTGCCCCTTCTTCGCTGATTGAAAAGCTTATTGAAAACGGTCAGATCGCAACCCAGTATGCAGACGAAGCCGGAAATGCCGCATCCTATATTCCGGATAACCCCAACGGCTCCGTGCTCTCCATTGAAGGCGTTACCTCGCCCGATGGACGCGTATTCGGTAAAATGGCGCATGCAGAACGCGTAGGCCACAGCCTCCCGCTGTATGTAAACGTACCCGGCGATTACGATCTGGGCATGTTTAAATCTGCGGTTGAATACTTCCAATAACCCATGAAAAAACGCGTTACAGCGCTGATCCGGTGCTGTAACGCGTTTTTTATTTCCTCAGAACTTCACAAGTTTTGACGCAACTGCGCGCACAAGTTTATAGATTCCGCCCTCAAATTCCGCTGCAGTATTATTAAGCTCCTTGCGTATGGCGATCCCCTGCGGGCAGTGCTTTTCGCATTTTCCGCATCCAACACAATTGGAAGCAGCGGTTCCGTTTTTCCGAAGAGCCGTGCAGATAACATAATCGATAAACGACCAGAATTTTCCCTCGGAATAACGTCTGTTGTACGCGGCAAACGCGCCCGGAATATCCACGCCTTTGGGGCATGGCATACAGTATCCACAGCCCGTACAACCCACCTTCATACGGCTGTTGATTGCATTGGATACATTTTTCAGCATGTCAAGGTCTTCGTCAATGAGCATCCCCGGTTCTGTCTCCGATGCGGTCGCAATGTTTTCAAGCACCATTTTCTCGGAATTCATGCCCGACAGAACACAGGTAATTTCCTTTTGATTCCAAAGCCACTGAAACGCCCATTCGGCAGGCGTGCGGGATACGGGATACGACTCAAATATCCGTTTTGCCTCCTCCGGAAGCCTTTTTACCAGCTTTCCTCCGCGCAGAGGCTCCATGATCATGACTGCCATGCCCTTTTCATGCGCATATCTGAGGCCCGTTTTGCCCGCCTGCGTGTATTCGTCCATATAGTTATACTGAATAAGTGTAAGATCCCAATCGTATGCGTCCACCAGTTTTTTGAACATATCGCTGTTTCCGTGATAGGAAAAACCAATCTGCCTGATCTGCCCGGCTTTCTTTTTTTCTTCCAGCCAGTCAAGCATGCCAATCCCTTTAAGCCGTTCCCATGCTTCCGTATCGGTCAGCATATGCATAAGGTATACGTCCACATAATCCGTTCTGAGCCTTTTCAGTTCCTCACGAAACAGCTTTTCCGCGCCCTCCACACTCTTGATCAGGTAATGAGGAAGCTTTGTCGCAATATGCACATCCTTCCTCACTCCATTTTTATCAAGAATCTCGCCAAGCGCCGCTTCACTGCCGGGATAAATATAGGCAGTATCGAAGTAATTCACGCCCGCGTTTATAGCGGTCATAATCTGTTTTTCCGTTTCCTTCATATCGGTAAGGCCAAGCTTCCTTTTAAAGCGCATGCAGCCAAAGCCGAGCGCGGAAATCCGATTGCCATATTTATCAAGCCTGTATTTCATTGTTTCCCCTCATTCATCAGTCGATGCGCAGGCGCAGACAGTTTGTTCTTATCAGATTATAATATATATTTTTTGAAATAGCAATCAGGAATCCATATAACCAGAGCCGCCCGAACTCGGGCGGCTCGTTATTATTTCATGTTCTATTTTTTGAGGCCCAGTTCATTGCGTACCTCGACAAAGCAGCGGATGGCAAAATCGAGATCTTCCTTGGTATGCGCGGCGCTCACCTGCGTGCGGATTCTTGCACGGCCCATCGGCACAACGGGATAGCTGAAGCCTACGACATATACGCCCTTTTCCAGCATTTTCTGAGCGAATTCCCCGGCCAGTGCGGCGTCGTACAGCATAACGGGCACAATGGGATGCGTGCCGGGCAGCACATCGAAGCCTTCCTTTTCAAGCCCGGCGCGGAAATAACGGGTATTCTCAAAAAGTCGATCGCGCAGGGCGGTAGATTCGGTCAGCATGTCAAACGTGCGGATTGCAGCCGCACAGATGGCGGGAGCAACGGTATTGGAGAATAGATACGGACGGGAACGCTGACGCAAAAGGTCGACAATGCCCTGTCGTGCTGCAGTATAGCCGCCGCTTGCGCCTCCAAGCGCCTTACCGAGCGTTCCGGTAATAATGTCTACGCGGCCTTCCACGCCCGCATATTCCACCGTACCGCGGCCGTTATCGCCCATAAAGCCGACAGCGTGGCTGTCGTCCACCATGACAAGCGCGTCGTATTCGTCCGCCAGATCGCAGATGGCTTTCAGATTTGCGATATACCCGTCCATGGAGAACACACCGTCGGTAGCAATCAGGCGAATTCTGGCGTCCTTAGCCTCCTCAAGGCATCTTTTCAGATCGTCCATATCATTGTTTTTATAGCGGAATCTTTTGGCCTTGCAAAGGCGAACGCCGTCGATGATGGAGGCATGATTCAGCTCATCGGAAATCACAGCGTCCTCAGCGCCAAGCAGGGTTTCAAAAAGGCCGCCGTTGGCGTCAAAGCAGCTGGAGTACAAAATGGCGTCATCCATATGTACGAAATCCGCAATCTTTCTTTCGAGCGTAAGATGCGGCTGCTGGGTTCCGCAGATAAAGCGCACAGAGGAAAGGCCGAAGCCCCATTTGTCATAGCTGGCCTTTGCGGCTTCGATGATTTCCTCATTGCTGGAAAGGCCAAGGTAGTTATTTGCGCACATATTCAATACGCCGTCGGCCTTAGTGGTATCGATTCTGGCCTTCTGCGGCGTGGTGATGACGCGCTCGGACTTGAAGGTACCGGCGGCACGGATGGCGTCAATCTGCTCGGAATAATACTGATAAGCGCTCTTCATGTGGATTTCCTCCTCAATACGTCCAGTCCAGAATGACCTTGCCGCTTCTGCCGGTGTTCATGGCCTCAAAGCCCTTGTCAAAGTCGGTATAATGGAAGCGATGCGTAATGATGGGCGTAAGGTCAAGGCCACCCTCTACCATAGCCATCATCTTATACCAGGTTTCATACATTCTTCTGCCGTAAATGCCCTGAAGCGTCAGACCCTTGAAAATAATGTCGTTGAAATCTACCTTTGCGTCGGAGGACAGAATGCCGAGCATGGCGATCTTTCCGCCGTTTCGCATAAGCTTGATCATACTGGAAAGCGCATGCGGGCTTCCGCTCATTTCAAGGCCAACATCGAAACCCTCTACAATGTTATGCGCCTTGAATTTGTCCTCAATGCGTTCGCGGCCAACGTTGATAACCTCGGTTGCGCCCATGCGCTTGGCAAGGGAAAGGCGATAGTCGTTCATATCGGTTACGACAACGCTGCGCGCACCGTTTCTTTTGCAGATCGCCGCCGCCATAATGCCGATGGCGCCTGCACCGGTAATCAGCACGTCTTCGCCCACAACGTCAAACATCAGCGCTGTGTGGGTTGCATTTCCGTAGGCGTCAAAGAACGCCACGACGTCCTCGTCGATTTCGGGGTTGATCGGTATTACATTGCTGGCAGGAATGCAGATGTACTCCGCAAACGCGCCGTCACGGTTCACGCCCACGCCTTTGGTATGCTTGCACCACTGGCTGTTTCCGCCGCGGCAGTTTCTGCACTGATGGCATACGATATGGCCTTCTCCGCTGACTCTTTCGCCGATTTCAAGACCGGTTACGCCAAGTCCAATTTCTGCAATCTCTCCCACGTATTCATGACCGATGATCAGCGGCGGGGCGATGTTTTTCTCGCTCCACGGATCCCAGTTGTAAATATGCAGATCCGTTCCGCAGATTGCGGTTTTACGGATTTTGATCAGAACCTCGCCTACGCCGGGCTTGGGAATCGGCACCTCGCGGATAACCAGTCCCTTTCCTTTTTCAGGCTTCACAATTGCCTTCATAAGTCCATCCATGCCAGTCGCCTCCGTGTTCGTATTTTTATCGCAATGTGTCCGCAATATACAGACACTTCTGTATTTCACAGGGATATTATCGCACAATCTGTCTTCAATATCAAGACATTTGCAAAACTAAACATAGCGCAAACTTTGTAAACGTTATAGCGCGCCATCCAGAACCTGATTCAGCTTCTCCTTTGTCATCGCGCCCTCATGTACCTTGTTTCCGTTCATATAAAATGTCGGCACGTACCAATAGTCGTACTGATCGGCAATTTCCGGATGCTTGCGTTCATCGATCATTTCAATCTCGATATTGCCGTATTCCGTTTTTTCTTTCTTCAGCTCCTCCAGCCATGCAAGCGCCTGACGGCAATACGGACACGCTTCAAAGTAAAACAGCGTAAGCTTTTGCATATCATGATCCTCCCAAGCCATATTCATTCTTTGGTGTTACTGAAAAATGTATTCGCACTGATGTTCCTCTTTGGATATACATCCGTGAAGCCGAAAAATGCTTCCATACCAATATACTCTTTCGCCAATGGAGTACACAGTATAGCCGTCAATCCCCGAAGAAATGTCGAAAACTTCGGAGCTTTGCCTGCGCCCTGAAATACAAGCGCAGCCTCGCACTTCTTACTTTTATTATATGGTTTTTGCAAGCATTTGTAAAGAAAAACAAATCTCGCTGGCGAAAAGCCAGCGAGACATTCAGATTGGTCTATGCGAAGCGTTTATCCGCCAAGAAAGCTTATCGCTTACTTGCCGCTCATCGAGCGCTCCTGCGCCTCGATCATCTTCTTGACCATGTTGCCGCCGATGTGGCCGGCATCTCTGGCAGAGATATTGCCGTTGTAGCCTTCAGACAGAGTGATGCCAAGTTCGTTGGCAACCTCCTGCTTCATGTTTGCCATTGCTTTACGGGCTTCGGGTACATTGATACGATTGGAATTACGGCTGGACATAATCAAACACACTCCTTCAGATTTTTCAGGCTGATGCAGAGATTGCATATGCGTTAGTAACCGTCCATGCAGAAAGCATTTTCCTTCCGATCCTTGCCGGCAAAGATCCAGAAAACCTGCATGTCCTGTTTCATACGCCTCTATTCCGAATCAGTCTGGTTGTATTGTTTCTCCAAAGGTGCGTTTTACACTGGTAAAATTCGTTTTCATTAATTTGCCGAAAGCTGAATGGTTTGCCTGTTTTTCAGCCATTCTTTTGCAAGAGCAACCGCTTTACGCGCGTCATCATCCACATTGGCTTTTTTGATCAGCGCTCTGGCAAGCTCGTGTGTGATTCTGAGCGTATTGGCATCGGCTGCTTCGCTCATAGCGCCTTCCATCACGCTGCCGGACTGACGGGTTCCGAATATTTCACCCGGACCGCGCAATTCCATATCCTTTTGGGCAATAATAAACCCGTCGTTGGTTTCTGTCATGATTTTCAGCTTTTGATTGGAATCCGCCATCAGGAAGCACCATGCTTCATCCGATCCTCGACCGACACGCCCGCGCAGCTGATGCAATTGGGCAAGCCCGAACCGTTCGGCATTTTCAATGACCATCACGCTGGCATTTGGTACATTCACGCCAACTTCAATCACAGTGGTCGAAACCATGATATCCGTATCGCCCCTTCGGAACGATTCCAGGGCCTCTTCCTTTTCTCTGGGCTTCATCTTGCCATATACAAGGCAAACGCTCAGATCGGCAAACACATTGTTTTTCAATGAATCAAACAAGATTTCGGCGCTTTGGGCTTCAATCGCTTCGGAATCCTCCACCAGCGGGCAAACGAAATACACCTGTCTTCCGTTTTGCACCTCGCGCCTGATAAATCCGTACATATCGTTTCTCTTGCTTTCGGGAACGATTCTGGTTTTTACAGGCTTTCTGCCAGGCGGCATTTCATCGATGACCGAAATATCAAGATCGCCATACAAAATGAGCGAAAGCGTTCTGGGAATCGGCGTAGCGGACATTACGAGCACGTTTGGATGATCACCCTTTTCTTCAAGAAGCGTTCTTTGCCGTACACCGAATCTATGCTGTTCATCCGTTATTACAAGGCCCAGTTTTTTGTATTCCACGCTCTCGGTAATCAGCGCATGTGTGCCGAACACCGCCTGCCATTCTCCGGAAAGAATCGCTTCGCGCGCTGTTTTATGCTGTTTGGGCGTCATGCTGCCCGTTAAAAGTCCAATCCGAATACCGAAAGGCTCCAGAAGCTGCTTGGCGCTTTCATAATGCTGAACGGCCAGAATCTCTGTAGGCGCCATCATCGCAGCCTGCCATCCGGCTTTGACCGCAAGATATATCGCGCAAAACGCCACTGCCGTCTTTCCGGAGCCAACGTCGCCCTGAACAAGTCTTGCCATCGGTACAGTCAGGCGCATATCGGTAGCAATATCTTGCGCTACGCGCACCTGCGCGCCGGTAGGCGAAAACGGAAGTTTCTCAAAAAACTCCGCCGGATCATCACAATCGATCGATACGCCCTTTGAAACGGTGTTTCGCATAAGGCCCACCGCAAGCTGAAACATCAGCAGATTTTCAAATGTTTGCCTGTACAGGGCAGCTGAAAGCGCGGCGTCATCTGGCGGGTTATGAATCAATCGTATGCTCTCTGCCCAGTCCATGAGCCCGAAATCATTTCTGATGGATTGGGGTAGAGAATCGGATACATCTGGACTAAGACCGCTTAGCGCCTCCCCGATCATCTGCCGCATGGCTTTGGGCGCAATGCTGCCTACGGGCCGGTATACAGGGATCAGCCCTTCCTCATGCTCGATTGATGGTGAGGAAAGTTGCAGTTTGTTATTCTTGATTTCTGCCCGTCCATACAAAAGCAGTTCCCGCCCTACGGGCAATGCAGCCTTCAGCCAGGGCTGATTGAACCATACAACTGGAATGTCCTGCGTACCGTCCGACACGATTGCTCTGGTTATCATCAACCGCTTTACATATACCTGCGAAGCAGGCTTTACCACCCGAACGCGCATGGCGCACATCTCACCCGGTTTCAGATCGCAAAGCCTTACGATGCGCGACAAATCACGGTATTGAGCGGGCATAAAGAGCAAAAGGTCGCGAACCGTACGGATCCCGGCCTCGTTCAGCTCCTTATTTCGCTTTGGCCCAACGCCCTTAATGGACGAAATCGGCATATCCAAATGCGAATTCCCTGTCAATTCCATACACACTCCATAAAAACGGGACTGTGTACGACTTTCGGTCATCAACAGCCCCGTCATTTCCCATCGGGCGGTATGCGCCCGAAGAACTATTCAACTGAAATCAGATAATAATACAGCGGCTGGCCTCCGCGCTGAAGCTCTACATCGCAGTCCGGGAAAAGCTCTTCGAACTCAGATTGCAGTTTCTGGGCGCGCTCCTCTTCGACGTCGCTGCCATAATAGATGGTGATCAGGCCGCTGTCGTCATCCACCATACCCTGAACCACTTCCTTGGAAACCTCATGCACATCACTGCCGAGTACTTGGATGCGGTTGTCCACCATGCCCATGATATCATTTTCGTGAATCTCACGGCCGTCAAAAATGGTATCGCGCACAGCATAGGTAATGGACGCAGTATGCACGCGATCCGCAGCCTCGTTCATTTCGGCAAGGTTGTCCTCGGCGGAAGCATCCTCGGTAAAGGCAATCGCCGCAGCAATGCCCATCGGAACAGACTTGGTGGGAAGAACAAATACATTCCTGTCTGTGAGCTCTGAAGCCTGCTGCGCGGCAAGGATGATATTGGTATTATTCGGAAGAACGAATACGTTCTTTGCGTTGGTGGATTCAATCGCCTGATGGATTTCGTTAATGCTGGGGTTCATGGTCTGGCCACCGTCAACAATCTTGTCTACGTTGAGCGACTTGAAGATTTCGGTAAAGCCATCGCCAAGCGCAACCGCGACAATACCGAATTCCTTCATCTTAGCTTTTTCAGCGGCAAGCCTTTCCTCCTGCATGCGAACGCGCTCGCGGTGTTCCTCCAGCATGTTGTCGATCTTGATCGCATCAAGTTCGCCAAGCTCCAGCGCCATCTGAAGCGCTTTGCCGGGATCGTTTGTATGCACATGTACCTTTACCACCGACATATCGGAAATTACCAGCACGCAATCGCCGATTCTTTCCAGGCGCTTGCGAAGGCGGGTAACATCTGCGTTTTTAAGATCGGGTCTTGGATGAGAAACGATAAATTCGGTGCAGTACCCGAAGGTGATTTCTTCAATCGACTCATGATCGTCTACGTAATCACCGGGGAGCTTCACCTGTACGTTTTCTTCAATCGACTCCACAGGAGTGCCGGTAAGCGCGGAATAGAAGCCCGCATAAATGACCATCAGGCCCTTTCCGCCGGAATCCACCACGCCTGCCTGTTTGAGAACCGGAAGCATATCCGGCGTCTTTTTCAGTATTGCCTCGCCGCTCTTCATCAGCATTTGGAAAAGGTCGACCACATCGGTATGACCCTGAGCATAATATGCCTCAAGCTCCTCGGCAATCACGCGGGCTACGGTCAGAATCGTGCCCTCCTTCGGCTTCATAACGGCCTTGTATGCCGTCTGTGCGCCGGAACGCATTGCCTTCACCAGCAGTTCGCCGTCCATTTCTTCATGCCCTTCCAAGGCACTTGCAATACCGCGCAGAATCTGGCTGAGAATAACGCCGGAATTACCCCGCGCACCCTTCAGCGCGCCGCGCGCCATGGATGAGGCAACATCGGATACGCTGGAGAAGGGACGGGAATTCAGTTCCTTCGCCGCTGCGTTCACGGTCTGGCTCATATTGGTGCCCGTATCGCCATCCGGAACCGGAAACACATTCAGCGCATCAACGCTTTCGCGGTTCTGATTCAAAAGCGCGCATCCGGAAAGGTACATTTCCTTCAGCATGCTGCCATCTATTGTTTTTATGGCCATTTATATCTTCCTCCAACCTATGCGCGCGCCAAAATGACGATCCCCGCCATGCGCGCGTGTACGGAAGCCGCATGTGATGCCGCTGCCGCCGGAATAATTAAACGCGGATATCCTCAATAGAAACATTCACCTGATTTACTTTGATACCGGTGAGCTGCTCTACATTGTACTTTACCGTATCAATCAGCGTGGCTGCAACTGCGGAAATAGAAATACCGTATTCCACGATAATATACAGATCAACATCCACACGGTCGTTAAGCAGACGAACCTTCACGCCGCGCGAAAGATTTTCAATGCCAAGCATCTGCACAATGCCATCCGTAGAGCGCTTGGAAGCCATTCCGACAATGCCGTAGCAGCCCATAGCAGTATAGCCGGCTACTTTTAACAGCACTTCTTCGCTTACAGATACAACGCCAAGCCCTGTAGTATACTTGCAGTCCATCGTTTTACCTCCAAGTCTAAATGCAGCTTTACCCACGTAAAGCCGCCATGCAGCAGGGCATACCTGTCTGCAATTATATTATAGCATGTTTTACGCCATTTAGCAAGCTTAGTTTCTGAGACTGTGAAGCGGCGCAGGAATGCGGCCGCCGCGGCGGACAAAATCAGCAGAAGAGAACGGATGAACCGGCATAATCGGCGCGTAGCCCAGCAATCCGCCAAATTCCACGCTGTCGCCAACCGTTTTTTCGGGAACGGGAATAATGCGCAGCGCAACGGTTTTGTTGTTTACCATACCGATGGCAGCCTCATCCGCCATGATTGCCGATATGGTTTCCGCCGTCGTATCGCCGGGCACGGCGATCATATCAAGACCTACGGAACAAACGCAGGTCATCGCTTCCAGCTTATCAAGCGTCAGAGCACCTTTTTCCGCCGCATGAATCATGCCAATATCTTCGCTGACCGGTATAAACGCACCCGACAGTCCGCCCACATGGGAGGAAGCCATTACGCCGCCCTTTTTGACCGCGTCGTTCAGAAGCGCAAGCGCCGCAGTGGTTCCATGCGTACCGCAGACCTCAAGGCCCATTTCTTCAAGAATCGCCGCTACCGAATCGCCCACAGCCGGCGTAGGCGCAAGGGAAAGATCCACAATGCCAAAGGGCACATTCAAACGGCGGGAAGCCTCCAAGGCAACCAGCTGACCGATTCTGGTAATGCGGAACGCCGTTCGCTTAATGGTTTCCGACACCACATCAAACGGCTGGCCTTTCACGCTTTCAAGCGCATTTTTGACAACGCCAGGGCCCGAAACGCCAACGCTTACTGCCGTATCGCCCTCGCCCGGCCCGTGAAACGCGCCCGCCATAAAGGGATTATCTTCAACGGCATTTGCAAACACAACCAGCTTCGCACAACCAAGGCCGCCTTTGTCCGCAGTTTTCATAGAAGTTTCCTTGATGATTATTCCCATCATCAATACGGCGTCCATATCAATGCCTGCGCGCGTCGTGCCAACATTCACGGACGAACAAAGGAAATCTGTTGTGGAAAGCGCTTCAGGAATCGATTCCATAACAGCCCGGTCCGCACGGGTAATGCCCTTTTGAACCAGCGCGGAATAGCCGCCGATAAAATTAACGCCTACTTCCCTAGCCGCTCTGTCAAGGGCATGCGCGAGCGAAACGGGATTTTTGATTCCGCCGGTAATCAGCGCAGCCGGCGTAACAGATATGCGCTTATTGACAATCGGAACGCCGAACTCGCGTTCAATGGCTTCGCCTACCTTAACAAGGTTTCCGGCGCTTTTGGTAATATGATCATATACATTTTCGCAAAGGCGCTTTTCATCATCCGCCACGCAGCCGAAAAGGGATATGCCCATTGTAATAGTGCGCACATCCAGCTTTTGCTTATCTATCATCCGAAGGGTAGAAAGGATTTCACCGGTGCTGATCAGATCCATACCTGCTTCCCCCTTTTATACCCTGTACATCGCTTCAAAAATCTCGCTGCGCTGTGTGCGGATCTGAAGGCCGATCTGATTGCCAAGCTCTGTAAGCGCATCGGAAAGCGCCTGGAAGGAGCATGCCTCGGAAGAGATATCCGCGATCAGTATCATATTGAAATACTCCGAAACAACCGTCTGTTTGATATCCAAAATATTGGCATCATGCGCAAGCAGTATGGCGCTCACGTGAGCGATAATCCCCTTTTTATCAATGCCCAGCACGCTGATTACAGCTTTTTTCATATCGTTCATTTCGTCGCCTCCTCTTTTACCATATTTTAGCCAATTTCTGTGCCCAGTGCAATGGTTTTCTTCGTATCTTTACATGCGAACAAGAATTTAATCAGAAAATTCACTTGCATAGTTAGCATGTATCTGTTATAATACTTGTTGTTTTGATGCGATATACTCCTGAAGGAGGTGTGTGTAATGGGCAAATTCTGTGAAATCTGCCACAAGGGCATCGTATACGGCAACAACGTAAGCCACTCCAATCGCAAGACGCGCCGCACTTGGGCTCCGAACACCCAGAAGGTACGTGTTCTCGTGAACGGCAATGCTACCCGCATGTCCGTATGCACCCGCTGCCTGCGCAGCGGCAAGGTGGAGCGCGCGGTCTGACGCATGTTCCTGCCAAGGTAAAAGAGCTGCTGCTTAACGGCATCGGCTCTTTTTATTTTCCGTCAAGCAAAATGCGCAATAATAAATATTCATTATCCCATCCGTGCACTATTGACCTTATTCAATTTCTCTGCTATAATTGCCTAAGTAACTGATAAGGAGCAATTCACACCACATGGAAGCGGACAGTACAGGCGATAAAGGCGAGGTCCCTTATCCCCTCAAGACATATTCATACGGCATATCTGCATTGTAATCAAGGCAGATATGCCTTTTTGTGCTTCCGCTCTGCCCCGCCAATAAAAGGAGTATGAAAAATGGACGAACACTTGCCCAGTATTCTGTTTATGCTTGCCTGCGTAGTCATGTCGGCGTATTTTTCCGCAACGGAAACTGCGTTTTCTTCCTTAAATAAAACGCGCATCAAAGCCTTGGCTGAAAAGGGCAACAAAAAGGCTGCGCTCGTACGCGACCTTTCGGAATCCTACGATAAGCTGATTTCAACCATTCTGGTAGGGAACAACATTGTCAATATTGCTCTGGCTTCCGCGGCTACGCTATTTTTTGTCGATCTGATCGGTTCAAAGGGCGCGTCGATTTCTACAATCGTCATCACTGTCGTAGTATTGATCTTTGGCGAAATTACCCCCAAAAGCATCGCCAAGGATATGCCCGAATCCTTCGCAATGTTTTCTGCTCCCATCATCCGACTGCTCATCTTCTTGTTCACCCCGCTGAATTTTCTATTCTCTTTTTGGAAAAAGCTTATTTCCCGCATTATAAAGGTTCCCGAAAACGAAAAGATGAGTCAGGAAGAGCTGCTCATGTTTGTGGAAGAGGTGCAGCAGGACGGCAGCGTAGACAGCGATGAGGGCGACCTATTAAAAAATGCCATCGAATTCACGGAGCTGAATACTGAAGACATCCTCACTCACAGAACCGATATCGAAGCCGTGAGCGTAGACGACGATAAGAAAGAGATTTCCCGCATCTTCGACGAAAGCAAGTTCTCACGCCTTCCCGTATATGAAGAAACCATCGACAACATTATCGGCATCATCCACCAAAAGGACTTTTATACGGAAACCGGCATCACTCCCAAAAGCATCCGCGAGATCATGGTTCCCCCGCTGTTCGTTCCCATGAGTGAAAAAATCGACGATCTTTTAAAAGTTCTTCAGAAACATAAATCCCATATAGCCATCGTACTGGACGAATACGGCGGAACCTATGGTTTGATCACGATGGAGGATATCCTTGAAGAGCTGGTTGGCGATATCTGGGACGAGCATGATGAAGTCATCGAAGAATACAAAAAAGTTGACGAGAACACATATCTGGTTGACGGCAATGTAAACCACGACGATTTCTGCGAGTTTTTCGGCGTATCCGCCAATTCCGAAATTGTCTCTCTGGGCGGCTGGGTAGCCGAGCAGCTTGCAAAAATTCCGGAGCTTGGCGACAGCTTCACTTTTGAAACGCTGGAAATTACCGTAAAAGAACTGGATATGCACCGCGCCTCCCTGATTCAGGTAAGAAGAATAGGAACGGAGAAGCCCGACGACTCAACCGACAAATCAACGGACGAATAATCTCATCGCCCGGACGGCAGAACAGTATGCCGCCGGGCGTTTTTTATGCGCAATAACGCCAGATCAGTATTCCCCCAACGATCAGGCCGGCCCCGATCAGGAGCGTCCAGAACCAGGACGGCACGCTGAATATCAGAACCAGAACGCCGCTTAATACAAGTACGCCCGCCGCAACCTTGCTTACAACGCCGCACAGCCCGTTTCGGCAGCTGCATACGTTCATAAAAATCGCCTCCCCATATGCATTCATATGCGGGAGACGATTTTGGGTGCAATCAAATCAGTTGGGCGTCGGCATTGCGCGAAGGGCGCTCACAAACGCCTTCGGATCATCGGCTTTAAAGAAAGCGGAGCCTGCAACCAGCATATCCGCACCGGCTTCCGTTACCAGATGCGCCGTTTCCATATTGATACCGCCATCGACTTCTATGATGGGCTGAACGCCTGCCTTTTTGCACATTTCGTAAATCTCTTTTACTTTTTCAACCGTGAACGGAATCATCTTCTGACCGCCTTTTCCCGGTTCCACGGTCATGATAAGGATCATGTCCACATCGTGAAGAACCTCTTCAAGCGAGCTTGTCATGGTGTAGGGCTTAACAGAAACGCCTGCCAGGCAGCCGCATTCGCGGATTTTTTTCAGCGTGTCCTTAAGCGCAAAGCCGGCCGCTTCCTGATGAACGGTTATGTATCTGGCTCCTGCGCCCGCAAACTCCTCAATGTGTTTTTCGGGATTCTGTATCATTAAATGAACATCTACGGGAATATTCTTTTTCGCTACCTTTTTCAGAATCTCCTGGCCAAAGCTGATGTTCGGAACAAAGGTCCCGTCCATGACATCATAGTGCAATACATCAGCGCCCGACTCGATGACCTTGTCAATCTCGCTGCCCAGATTCAGGTAATCCGCAGCCAGCATAGAAGGAGCAATCTTAATCATATCGATTTTTCCACCTTTCCTTCATTTCATTGAGAAGCTCAATATATCTGTCGTAGCGTTCCTTAGCGATTTCGCCCCGCGCAAGCGCTTCCTTCGCCCGGCAATCCGGCTCGCCTGCATGGTAGCATGGCGTAAAGCGGCACATGCCTTCAAAGGGCATCAATTCCGGATAGAGCTTTGCCATTTCCTTGGGCTCGATCAGCTCCGTTTCAAGCAGGCTGAAGCCCGGCGTATCCAGTACTCGCCCGCCGCCCGGAACCGGTATCAATTCGCACCGTCGTGTTGTATGCTTTCCTCTTTCAATGCGGTTGGAGATGTTTCCCGTGTCCAATTCGAACCCGTAAAGCGCATTGATGAGCGAGGACTTTCCAACGCCGGACTGTCCCCCAAAGGCATGCGTTTTTCCTTCCAGATGCTTTTTTATTTCCGAAACGCCCATTCCGGTTTTTGCGGACGTTAAAAACACCTTTGCTCCGGATTTTTCGTACTGCCGCTTAATGTTTTCGGCCTCTTTCATATCCAGATCGCATTTATTGATGACAACCGATCGCTCCATTCCGCTTTTTACAGCGCAGATCAAAAGCCTGTCGATAAGAAGCGTATCGGCTTTGGGCGACTGAGGCGCGCATACCAGCACAATTTCGTCTATATTTGCTACGCTTGGGCGCACGAGACTGTTTTTTCTGGGCAAAATCGCCTTTAACCAGCCATCCATATCTCCCGTCGCCGGTTCGAATTCCACACGGTCTCCAACCAGCGGCGTAAGCCTTTCACGGCGTATTTTCGCCTGTGCGCGCAGCTGATATGTTTCGCCCGCATCGTCCATTACGGTATAAAAACCGCCGATCCCCTGCAAAATGATGCCTGTCAAATTACCCCTCCGCTTATTCGAATTCCACGACTTCGGTAGAATCCAGTACGCCGTCAATATACACCTGTATTGTATGCAAGCCTTCATGATCGCTGGAAAGCGGAATCTTCAAATGGGTATTCGCCTCGACGTCCTCCCGGAATACTTCCTTTTCCGTTCCGTCCTCGCATATCTGAACAATACGCACGTTCATGGTAAGCGGCGCATACATGGCGTATTCCGCATAGAAAATCGTAGGATTGGGAAGCACGATCGTAATGTCAACCTCTGATCCGCGAAGCGCCATAATTCCTGCCGCAGGGTTCTGAACGGCAACGGTATCCGCAAGCTGATCCATAGAATAACCTACGGTAACATTCCCCAGTTTCAGCCCCTGCTCAATAAGCTTTGCCTCCGCTTCCGCGCGGGTAAGGCCGCCGAGCTCGGGGATTCGGATCTCGACGCTGTTTACCTGGAGCTCGATTACCTGACCGGACTGCGCAACCCCGTCATTGGGCGACTGTCCGACAACCAGATCTATCTCCATTTCAGGGTTTACAACATATTCAACGGATACCTTTGTAAAGCCATATTCCGACAAGAGACCGATGGCTGAAGCATAGGACATATTCACGGTGTCCGGCAGATATACCGGCACGCTTCCCATACTTACATATATCGTGACTATGTCGCTTTTGCGCGCACGAACGCCGTTGTCCGGCTCCTGACGAATGACCGTACCCGCAGTAACATCCGCGTTATATTCTTCAACAATCAGCGGCTCCAGTTCGTAGTTTTCCAACATTCCAACCGCCATATCGCGGGTATAACCGCCGACATTTGGAACATCCACTCCGTACAGAACATCCGACAGGCGCACCGTAGCAAATGCGACAAAGGCAATCACAGTCACGCAAGCTACCGCAATCAAAATGGCATTTATGCCGATTCTGTTGAGGAAGCGAACAAACGGACTGATACTTTCTTCATCAATTTCGTACAGTTCGTCGTCGTAAGCGCCTGATACAAAGCCGCCTCCGGGCATTCTGAGCGCACGCTTGAGGTCGGAGGCCATTTCAGCCGCCGTCTGATAGCGCATGGACGGATCCTTTTCCAGCGCTTTCATAATCACTTCGTCAAGCCCTTTGGAAATATCCCTGTGAATCAGACGCATGCTGCGGGGCGCTTCCTTTACTTGTTTAAGCGCCACAGCAACGGCTGTTTCTCCGTCAAAGGGTACAACGCCCGTCAGCATTTCATAAAGCACTACGCCAACGGAATACAAATCGCTCTTGGCGTCTGCTGTTTCACCGCTGGCCTGCTCGGGCGATACATAGTGAACCGAGCCAAGCGCCGTATTGGTATCGGTTATGGTGCCAGTACCCTCATTCACAAGCTTGGCAATGCCAAAGTCTGCAACCTTGATTTTTCCGGTTTGGTCCACCAGAATATTCTGTGGCTTTATGTCTCGGTGAATAATGTTGTTTTTATGAGCGTGATCAAGCGCCGCTAGAATTCTGAGCGCATATCTTACCGCCATCTGCGGCGCAATGCGCGTATTCTTTCGGATTAATTCCTTTAGCGTTCGCCCCTCAATCAGCTCCATGACAATGTAACGTTTTTCGCCATCGTTGCCGACGCCGTACATCTTTACGATGTTTTCATGCGACATTTTGGATGCTGCTAACGCCTCATGACCAAAACGGCGAACAAAATCGCGATCGGCTTCAAATTCCGGCCTGAGAACCTTAAGCGCTACTTCGCGGTTTTCCATTTCGTCAAACGCACGGTATACAACAGCCATACCGCCCGTTCCGATTACTCCGTCAATCCGATAGCGCTGGGAGAGCATTCTATCCATGGACGTCACTCTCCCCGGTTGCGATCAGAACCGTCACATTATCAGCGCCGCCGCGCTGAATGGCCGCGTTCATCAGCGCGCCCACCTTTTCGTTCCAGGCAATATCGCTATTCAGCGTAAGCTCAATTTCGTCGTCCGTAACATATCGGGTCAGCCCGTCCGTGCAAAGCAGCCATACATCGCCGTCGCGGAAGTCAAACTTCTCAATATCGGTTTCGATTCGCGGCCACGGCCCGATACAGCGGGTAATCACGTTTCTCTGCGGATGCGTAAGCGCTTTTTCCGGAGTAATCGCGCCGCTTCTGACAAGCTCCTCTACATAGGAATGATCCACACTGGCGCGCGAGATCTTTTTATCGCGCAGGCGATATGCCCGACTGTCTCCGATATGCGCCATCAGCACACTGTCGGACGAAAACCACAAAGTCGTCATCGTGGTTCCCATTCCCCTCTTAGCTGCATCGCGCTCGGATTCAAAGTACACATCACGGTTGGCTTTGTTATACGCATAGCGAAGCCTATCCTCAGACGGTTCTTTCTCTTTTGAAAGAATCTCAGACAAAACCCGTATGGCCATCCGGCTCGCTACTTCTCCTGCCTGATGTCCGCCCATGCCGTCGGCTACAGCCATAAAGCTCTGTTCGTCGGAAGGCATATAATAAGAATCCTCGTTAACCGATCTTACACTTCCAACGTCGGTCGCGCAATATACTCTCATCGAAATCCTCCGTTAGTTGTCGCTCTTATTGAGTCTGGATCGCCTGAGCTGTCCGCAAGCGCCCTGAATATCATCGCCCATTTCCCTACGGCGGGTAACGGAAACATGTTTGTCCTCCAGCCTTCGCTGGAATGCCTGAATTTCCTTTTCGGTAGTGGAATACAGATTTCTTTCCTTTACATCGTTCAGAGGAATCAGGTTTACGTGACACTGCATGCCGCGCAGCCGCTTGGCCAGTTCGTCCGCACAGGAAAAATCGGAATTTACATCCTTCACCATTGCGTATTCAAATATTACGCGCCGTCCGGTGTTCTCAATGTACATTCTGCAAGCATCCAGAAGCTCGCTCATGCCGTAAGCATTTGCAATCGGCATGAGCTGCCTTCTGATTTTATCATTGGGCGCATGAAGTGATACGGACAAGGTTACCGGCAATCCTTCCTTTGCGAAGCGCTTCATGGCAGGCACAAGGCCGCAGGTAGAAAGCGATACATTTCTCAGCGAAATGCCCAGCCCCTGAGGTTCGTTAAGGAGCCTTAAAAAGCGGACGACTTCATCGTAATTGTCAAACGGCTCACCGCTTCCCATCAGCACAACATTATGAATGCGCCCTTCGCCCTCCCTTTCCCGGATATGGCGGTTTACCATGATTACCTGCGCCAATATTTCTCCGGCGGTCAGGTTTCTGACGCAGCCTTCCAGCGTAGAGGCGCAAAACGCGCAGCCCATGCGGCAGCCCACCTGCGTGGATACGCAAAGCGTATCACCATGATGATAACGCATGCGGACTCCTTCAATCAGGTTTCCGTCATTGAGCTCATACAGGTATTTTTCCGTTCCATCGAGCTTGGATACGATGCTTTCGCGTATTTTCAGTGGCAGCACCACGCAGCACGCTTCCAGCTTTTCCCGAAGCGCCTTTGAAAGATTGGTCATTTCGGAAAACGCAGCGCCGCGATTGATCCATTCCTGAATCTGTTTGGCGCGAAATTTTCCCTCGCCGATGGAAGTAATAAACTCCTCAAGCTCGTTTGGAAACAATCCGGTTATGTCTGTTTTCTGTGTCATAAATTCGTCCTGCGCAGTCTGGCAATAAAGAATCCTTCCACGCCATCACGGTTGGGAAGCAGTGAAAGCATGCCGTTTTGCAGCCTGGGTCTGAGTTTTTCGGGCAGATAGCTGCCATCGGTTTCCATTTTGAATTCGGGATGAGAAATCAGGAACTGTTCAATTTGCTTTTCGTTCTCTTCGGGAAGAATGGAGCAGGTGGAATACACCAAAAGCCCGCCGCGCTTTACATACTGGGCGCACGCGGAAAGGATCTTCTTCTGCGTTTCCATCATAGAGTGGATACTTTCGTTTGTCACGCGATATTTGAGATCCGGTTTATCCGTCATAACGCCAAGTCCGGAGCATGGCGCATCCACAAGCACTGCATCCATAGTGCCGATCATATCTTCCCTGAGGATACCGGCGTCTCTCGCAGCCGGACGAATGTTATCAAGCTTCAGGCGTTTGCCTGCCGCCTTGATCAGCTCAACGCGATGCTCATGCACATCCCACGCATGCACGCGGCCGGTACCGCGCATCATTTCGCTGATCAGCGCAGATTTTCCGCCCGGTGCGGCGCAGGCGTCCAAAATCGTCATACCGGGTTTGGCTTCCACCGCTCTCGCTGAAAGCATAGAGCTTTCGCCCTGAATAGAAAACAATCCGTCATAATAGTCAGGATCAGAGGCAAGGCTTCCCGCCCGGTCCAGAAGGTATGCGCCATCCACCGTTCCGGGCCGCCACAACCAGCCGCGCTTTGTCATATACGCTTCAAAGGACGCCTTGTCCATGCGCATGAAATTCGGCCTCACGGTTTCAAGGCGCTCATGGGGACGATAGGAAACGATTTGCACCGCGGTTTCGAAGCCATATGCGGATATGAGCTTTTCAATCACGTTTACCGGCATTGAATACTTGACAGACAAATACAGAACCGGCTCCTCCTGACTGTCGGGATACTTGATGCCGTCCGCCTCAATAGCGCGAAGAAGCGAACGCAGTACGCCGTTTACAAAGCCGGAGGCTTCATCGCGTCCGAAAGCGCGCGTTTGCTTGACAGCCTCGTCTACCGCTGCGTGCGCCGGAATTTTATCCATAAACAAAATCTGGGCGCATGCAATGTGCAGGATATCCTCTACAGTGGGTTCCGGCTTAATATTCACAAAATCCTTAAGCACATATTCAATATTCAGCTTATTTTCAACAGCTGCATAGAATATAGAAGTGGCGAGCCTTCTGTCCTCAGGGGACAACGTCGCCTCACGCAGGCGCTTGTCAAGCGCTAATGACGCGTATGCGTCCACGCGGTTTACATCGGCAAGCGCATTCAGAGCAACGCGCCTTGCATCAAGCGTGGAGCGCCTTTTTTCGGGCGCTTTGCCGGCTGTCGATTGATTTTCCATATCGCGGAGCTTTCTGAACGGCGGGCGATCGGCCTGCGTTCTTACGCCAAACGATTTTCTATCCGTTGCGCCGGGCTTTTTATCAACTTCGCGCTTTGCGTCAAACTCACGCGGCTTTTTGTCATAAGGCTTTTTATCAAAAGGTTTCTTATCAAAAGGTTTCTTGGAAAAGGGCTTTTCTCCCCTGGGTCTTCCGCTGAAATCTCCGCGCTTCTTTCCGTTTCCCTGATCCATCATCATTCACCAAACCTTGTGCCAATCTCTATCTTTTTCCCCATCAGATACGCCTTTGCCGGCATGCGTTTGGCATTTGGAGCCTGCATTTCGACAATCTCCAGTATGCTTTTGTTCCCACAGGCAACAAACAGGCCTTCCTTTGCATTGGCCTTCATCACCGTACCCGCATCGCAATCGGTAGTTTCATTGACAGCCTTCGCCGCCCACACCTTCAGAACGCCGCCGTTCATCTGCGTATATGCGCCCGGCCACGGATTCACGCCACGAACAAGCCGCGCGATTTTCTCTGCGTCGCTTTGCCAGTTGATTAAACCCGTTTCTTTAGTGAGAAGCGGTTCATAGCTCATCTGGCTTTCGTCCTGTTTTTCCGGCTTTATGTCGCCGTTTAGATAAAGCGGAATGGTTTCTGAAAGCAGCTCTGCTCCGATGAAGCTGAGCCTTTCAGTAAGCTCGCCCGCCGTTTCGTTTTCCAGAATTTTTACTTCGCGTTTCAGAAGCATGTCGCCGGTATCCAGTCCAACGTCCGTAAGCATGGTTGTTACGCCGGCATGCGTATCGCCCATAATGATACCCCAATTGATCGGCGCGGAACCGCGGTGCTTCGGAAGCAAAGACGCATGCACGTTAATGGTTCCAAAGCGCGGAACCTCCAGAAGTTTTTTTGACAGTATCTGCCCGAACGCCGCCGTTACCACCAAATCCGGTTTTAACGCCCGCATGCAGTCAAGCCCTTCCTGCTTTCTGACGCGTTCAAACTGGAAAACGGGGATCCCGTTTTCCTCCGCCGCCTGCTTTACCGGCGTTTTTTCCATTTTCTTTCCGCGTCCGACCGGTCGATCGGGCTGCGTAAACGCGCCGACAACCTCTACGTCCGCCATTTTGGTCAAAGCAAGCAGAGACGGCACCGCAAACTGCGGCGTTCCCATAAACACTACGCGCATAGGA
This sequence comes from Clostridia bacterium, assembly GCA_045538305.1. Lineage (GTDB taxonomy): Bacteria > Bacillota > Clostridia > Christensenellales > Aristaeellaceae > SFHK01. The sequence continues at coordinate 32,786 of JAZSRC010000037.1, read as the reverse complement.
TTACGCGTCCTCCTTATTTGTAACGTCTTCAATCATTTTATCGATATACAGAATACCGTCCAGATGGTCGATTTCGTGGCAAAGCGCCATAGCAAGGAAATCGGTACCTTCCACCTCGATCAATTGACCTTTGCGGTTCAGGGCATGCACAACCACACGCTCCGGGCGTTCCACTGTACAGCGGCGACCGGGGATACTCAGACAGCCTTCCGGATTCACCATGCTGCCTTCCGTTTCCACAATTACAGGATTGATCAATTCGAGCAGGCCGTCGCCCACATCGATTACGACCATACGACGCAAAACACCCACCTGCGGCGCAGCCAGACCCGCGCCGTCGGCTGAATACATTGTTTCAGCCATGTCGTCAAGAAGCTGCTTCACGCGCTTGTCGATTACGTCTACAGGACGGCTAATCTTGCGAAGGGTGTCGTCTCCTTCATGCAGAATTCTGCGAATCGCCATTTTATTTCCTCCTCAATCGGTTGCTTTGCTAAATCATGCTCTGCGGATTCACTTCTAGCTCTATTCTGACGCCGGGCGCGCCTGCCTCGGCAAGCTTTTCCATTTCACCGGTAATTCTGCCCGTATCGCCCCGCGCATACATTTTCACATATACCTGCCAGCGGGTTTCTCCCCGAAGCTTTTTAATGGGCGCCTCTGCCGCGCGTACAAGGAGTACAGCGTCCGAAAGTCCCTGCTTAGCAAAAATCTCCGTAAGCTGCTTTTCAAGAGCGGCTGCGGTTTCTCCGGGCAGTTTTTCATCCTTACCGGATATTACAAGCCTTGATATAACCGTGAACGGCGGATACAGAGCATGCTTCCGATACGCGGTCTCCATGCGGTAAAACTGACGATAATCCTGTTTTACCGCACACTTCAGCGCATAGTTTTCCGGCGCATAGGTCTGAATAACCACTTTTCCCTCTGCTTCTGCCCGACCAGCGCGCCCTGCCACCTGTGTGATCAGCTGAAATGTTCTTTCGGCGCTTCTGTAGTCCGGAAGATTCAGCGTGGTATCTGCTGCAATAACGCCGACCAGCGTTACATCCGGAAAATCAAGACCTTTGGCTATCATCTGCGTGCCGACCAGCACGCGCGTTTCGCCTTTTCTGAATGCTTCCAGTATTCTGGCGTGCCCGTCTTTGCCCTGGGTAGTATCCACATCCATACGAGCTACCGGGACGCCGGGAAAAAGCGTTTTTACTTCCTCTTCCACCTTCTGGGTTCCCGCACCGAAAAACTTTATGAATTTCGACCGGCATTCTGGGCATTGCTTTGGCGGCGGAAGGCTTTTTCCGCAATAATGGCAATGCATCCTTTCATCCATCTGGTGATACGTAAGCGCTACATCGCATTCGCCGCATTTTTCCACGTGTCCGCACGCACGGCAAGACACAAACGTTGAATGCCCGCGGCGATTAATGAACAATATCGCCTGTTTATCGTTTCGTATGCAATCCCGAAGCTCCTGAACCAGCTTTCCGGAGAATATGCCGCGGTTGCCCATTTCGAGTTCGCGGCGCATATCAACAATTTCCGCTTCGGGCAGTTTTCTTCCCTTTACTCTCTGATTGAGCTCTATCAGATTCAGTCTGTTTTCGCTTCTGACGCCGGGCATAACGCGCATATAGCTTTGAATGGACGGCGTTGCGCTGCCAAGAACCAGAACGCCCTTTACCGCCTGCGTTCTTTGCCATGCCACCTCGCGCGCATCGTAGCGCGGACGTTTTTCGGACTGATAAGCGCCTTCATGTTCTTCGTCAATAATAATCGCGCCAAGGTTTTCAACCGGAGAAAAAACCGCGGATCGCGCGCCGATCACCACGCGGGCTTCGCCAAGCCGGATTCGTTCCCATTCGTCAAAGCGCTCCCCAGCCGAAAGCCTTGAATGGATCACGGCGGCGTTTTTTCCGAATCGCGCGTGAAACCATCCTACCATTTGCGGTGTAAGGGCGATTTCGGGAACCAGCACAATCGCTCCCTGCCCTCTTTTCAAAACCTCCCGGATCAGACGAATATATACCTCCGTCTTTCCGCTTCCGGTTACGCCATGAAGGAGGAACCGCCCGCCCCCGTCAAGCGCCTGAATCAATTCATCTGCCGCAGCCTGCTGGCCGGGCGTCAAAACAGGATCCTCATGAGAACGTCCGTTATCGCTGATCTCCGGCGTGCGCAAAAGTCTGTTTTCTTCAATTTGAACAATATTTTTTTTGATCAGCGCGCGAATGGCTTCACGCGCGCCGGGTACCATTTCCGCCAGAAAGCTTACGGGCTTAGCGCCTGCGGAAAGAAGCGCGATCACCTGACATTGCCGCGGCGCACGGTCGCACATTTTCGCAGCTTCCTGCGCATCCGTCAAAAGGCTTGCCACCTGTATCGTTTTTTCACGAACGCGCGAGGCGCGCATTTCGGCCGGTATCATCAGCCGAAGAGCATCCGCCAGATAGCAATTGTATTTTTTCTGCATCCAAAGAGCAAGCTCAATATGCTCCTTTAAAAGTACGCTTTGGCCTTTCCGGCGCTTAAGAATCGGGCGAAGCTTTTTTTCGTCAATTCCGGCCTCCGTTTTGAGCGTTACTATAAAGCCTTCCAGCGTCCTTTTTCCAAAGGGAACCTGCACCATATCGCCCGGGGATACGCACATCGCGTCAGGCACGAGATAGGTAAACGTTTTGTCTACATCCCCCGCCGTGAGATCCACGATCACCTCTGCGTAGCGCATGCAAAAATCCTTTCCACTTCGTTCAGAATCTCATCGGCAACGTCTCGTTTGGAGAGCATGGGCAGCGCCCTTTTGCCCGCTTCCGTTATGATGGTTACAATATTCGTGTCAACCCCAAAGCCTGCGCCGGGGCGCGTGACATCATTGGCGACAATGATGTCGGCATTCTTTCTTTCTCGTTTTCCGATTGCATTTTCAACCGCATTCTCGGTTTCCGCGGCGAATGCCACAAATACCTGATCAGGCCTTTTATCCTTTCCGATATGCTTTGCAATATCGGGTGTGGAAACGAGCGGGAGCGTCATCCCTTCACCCGTCTTTTTGATTTTATGATCCGCCACGCTTTCGGGCGTAAAATCTGCAGGCGCAGCTGCCTGTATGACAACATCCGCATGCACGGCCAGTCTGGTAACGGCATCAAACATATCCTTAGTTGAGATAACAGGGGTTACATCAACGCCTGCAGGCGCTTTTATATCGACAGGCCCCGTTACAAGCTGCACCTTCGCGCCCCTGTCCCTTGCGGCTTCTGCAATGGCGTATCCCATTTTACCGGTGGAACGGTTGGAGAGGAATCTGACGGGATCCAGCATTTCGCGCGTGGGACCGGCGGTGACGAGCACGGTTTTTCCCTCATAATCACGCCTTTTCGTAAGGATCCTTACGGCATATTCAACGATTTCCGCGGGCGCGGACATTCTGCCCACATCCGAATCGCCGCAAGCCAGTTCTCCCGAATCCGGGCCTACAAAGTAATAGCCCCAGTTTTTCAGTATTTCCACATTTCTTTGCGTGGCAGGGTTTCGCCACATGCCGCTGTTCATGGCCGGCGCAATCAGAACAGGCGTAGTCATCGCCATAAGGGAGGTCGAAAGCAGATCGTCGGCAATGCCGGAGGCCATCTTTCCAATGATGTTCGCCGTTGCCGGCGCGACGATGGTGAGATCTGCAAACTTTGCAAGAGAGATATGTCCGATCTCCCAGGCTTTTTCAAAATTATCGAAATACACCTGATTGCCCGTAAGCGTTTCAAACGTAAGCGGAGCGATGAATTCCTTTGCGCTTTTCGTCATAACCACGCGAACATTCGCCCCGAGCTTCTTAAGCCCCCGCACAATATCGCAGGCTTTATACGCGGCGATACCGCCGGTAACGCCCAAAACAACGCCCTTTCCGTGAAGCATCTGCGTTTTTCCTCCTACTTATGAATAGCGCAAAGCCGAAGTGACCCGCTTTGGATGCGAATCGCTTCGGCGAACAGGCAACCGGCTGAGTTTATTCCTCAACCTCGTCCGCGCGGGAGTATGTAATCAGCCCGCGATGAATCTCTTCGATGGCAATTGTCAGAGGCTTGTTTTCCTTGGTTTCATATCGCGGCTGATTTCCGGAAATCAGCTGGCGTGCGCGCTTTGCAGCCTCTACTGCGAGGGTATAGCGGCAGTCTACGCGTTTGAGCAGTTCGCCAATGGGGGGATCGATCATCATAATGGGGTTCCTCCTTCGAATTATCGAATCATTCTACATTCTGAAGCTGTTCGCGAAGCTTTTCAATGGCGCTTTTACAGGCAATAACCGCCTGCGTGATCGGGATATCCTGTGATTTTGATGAAATGGTATTTACCTCTCGGTTCATTTCCTGAACGATAAAGTCCAGCGCACGGCCTACCGGCTCTGAAAGGGAACATTTTTCGCGAGCCTGAGAAATATGGCTGCGCAGTCGCACGGTCTCTTCCGCCACCGCTGCGCGGTCCGCCATAATGGCGACTTCCTGGGCAAGCCGGTTTTCGTCAATCTGGCTGACAAGCAGTTCCTCCACGCGGGCCTTCAGGCGCTGGTGGTATTCAGCAACCGTTTCGGGATAACGCTTTTCAATAGCGTCCGCCTTGCACTCGATTTCGCTCAGCTTTTCAAGCATATCGGTCTTCATGTTTTCGCCCTCGCGCTTGCGCATCTGGTTCAGATTCTCAAGCGCCTTCGCGAGCGTTTCCTTCATAAGTTCCCTGAGCGCTTCTTCATCTTCCTGCGCTTCGGTAATCCTGAGCGCGTCCGGAAGGCGGGCAATCAGCGAAAGCCTTCTGTCGTCTTCCAGGCCGGTCTGCTCTTTGACCTCGTCAAGCGCCTTCATATACGCGCCAACGAGCCCGCTATCAACCAGAACGCACTTAGAATCTTCTCTGAGATTGAGGTATGTAACAAAAACATCCACATGGCCTCTGGAAAGGCAGGCGCCAATCTGCTTACGGGCGGCCTCCTCCAGAAACGCAAAGGAACGCGGCATGCGAAAATTTAAATCCAGAAAGCGATGGTTCACGCTTTTCATTTCGATTGTAAGGGTACGCCCGTCCGCCGTTACGGTAGCGCGACCATATCCTGTCATAGAATACATGGTTATACGTCCTCACTATCAATCTTTATCCGATCAATTATAGCATATCGGAATGCGTTTTGTGTTATTTCAATATGAAATCGCGCTTCGGATTCCGCCCAGCATGGCGATAAACTCTTCTTCGCCAATTACGCGAACGCCAAGCTTCATGGCTTTGTCCAGCTTGCTGCCTGCATTTTCACCCGCAACCACAAGGCTGGTTTTACCGGATACCGACGAAGCTGCCTTACCGCCGTGATTGCGGATCATTTCTTCCGCCTGACTTCTGCCAAAGGCGGAAAGAACGCCTGTAACCACAACCGTCATGCCGTCAAATGCTCCGCCGGCCTTTTTCGTTTCCCAAACCGGCGCTACGCCGGAGGAAAGCAGATTTTCGGTTTCACTGCGCGTAAAGGGATCTGTAAAATAGCTCAAAATGGATTTGGCCACCACGGCTCCCACATCGGGAATGCCAACCAGCGTTTCTTCATCAGCGGCCATCAGGCCATCAATGCTTCCGAATTTTTCAGCCAGATCGCGCGCGGTTTTTCGTCCGACGTTCGGAATACCCAGTGCAAAAATGAAGGCGTCCAGCTTCACATGCTTGCTTTTTTCAATGGCGTCCAACAGCTTGTTTGACTTTTTTTCGCCAAACCGTTCAAGCTCGTTTAGCCTTTCCGCCTTCAACTGATAAAGCTGCGAGAATGAACGGATCCCCAGCTCCTTCAGCAGCTGTCTGGCGGTTTTCTCGGAAAACGCATCGATATCCATCGCTTCGCGTCCGGCAAAGTGCGCAAATCGCATTACAATCTGGGAAAGACAGCCCTCCCGGTTCGGACAGTACAGGTGTGCGCCGCGCTCCTCAAGCTTTGTATTGCAATCGGGGCAGATTTCCGGCTTGCTCACTTCGCGTTCGCCCTCGACGAACTCGTCCACACGGCCCATAATCTCCGGAATAACCTCATTTGAACGGCGAAGCCAAACCTTTGCGCCGATTTTCACGCGCTTTCTGAGGATATCCGAATAGTTATTCAGCGTCGCCTTCTGTACCGTTGCGCCCGCAATCTCCACCGGCTGCACATGGGCAAGCGGGGTCAGTTTTCCCGTCCTCCCAATTTCCCACGTTACATCCTTAAGAAGCGATGTTACTTCCTCAGCTTCAAACTTATACGCAACCGCCCAGCGCGGAAACTTTTCCGTGCTTCCGAGCGCTTCCCGCGTACGAAAATCGGAAATCTTTACAACAGCGCCGTCGATCATATAGTCCAGTTCGCCGCGGGTGGATTCAATTTCTGAAATTCGTTCAAGCACCTGCGCTTCATTTTCGGCGCGCAGTTCATACTGTGAAACCGGAAAACGGTTTTCCCTCAGAAAACTCAGCATTTCTTCCTGATTTTCAAAGGTTTTTCCTTCGATATAGTTCACATCATAAAACGACGCGTCCAGATTTCTCGCCGCAGTGACCGCAGGATCCAGATTACGCAGCGCGCCTGCCGCACCGTTTCTTGCGTTTTTCAGGGGCTCCGCCGCTGTTTTGTTGTACTTTTCCAGCGTAGACAGGCGCATATAGCATTCGCCGTGTACTTCTACGCGTCCCATGTAGGAAATGGAAAGCGGAATGGATTTAATGGTCTGCGCCTGCTTCAGAATCGTTTCGCCGGTAATTCCGTTTCCGCGCGTCGCCGCCATAACAAGATTGCCATTCTCATATGTCAGGCAAATGGTCAGCCCGTCAAACTTATGTTCAATTACATATTCAATCGGCGGAAGCTCCGCTCCGGCGTCGTTTGCATCCTTCCGGAGTCTTTCTGCCCTTTTCATCCATTCCTGAATTTCCTCAGCGGACTGGGCTTTGTCCATGCTCAGAAGGCGCACAATGTGCGTATGCGGTTCAAACTCCTTCAGCGGTTCGCCGCCAACGCGCCTGGTAGGCGAATCGGGTTCAACAACGCCCGTTTCCTTTTCAAGCGCCGTCAATTCATCGTACAGCCTGTCATATTCCTTATCGGAGACGCTCGGTGCATCCAGAACGTAGTATTCATATCCAAGGCGGTTCAATTCGTCGACAAGGGCACGCATTCTTGAAAGCATCCAAAAATCTCCTTATCCAATTTTGATCATCGGCGCAGTATCGGCGGCAAATGTACGCACACCCTTACCCGCTCCAAAGTCGACGTCCACACGCGTGCCGTCCGGCATATTGCGGACCGCTTTTACGATGCCGACGCCTATGGTTCTGTGCTGTACGCGGTCGCCCACATGAAAAATAGCTGCGCCGCGCGCAACACTGCCCGCACCCGCTGAAGGCACATATTGAAAGCCCTTCTGAAGCCCCGGAATGCCGCTGATAGTCGGTTTGCCCGAGGCGCTTCTGGATACCTGCGCCTGATAACCGGCATTCACAGGCCTTGCCGCCGGCTTTGACAGTCTGGCAGAACCCGCCCGCATGCGGTTATCCTCCAGAATTCTCTGAGGAATCTCGCTTACAAAGCGCGAAAGCTCGTTGGATTGCCTTGCATTAAACAGCATGCGCGTGTTGGCATGACTTAAAAACAGCAGTCTTTTCGCGCGCGTGATGCCAACGTACATCAGCCTGCGCTCTTCTTCCATTTGCTCTTCATCAAACAGGGATCTGGATATCGGAAATATGCCTTCCTCAAGTCCCGTTAAAAACACTGCCGGGAATTCCAGACCTTTGGCTGAGTGAAGCGTCATCAGCGTAACAAAGCTGGTCTTTTCCTCCATCGAATCCGTATCGGTTATAAGCGCCACATTCTCAAGAAAACCGAGGATTCCATCCTCCGGATTTTGCTTGTCGTATTCGGTAACGGCGGACACAAGCTCCTTGATATTGTCAACGCGGTTTATGTCTTCGTCGTCCTTACTGTTCTGGTACTGTTTAAGAATGCCCGTTTTATCAATAAGCGTTGTGATCAGCTCCGCGCAGGAAACATCCAGCATTTCACTTGTCAGTTCCATCAGCATGTCGGCAAAGCCTTTAACAGCGTTGACAGCTCGTGCCGAAAGCCCGATTTCATCCGCCTCCAGTACGGCGTTGGCCATGGAAAGCCCGTTCTTTTCCGCATATGCAGCTATGGCGTCCACCGTAGCGTCGCCGATTCCGCGCCTTGGTTCATTGATAATGCGCCTGAGCGACACATCGTCGTCCGGATTGATCAATATGCGCAGATATGCCAGTACATCCTTGACTTCCTTGCGGTCATAGAATTTTAAACCGCCATATACTCCATATTTGATGCCGCGCCTGACCAGCGCTTCTTCCAATACGCGCGACTGCGCATTGGTTCTGTATAAAACGGCGATATCGCCAAGAGAAACACCCTTACGATTCAGCGCCTGTATACCGTCCGATACCCAGGCCGCTTCATCTCTTTCATCAAGCGCATGATACAGCCTGATTTTTTCGCCCGCGTCTTTTTCCGTCCACAGCGCTTTCTCCTTGCGCCCGGTGTTATGCGCAATGACTTGATTGGCAGCGTCCAGTATATTGGAGGTGGAACGATAGTTCTGTTCAAGTTTCACTACGGGGCAGCCGCCATAGTCCTTTTCAAACTCCAGAATATTGCGTATATCCGCGCCGCGCCAGCCATATATCGACTGATCGTCGTCGCCAACCACGCAAACGTTTTTCTTATCGCCGGCAAGCAGCTTGATCAGCATGTACTGCGCCATGTTGGTATCCTGATATTCATCCACAAGAATATAGGAAAAGCGCCTTTGATAGCTTTCCAAGACCGGCGGATGTTCGGAAAACAGTATGAGCGTTTTCAATATCAGATCGTCAAAGTCCAGCGCGTTATTGCTTTGGAGTTGCTTTTCATACTCCGCATACGCGCGATAGTAGGCCTTTGAGCGCATATCGTTATTGTCTTTATACCATTCCTCCGGTGACAGCATACGGTTCTTGGCGTCGGAAATCACGGCCTTTACGCTTCTTGGTGGATAGTTTTTATCGTTGATGTCCAGCTGCTTAAGGATCCGCTTGATCAGGGTCATCTGGTCATCATCGTCATATATCACGAATTCACGCCTGAAGCCAAGCTTTTCAATATCGCGTCTGAGGATTCTTGCGCAGCAGGAATGAAACGTCATCACCCATGCATCGTCAGCCGACGCGCCTGACAGTCGCTGAACGCGCTCGCGCATTTCACGTGCAGCCTTATTGGTAAAGGTAATCGCCAGTATCGACCATGCAGGTACGCCCTTTTCAATCAGATGAGCAACTCTGTAGGTCAAAACGCGTGTTTTTCCGGATCCCGCGCCGGCAAGCACCAAAAGCGGTCCTTCCGTTGAAGTAACCGCCAAACGTTGTTCGGGATTCAGCAGGCTCAGATCAATCATCGGTTTCTCCTGTGTCTTTAAGCTTGTTCAGTACAATTTTATATCCGTCCGCGCCGTACATCAAAGCGCGGTTTATGCGACCGATCGTAGCCGATGACGCGCCTGTTTTCTGCGTAATATCGGTATAGGTAATTTTTTCGGTGAGCAGCTTTGCCACCTGCAGCCGCTGAGAAAGATCTTCCATCTCGCGAATGGTCAAAAGATCCTCCAAAAACCGATAGCACTCCTCTTTGTTTTCCATTTTCAACAGTGCTTCGACCAGCATATCCGTATGTTCATTCATAAACTTCGATTGATACATGCGCGCTGCCCCCTTATCCGGTTCAAACCAAGGCTGAAATCATTATATAATACCATTATTAGTATACCATTTGCAGCCGGCTTAAGCAAGCGCAATCAGCAAATTCATGAAGGAAGAAAAACAGCCGGAACGCTTTAACGCATTCCGGCCGTATGAAATCCGATTGTCAGAACTTCGCACGATCCGCCCAAAGGCCGAGCGCGGGATTGGAGATGTAGTAAATCTCCTCGCCGTCTTCCAGCGTATTCCAACCGTCTTTCAGGATTTCGGGGTTGTATTTCTTAGCCGCCTCTTCATAGGGAATGTAACCATAGCATACGCCCTCGACTTCTTCCCTGGAAACATGACGGGTGCAGTAGGTTATTGAGAATCGTCCGTCGCCGGAGCCATGAATCAGATGAGCGGCGGCAGACAGATTGGCGCGCAGATCCTCGTGCTCCTTGACAAGCTCAAGCACCTTTTCACGGCCGCAGTAGCCGTATTTGCGGATGAGCTTATCGATGGAAGGATCTTCTCCGAATTTATCAACGCCGGGCGCTAGAACAATCAGTTCTCCGCCGTCCTGTATCGCCATGCGGGTGCGGTATACGCTCTTGTTTCCAAGCCAGGTAGACTTGAATTCCTCGCCGTCAAGAAGCACAACAACCTTTTTAAAGGTTTTATCCACAAACGTCAAATTGACCTTCTGGGCAAGCGCAACAGCTTCCTCAAAGTATTTGCGTTCGCGGCCGATGAACAGGCCGTGCATGCGGGGCTTTCCTCCAGGTGCGTCGGTAACGGTGAGGATGTAGGAAAGCGGAATGTCCTTAAGAAAATGCTCTTCCGCGTAATCAAATACATTGCGAACCGGCGTATGGTCCTTGCCCATGATGCGTTCAAGGCCGTAGAACGCGCCCAGCATATGGGAAGAATTGATCATGGAAGCGCCGCCGCAGCCGACAAAGATGTTCTTATTTCGGTTCGCCATTCCGACAACCTCGTGCGGAACCACCTGTCCGATGGAGAGAATAAGGTCGTAGGACGGATCCAGCAGGCGTTTGTTCACTTCCACGTCGATCGGATCATTGACCAATCCTTCGGAAATCTCGCTCACATATTCGCCCGGAACTACGCCTACCTTCTGAACATCGGTGCGCCAGCCGTGCACAAGCATTTTTTCATAGGGAATATCGCCGAACATCGCTTTCCATTCGCTTTCGGTAACGGGTACATGCGTACCGAGCGCCGGCATGATATCCACTTCGCAGTGGTTTTTCAGCATGTCGTACAAATGCCAGGTAATGCGTCCGGCACAGGAATGAAAACGGGTATAATCCGGCGGAAGAATCAGAACCTTTTTCAGATTCATCCGAACGTCGGAAAGCGCCTTTTCAAGCGCGCTGCGGATTTCGCTGTCGTCAAGCCCTTGCGCGCGGGGGGCATACTGTGAAAAACTCAGCATGGTAATCGTCTCCCCTGTTTATGCGTTGTAGGTGTTGGCCGTGGTATTTCCGCCATGTCCGGTCCAGTCGGTGTGGAAGAACTGGCCGCGGGGCGCATCAACGCGCTCATAGGTATGCGCGCCGAAATAGTCGCGCTGCGCCTGCAGCAGGTTTGCGCTCATACGCGCGGTACGGATACCGTCAAAATAGCTAAGCGCAGAGCTCATTGCAGGAACGGGAATGCCGGCCAGCATAGCCTGCGCGCAGACGTTCCTCCAGCCGTCGGTGCATGCCTCGATCTCCTTTGTGAAATATTCGTCAAGCAGAAGATTGTCAAGCTCCGGATTCTTCTCGAAAGCATCCTTGATTTTGCCCAGGAATACCGAACGAATGATGCAGCCACCGCGCCACATGAGCGCAATGCCGCCGTAGTTAAGATTCCAGTTATAGGTCTTCGCCGCAGCGCGCATCAGTGCATAGCCCTGAGCATAAGAGATGATCTTGGCTGCGTACAGCGCCTTGCGGATATTCTCAATAAACGCCTCTTTATCGCCGTCAAACTTCTTTTCGGGACCGACAAGAACCTTGCTGGCTTCAACGCGGGCGTCTTTAATAGCGCTCAGGCATCTGGCAAATACGGCTTCGCCGATCAGCGTCAGCGGCATGCCCTCATCAAGCGCTGCGATTGCGGTCCATTTTCCGGTGCCCTTCTGGCCTGCGGTATCGAGAATCTTGTCAACCAGAGGTTCGCCGTCCTCATCCTTTTTGGCAAGGATGTCCTTAGTGATTTCAATCAGATAGCTGTCCAGAACGCCTTCGTTCCACTTCTTGAACACCTCGTGCATTTCGTCTGCAGACATGCCGAGATAGTCGCGCATCAGCTGATACGCTTCGCAGATCAGCTGCATATCGCCGTATTCAATGCCATTATGAACCATCTTAACAAAATGGCCTGCGCCGTTTTCGCCTACGCAGTCACAGCAGGGTTCACCGTTTACGTGAGCACAGATGCTCTGGAAAATGGGCTTTACAAACGGCCATGCCTCGGGAGAACCGCCGGGCATCATGCTGGGGCCCTTAAGAGCGCCCTCTTCACCGCCGGAAACGCCGGTGCCGATGTAGTATAAGCCTTTCTCCTCTACATACTTCGTGCGGCGGGCGGTATCGGGAAAATGGGAATTACCGCCGTCGATGATGATGTCGCCGGGCTCAAGCACGTTCAGAAGCTGATCGATCATGGAATCGACGGCAGCGCCTGCCTTAACCATCATCATTACCTTGCGGGGCTTGGCGAGGTTCTGAACAAGTTCGTCCATGGAATAGCAGCCGATAATGTTTTTATCCTTCGCGCGGCCTTCCACAAAATCCTTCACCTTGGAAGTGGTGCGGTTGAATACGGCAACGGTGAAGCCCTTGGATTCCATGTTCATTACGAGGTTCTCACCCATAACGGCAAGACCGATAAGACCAATATCTGCAAGCTTGCTCATATTGTTTTTATCTCCTTTTTTATCTCTTTACTCGGGCATTGCCCTTCCATACGCTCCATACCTGCTCTTCGTCCGCAGGCGTTGCATAATCCTCCAGCATGGTAACGGCCATCGCGCCGGTTGCCCATCCAAACTTAACCCACTCGGAAGGCTCCCATTTCTTAAGATACGCATACAGCATACCGCCTACAAAGCCGTCGCCGCCGCCGATTCTGTCAAGCACGGGAATCTCGCGGGGTTCTTCAATAAACCATTCGCCGTCCGCATACAGAATTGCGCCCCAGATGTGCGCGTTTACGTTGATAACCTGGCGCAGGGTGGTCGCAAAGTACTTGGCGTTGGGATATGCTTCCTTTACACGATAGATCATTTCCTTGAAGGAATCGATCTTGCTGGCCAGATCCTTTCCGCCGGCTTCAGGGCCTTCGATGCCGAGAGCAAGCTGGAAGTCCTCTTCATTGCCGATCAGAATGTCGGAACGGGCGGCAATCTGGGAGAAAATTGCGCGCAGCTCTTTTTCACGGCCCTTCCAAAAGGATGCGCGATAGTTGAGGTCAAAGCTGATTTTGGTGCCATTTTCCTTTGCATACTCGCTCAGCTTCAGGCACAAATCGCCCGTTTCCGGGGAAAGCGCTGCAAAAAGGCCGGAGATGTGCATCAATTCTGCGCCCTCGGTCTTAAAGATCTTTTCAAGATCAAGATCCTCCACCTTCAGCGTTCTTCCGACTTCGCCTGCACGATCGTTGTGTACGCGCGGGCCGCGCATGCCAAAACCGGTATCGGCGATATTGAACTGGTGGCGATAGCCCCAGGGACCGCCCTGCTCTACTTCGGGCCCTTCAAACTGAATGTTGCGGCGGCGCAGTTCGCCTTTGATGAAGGCAGCAATGGGGCTTCCGGCAACAAAGGCGGTAAGAACCTTGGTGCTGAGGCCCAAAGAAGAAGAAACATTCAGTACGTTGCTTTCGGCGCTGGTGGCTTGCATGGTATAGTGATTGCCAATGCCTACGGGCTGACGATCGGCAGGCGTAATACGAACGCCCATGCTGGTAGCTGTGATCAGATTATACTTTTTCATATGTTCATTCTCCTTGCCAAGCAAGATTTTTACATAATAATAGCACGAAACGCGCATTTTCACAAGCGTATATTCGAAGTATTTGACCTTTTATTTCCGGTTTTATCATGTTGTCTTGTCAAATAAAAAAAAGCCTCGCCGGGAAGGCGAAGCTCAAACATATTTACGAATTGAGAAATGTTTCGCAGTTTGATAAAAGCCATGCAACAGCACGCGGTAGCGCGTCCTCATCCACTTTGAATTTCGGATGATGGTGAGCGTACACGGCGTCAATCTCCGGATTATTGATGCCAACCTTCATATAGCAAACCGGCGCAATCGCGCGGTACTCGCCAAAATCATCGCCTAGCGTTGTTGGAATATCAGCTCCAACCTCGCTTTCAGGGGCAATCTTTCTGGCATTTTCAAGCGCCATCCGGGTAAGCGCTTCATCGTTGTACGTCACGCCGCAGGCGTTTCGCATATCGATTTCATAGGCGCAGCCATAGGTTGAGCAGGTATCCCTGACAATGCGCGCAAAATGCTCATGCACGGCCTTAAATACGTCCGGGTCAAAGGTTCGGATCGTTCCTTCCAGTATTGCTTCACCCGCGATGATGTTGCATCGGGTTCCGGCATGCACCGAGCCCACCGTCACAACCACCGGCGCGAAGGGTGAAGTAAAACGCGACGCAATCATTTGCAGATTCATAACCAGAGCGGATGCGCATACAACCGTATCGATACAGGCTTCCGGCATCGCACCGTGTCCCGCGCGGCCGGTAATTTTGACGGTATACATATCGGTGCTGGCCGCTACACCTTTGGGTGAAATGCGCATTTCGCCCGATTTGAAGGGACTCCACACATGCACGCCGAAAAACGCGTTTACATCGTTTACAAGGCCCGTCTCAATTACATACTGTGCGCCAAGCTCTCCCTCTTCCGCAGGCTGAAAAATCACTTTCACGGTTCCGGAAAGCTCGTCCCTGATTGAATTAAGAATCTTCGCGCAGGTGAGGCCGATGGAAATATGCGCGTCATGGCCGCAGGCGTGCATCATACCCTGCGTTTCGGACGCGAATTCCAGATCGGTTTCCTCCGTCAGCTGCAGCGCATCCGTATCGGAACGGATCGCGCAGACGCGTCCCGGCTTTGCGCCGCGAATAACCGCAATGGTGATATTATCCTTGGGCGCAAGGTATTCAATGCCCGCTTCCGCAAGGGCTTCACGGATTTTTTCATTTGTTAATACTTCACATTTTGATTTTTCCGGTATCCTGTGAAACTGGCGGTATTTTTTGCTTGTATATTCCTTTTCCGCTGTCGCAAGCGAAAGAAAATCCATATTCAAATCCTCCCTGCATGGTTTTGATGCACTTTTTCGATAGATGCTTTCCCATTTCCTGCAAATTCAATTCGATAATCAATGTTAATTTCAGTGGTTTTCATTGACAAACATATGCATTACACCGTATAATAACTGCATCAATGAGGTTAGGAGAATCGCCTTATGCTGAGAAGTATTTCAGCCATGATGATGCGAATGAGCATGTACATGATGATGTGCATGTCTATTCTCGTTTGCATCGGCTGAAGCGTCAAGCCATAGGGTCGTTCAAGATACTTGAATTCCCATCAGGCAGGCCGCAGCGGCCCGCCTGATTTTTTATTATTCATCATCAACATAACGAAACGGGGCGCATATACAAAATGAATCAGCGTATACAGAAACAGGAACCGATGATCCGCATTGAGCATTTGTACAAAACGTTCAATACCGGAGCCGTAGGCGTAAAGGCGCTTGTAGATGTAACGCTCGACATTCCAAAGGGCAGCATTTACGGCATAATCGGTTTTTCGGGCGCAGGCAAATCCACGCTCGTAAGATGCATTAATCTTCTTGAGCGTCCGACCAGCGGCAAAGTATTTGTTAACGGTAGAGAGCTGACCGCTATGCCGGAATCACGTGTACGAAAAGCCCGCAAAAAAATCAGCATGATTTTCCAGTTGTTTAACCTGATGAAGTCAAGAACCGTGCTTGACAACGTCATGTTCCCACTGAAGGGCTCTTCCCTGTCTCAACAGCAGCGCAGACAAAAGGCGATGCAGCTTTTGAATATCGTTGGCCTTGAAAGCAAATACAACTCGTATCCCTCTGAACTGTCCGGCGGACAAAAGCAGCGCGTAGCCATTGCCCGCGCGCTTGCCAGCGATCCTGAGGTGCTTTTATGCGACGAAGCCACAAGCGCGCTCGACCCGCAGACCACACAGGACATTCTGGCGCTCATCAAGGATCTGAACCGCAAATTGGGCATTACCGTTATTGTCATCACACATGAAATGGCGGTTGTCAAGCAAATCTGCGATTCCGTAGCGGTAATGGAAAACGGACGGGTAGTAGAAACCGGCGACATTTATACCGTATTCTCCAATCCGCAGATGCCCATTACCCGCCGCTTTATCGGAACAACCGACGGCGTTGAACGCGTGAAGGATCATGTTAAAGATATCATCGAGCCGCTCGGCCTTTCTAAGGGCGATGTGGTAGTAGAGCTCTCGTTCCATGGCAGTTCTTCCGGTCACGCACTGGTATCGAACCTTTCCAGAACCTTTGATATTGACATTTCCATTATTTATGGAAACATCGAAATGCTGGACGGAAAGCCCTTAGGTAAAATGATTACCGTATTCAAGGGCCCGCAAAGCAGCATTGAAAAGGCTCTTTCCTCTATCGAAAGCGATAGTATTTACGCGGAGGTGATGTACCGTGCAAATTAATAAAACGAAAAAAGTCAGTCCGCTTCTGGTGGTAGGCGCCGCCGCAATCGCCGTCATTATTCTCGCCATCGTTATTCTTCAGATCCCCATGCTTTCCGGTGTTAAGACATCCGTACTTACCTATTTGCCCTATGTGATATACATCACGATCAGCGTTGTAGCGGTTGTTGCTTACGCGTACGCACTGTTCGCATCCGTGCGCTATGTGATCAAACACTTTACCATAGGACATCTGATATCGACGATTATCGTTGTCGCTGCGCTTTCATTTGTAATGTACTATGCAACAAGAATCGTCATTGAAGCGCTGAAAACGGCCAACAGCCTTGAGACCTTCCAGAAGAATCTGATTCCGAACGTCATTAAAACCCAGAAAGAACTTATCAAGTGCCTTAAGCAAACGCTTTCCATGGTTGGCTATTCTTCCCTGATCAGCGCAGGCTTCGGAATACTCTTCGGCGTAACGCTGGTTGTAACGCAGAAGGGCAACATCCTCGATTGCCCCCCGATTTATCAGCTGCTTGACAAACTGATCAACGTATTCCGTTCGATTCCGTTCATCATTCTGGTATCCCTGCTCATCAAAACCACCCGCTCGCTTGTCGGCACCTCCATCGGCGTAACCGGCGCCATATTTCCGCTGGTTGTCGCAACGGTTCCATTCTTCTCCCGTCAGATTCACGCAGCGCTGAGCGAGATTGATCCCGGCGTTGTGGAAGCCGCCCGCTCTATGGGTCTTCATCCGGTAAGCATTATCTTCCGCGTATATTTGAGGGAAGGCCTTCCCGGAATGATTCGCGGAGCTACGATTACGATTGTAAACATCATCGCCCTTACCGCAATGGCCGGCGCGGTCGGAGCCGGCGGCCTTGGCGACTACGCCATCCGTTATGGCTATCAGCGCGTAATGATGGATGTAACGGTTGTAACCATCATTATTATCCTGGCCATGGTAACCGTTATCCAGACGCTCGGTACATTCCTCGAGCGCAAGCTTTCGCACTAATTTCTCCCGAAATGAGGGGAATTTAGATATGAGTATTTTCAGGAGGTATTCACACATGAAAAAGGTTCTTGCTCTTCTCACCGCGCTCGTTCTGGTGCTCGGCTTCGCTGCCGTTGCAGAGAACGAAGTTGTCAACGTTAAGGTTGGCGTAGTAGGCTCCACCAACGAACAGTGGTCCGAAGTTCTCGTACCCATGCTTGCCGAAGAAGGCATCATCATCGAGCTGGTTTACTTCTCCGATTATGTAATGCCCAACATCGCCCTCGCAACCGGCGACGTTGACCTGAACGCCTTCCAGCACTACAACTTCATGAACAACTGGAACAATGAGAACGCCGAAACCTATGGCAAGCGCCTTGCCGCCATCGGCGAAACCCTGATTGCTCCCCTCTCCCTGTATTCCAAGAACTACAAGGGCATTGACGAGATCAAAACCGGCGATACCATTCTGATCATGAACGATATTGTAAACGAAGCCCGTGCGCTGCAGATGCTGGAAGTCCTTGGCCTGATCACTCTGGCCGACGACCTCACCTCCTATGCCACCGTTATCGACATCGTTGACAATCCCTATGAGCTCAACCTGATCGAGCTTGACGCCGCCATGATCGGTTCCCAGATGGAAGACGCTTCCGTAGCCGCAGGCTTCATGAACGGCCAGTACGCTACTCAGGCCGGTTACGCCCACGAGAGCGCCCTCGCAGTTGAGGCTTATGATCCCGACAACGCCGACCAGCACGGCATTGTAAACATCATCGCCGCCCGTGAAGAAGACCTGACCAATCCTGTATACCTGCGCATCGCCGAGGCTTATCAGTGCGACGCCGTTGCCGAGGTATTCGAAACCCTGTACAAGGGCTCCTTCGTACCCGCATGGAACACCGCAGCTGAGGAAACTGCCGAATAACTCTCCCCTAACTTTCATCGTAAAGCCGTCTGAAGCACTTGTTTCAGGCGGCTTTTTTCATTGCATATTTGGGCGCATTATGTTATGATAAATAAAAATTATACAGGAGGCACACCCTATGAACGATGCGCTTATACATCTTCTTGAAATATCGAAGGATGCCCACTCCATCATGCCGGTTGACGAAAGAGAAACCACCGATTATCGTTTGGTCAGAAAACCCGTTATCGAATCGCGCCTGATTGACGATATGCAGTCCTTGGAAAACTGGAAAGCGCTTACGCCTTATGCGCATATCGAGCTATCGGATGAGGTTGTGCTGGACGGAAAGACAAGCGTAAAGTTCACAGCAAAGTCGAATCTGGATTCATGGCTTCCCGGTCGCGGTCTGGGGCGCATTTATGCCGAGCCCGGTGCAATGCGCGCATTGGATCACGAAGATCTGACCGACTGGAATCGCCTTTCCCTTTGGGTATATCCTCACGTTCCGGGCATGAAATCGCTGTGTGTGCGCCTGCAGCTGTATAACGAAGGCACGCACCCGGTGCCGGACCGCTACATGCGTGAGGGCGCGCATAACGTCAACCTGAAGGCCGATCAATGGAATCACATCACCGTGGAAATTCCCTACCTTCACAGGGACGACGTAGTAGGCATTGCTCTTGAATACGATATGTGCGGCCACGAATACGACACCGCAGATACCTGTACCTATTATCTTTCAAGGCTTGAGGTTCAGAAGGTTGCGCCCGAGATGTATGAAGGCTGGGTCCCGGGTGACGGCCGAATCGCCTTTTCCGGAAGCGGATATCTGCCAGGTGAAAAGAAAATCGCCGTAGCAAAGGACAACATTCCGGGCGAGTACTTCCGAGTGATTGAAACCAAAACAGGGCGTGAGGTACTGAAAAAGAAGCTCGAACGCAAAGATGGTCTTGCCATTCTCGATTTTTCGGAAATCACCGAATGCGGCCAGTACATTGCATTGGCCGGAGAATACGGCACGCGAACTTTCAGTGTTGATGAGCATGTTTGGGACGCCTCCATCTGGAAGGTTCTGAATTTCTACCTTTCGCAAAGATGCGGCTGGGATGTACCCGGCAAGCACCGCATATGCCATACAGACTTGTTGTTAAAGCATCCGGACGGGCGCGCAATTGTCGCCAACGGCGGCTGGCACGACGCCGCCGATCTTGCGCAAGGCATGAACAACACCGCCGACGGAACCAGCGCACTCTTCCTGCTGGCAAGAGCGCTCAAAGGTAAAGATGGGCTTTTGTCAAAGCGTCTGTATGAGCGCGTATTTGAAGAAGCCAAATGGGGCCTTGACTATGTACTGAAGGTGCGGTTTGGCGACGGCTATCGCTCCTCCTATTCCTCAACCTCCATCTGGACAGACGGCGTGATCGGAACCAACGACGATATCGTCTCCATCCCCTCCAAGAGCCCGTTTGCAAACTTCGTCTCATCTCATGCTGAAGCACTGGGCGCATACGCGCTTAAGGATACCGACCCTGTGCTGTCGCGCTACGCACTCAGAATTGCAAAAGAAGACTTCCATTTCGCAGCTTCCGGAGAAACCGGCCTTCGCGTAGACGGTTTTAACAACGATCCCGGTGAGCAGGAGGTTAAGCTTTACGCTGCAGCTGTCAGCGCCGCAGCAGAGTTGTACCGCGCCGGTGCGGAAGAATTCAAAGAAATCGCAGCCAAGTACGCAAGGCTCCTCATCGAATGCCAGCAATCCGAGTTCCCCGATTGGGATACGCCGATCCGCGGTTTCTTCTGGTGTGAAAAGGCGCACAGATTGATCTGGCACCACGCGCACCATTCCTTTGAGCAATATCTGACCAGCGGCCTTGCCACGCTTGTGGAGCTTCTACCCGATCATGAGGATTGTCCACTTTGGATAAACGCACTGAAGCTGTATTCGGAGTATTCCAAAGCAATTTCCCAATACACGGCGCCCTGGTTTATGCTGCCTGAAGGCATTTACCACGAAAACGAAGCGATTGATTATCCTGAAGAAACGCTTGCAGGCATTATTGCAGGTGATGAAGAAAATCTTCGCTCGTTCAAACAACAGGTGCATAACGGAATCGCGCTTGGCAAGGGCTATTACCTGCGCCGCTTCCCCGTTTGGTTCTCCTTCCGCGGAAACCTCAACGTTATGCTTTCACAGGCAGCCGCGCTGGCAGCTGCTGCCCGAGTGACGGGAGACGCAGAAGCCAAATCCATCGTACAGCGCCAGCTGGAATGGGTTGTAGGAAAGAATCCTTTTGCGCAATCGCTGATTTACGGCGAAGGCTACGATTGGACGGACGAATATGCCGTACAGCCCGGTCAGAGCATCGGTCAGATGCCCGTCGGCATTCAGTCGCTGTTTGACGGCGACGCGCCCTATTGGCCGCAGGTCTGTACCGCTACCTACAAAGAAGTGTGGATTTGCCCCGCCAACAAGTGGATGTGGACGCTCTCTCAGGTACTGTAGCCTATATTAGGAGAAAAGCCATGACAATCAACGAATATCAGAAACTTGCTATGACAACGTTAAATCCCGCTCTCTCCCAAAGAGACGTATTGATCAACGGCGTAATGGGCCTTTGCGGCGAATCCGGCGAAGCGATTGATATCGTAAAAAAGCACCTCGCTCAGGGACATGCGCTTGACCGCGACGCCCTGATCAAGGAGCTTGGCGACGTTGCCTGGTATCTGGCGGAAGCGGCTTATGCTTTGGATGTTTCTCTTGAGGAAGTTTTGGCAAAAAACATCGAAAAGCTCAAAAAGCGTTATCCAGAAGGCTTTTCTGTTGACGGCTCCATCGTAAGGCAGGAATAAGCAGGAGGAATACCAGTATATGCGCATACTGATGCTTGGCAATAGCTTTACGTATTATCACAATATGCCGGAGATCCTCACCGAGCTTATGCATGCGGAGGTAGTTTCCCATACGCGCGGCGGCGCACAGTTGAGCGAACAGCTGAACAGCGAAACCGAAATGGGCGCAAGAACACTGAAGGCACTTGCCTCAGAAAAATGGGACTATGTCGTCATGCAGGAGCAAAGCATCTTGCCGGTAAAATCGCCCACCAGCTTTTTAAGAAGCGCTGAAGGCTTATGTCGGCTCATTCATAAAAACGGCGCAAAGCCGGTATTCTACGCAACATGGGCGTATCGTGAGGGCAGCGCTAAATTAAGCGGAACACCCTATTCCTATCAGGAAATGGACGACGCGCTTTACCGCGCATACCATCAGGCGGCAAAGGAGAACAATGCGTTGATCGCCGATGTTGGCAGGGCGTTTACCTCGCTTCGCGGCATTCTTTCCCTGTACGAACAAGCCGATGATTATCATCCCACGCAAGCCGGAAGCACGCTTGCCGCAGGGGTAATTGCAAGTGTAATTCTGAAAGACCGGGCCAACAAATAAACCGCAAATCAAAAACCAGCCTATGCGCTATCTCTTTACGCATAGGCTGGTTTTTATGCGATATCGATTACTACATCAGCAATCTGCATTGCCGCATGTCGATGTGTTACCGCAATTGAAGTAACGCCCTCCAGCGCCCTGATTCTTTCCAGCACTGTTCTTTCCGTTTCCTCGTCCAGTGCGGACGTAGCCTCGTCAAGCAGCAGGATCGGCGCGCCGGACAACACGGCGCGGGCTATACTGATTCTCTGCGCCTGTCCCTCCGAAATTCCGAGCGCGTTTTCGCCGATCTGGGTATCAAGCCCATTCGGCAGCTCCGAAATCATCGTCGTAAGATCGCTGATGTACAGCGCCCTTTGTAGCTCCTCTTCCGTCGCACCGGGCTTGGTAAGAAGAATGTTTTCCCTTAACGTACCGCTGATTAATAGATTCCCCTGCGGGACATAAGCAAACAGCTTTCGTGTGCTCCTGCCAAGAGGGATTCTGCCCTCCAGACAATTCACGAAAATCTCGCCATGATCCGGCGGGTAGATGCCGAGCAACAGCTTCAGAAAGGTGCTTTTCCCTGTACCCGACGGGCCAATCATAGCGGCAAACGCACCTTTAGGTACCGCAATATCCCGAAACGCGATCGGAGATCGGTTTTCCTCATAAGAAAAAACCAGACCGCGAGTTTCAATCGACCGCATGCTTTCATACAGCGCCATTCCATCCTCAGGCTCGGGCAGTTCGACCTTCAGATCGTCAATTTCCTTAAGCCTTTCTGCGCCGGCCGACAGCGCAACGTACTGAGGAAGGAAACCGGACATGTTGACCAGAGGAGCTTTCAGCTGGTTTACCAGTTGAGTAATGGCAGCTAATGTGCCGAAGGTAATTTCTCCCCTCAATAAGCGCGATGCGCACCAGATAATCGCCATCGCTTCAGCGCTGTAGAAAACAAACTGAATGCCGGTGCTTGAAATCATATGGATATTCTTCCGCTTTCTCATAAGCTTCCATCTTTTTTCCAGCAGTTCATCCTCCCGGCGTTCCATTTCTTCACCGACGTCCATAGCCTGGACCATCAGAAGTTTTTCAAGCATTTCCTGAATAAATCCACTGACGGCGCCTGCGGATTCGCTTACCGCTTTATGCATGCCCTTCAAGCGTTTTCTGATCAGCGCCGTGAAGACAAACATCACTATACCGACGGCAAAAAATATGGCTGTAAAGCGAATATCAAGCGTTGCCAACACGGATATAGCGGCAATCAGACTGGTGAGCATCGAGGCCAATCCGGGAATGATAGAGGTAATGCCGCCATTTACAATCCGTACATCGTTATTCATGCGGTTGATCATTTCGCCGGTGTGGTATTCGCGAACAGTTTTATACTCGCCCGTCAGCAGCGTATGCGTAAGATCCCGTTTCCAGGCGCGGTCAAGGGTTGCCAAAAGCGTTTCCCTAAAGTGCACAACAATCAGATTCAGTATGCAAATCAGAATCACGCATCCTGCTATCCGGAGGCATGCAGTTTGAAAACTGGCGGTTTGTGCTGCGGTTGCAGCATCGATAACCTGTCTGCATAACAGAGCAAAGCGTACCATAAGGTACGCTACCAAAGAGTGGGAAGCAGTGATTACGGCAAGCATCCACAGCTTTCCCTTTGTTTTCTTTATTAACCAAAGAATTGTCTGAAACTCGTTTTTTCTGTTCATAAAGCAGATACAGCTTGTTGAGGGAATCAGGCGCTCTCCTTTACATCTTCATTCACCCTGCGCTCAGCTGTGGTATCGCCGTCTTCGATTCCTTCTGCGCTTTTACCGGAGAACAGAATCTTGACGGTGGCCAGCATCAGATGCAGATCTTCCATAACAGACATTTTATTGATGTACATAAGATCCATCTGCAGTTTGTCGTACGGATGCGTATTGTATCTTCCATAAATCTGCGCATAGCCGGTAAGTCCTGCTTTCACCTGAAGGCGAAGGCGGAATGCCGGGATGTTTTTTTCGTATTGCTCTGCAATCTCCCTGCGCTCCGGACGCGGGCCGACAATTGTCATGCTGCCGGAGAGGATATTGAAAAGCTGCGGAAGCTCGTCCATACGGCATTTGCGAATAATCCTGCCAATCCGTGTAATGCGATCGTCATTCTTGCTGGTTAGTCTGGCTACGCCGTCCTTTTCAGCGTCCACACGCATGCTGCGGAATTTCAGAATCTCAAATTCCTTTCGCCCTTTTGTAAGCCGTTCCTGTTTGTAGAGTATGGGACCGCTGTCGTCGAGCTTGATGGCAATTGCGATTGCCAGCATGATGGGACTGGTCAGAAGAATGCCGACGAATGAAGCAAAAATATCAAATGCGCGCTTGACAAACAGATACTCTGGCAGGGGCGCCGCCTTCATTATGCGAACCGTCGGTATGCTGAATGTACGAATGTGCCTTGCGCCCGCCATTAGAACATCGCCGATTCTGGGCTCGATATAGGCGCACACATCCCTTTCCACACAGTATTTTGCAATGCCGTTTCGAAGCGTTGCGTTTACGCCGGCGACAAACACAACTTCAAAGCCTTCCAACTCTTCTATCAACAGATGGATATCCTGAGGATTCCTGATGTATTTCTGCACACTGAAATACTCTCTGTGACGTCTGATCTCATTAAGCTTCTGAAGGTCGGAATCGTTCTGATACACAATCACGGTTTTCTTTACACGCGTAACTTTACGATTGACAAACTTACTGATACAGCACCAGACTAAGTTCACGAGGATTTGAGCTGCCATCAGTCCCAAAAAAGGAATGGGATTAAAAAGCTTCCAGAAGCCGACGGACAATAGCGCATATGCCATACATTCCATCACGCACACGGATAAGCTGGAAGAAAAAAATAGTTCCTTAGCCGAAGACATATCTATATCATAAGCATTATATATCTTCATCAAAAGAACCAAAAGAAGCATATACACCATGACAATGACCGCTTGCATTCCATTGTTTACAGATACAAGATCCTTTATAAAAAAGATCTTGAGACATATTGCAAACAATGCCGCATTCAGAATAACAAGAAGCATCTTAAGCGCATGC
The DNA here is from genome assembly GCA_045538305.1 of Clostridia bacterium. Lineage (GTDB taxonomy): Bacteria > Bacillota > Clostridia > Christensenellales > Aristaeellaceae > SFHK01. The sequence continues at coordinate 7,876 of JAZSRC010000037.1, read as the reverse complement.
ATCAGCAATCGCTTTGCGGTTTCTGCCATGTACTACTCTCCTTCATTCATAACAATGGTTACATGCGCGCTTTGGGAAGCAGTGAACGCGGGTTTGCGATATACATTCTTTGCGCCTGCTCTTCTCCAAATTCCTTCAGAATACGTTCATAGCTTTGTTTCAGAACATTATTCCGATGACCAAGGTTATGCGCGTCAGAGGCAACAATATCGATAAGATCGGCTTTCAGAGCTCTTTTCAGCCAGATTTTTTCAAAAATACCGGTTGGCTCCAGAATGGTTGCGGCATTGACCTGCATAAGCACCTGATACTCGTCCTTCAACTTTTCGATGTTTGAAAGCCTGCGCAGGCATTGATATCGCTCCACATGTGCAAACACCGCGGAATAACCGGCTCCTCCAAGCTTTCTGGCTGCAGAACATAGTACATCATATTCTGCCATTGGCGGAAACTCAACAAGCACTTTCCTTCCGCCTGCAATAGAAGGAATTCTGCCTTCGTTCAGCATGCGTACGGTCGCATCGGTATAAAACAGTTCGGCACCTTTAAACAGCTGAACGCCAATACCGCTTTCTTTTATCCATTCTTTTACCTCGTTCACGTTCTCATAAAACTTCATCAAATCAAACGGCTCGATACCGGGCGCGGCATGCGGCGTTGCGATAACCGTGGTAATCCCATTTTGAACGGCTTCCTTCAGCATTTCTTTGGTTTCATCAAAGCTCTGCGCGCCGTCATCCATACCGAAAATCAGGTGCTGATGAATATCGGTAAGCATCATTTTTTCTTATCTGCGGAAGATTTCTTTCCGGAAGAGCGTCTGTAATATTCGTTGTGATAGTGAGAATAATACGAACGGTTATAATATTTCTTTGCACCGAGACTTTCAAAGGTAACCTTGTTTACAATCGCACCCAAAATGGGGCAATTGGCCTGATGCAGCTGCTTTTTAGCGTCGAGTATATCCTTTCTACGGGTACGGTTGTACTCGATTACAAATACGGCGCCGTCGCACGTCTTTGAAATTTCAGCTGCGTCGATAACCAGACCGATCGGGGGCGCGTCAACAAGAATAATATCGAACTTTTCCGCCAGCTTATCAAGCAGCTGTGGAAAAAGATGCGTATCCAGCAGCTGAACGGGGTTAGCAACATCGCGCCCGATGGGAATCAGGCAAACATCATATAGATTGGTCAAGCGGTAGATAATCTCATCCATCTTGTTATATTCTACAAGATAATGCGCCAGCCCGATCCATTCGCCTTCCGTTTCAATATTATACTTTTTTATGATGAAGGATTTTCTCAAATCCGCATCGACAATTACCACGCGCTTTCCGCGCTTGGCAAGGTTCTGGGCGATCTGCATGGTCATAAAGCTTTTGCCTTCGCCCGCGTTGCAGCTGGTAATAACGACCTTCTTGATATTGCTGCCGGCAAAGTTCAGGTTACTGCAAATGGTATTCAGCGCCTCGTTACCGGCATAATTAAGCGTCATATTCTGTCCTACGGTTGCCGTTTTCACGCTGAAGTCACCTGCCTTTTCTTACCCTTCTTGCTCTTTTTCTTTCCACTGTTTTTATCTTCCTGCAGTGGCAAAAGACCCAGTGTCGCCATACCAAGATAGCGTTCCACGTCTTCCGCTGTGCGGATCTTATCATCCAGCACATACGTTACCGTTATCCAGCCGCAGCTAGCAATCAGCCCCAACAAGAAACCGAGGGTAATATTTCGCACTTTGCTGGGCGAGAACGGCGCGGACGGCGTAAGCGCTTCTTCAAAAATATTCGGCATTTCCGTGCTCATGGTTTCGGCAATAAATTCTTTGGCTTTGATCGCATAGGTATCGGCAAGCAGCTTGCATTCCTTAGGATCAGGCGAGGTGATCGTGATGTACAGAATGCGCGTATTTTCCGGGTTCTCTACCGTAAGCATGCCTGACAATCTTCCATAGCTGTACGGAAGACCCAGTTCCTTTATAACGGCGTCATGCAGCTGCCAGTTGTAAAAAACTTCCATATAGTCATACGCAAGATAGGTACCGATCTGGAGATCAGCAATATTGATTGCAGAATCCTGCGCATTCAGCACATACAGCTTGGAGGTTGCCTTGTACATAGGCGTAACCCTGTATTCCGTATAAAGACCGGCTGCAACAGCTCCAATAATCGCGCAAATGACGATATATCTCGCCTTATCAATCAAACGGAAAAACAAATCCACCAGATCAATCTGATACAGTCCTTCTCTGGCTGTGTTATCCTGTACCTGAACGTTGTTTCCCGATTCCATGGCTGTGTTCATTTCAAAACCATCCTATACAATCAAGGCATATGCCGCCTAAAAAGGCGGCACATGTCCCCTTTGAATCTATATTGAAAGTTGTTCCTTATGCCTGGGGCGCGTTCAGAACCACGATGCCCACTGCGTATTCGTTCTGAATTCGGAATACCTCTTCACCGGGTACGAATACTGCGAGGCTTCCGTTCTCTGCACTAACAGCATTGAGAACCACCCATTCCACGGCGTATTCGCCGTTTTCATCCGTTTCGCCGGTATATACTGCGAGGCAAACAGCGACTTTCTGCCCAACAGAAAAGTGGGTGACAAACTCGATGTAAACAACTACGTCGCCAAATTCTTCGTTGTATCCTTCGGCTTCAACGGTAACAAACTCGTTGATGAACAGGTCGTCAAGTGCGATGTCGCCCATGATCGTCTGAACCTGAGCTTTGGTATCTTCAGGGAAATATTCAGCAGGCGCCTTGTTTTCAGTATTCACAAAGGCATACAGCTTTTCAATTTCCTTAACGATCGGATCCTTATCGGCTACGACAAAAATACGGAAGTCATCCATCAGAAGCTCGCCATCGGTGCTTTCGATTTTTTCAATCTGGGTTTGATCGACAGCAGTTTTGCTTCCGGTCTGCGGGGGCGTTACTTCGCCTTCGTCATCCGCGCCCGCCATGCCGGCAGGATCGGCAAGTACAACCAGCGCTGCTGCATTAGCATTCTGTATGGCGGAAACATCCTCTGCATCCACCTTTACAGCGATTACGCCTTCGGAAACAACTTCCGCTTCTGCGGGAAGCCAGGAAACAATGCCTTCAGCATCGTAAACGCCGAAAACTACCACAACAATCTGACCAACCTGATACTGGGTTTCAAAAGCAAAATAAGCATCGATTACGCCGTAAGCTTCATCGTAGTTTTCTACAGAAACCGTAGCAAAATCAAAAACATCCAGCATATTGAGGGCGAGATTTGTGTTCAGCGTTTCATCAAGCAGGATAACGCCGATTTCGTTCTGCACTTCCTCAGGAAAATACTCAATGGGGTTGTTGGGCTCAACCGCCACGAAATCGTACATCATTTTGCGCTCGTTCTCTACAACTTCTTTATCTTCCGTAAAAATAAAGCGGAACTCATCTAAAAGTGCAGATCCGTTCAAAGCCTCAAGCTTCTGTACGCTTGCCGCATCCGTCGTAAGCTTCTCGGGAACATACGCAAACGCAGTCGTAAAAGCCATCATCAGCGCCAGGAAAACAATCAGTACCTTTTTCATGTTTCTATTTCTCCTTTCAATACCCTACCCTATTGATCAATCATAAACATTGTTTCGGCAATCCATTTTTCAATCGAACCGTCCGATACATGAAACTCAATAAAGCCATCCTTGCCAACCGAATATGTACCATCCGGTGTTTGCACCGGTAGTATTTCGTATTTGTATGCCCGATTTGCTTCGTTCAAGACGCGTCCCTTTTTGATATCCGCAGTCATGTACGCCTGCAGCGCGTCGTAAAACTCTGATATAAATGTGGGATCCTCCTCTGCCAGCATGCGGAACTTTTTGGAGGCGCTGCTTATAAACGCTCTGTGCCTTCGCATACGGGAATTGTTGGTGCCATCGCCCACTTCCATACGGCCCCGCATAAATATCTCTGCCTGACGATCGGTAAGCGTAAGCGTTTTTCCTTTCGTCATTTCAGGATCAATATCGGAAAAATCATCTTCCAGGGTAACCGTTACGCCGCCAAGCGCCGAGTTGATCGTCTGCATACAGTCCATCGTCAGCGACATATAAAAATCGATATCCATTCCCTGCAGCAGATTAGAAACCGCGTTCTTTGTGAACTGAGCGCTGTCCTCGTTTGTTGCGCCAAAGGAATGCGCGAGACATATCTGCATTGCCTTGGTGCCAATGGGATTTCCGAGTATACCCAGCGTCTCCACTTCTGTAATCGTATCGCGGTCAATCTGCAGAAGGTGGATGCTGTCATTCGGATGGTCAATCACCATCAGCATCAAAAAGTCAGCCTGGCCGCCCTGTCTTGCGCCATAGCGCCTGTCATTCGCCCCTGCGTCTATGCCCATCAGGAGAATACGGGTAATACCGGTTTTTTCCACATAGGTTTTTCCGTTGTATTCAATGCGCTTTAAAACGCCCACATCCATCGTGTTCTCACCCGGCAATTGTTTGCGCGATGCCTCCTCATACCGTGAAGCAATCACATAAGCCGCAATCAAGACCACAATGCTAAGCGCCATAAAGAAAACGGATCGGCGCAGGTTTCTTGGCCTGTTTCTGCTTTTATGTATCATTTTGAGGCCTTCTTCTCTGCGATCACTCGCGTTCTGTTTCGCGCCATGCCCAACCGGCGCTCGTAATCCAACCGCTTTTCTTCAAAACGGGCATAACTCTACATTGTCAACATACACCCGTATATCATTATACTCTATTTCCGGCAAAAGTTCAACGTACATTATATTTGTTATAAAAGATTAATACTTTTATTACTGAATCAGAACATTAGGCAAAATAAAAGCGCCGGCCGGTCACTCACCGGACGCGCCAATCTTCATATTCCGTTAAGCCTCCAAAAATGAAATGACCCTTGATTGCTTCATTTTGCGATCATCATCTTTCTTCACAAACTCCGATCATCCACAATCAAGGGTCATTTCTGTGTATTCTTGATATCTAACATCTTTTAACCTCTCTTTCGTTAGATTGACTTTGCCCGGCTTTATCTCCAATTTATTTAAAGATTTAGTTTGTTTGTGGAGATGCTTTTGCTGAGCTTTGTCTTCGAAAGCTTTTAAGTTTACTTTGTTTTCCTGCTTTCTGATGAAATTATAATGCATAATCGCCTATTTTTCAAGCCCGCATTTTGCACAAATTTTAAATTGTATATAATGTGTAAAGTGTAGAAATTTTCTTAATGGCATTGACTGCGACGAAGATTTATGGTATCGTTATAATGTTGGGGCTTAGATTCAGCTCCTTCTTTTTATCCAAAAAATTCCGGCTCCGCGCAAAAAGCACGAAGCCGGAATTTTATTCTATCCGTTTATCGGTCGACTGTTTACTTGATGACCTCAATGCGGCCGCTGCCGTTAACGGTGGAATAGTCAACGAGCATGCCGGGGAACTTGGCGAGAAGCGGAGAATTGGCCGCCTCTACAACGCCGCCCTCAAAGCCCTGAACGTAATTGGCAAGAACCATGTAGTCTTCCATTACGTAGTCCAGCACGTTGATTGCGCCATCGAACATCGCGAAGCCGTCGCCCAAATCGCGCAGGGTGTAGTTGTAGCCTGCCAGATTGTAGGAAGCGTTCAGATCGAGCGCCTCGTAAGCGCCGGTGTCCTTATTGTAAACCTTAACGTCTACTACACGGTAGCCAGCAGTGGGACCGCTTACCCATACGCCCTTATCATCGGCAACGGTAGACTCGGGATAGGTGCTGTCAATCTTGTAGGTCAGACCCGCTACATGCAGGAAGCCGCCGTTTTCCTTTCCGTTTCCAGCAAAGCGTGCGCCCCACTCAAGAGCGTCAAGCAGCTGCTGTCCGGTTATCGTCTGGAGGCAGGCAACATTTCCGAAGGTATGGATCTGCTTGCAAACCTTATAGGAGATTTCGCCGGTGATGGCCTTGTTGCGAACGCCGCCGCCGTTCATGATGGCTACGTCAACATCCAGGCCCATGTTGTCAAACAGGTAGTACAGCGCGTCGGCAGCGAAGTTACCGGTGTTGGTTTCCTGGCTGCGGACAAGGCGATTGCCTTCTGCATCATAGTTGTCGAAACTAAGCGCAGTGGAACCGATTACAGCGCCGAGCTTCTCGTCAACAGAAGTGATCCACTCGTTCTTGATAGCGGCAACTTCTTCGGAGGAAACAAACTCGGTGGATTTGTACAGTTCGCTTGCCAGCTCATAACCGATTACGTTAGTGGTTTCTTTGCCCTCAGCGTCGGTTACGGTTTCGGTCAGTTCAACCAGCTCGATGAAATCGGTAGCGATTGCGCCGGTTTCGGAATCAATCACCATGATGCCGATGCGGTTGAAGTATTCGCCGGTCTGGGTAAGGAGAACGGGCTTGCCTTCCTTATCGGCAACTTCCTTGCCCTTTACGGTAGAATGGGAGTGGCCGTCGATGAAAGCGTCAAGACCGGTCACATTGGCGATGGTCTCTTCGCTGGTCCAGGGCTGGGAAGCCTTATCATCGCCAAGGTGTCCAAGAGCGATAACCTTATCAACGCCCAGTTCCTTAACTTCATTGATGGCGTCCTGTACATCGGCGTACAGAGCGGTCCCGTCAACGCCGCCGGCAATTCCGTAGATGTAATTGCCATTGTCGTCCTGGAAGTAAGCGGGTGTGGACTTGGTGAAGCTTTCGGGCGTGGTGATGCCGATCAGGGCAACAGACAGATCGCCGCTTTTATAAACTACATAGCTGTCCAGAACGTTATCGTTGCGGACGTAGTTCTCTTCATTATAGAAGTTGCAGGAAACATAGGGATAGCCTGCCCACTCGCAAATGGCGACGCAGCCTTCCATGCCATAGTCAAACTCATGGTTTCCGAGGGTGGCAACGTCATAGCCGGCCGCGTTCATGAGCTTGATGATGGTTTCGCCTTTGTCCAGAGAGCCGTAAGCAGTACCCTGGATGTGATCGCCGGCGTCTGCCAGAATCACGCAGTTATACTCTTTAAGAAGCTCGTTCTTTACGCCTGCGATTACGTCGTAGGAAAGAACACTGTCGATATAGGTGTGTACGTCGTTGGTGTAGAGGATTACGATGTCATCGGACTTGGCTTCTTCGGCGGAAACGACTGCCATGGAAGAAAGCATCAGAGCCAGTGCCATCAGGACAACCAGAAACTTGCGCATAGGTAATCTCTCCTTTCACATTATACGAATACATTATACATGATTATATATTAAAAGAAAATACATAATCCTCAAAATGCGCTAAACTTTCACATGCCGGTGACAAAACCAAACGCATTCACGCCCGATATTCCATGAAATTGAGCAAAACGCTTGCGCTTTTAGGCGGCATATGATAATCTATACACAGAAAGTGAGGCAGTTAATATGCGCATACAGAAATCCGCAGAAGATTATCTGGAGACCATGCTGGTACTGCGTGAAACGCATGGCTATATCCGTTCCATAGAGATTGCAGCGGCGCTTGGTGTTACCAAGCCCAGCGTAAGCTATGCGGTAAAGCGCCTTAGAGAAAACGGCTATATCCTCATGGACAAAGACGGGCTGATTACACTTACCGAAAGCGGCTACGAAATCGCCTCCCGCATATACGAAAGGCACAAAATGCTGACCGACTTCCTTTTGCACATCGGCGTAAGCGCAGAAACCGCAAAAGAGGACGCCTGCAAAATTGAGCACGACCTGAGCGACGAAACCTTTGACGCCATGAACCGTTTTGTAGCCAGCGAAACCCTTTCGACCAAATCGTCCATATAGCAGATCCAAAAATACAACCGGCAGCCTCCTCCGCTTCTTCCGATTCAAATCATCAACAAACCTCAGGGAGAGGCTTGGAGAGGGAGAGCACTCCCTCTCCATTTT
>JAZSRC010000033.1:0-84611 GCA_045538305.1 Clostridia bacterium | reverse complement strand
TCGCCTGAAATCCTGCAGGATTTCAGGCGATCGGAAAGGAGAAGCGTTTTTAGTCGCTACACTTTGCAAAAACGCGCGATTTCGCCGTAAATGCCGCCGAAATCGATGAAAATGGAGAGGGAGTGCGCTCCCTCTCCAAACCTCTCCCTGGAGTTTGCTGATGATCTGAATCCCGTTGTACCGGGGTTCTTTTGCTTTATTCCTTGATGTAAAGAATTCTTCCGCAATTATCGCACGTTGTAATCTGATCGCTACCGCGGGCGTCTCTCAGGGTTCCGAGCGGAAGCGACATAAAGCAGCCACTGCACTGATTATCCATAAGAAGCGCCATGGGCGGCGTTACATGCTGTTTAATCTGTTTATATCTTTCTAGATCGGCAGGAACAATACCTGCGGCTTCGGCTTCTACCTTCTGGCGAAGCTCGCGAAGCTTCACGGTATCTGAAGCATACTCTTTATCGTATTCTACCTTAACAGCGTCGAACTCCGCCTTTGCCTTAGCGGCGCGTACGCGAATATCCCTCTGCTGACGATCGCGCGCGTCGGCGTCCTTGCGCATTTTGATAAGCTCCTGCTCGAAATGATTCAGCGCGTCAAGAACCTTGGAAATTGCATCGCTCTTTTCCTTTATTTCCTCCATTGTCTTGGGCGGATTATTTTCAAGCTGCGCCTTATGCTCGGCCAGCAGCGCAGTCAGCCTCTGAACCTCCTGCTTTACAGCCTCCATACGATCGTTCATGGCATTGACGTCATTTTCGATTTTGGAAATATTATTCTGCTGCTCCTTCAGGAAATTTCTTTGCTTAAGAAGAAGCTGTCTTTTGGGCGATTGCCTCATATCATTTTCAAATTTATCCAGAGTCGATTCAACCTGCATGTAATTCCAAAGCGCATCCAGATTCATTCTACTACCCCCATGTTACTCAAAAACACTTTCACATTATATTGTAACGCATTTATGCGTTTTTGTAAACCTGTCGCCAACGGTTTTACGGCAATTCTTTCGGTTGCATCGTGGCCTGCATGAAGGGTGGCAAAGCCGATTTGCATAAGATCCATCGAATCGTGATAACGCATTTCACCGGTTACGTATGCGTCAGCGCCTGTTTTCTGCGCCAAAGAAGCATACTCTCCTCCCGAACCGCCGCAAACCGCCACGCGCCTGATTGCTTTTTGCCTGTCTCCGTACACTCGGACCACATCGCCAAGTACGTTTGATACCATATCCGAGAACTCGCCCAAACGCATCGTATCGATATCGCCAATCCTCAGAATACCTTCTTCATCCCCTTCAACACTCCGGACATTATAGATATTCAGTTCTTTTGCGAGGCAATCATTTACGCCGCCCATGGCTTTATCATAATTCGTATGCGCAGCGATGATATTTATTCGTTCACGAATAATCCGGCAAAGCATTTTGGCTTCATAGTTGTCCTCGCGAAGGTTTTTTCGCGCTGAGAACATGATCGGATGATGGGAGACAATCGTGTTTGCGCCAAGACGAACGGCTTCTTCGATCAATGAATCGGTTACATCCAGCGCACACAATACGCCCGTCACTTCATTTTCCATGCGTCCGGTAAGAAGGCCCACATTATCCCATGGCTCCGCCGTTTCAAACGGTGCTATTTCGTTTACCATAGCAAATATTTCAGAAATCAACATATTTTTTCAACACTCCTTTCCACACGCTCAATTCATATTCCAATTCCTCAGTATCAGCATTCTCACTCTTTTTTGCGCCCATCAGTGCTTTTTCTGAAACACGGGCGCGAAAGAAGGCATATTTATAGAACTCACCGTCCATATTTTTAAGCATGATCGGGCCGGCGATCTGTTCCTCTTCACTCAATTCGTACTTTCCTTTTTGAGCATCAATCAAAATATAAAAGCGTCTTCCTGCGCGAACTACTCTTTCATCCACAATCGCATAGCCTTCATCCATCAGTGTTTTTCGAAGAATCCGATCACCGACATTTGGCTCCATGATCAGACGAGTGTTTTCAAGCTTTCCGTTCGCGTTTTTGATGATTTCGCTGATGGTAACGCCTCCCATACCGGAAATTACTGCGCAGTCAGGCGCATATGGAAAAGCATTTGCCCCATCGCCCACAAAAAACTCCGCTCTGTCGCGAATTCCAAGCCGATCTACAAGCACCTTCGCCTTTTCAAGCGACGGCGCAGAGATATCGGAAAACCACATTGTTTCACATTTGCCTTCCAATAACAGCCGTGCGCCAAGGCGACCGTGATCGCAGCCTATGTCGGCAATCACTCTGCACCTTGGCAGCATGTTTGCAATTTGCGTCAACCTTGCGTCCGTCAGCATTAATTCCCCTCCGAAAAACGAAATGCCAACGCAGATGCGCCGGCATGTCGCATAACACTCATCATAGACCCAAATCAGTCTAAAGAATCCTTCAGCTTTCTCGAACGGCTCGGATGGCGCAGCTTTCGAAGCGCCTTTGCTTCGATCTGCCTGATTCTTTCGCGCGTCACCTTGAATTCCTTGCCGACTTCCTCAAGGGTTCTCTGTCTGCCGTCTTCCAGTCCAAAGCGAAGCTTCAGTACCATTTCCTCTCGGGGAGTAAGCGTAGAAAGAACGCTCATAAGCTGCTCCTTAAGAAGCGTAAAAGCAGCAGCTTCCGCGGGAGCAGGCGCATCTTCATCGGGCAAAAAGTCGCCCAGATGGCTGTCCTCTTCTTCGCCAATCGGCGTTTCAAGAGAAACCGGTTCCTGCGCTATTTTGATAATCTCGCGAACCTTATCCTCGGAAATGCCCATCTCAACAGCGATCTCCTCAGGAAGCGGCTCACGGCCATATTCCTGGAGCAGCTGGCGGGAAACGCGAATCAGCTTGTTGATGGTTTCAACCATATGAACGGGAATTCGGATGGTTCTCGCCTGATCTGCAATTGCGCGCGTAATCGCCTGACGAATCCACCAGGTTGCATAGGTCGAGAATTTATAGCCCTTGCGATAATCGAACTTATCAACGGCTTTGATCAGACCCAGATTTCCCTCTTGAATCAGATCCAAAAACAGCATTCCGCGGCCTACATATCTCTTTGCAATGGATACAACCAGACGAAGATTGGCTTCGCTCAGGCGATGCTTAGCCTCCTCATCGCCTTCTTCCATGCGCTTTGCAAGCTCAATTTCTTCATCCGCTGTAAGCAGAGGAACCTTTCCGATTTCCTTAAGGTACATACGTACCGGATCATCAATGGAGATTCCTTCAGGAACAGACAGGTCTATCTCTTCCTCCTGCTGCAAATTCACAGGCTCGGCATCCGATACGACAGCCTCCTTGATGACGTCAATATTCAATTCGGAAAGCGTATCGAGAATCTTATCAAACGCGTCGGGACTCATATCGCAATCGGTGAACTGTTCAACAATTTCCTTATAGGTAAGCGCGCCCTTCGACTTGCCTGCCTCAATCAGTTCACGAATCCGGTTTGCAACAAGTTCCATATTTTCCTTTTTCATATCTTGAGCCTACTCCTTTCAGCCGGTCGGACATTAATCAAGCTTCATTAGCAATTCCTGAATCTGCCGATTCAATTCTTTTCTTTCGCCGTCCGGCGCGGTTTTCGCCCGTGCAGCCAAAACACTGATTTTCTGATTAATTCGGATCTGTCTGATTCTGTGAAGAAGCTCTTCCGCCAGATCCATAGCCTTTTCGCGGTCCGTTGGAAGCGGTTCAAAGTTGAGCGCCTCCAGCGCTTCGCGCGTCATTTCCTCCGGTATTTCGGATATAAAATCCCGCGCCTTCACGCCGTTTGCAATATACGTATACATATCCGCATACAAACCGCTGTCAAAATCTTCTCTTTCTATCATACCTGCAGGAATCATTTCTTGATTTAGTAAGGCAATCAGCTGCATCTGCGCAAGTTGTGATTCGGTTTTCTTTACTTCCTGTATTACAGGGCGCGGGCGCTTCTGTTCGGAAGCCTGGCTGGTTTGCGCAGCCGAACCAATCTGCCTTATCAAAACATCGCGCGAATAACCTGTCTCCTGGCTAAGCACCTTCAGATGGTTTTCCATCTCTATCGGCGTCTTTACGCCCTTCAGTATTTCGCATGCCTTTAGGGTATACTGCGTTCTGTCTTCCTGCAGCGATATATCAAGACCATCTTTTGCGCGAAGAAGCCTGTACTCCACCGGACTTAGCTTTCTAAGCTGATTCCACGCTTCAAGGCCCTTCGCCCGTATAAACTCATCCGGATCCTGTTTGTTTGGATAAGCGATTACGCGAGCCGACAAATTCTGCGCTTCCAATATCTCCAGCGCACGAAGCGCCGCCTTTTGACCGGCAGAGTCGCCGTCGTAACTGATCCACACCTCAGGCGCATACCGTTTCATCAATCTGGCCTGTTCTTCGGTGAGCGCGGTTCCAAGCGTAGCGACAACGCCTGCAACGCCGTATTTAATCAGCGATACCGTATCCATATAGCCTTCGACAAGAACCAGTCGTTTCAGACCATGTTCTTTCTTGACTATGTTTAGTGCGTACAGTCCATTTCGTTTATTAAACACAGGCGTATCGGAAGTATTCAGATATTTCGGATTGCCGTCGCCCATAATTCTTCCGCCAAAGCCGAGCACGCGCCCCTGCGGGTTCAGTATCGGGAATATTGCCCGGTCACGGAACATATCGTATCTGCGGTTTTCCTTTTTTCCGCCAAGCCATGCCGCTATGACAACTTCTTCCGAAAAGCCTGCACTCAGCAGGGAATCAAACAACGCCTCTCCGCTTCTAGGAGCTGCCCCAAGGCCGAATTTTCTGATATCGGAATCGTTAAGCCCTCTTGAATACAGATATTTAAGCGCCTGCGCGCCTTCCGACGTCCACAATGTTTGATGGAAAAACCGGGCCGCGTGAAGATTTGCTTCGTATATTTTCTCGCGCAATTGACGATTATAGTCATCTGTCGCCGTATTTTCAAGCTTATCCGGCATTTTCAGATGAACCCTGTCCGCCAATGCCTCAACCGCCTCCATGAATTCCAGGCGATCATGCTCCATAACGAATGTGATGACATTGCCGCCCTTGTGGCATCCAAAGCAATAAAACATCTGCTCATCGGTATCCACTTTAAAGGACGGCGTCTTTTCATTATGAAAAGGGCAACAGGCCCAAAGATACCGGCCCTTCCGCCTGAGCTGTACGCTCTCGCCGACTACATCTTCAATACTGACGCGAGTGCGCAATTCATCCAACCATTCAGAAGGAAGAAAACCTGCCATATCTCACCTTTGCCCATCCAATACATTTTCTATGCTATAAAAAATTCGCCCTTATTCGGCTTTTTCCTGCCTGACTTGTCTATTTTCGACAATTTTCACAATTTGTATGGATTTATACAGGCATTCAGCTGAGACGAATGTATGAATTAGTATATCCCGAATACGTGGTATATACCACACATATGTACAGAATCCTTCGAGAAATAAAACTTTTACAAAAGATTCGACTACGTAAAGCGGCATGTTCCATTTCGAACATACCGCTTTAAAAGTTTTCTATAACTTTTCCAGTGTTTTCATTCCCTGCCAATTTGCGTTTTAGGGCCAATTCAGGCGTACCATGCTATTGAAGAATGCTTGCGAATTTTCACAAGAATGAACGCAACTAACTTTTACATAACCGCTGCGAGCGTTTTGATCATTAAGCCTGCGGATGAGGACTTCACCAATTCCTCTTCCGCCTTTCTTTCATCTTTATACCGTATAACAATCTTTTCGTCCGAGCGCATATCGCGAAGCATTCTAAGCGCTCTCTTCTCGCTCTTCAAGTCGATACATTCAGGAATATACATAGTCGCATTTGCGCATACCGCATATAGTCTTCTTGATACGGATTTCATTTTGAAAAAGAATTCTTCCGGTGATTTTGTCCGTATAAACGGGGCGATCCGGATTTCATCCGGCATAAATCGCTCTGCGAGCATTACAGCAAATGCAGCGCCTGTTCCGATTCCGATCAAAGAAATATAGTCGCTCTTACCGGACGCATATTGGAATACATCGATCACACTGTTTACGGCTCTTGATACATCCTTTTGTGTACCTTCGTTTCCAATCAGAAGAACGCTGCGCTTTTCAAGCTTTTTCTGCATATATTCCCTCCTGTTTTTGAGAGATTATATGCTTTATTAGCAATCGCTTGCACAAAAAACCGCTGCCTTGACGGCAGCGGTTTTTGATGAGAAAACAGATGGAGAATTATTCCTCTTCTTCCTCGTCCTTCTTTGCATTTTCGATGATCTTCTTCGCATCCTGAGCAGGTACTTCCTCGTAGCGCTCGAACTTCATGGTGAAGGAGCCGCGTGCCTGAGTCATGGAGCGCAGATCAGTCGCGTACTTGAACATTTCGCTCTGGGGAACCTCGGCGGATACACACTGCATGCCGTTTACCTGGTCCATACCCATGATGCGGCCGCGGCGCTTGTTGATATCGCCGATGATATCGCCCATGTACTCGTCGGGGATGGTTACTTCTACATGATATACCGGTTCAAGGAGAATCGGGGAAGCCTGATCCAGCTGCTTGAACGCAAGACGGGCAGCGGTCTTGAACGCCATTTCGGAGGAGTCTACCGGATGGTAGGAACCGTCATGCAGCTTCGCGGTAAGTCCAACTACGGGGAAGCCGGCAAGAACGCCCTTCTTGATGTTGTCGCGAAGGCCCTTTTCTACGGCGGGGATGAAGTTGCGCGGTACTACGCCGCCGACAACTGCATCTTCAAAGATGAACTCGGGATTGGTGGGGTCGTCATTGGGACGGAACTCGATAAAGACGTCGCCAAACTGGCCATGTCCACCGGACTGCTTCTTATGACGTCCGCGTACGTCAACCTTCTTGCGGATGGTCTCACGGTACGGGATTTTGGGATCCTGAAGCAGACAGTCTGCGCCGAACTTGCTGGCAAGCTTCTTGGCAGCTACTTCGATGTGCAATTCACCCAGACCGCTCAGCAGGGACTCGGTAGTCTCGGCGTCCTTGGCGAGGGACAAGGTCGGGTCTTCTTCGATCAGACGGTTGAGACCGGAGAAGATCTTGTCTTCTTCGCCAGCCTTCTTGGCGTATACTGCCATGGAAATGCAGGGGGCGGGGAACTCGATGTCGGCATAGCGGACGGGCTTGCCGGCGTCGCACAGGGTGTGACCGGTTGCTACGGAGCCAAGCTTTGCGAGAGCGCAGATATCGCCGGCAACTACCTTGGTGGTAGCAGAGGTCTTCTTACCAAGCATGAAATAGATGGTGCCGGGCTTTTCGGCTTTTTCTGCATTGGCGTTGTAGAGGTTGGTTTCGGCAGTCAGTACGCCGGAATTGATCTTAAGAAGGCTGAGCTTTCCAACAAAGGGGTCAGCCAGGGTCTTGAAGACCTGAGCGGAGAAGGGCTGGTCGTCTGCGCATATGCGGACTTCCTTGGCGTCGCTCTTCGGATTCACGCCTTCGAGCTCTTTATCGGCGGGAGAGGGCATGAGGTCGATAATATTGTCAAGCAGCTTGGCAATACCTACGCGGCTGAGAGAATCCAAGCATACGACGGGAACAACGCTTCCGTCGCTGATGCCCTTACGAAGACCCTTCATGGTATCTTCGGGAGAAAGCTCCATTTCCTCGAAGAACTTTTCCATAAGCTCTTCGTCGGCGCCTGCAGCAGCTTCCATGATGGCTTCGCGTGCAGATTCTACTTCGCTTTCAAGATCGGCGGGAACCGGGATTTCCTTGAGGTTCTTGCCTTCGCCGGTGTAAGCCTTGTTTTCAAGTACGCATACAACGCCGGTGAACTGGCCCTTCTCTACGATCGGAACCATGATGGGAGCGATGTGGCTGCCATACTTGTTGGTGATGGTTTCAAGAGCCTTGGAGAAGTTTGCATTTTCACGGCTCATGTTGTTGATAACGATCATGCGGGGCGTGTGGGTTTTGTCGCACTGCGCCCATGCCTTTTCGGCGCCTACATCCAGACCGCCGACTGCGCCGACAGTGATCAGAGCGCCTTCACATACGGTGAGCGGGCCCATCATTTCACCGGCAAAATCAAAATAGCCGGGAACGTCGATCATGTTGATCTTGGTTTCCTTATACTCCAGGGGAGCAAGCGCTGCAGAAATAGAAATCTGACGGCGAATCTCTTCCGGATCATAATCGGTGGTCGCGGTACCATTCTCAACGCGGCCCTGGCGATCTACCGCGCCGGCGCTGAAAAGCATTGCTTCTACCAGCGTGGTCTTGCCTTCGCCGCCATGACCAAGTACGGCGATATTACGAATGTTCTTAGCCTGATAGTCCTTCATTGAGTTAATCCCCCTGTCTTTTCCGATCACAAAATCATGCAGGCATAAAGCCAGCACAATACGCTATCATATATAATAACATGAACGGCATATTTTGAAAAGGTTTTTTGGCCCATGCAAGTATATTTAACGGTTATTCAATTTCTGTTTCGTAAAGTCTGCGCATAAATCGCACGATTTTTTCGTCGTCTGCCGATGAAAAAAACGAAACCGAGCCTTCCCCGGACGTTCGAAGCAGTCCCCTTTGATTCAGCACATTCGCAAGCTGTCTTGCCGTGCCTTCGTTTCCGTCCACAAGAAATGCGCCGGGAACCGATTTTGAAATCATATGCTTCAAAAACACATAGTGTGTGCATCCCAAAACTACACCGTCAATGGGTATATCCCTATATGGCGAAAACAATCCTTCAAGATACGCTTCCAGCGCCTTTCCGTCCAATTCCCCTCTTTCTACAAACTCTACAAGCCCAGGCGCGGGTAAAGGAAACGCATGCTCCCCATACTTCTGCATCAAAAGCCTGAATTTATTCTGCCTCAGCGTAGCGTTCGTAGCAAGAACCGCTATCTTGCCATTTTTTCGCATAAGCGATGCGGGCTTAAGTGCCGGTTCCATGCCAATAATCGGAATATCCATATTATTTCTAAAGCATGCGGCTGCGGCGGAGGTTGCGGTATTACAGGCAATTACAATTGCCTTGGCGTTTTTGCTTATAAGAAAATCAACGCATCGCTTTGAAAGGTCCAGAATTTCCTCTTCCGGTCTTGTGCCGTAAGGCGCGTTTTTGTTGTCGCCAAAGTACACAAACCTTTCATTGGGAAGCAGTCGCGTCATATTTCTGAGCACGCTGATTCCGCCGATTCCAGAATCAAACACGCCGATCGTACGATCGTTCAAACAATCCCCTCCCGCACAAAAGCCGCTTCGAAGGGATTCCCTTCACGAAGCGGCTTGCAATTGGCTAGCAAAGATTATTCTTCGTCTTCGGTCTCCGGAAGCTCGGCATCATGATACACATTCTGGGTATCATCGTAATCATCCAGCCACTCGATCAGCTTTTCCACCTTGGCTACAGTTTCGGGATCGGAAACCTCGGTAGTCATGTTAGGAACCATTGCACGTTCAACGGAGAGGAATGTGCATCCGGCTTCCTCCAAGCTGTCGCGAACCGCGCTTAGCTCGTTCGGGTCGGTGTAAATGATTGCACTGCCATCGCCGACTTCTACATCGTCCGCGCCGGCGTCCATTGCGAGCATCATCAGCTCGTCCTCATCCAGGCCCTTGCTGTTGTCGATTTCTATTACGCCCTTACGTGTGAACTTATAGGATACGCAGCCGGAAGAACCCATGGAGCCGCCGTTTTTGTCAAAAATGTGACGGATTTCACTGGCCGCACGGTTGAGGTTATCGGTAACAACCTCTACGATTACGGCAACGCCGCCCGGTGCGTAGCCTTCGTAGGTAACCTCTTTGTAATTTGCGCCTTCGCCTTCGCCGGCTGCCTTCTTGATGGAACGCATGATGTTGTCGTTGGGCATATTGTTGGCCTTTGCCTTGGCGACAACGTCCTTCAGCTTGCTGTTTACGTTAGGATCCGCGCTTCCGCCTTCGCGTACGGCGATGGCAATTTCACGGCCGATCTTGGTAAATATCTTACCTCTTGCGGCGTCGGTCTTTTCCTTTTTGTGCTTAATGGTCGACCATTTATTGTGTCCCGACATTTGGTTATGCCCCCTTGAGGATGAAATCTTTTGATATAATAACACAAAGCATCTACTCCCGTCAAGAAACATGCTTGAAATCCTTATGCTTTTGCACTAAAATATAACGTGAGGTGATTGAAAATGCCCATTTTCCGCGAAAGTGAGCAAATAAGGAATATAATCACATTGTATTTTGACGACAGAAGCAGCCTAACAATGCGCGTAAGGGACTATGAAAAGCATCGATTAACGGAGGGCGACGAGGTTGACCTTGATGATTATATCGGCAAGCTTTCCTCCGTTCAATTGTCGGATGCATATGAAGCCGCGCTTTCACTTCTGGACTATTCCGCCCGCACAGAAAGCGAAATCACTAAAAAGCTTACGCAGAAAGGATTTCTTCCTCCGGTCATCAAAGCTGTGATTGATCGGCTTAAAAGCGCGAAGCTTGTTAACGACAGGGAATTGGCTCTTCGGATCACGGAATCCTCAGGCGCAAAGCGTATGAGCGCGTACGCGCTGAAAAGAAAACTCCGCGCGAGGGGCATCGCCGAAGATGACTGCGACGAGGCGCTCAGCCGGATTCCTTCCGAGGTTCAAAACGAAAACGCCGTTTCGGAAGCGAGGAAGCTGATCAGGAAATATCACTCCCTTCCCGCAAGGGAGAAATATGCAAAGCTGTCTCAGGCGCTTGCTCGCCGCGGCTTTACATGGGATTCCATATCAAACGCCATAGAAACCCTTCGGAATGAAGAAGACGACGAATCCTTTTTCGACTGATTATCTTGATCCCCGTTCCGCTGTTTTCATCATAAAAATTCGCTTTTTGATTGTGAAATATGGTGTAACGAAATGATTTGTGCTACAATGATTGAGCCGTACGATTGTGGAGGTATCCGGTGATTCCGCAGAAACAACTACGCTTTCAAAAATGCGATCTGTTCGCAGCTGCGCTTGTGATTCTGATCGCACTTACAGTATTATTCCTTTTCCTGCCCGGACGCACGACAGACAATTGCCATGCGGAAATCTATCTTGACGGCGTTCTTCTGAAAACCGTACTTCTTACTGAGGAACAGGAATTTATGGTAAGCGGGAACTTCACGAACACCATTACAATCCGGGACGGAAAGATCGCTATCACTAAATCCGATTGCCCCGGAGGCGACTGCATGCATATCGGTTTTGTTGGTTCTGCACGGCGCAGCATCGTGTGTCTTCCAAACAGCGTCGAAATCCGGATTGTTCCAGCAGACGCCGACATTGATTTTGTGGTGAGGTGACGGCCTTGTGAAAACCCGTAAAATCGCTCTTTGCGGCGTTATGCTCGCGCTTGCTCTCGCCCTCTCCTATTTTGAACGCTTTATTCCCCTTCAAATGCTTATTCCGCTTCCGGGCGTAAAGCTTGGACTTGCCAATATCGTTACGCTGATCGCGCTATATCTGTTTAGAATCCGCGAGGCGTATCTGATACTGATTCTTCGATGCTTATTTTCTTCATTCTTTGGAGGCGGCCTCACGGGATTGGCATTCTCTATGACGGGCGGCATATTGGCTATGCTGACGATGACCCTGGCAAAGAAAACGCCGCTGTTTTCAATATACGGCGTCAGTATTCTTGGCGCAGCCGCACATAATATAGGACAGATCATTGCAGCTGCATTCCTAATGCACTCTTATTATATTGCCGCATATCTTCCCTATCTTCTGTTTACGTCGCTTTTTACCGGCACGGCAACCGCGATGGTCGGAGCAGGCGTAATCAAGGCGCTTCAAACTATAATCATTTCCAGCGCATCCGATATGCGCAAACCATAAGCAAAAACCGGGAGGTATCACTATTATGAAGAAAACACTGACACTTGTTCTTATGACGGCGTTCATCCTTTTGACGCTGACCGGTTGCACCGGAACCACGGTTGTTGTCGGCGTAGATTGCACTTGCGCTCCGTCAGTCGTTACCGAAGCGCCGCAACCTACGCCTGCAGTCGACGTTCAGAATTCCGTAAAGACCGGCATGGCGTTTATCACAAACGTCGGTGGCAGCACATCAGCCCTTCCCGACAAAGCTGGCGAAGCAAAATATGATGTCACAATTGCGGCTGTAACGCTTAATGAAAGCGGAAGAATTCTCTCCTGTATTGTAGACAGCGTTCCCGCATCCGTGAAGTTTGACGCGACAGGCGCAATCGTAACTGATCTGAACGCGCCCATCAAAACCAAAAACGAGCAGGGTTCAGCATACGGCATGGTAGCGTATGGAAAAGCCATCGCCGAATGGGATCAGCAGGTAGCCGCTCTTTGCAAATTTGCCGTTGGAAAAACGGTTGATGAGCTGAGAAACGGCGCAATAGATAATAGCGGCTATGCTCCCAAGGATTCGGATCTGGCTTCTTCCGCTACTATTCACCTCGGCGGCTATATAGACGCCATTGAGAAGGCTGCTGCGAACGCAAAGCACCTTGGCGCAAAAGCCAGTGATGAGCCGGTTCTTTCAATAGAGGCAGCCATCGGCAGCTCCGTGCCGGCGTCCGCCGAAAAAGCCGGTTCAGCTCAGCTGGACGTAACGGCTGCATTAATAACCAAAAACAGCGGTGTGATTACTTCCTGCTATATCGACGCTCTTCAGTCCAAGATTGCATTTGATGCAGCCGGTACAATCACATCCGATCTTTCCCTGCCCGTTCAGACCAAGAATGAGCTGGGCACTAAATACAATATGGTTCTTTACGGAAGGGCCATCGCAGAATGGGACGTACAGACTGCGTCCTTCGCAAGCTATGTCACCGGCAAAACGCTTGATGAAGTAATGGGCATTTCGGTAACGGAAAGCGCAAAACCCGCAGACGGTACGGATCTTTCTGCATCCGTTACCATTGCCATTGATGACTTCCAGAAGCTGATTGCAAAAGCAATGCAGTAATCCTTTCCATTATGAAACGAATTCTGCCGATACTTCTATCAATATGTATTCTGCTGTCCGGTTGTACAAACGTTGCGACGCAGCCTGACAAACAATATACCGCTACATTTTTAACGCTGTTTGACACAGTGACGACGATTATCGGCCGCGCAGAAAGCGAAGAATCCTTTAAAGGCATTTCCCAGAAGATTCACGACGAATTATTGGTTTATCACAGACTGTTTGATATATACAACAGCTATGACGGAATCAATAATCTGAAAACCGTCAATGATTCTGCAGGCATATCCCCCGTTTTGGTAGATGGCGAAATCATTTCGTTTCTGAATGACTGTCGCCGGTATTACAGTCTTACGGACGGAAAGGTCAATGCAGCGATGGGCAGCGTGCTTTCACTTTGGCACGATGCAAGAAACAATGGCTTCTGCGATCCCCAAAATGCATATCTTCCCGAATTTGCCGCGCTTCAGGAGGCTTCCGCTCATACAAGCTTTGATTCCCTGATTGTGGACGAAATTGCTTCGACCGTTTTTATCACCGATCCGCATATGCAGCTTGATGTGGGCGCCATCGGAAAAGGATGGGCGGTGCAGAAAGTTGCGCAACAAGCGCCGGAAGGATTATTGATCAGCGTGGGCGGAAACGTATATGCAACCGGCCCAAAGGAGAAAGATGTCCCCTGGGTGATTGGCATACAGGATCCGCATCAGTCGGACCGAAACCTTCACACCATCTATCTGAATTCCGGTGCTGTGGTAACAAGCGGAGATTATCAGCGGATGTATTCCGTAAACGGGAAAACATATCACCACATCATCGACCCCCAAACGCTGATGCCATCCGAATACTGGCGCTCCGTCACCATTGTTTGCCCTGATTCTGCGCTCGCAGACGCGCTTTCCACGGCGCTGTTCCTGATGCCCCTTGATGAAGGAACGAAGCTTTTGGATGCATGCGGAGCCGAGGCCTTCTGGGTGGACTTGGACGGAAATGAGTATTTCTCAAAGGGCTTCAAGAGCATGCTCAGAACATAGCGTCGCTTACCTGGTTTTACGAATCATCCCCAAGAATCTCATCCTTTTGTAAAGCAGAAAGGCAGATACAGTAAATGAAACTGACACAGGCTTCCTCTCCGCACATCCGCGGAGACTTCCGAACCAGCAGGCTGATGCAGGATGTTATGCTGGCGCTGGTGCCCGCGCTGTTCGCGGGATGTACGGTGCTTGGCATTCGATGTCTGTATATCGTCGCCATATCGATGATGTCGGCAGTAGTTGCCGAGGTTTTATTTCAGCTCGTTTTCCGAAAGCCCAATACCGTTATGGACAGTTCTGCGCTCGTCACAGGCATGCTGCTTGCCATGACGCTGCCTTCGTCTGTTCCCTACTGGATACCTGCCGTCGGAAGCGCGTTCGCCATCATTTTTCCAAAGCTCCTGTCCGGCGGACTCGGGCAAAACGTTTTCAATCCCGCACTGATGGGGCGCGCATTTCTGATGCTTCTGTTTCCAAAAGCATTAACTCGTTTTCCCGCCCTTGGCGTTGACGGAGTAACCGGCGCAACCCCGCTGCATCACATGGTCATGCCTTCTCTTCCGGAGGAAAGCATTTTGGATATGTTCCTTGGAAACTGCCCCGGCTGCATCGGGGAAATCTCCGCTTTGGCACTGATTGCCGGCGGCGTATATCTGGTGATCAAAAAAGTGATCTCTCCGCGAATCCCCCTTGCCTACCTTGCATCCGTCGCCCTGATTACGCTTGTTTTTCCAAAAACGGATGCGCCCATTGCGTGGATGCTGTACAGCCTTTTAAGCGGCGGAGTCATGCTTGGCGCGATCTTTATGGCTACGGACTACGCCACTTCCCCCGTTACCGGATTGGGACAGATCATATTCGGCGCAGGCTGCGGCGTTCTTACAGTAGTATTCCGATATTATGGCCTGTATCCCGAAGGCGTAACCTATGCCATACTGCTCATGAATCTTCTAGTATGGACGATTGACCGCTATACCGCGCCCAGGCGTTACGGAAAAACGAAAGGAGAGAAGCAGAATGCGTAAGATCTGGATGCCCGTTGTCGCCATTGTTTTATCGGCAGCCATTCTCCTTTGCGTTTACAATGTTCTTTATGATACCCGCATCAGCAATCAACAGGCGGAGCTTACCGGAAAACTGAGGGAACTATTACCCGGCAGCACAGAGTTTGTTAGCGAATCATTTGTAAGCGAGGATGCTTGCATTCAGTTCGTATACCGAGGAGAAACCGGGTTTGTCATCGGAACGCGCGCGCGCGGCTATGCAGGCGACATCGACATGCTCATCGGCGTATCGAGTGACGGAGCCGTTACCGGTCTTCAAATCCGAAATATGGAAGAAACCCCCGGTCTCGGCGCAGAGGCGCTTACGAACGTTGAATTTCTTTCACAGCTGATTTACACCACCGGCGATGTTGCGATTGCCCAATCTCCCACCGGCGTCAGCGCCGTATCCGGCGCAACCTCCGTAGCCGAGACCTCTGGCGGCAAGGAAATCGACGCGCTGACAGGCGCAACCGTTACCTCAAAGGCCATTGTCAGAAGCGTTAATTCCGCCGTAGCTTTTGTAACCGGCAGCAGCGTATCCACTGCCGCAACTTCCTGGGGAGGTTAGAGATGAAAAACAGATTTATGCTGAATACACTTCTTGCCATAGTTGTATTTGTTTTGCTTCTTTGCATGATGCTTCTTGAAGTTTTTTTGCCCGCTATTATCCTCCCGGCGATCAACATTCCCTTAATTGTTCTTATAAGCCTCGTCGCGCTTCTTCTCGATCACCTGATCGCTCCGGGCAGCCGTAGGTCCTACGTGTTTATCGTTATCTTCAGTTTTGTTACCTTCGCTGTTTTACCGCTTATGGCTGGGTTTGCATGCGTTCACGATTTCTGGAGATATGGCGTTGTCGGCTGCGCCGTATTCACGGCAGTCACTTTCCTTTTCTCTTCCGCCGTACACCGCCTGAAAACCGGCCCCAAAGCTCGCGCAGCCGTATTCGCAGTCGCCGTCGGTATTTTCCTGGCGTCTCAAGTCTTTAGCGGGATGATTCTTTAGCCCTTTGTAATCGTTTTATACACAGAAGGCGTTTCTCTTGCAAACAAAAATTCCGGTACGGACTTCTCATAAGAATACCGTACCGGAATGTTTTTTATGCGGGTAACAGGACTTGAACCTGCACGCCTTGCGGTAAAGGAACCTAAATCCTTCGCGTCTGCCAATTCCGCCATACCCGCGAAACGGCAACATTATACCTTTCCATCACAGCGGTTGTCAAGAGAAAAATGCATCGATTATGCATATGATTCCAGGCTTTCAAAAATTGCGTTTTCGTATTGCGTATGCTATAATCTTTCATGAGGTGGCATATATGGAAAAAGCCTTTGAAAGTATATCGCTTGGCGGACACAAGGTTATCCACTTTCAGGTAACCGATTCCACGAATACGCAGCTTAAGCAGCTGGCGAAATGCGGGGAAGGTCACGGAACCGTAATCATTGCAGATGAGCAAACAAACGGACGCGGGCGGATGGACCGCAAATGGCTTTCAAACAGAGGGCAAGGCGCATGGTTTTCCTGTCTGATTCGCCCTCCTGAAGGCACTGTTGAGGCATACCGGGCATCCGACCTCGTATTCGTTTCCGCGCTTTCCTTAGCACTAACCCTTCGAACGCATGATGTACCCGCGCTCATCAAATGGCCAAACGATCTTACGATCAACGGAAAAAAGCTTTCCGGAATCATGTGCGAAATGTCTTCCCACAATGCATTTCTTGAATGGGCCGTCGTCGGCGTCGGTGTAAATCTTCTGGGCAGTCAGTTTCCGCCCGAGCTCCCTTGGGCCGCGTCGGTTGAAAGCGAAACCGGCGTTCGTATTGACTCTATACGCCTTCTTTCCGAATTTCTTTCATGCTTTGATCATTGGTATAATATCTGGTTGTCCGATGGATTACAGCCCATATTACAGCAAATCGAACCCATTTCCGCCACCATCGGACAGCGTGTAAAGGCACATCTGCCTTCATTTGAAGTCGAGGGCAGCGCCGTGCGGTTTCAGGATAACGGCGCGCTTATTATCGAGACGGAGGAAGGCGATGTCGAAATCGCCTATGGAGATGTATCCGTTCGTGGCATACTGGGCTATACATGATGTAAAGGAGTAGATATATGAAGCCGGTTGTATCCGCATTGCAAATGAAAAATGCCGAAAACGCACTTTTTGCCACTGGCGTCAGCTCTCTTTCCGTTATGGAACGCGCTGCACATGCGCTGGTGGATGAGTTGATCGCCTTGCTGGGCGACGTAGGCAAAACCTGCGTATTTGCCTGCGGCAGCGGCGGAAACGGAGGCGACGGTTATGCGGCGGCAAGGCTGTTTGCCAAAAGAGGCGGACGCGCCATTGTTGTCAGCGTGTATCCTCCGAAAACTGCGGACGCGATTACAAATTGTGAACGCGCGAAGGAATGCGTATTCGCCCTAACAGATGTTTCGAAAATCGATACCCTCCCTGTTCCCGACGCATGGGTTGACGCTGTTTTCGGAATTGGCGTCACTCGTCCGCTTGACGACGCTGCGCTTTCCATCGTTCGTCGCATGAATGCAGACAGAGATATGGGTGCGCTCGTTGTTAGCTGCGACATTCCCTCCGGGCTTTGCGCAGATACAGGAAATGTTTATAACGAATGCGTCAATTCCGATTTGACCGTCTGCTTTCAGGCGCTCAAGCTCGGGCACCTGCTTGGAAGCGGCATGGATGTATGCGGTAAAACGGTTGTGCGCGATATCGGAATCTCTTCGTCTTTTTTTGAAGACAATATCATCGAACTGGCTGAAAGCAGCTTTATTAAAGATTGGTACCCCCGGCGCAGGCGCACTGCGCATAAAAACAATTTCGGACATCTTTTATTAGTAGCCGGTTCCTTTGGAATGGCGGGCACCGCCGCTTTGGCGGCAAGCGCTGCTTTAAGAAGCGGCTGCGGTCTGGTTTCCATTGCCTGTCCCGAATCGATTGTTCCGATTCTGCAGACGCTCTGCCCTTGCGCCATGTGTATACCGCTTGCGGAAGCTGACGGCGCCATTTCCAAAGACTCGCTTGATACGCTGCTTCATGCGCTCAGCGGAAAAACTGCCGTTGCCATCGGTCCGGGCCTTTCCCGGAAATGCGCGCCTTCTGTCATTGAAAGCATCCTGAAGTGCAGTTTGCCGGCCGTTTTTGACGCGGATGCGCTGAATATTATTTCAGCCAACCCCGATCTTCTTTCTCTCTTGAGACCCCACCATGCGATTACCCCGCATCCGGGCGAAGCAAAACGGCTGATAAACGGCGATTATGCCGATGCAATCTCATTGACAAACGCGCTTTCTGCTTTCCACTGTCAGGTTCTCCTCAAGGGATCTTCTTCCGTGATATCCGGCGATGATGGTACATTTATTTCCGCATCCGGTACAAGCGGCATGGCCAAGGGCGGAAGCGGCGATGCGCTCACGGGCATAACAGGCGCGCTCCTTGCGCTTGGTGTAAAGCCTCTGACAGCGCTTCTTATGGCCAGCGAAATACACGGCATTGCCGGAGAGATCGCCGCCGGTAAGCATGGCGACATTTCGATGCTGCCCACAGATTTGATTGCGGCTCTCGGGGAGGCGTCCTCGCTTGCTTTCAACGGATGAATACAGACTTATGGCCTCGGCTTGTCTTTCGGGGCTTAAAACCTTTATTAAAATTGACCGTTCGGATGCGCTTTTTGTGTCAGACGCGCCGAGAAGATCAGAGAACTTTGAAGATTGCTATCTTCCCACTCTCATGCAGCGCTTTCTTTGCACTATCAAAAACGATTTGCTGTATCTGACGCCAAAATTTGAAAACGTCCCCCCATCGCTCACAGGCGTTTGTATACGGATTCTAAAGCTTGAAGGATATGAAAGAGAAAAGGAAATCAGGACAAATCTTGCCGTCAGCATGAGAAACAAAAATACAGCGGAAATCAATTTCCTTACAAAACTTCTTGAAGGAGGTATCCCCACATGAAAATCCGTTGGAACGGCCATGCGTCATTCACCCTGACCACAGATAGCGGAAAAGTAATCGTAACCGATCCCTTTGCCCCCGAAGTCGGCTATCCGCTTCCCGGAATCAAAGCTGACGTCGTTACAATCAGTCATTCACACTTTGATCATAATTATACGGGCGCACTCGAATCCTTTACCCACGCAATATCCGAAGAAGGCGAATACGAGTTCGAGGATGTAAAGATCAGTGCGATCCCGTCATGGCATGACGATGACAACGGCGCAAAGCGCGGAAGCAATCTCCTTTTCAAAATCACTGTCGACGGCAAAACCGTTGTTCATCTTGGCGACCTTGGACATCTTCCAAGCGAAGAACAGGCAGCGTTTATTTCCGCATGCGATGTGCTATTGATTCCAATCGGCGGAACCTACACCATCACAACCCAACAGGCCATTGAGCTTATCAAAATGACCCGACCGAAAACTGCCATCCCCATGCATTTCAAAACAGATGCTATTCAGTTCCCGATCACCGATGAAAAGGAATTTGCAAATATAATGAATGCAGAATATGCCCCTTCACCGGAAACCGCGCTGGATGATCTGCCTGCATGCCTGATACTCCCGTATAAATAATATTCTGAAAATCATATCATAATAAATGACTGCCGTACATATACTTGTCACATAATACTCAAGAGGATGTGACACCTATGGATACGGCAGTTTTTTGTATACTTCCTTTCACCGGACGTCGAATAAGCATAGAAAAAACTTGTCTCAAAATGCTGCTTACGAGCCTGATTATCATATCCTTTATGCTCTCGTTTGCCTCCGGCTTCGCTTATCTGAATCGCGCTCACGAAATAGAAGTAAAGAGGCAGCGTGGGTATTACGAGCAGCTTCTTAAAAATATGAAAACGTGTGCAAACATCGCCAAACGCATGACATATGCGGGGGCTGATATACAGTTTACGCTGTATCCCGAAATCAAGCCGTACCTCTATGCCACAATGGAGCTGAACGACGCATGCCATTTGTCCTATGGCGAATCCGTCGCGCCGATATCGCGTTCGCTTTCCAAAAAAATACAGGACACGGAAAACGCGCTGTTGTTTGCTTACGCAACCGGACAGGATGCAAAACAAATAGAAAAGTCCTTCAGCGAATACATTCTTTTGTTTAACGAGATCATACTGTCGAGATTTTAGGATTCGGTTTCGTGATAGTCTGACCCGCATATTCCCAATCAGCTTTCCTCCATAAATTCACAAAGGAATTTCTAACAAAAATCTTTCAAAACGGATTCCATTTGACCCAATTTTGCATTATAATAAAAGGGGAAGGCATGGTTTGGGGAGGTGTCCGTTTGAACTATCTGAATTCATTTTGGACAAGCATATCCACTTTATATATCAATCTTTTTGAACAGCCGGACTGGCGCAATTTCCTTGACATTGCCATTATTGCATTTTTGGTTTATCAGCTGATCCGCCTGCTCCTGCGCACCCGCGCAAGCAGTGTATTTAAGGGTATCGGCGTTTTTATCGTGTTTTTCTGGCTGAGTAAAATGCTGGAGCTGAACGTGGTTAACTGGGCGCTTCAGCAGTTTATAAACACCGGCGTCATTGTGCTGGTCATTGTATTTCAGCCGGAGCTTCGCCGCGCACTGGAGCAAATCGGCCGTAGTTCCATTATCGCTCCTTCCTCCTCAGCAAGCCGGGAAGCAAAATCGTCTGACGAATGCGTAACAGGACTGGTTCAGGCCATGAGCAATATGTCCAGAAAGCGCATCGGCGCGCTGATTGTTATTGAACGCAAAACAGGATTGCGAGAGTTTTCGGATACCGGAACGCATATCGATGCGGAGATTACCGCGCCGCTGATCGAAAATATATTTGAACCCAATACGCCGCTTCATGACGGCGCCACCATCATTCGAAACCGCCGTATTTTGGCTTCAGCATGCATTCTTCAGTTGTCAGATGATCCGACAATCAGCAAGGAGCTGGGAACGCGCCACCGCGCAGCCATTGGCGTAACGGAAACAACTGATGCAATCGCTCTGATTGTTTCCGAAGAAACCGGCATTATATCCATGGCAAAGGGCGGCAAGCTTACCCGTTATCTCGACGCAAAAGCGCTTACACAGCTGCTGTCCGAGCTTTTTGCTTTAGAGAACAGTGCGCAGAAAAAGCTGCCAAAGATCGTGAGCCGAAAAAAGAATGCAACCGAAACCACGCAGGCCTTCAATGACGACATCAAACCTTAGCAGGAGAGAAAGCGCATGAAAGCACTTCGAAAGATTGACTACATGAGGGTGCTTCTGGCATTGAAGCATTTCTTTACCAAAAACATTGGGCTTAAGCTTTTAAGCCTGTTAATAACGCTTGTTTTCTGGGCTTACATCATCGACACAACACCAACCCTCACTCGCGAAAAGTACATTGAAGGGCTCAGTGTTTCCGTATCCGGTTCCTCTGCACTGAATGCTCAGGGATTGGCGCTGGCTACAGACGTCTATAAAGATTATGTAGGCAAAATCGATGCCATGGTAAAAGTATCTCAGAATCAGTTTTCAAAGGTAAACTCAGCCAATATCGGCGTGGTTCTTGATGTTACAAACGTAAGAAGCGCCGGAACGCATCAGCTTTCATTAAGCGCTGTTTCCGTTTACGGAGAAGTCACCAGACTCTATCCTGACACCATCACAGTACAGATTGACAATCTCGATTCACGCGATGTACCGATAGAAGTCGTGATCACAGGCGCGACAAAAGACGATCTTTGGTATTCTGCCGATACCGAAAGCCTGAATCCCCAATCGATCACCATTTCCGGCCCCGCGTCAATTGTACAAAATGCAGCAGGCGTAAACGCAGCCATTGACGTAACGAATCATACTTCGCCGTTTCGCCGCACAGCGCTATTAACAATTGTGGATCAATCCGGTCAGGCGCTGAACAACCGGCTTCTCAGCCGTTCCTCCAGCACCTGCTCTGTCAGCGTAGATGTGTATCCCACTAAGGAACTTTCGGTATATGTAGATGCGCACGAGCTGAACGTAAAGGACGGGTATGTAATCGATTCCATTTCCTTCCAACCTGCAACTATAACCGTTGCCGCTGAGCAGACGCTTCTGGATGATCTCGAAAGCCTCCCCTTGGAAATCCCTGACAATATGCCCGAAGCCGAAAAAACCTTCACTAAACGCTTCCCGCTTTCAAGGCTGTCAGAGCTGAAATATGTGTCTACACGGCAAGTTTATATGAATGTCTCTATTTCTGAAGAGAACGATACTTGCGCCATTGACGATATTGTGCTGCATGTAAATCATCTGACGGACGGATTTACCGCCAGCATTTATCCTCCTGATTTCAACGTCCAGGTTACAGGCCCGCGTTCACAGATTGAAAACCTCACATCCGAAAACGTGTATGCCTATGTAGACACCTCCAATCTTTCGGAGGGAACCTATGAACTTCCCGTTATCATCGGGAACAATCCGCACTTCTCATACGCCTCATTAACGCCGTCTGTCGTAAAGGTTGTCATTACAAAGGATATAGACGGTGAAAACTGAACTCGGAGGACTTAAATGGGTCAGAATAGTTTTGCCGAAAACGTAATTCAGCTGCTGCTCGGATGGCTGCAGTCGTTAATGAGCGGCATCTGGTCGTTATTCAGCGGCGGCAGCGGCGGCGTAATGCTGAAATGGCTCGGCGATAATTGGATCAGTATACTCGTCGTACTTCTGTTTGCGGGCGTTGTGCTCGATCTCGTCATATATCTTGTCAGATGGCGTCCTTTCTGGTGGTGGTTCCGGAAAAAGCGAATGGTGTTTGACGATGCTCTGTTTGAAGACGAAGAACCCTCAAGCACCAGAAAACGGAAAAAAGCGCCTCCGGCAAGGCGTCCTTCTACCATTGTCCCCATCAGAAACAATGCGCAGGAAGAAGATCTGTTCCTGGATGACGACTTATTTACTGTAAAACAAGATAAACTCAAAAAATCACAAGCGAAACGTTCGACGCAGGCAGCCGTACGTACGACTTCAAAACAGCGGAAAAGACCGGCGGAAACCAGACGATTATGAGCAACATCATCATTATGCTGTATCCCATTCTGATCACAGCGCTGTTTTCGGCGTCATTTCTGTTTGCCTTTATCAGATATATATATAACGCCCTTTGTATCCGCCCGAAAAGTGTTTTATCGGCGGAGATTCTAAAATACAGAAAACCTGCACCCAGCGCCCGCAGCAACGGGCGCAATATTCTTATTTCGGTGCTTATTACTCTGGTTTTATCAAGATTATTGATATTTTTGATCGGGTATATCGGTTATTTGATCACCGGTAAGACAGGTCAATATACAAACAATCTCTCCTATCTCCTGACGCAGTGGGACGCTAATCATTATTTGGGCATCGCGGAAAACGGCTATGTCACCGAAGGCGATGCGCGGCTGCACATTGTATTTTACCCGCTCTATCCTTTTCTGGTAAAAGCTCTGACCTATCTGTTCAAGGATACTCAACTATCTGCATTTATCCTTTCAAACGCTTGTTTGATTGTATCCGGGTATATACTTTATCGTCTGTCGGAGCTCGCTCTTGGCCCTTCAAGCGCCCATTTCTCCCTATTGCTTTTCATGTTTTGCCCAGCTGCCGTCTTTTTCTCGATTCCCTATACGGAATCGTTGTTTTTCCTTTTAACAATTACAAGCGTATACTTTGCCAAAAAGCATCGCTTCGCCCTTGCGCTTCTTTTTGGCGCATTTTCAGCCTTTACCCGGCTTCCCGGAGTTGCATGCGCTGTTCCCATCTTTTATGAAATGCTGTCTTTCAAGCTGAAAAGAGCGCGTAATATCAAAGATCATACCAAAAGGCGCAAATTCATACTGAAAAACGCTGCATTTTCATTTGCAGCGTGCCTTACGGTTTTAACTGGCTTTTTCGCGTACCTTCTTATAAACAAACTCGTGACGGGCGATGCATTCCGATTTCTGGACTACCAGAAAAACCACTGGGGACAATCCTTCGGAACGGTGTTTGGAACATCGAAATACACCATACGCTATTTGTTCGAATCGCCCCTTAAATGGCAGGTCCGAGGCATATGGTTTCCCCAAACGCTGATACTGCTTTCAGTAGCTGTTATGCTCGCTGTTTCCTGGAAATGCTTATCCCCCGGCGATTATGCTTATGCATTAATATATTTCCTGATCACCGTCTCCCCAACATCTCTGTTAAGCGGAACGAGATACCTTTCGGCAATGTATCCAGCTTATCTGATGATGGGGTATGCATCCAAAAGAAAACCTCTGCGCGCAGCTTTATTCCTGATTCAGCTGATCATGTTCACATATTGTATGTGGATGTTTATGGTAGAAGAAAGCTTCCTGTAAAGATCTGCGCGTTCCAAGCAGAAAACAAGCTTCTCTGACTGGAGAAGCTTGTTTTCTGTTAGATCGCGATACTTTTCTTTTTCGGAATCTCGATTCTAAATACCGTATGCGCCTGATCTGATTCAACATCAATGGTTCCGCCAGCGTTTTCAATAATCTCCCGTACGATGGCAAGGCCCATTCCCCGTTCGCCTCCTTTGGTGGAGAACCTTTCTTCAAACATTCGTTCTTTCACTTCAGGCGGTATCTCGGGTCCGTTGTTCTTGATGCTGATCATGAAGTTCTTTGCATCTTCAGAAAGTTTTACCGTTAAAGACCGGTTGTCGTTTGAATCCTCCAACGCATCGAATGCATTATCAATCAGATTTCCAAGCACGCGGCAGATTTCCCAATCCTCCACCGGAATGCCCTCCAGAGACGATTGCACGACAGTTTCCATATGAACGTTTCTTTCCTCCGCAGCGCTCTCTTTTGCGGCCAAAAGAGCGTTTACGGAGGGAAACGCCGTCTTTAAAAGGCGACCGACTTTTCGCAAATCGCCATATACTCTTTCGATATACGTCAGCGTTTCGTTTGTCTCCTGAAGCTCGGCCAGAGAATACACCACCTGCAGATGGTTCATAAAATCATGCCGCTGTTTTCGCATCTCGTCATTCAGACTTTCAAGGTGATCAAGCGAATTCTCCATCATGTCCGCTTTATCATACAATCGTCTGGCAGCCAGCGCCTCACGGATATCGATATACGCGCCCCAGATGACAATCATCGTCAAAACGGCCAGCGCCAAGCGCACAGGAAGCACTGACAAAACCTCCGGTTTCACAATTACAAGCACAACCACGCAAAGCGCAGCCAGCATTTGAAGGGCGTTTACGGCAATTGTCATTACTGTCAGTTTATTAACATCAACCGATAAATGCCTTCCCTTCAATGTAATCGCCTCCAAGAAACTCTTTACAGAACCCAATGGATAAACTTCAATACGTCCATATAGTCGTCAGCTTCAAATTTTACGGTTCTCGCACCCGTCTGTTCACAACCAGGATACCATTTGGCGCCTGTAGCCTTAGAATGCTCTTTAAAACTGATTTCGACGGTGAAATGTTTGGGCAGCGGGAACATGCAGCTTTCTTTCTCCGCTTTGAATGCGTCCTTTGCCGCATCGAAGATTCTTTCCACAGCAAGATCCGGATGAATGGAAACAGAGCCTGCGCCTATACCCTCGCTAACAGGAACCACCGTGGTCCCCGGGCATTTTCCCTTCATCCATTCGCAAAGCCATCTATCGCCCGTAACCATATATACGGGAATGCCAAGATACGACGCGGTAAGGCTGTTCAGCATAAGCTCCGAGCAAAGCTCACCATTAATCTTCACATAGTTATTCTGGGTATTCATTGTGTGGGAAAGCGGATTTGTGTTCATCTCTGCAGCGGAATGGTAGCCTGTAAAAATTACCCCGTCATAGCTTTCGTCAATTCCGGCCATCATGGAATATGGATGACTTCCCCATTCGCGAAAAATCTTCACCTGCTTTGGAAGCATGGCGGGATTGATGTTTCTGCCGCTGTCATGCGCATCCTTTACCAGAATTTCCTTTGCACCCGCCGCAAGTGCGCCTTCGCATGCAGCGTTTACTTCCCTTGACATCTGGTTGGAAAAATAGCCGTACAGGTCCTTCCCCTTACTGGTTTCGTCCCAATGAACAATACCGGCTGTTCCTTCCATATCGGATGATATAAAAATCTTCATATACCTTTCCTCCGTTTATGCGAGTCAGTGAATATCAAGCCCAATTTCATCCGCCACTTCACGCATTCCCAAAATGGTTTCATGGATCAGTTCGTCAAGCGGCATATTCAACATTTCAGCGCCCTTTTCGATGATGTCGCGATTACAGCCCGCTGCAAATGCGCGGGTTTTATATTTTTTCTTAACGCTTTTCAGTTCGAGATCCATGACGCTTCTGGACGGACGCAGTATGGCTGCGGCCTGAATAATCCCTGTAAGCTCATCAATGGCAAAAAGCGTCTTTTCCATAAGGCTGACAGGCACCGTATCCGAACATATTCCATAGCCATGGCTGACAACTGCGCGTATAAACGCCTCGTCAACATCATATTCTTTCAGGATTTCAACAGCCTTTACGCAGTGCTGATCCGGATATTTTTCGTAATCAACATCGTGAAGCATGCCGACAGCGCCCCACAGCGCCTCGTCCTCATTATTGATACGGGCAAAATGGCGCATAACGCCGGACACCGTTTTGGCATGAACAATCAGCTGATCGCTTTTTGTATGCTCCATGAGCATTTCAAGCGCTTTTTCTATTGTTGGTATCATATATTACTCCTGCGATTCAAACGCGATCTGATTTGTGCCATCCATCCAAAGACGTTCAATGTTGTAGTATTGGCGCTCTTCCGGATGGAAGATATGCACAATTACGCTGGTATAATCCAGTACAATCCAGCGGGAATCGCGTACGCCGTCATTCCTGCGGGGTTCTACGCCCTTTTCATACAGCTTGTCCGTCAAATCCTCGTACAGCGCATGAACTGCCTGTGCGCTTCTTCCGGTAACGATTACAAAGTAATCGGTGATGGATGTAAGGTGATCTACCTTCAGAATATGGATATTTTCTCCCTTTTTATTGTCGAGAATCCTTGCAATCTCCATTGCGAGTTCATAGGGCTGATTTACCATGATCATTCCTCCGTATATTGAAACATTTCAATTGTTGCGGGATGAACCAGTCCCCCACGGGACATAACATAATCCGCACTGAGTCGGGCGGCCATTCTGGAAGCGGCGTACAGATTACGCTCAGCAAGCGCACGCACCTGATCCAGACCGTCAAACGGCTTTCTTTCCGGCTCGATAAAATCGCTCAGATAGATCAGCATTTCAAGCGCCGAAAGCCTTCTTCCACCTATTGTGTGAAGCCGGATGGCGGAAAGGATTCCTTCATCCGTGATTCCGTAATCGCGCATCGCCAGCGCTTTACCTGCCGGCGCATGAACAATGGAAGGAATCTGTTTTTCAATATCGTCGACATAAACGCCGGCATCTTCAGCAAGAGCGAGCATCGCTTCATAATTCATGCTCTTGGCACAATCGTGTAAAAGCGCTGCAGTCTCCGCACAATCCGCGTCTACGCCTGCTTTTGCCGCGTATTTTTTCGCCGTATACGCCACGCCCAGCGTATGCAGATATCTTTCCGGCTTAAGCGTATTTTTAAGCCTGCATTTCATTTCCGCCTTTGTCATGAAAACACATCACCACATCTATTATACACCATATCGCAACGAATCGCAAATGTATAAAACAAAAATATGCGCCGATACTGAAAGATAAATATGCGACAAGGAGCATACTTATGGGAAAATATGTTGATACCGCAATCATCGGCATTCTTTCGTTCTGCCTATCAGTCGTGCTGTTTCACATGACTGGAAAGAGCGCACCAGCCATCATTGGAATCTCTTTCATATTTGCAATAAGCATTATGACCGTATTCCGACGCCTTCTACAGAAAAAGAAAGTTAGGATCACAGGCTCAAGGAAGCGCTCGCTTTCAGACAAGCGCATAAAATCATTGGTTTATCTGGATCCCGTCAAAGCGCATGAAGCGGTATTCGAACTGCTTACCCGGAAATACCCCGTCTCGCAGCCCGAGTTTATTGATGGGCACATGAAGTTCACTCATGCCGATTCAGAAAACGCAATCCTTTACGTTATTCAGAAGCTGAAGGTAAGCCAGGACGATATTCTTGCTGCGTGGCGTATGCACGGAAAGGAAAGAGGCGCCCGCTCCGTGGTAATCGCCGTCCCTGGAAAAAGCGACAATGAAATTCGCGTTATTGCAGCGCGGCTAAAAAATCCGGACGTCATCGTTCTTAGCAGAAACAGGCTCATTGCACTGAACCGGAAATACGGAAAAAACGAAGCGCCTGATGTCCGCATGCATCGTCTGCGGCCCATTCAGGCGCTCTCATGCTATGTTACAAGAAGACGCGCGCTTAAGTATTTGCTATACGCCGCGTTTCTTATGCTTTATTACCTATCGTCAGGAAAAATCATGTATCTGGTATTTTCATCGTTTTTGCTGCTCATTTCTCTTTTCTGCCTGTCAAAGCCAAAAGAGCCGGAAAACCTCATTTAAGCAAGCGCATCCAGATCAATCCGCTTATTATCGCGGGATTCACGATAAATGACAAAGCGATTTCCGATCACCTGTACGGGCTCCGCATGCACCTGCTCGCAAAGCTCCTGGCAGGCTTCCCTGGCGGTATAGGGCGCGTTCTTTTGAACGGTTACCTTGATCAGCTCACGGGCCTCAAGCGCGTCGTAGGCCTGCTTAACAAGCGTAGGGCCAATGCCTTCCTTGCCAATATGAAGAATGGGCTGAAGCGTCTGCCCCATGGAGCGAAGTCCCGCTCTCTGTTTCGTAGTCATACAATATCTCTCCTCAAATGTTATTCCATAAACTCAAATTCCATATCCTCAATGCGTACGGTATCGCCCTCACCCGCGCCCGCATTCCTAAGCGCATCGATGATGCCGATTTTACGCAGCGATCTGTGGAAGAAATCGAGTGAATCTCTGTCGCCGAAGTTTACGGATCGGATCAGCTCTGTTACGGCATTTCCCGTTACTTCGAACACACCGCTCGTTTTTCTTACGGTAAACGTACGCTCTTCAGGTTCAATCTCAACTTCCTCTTCATTGAACGGTTCAACCTCAGGAAGGGTTCTGAGCATTTTTACAACCGCGCGCATAAGCTCCGTAAATCCTCTGTGGGTAGCTGCAGAAACCGGGAAAATCTGAATTCCCGTTCCTTCAAGCTTATCCTTCAGCCTCACAAGATTTTCCTCCGCTCCCGGGAGGTCACACTTGTTTGCTGCAACGATCATTGGCTTATCCTTAAGCTTTCCGTATGCCTCCAGCTCCTTCATAATCGCATCGAAATCCTCGTTCGGATCTCTGCATTCGCTGCCGGACACGTCAATTACATGCAAAAGCATTCTCGTTCGCTCAATATGCCGTAAAAAGTCGAAGCCAAGGCCTACGCCGTCGCTTGCCCCTTCAACAATGCCGGGAATATCAGCGATAATAAAGCTGAATTCATCCTGTTTGGCAATTCCGAGATTCGGCGCAAGCGTAGTGAAATGATAGTTTGCGATTTTGGGCTTTGCTGAAGTTACCACAGAAAGAATGGTGGATTTTCCGACATTCGGAAAGCCTACAAGCCCGAGATCAGCAATAGACTTAAGCTCCAGAGAAACATTCAGCGTGCGCCCTCGTTCTCCGGGCTTTGCGAAGTTCGGAGCCTGTCGGGTAGGCGTTGCAAAATGCTGATTGCCAAAGCCTCCGTTTCCGCCCTTTAAAAGTACGCGCGGCTTATCGGTTTCAAACATGTCCGCCAGAACCTTGCCCGATTCCACATCACGAATTACCGTTCCTCTCGGAACCTCAATAACAACAGGCGCGCCGGACGTACCTGTTCTTCTTCCGCTGGTTCCGTCCTTACCGTTCTCGGCAGAATAGGTTCTTTTGAATCGGAAATCCATCAGCGTATGCATTCGATCGGATGCTACGAAAACCACGTCGCCTCCGCGGCCGCCGTCGCCGCCGTCAGGACCGCCTGCTTGAACAAACTTTTC
This sequence comes from Clostridia bacterium, assembly GCA_045538305.1. Lineage (GTDB taxonomy): Bacteria > Bacillota > Clostridia > Christensenellales > Aristaeellaceae > SFHK01. Next base: position 54,559 of record JAZSRC010000033.1, on the reverse strand, counting down.
TCTGTGAAACGACACGCAGCCGTTTCCGCCGTCTCCGGCTTGAATTCGAATATTCACAATATCCACAAAAAGCGGCATTTACTTATTCCACTCCTTTGAAATTACAGGTTCTTTTCGCACAGTCCGCCGTTCAGAGGGCATCTATCGCAATCGGGTTTTCTGGCTGCGCAGCAGCGTCTGCCATGCCAGATAAGTAAATGATGCGCATGCGCACGCATACCCTCGGGAACAATCTCTCTAAGCTGCTCTTCCGCCTTTTCAGGCTTGTCCGCTTTTGCCAGACCAATCCTGTTGGACAGTCGAAATACATGCGTATCCACGGGAATCTGATCGTCCCCAAAGGCTGCCATCAGAACGACGCCGGCCGTCTTTTGACCTACGCCGGGAAGCTTCATAAGCTGCTGGCGTGTAGCCGGAACAACGCCGTCATATTCATCCACCAGCGCCCGACAGGCCTCCAATATATGCTTGGCCTTCATGCGATACAGCCCGCATTCATGGATCTTTTCTTCAAGCTGTTCCTGCGAAAGCGTTATCATAGATTTTGCATCCGGATAATCGCGAAACAGCCTCTCCGTTACCATATTTACGCGCTTGTCCGTGCATTGCGCGGCGAGGATTGTCGCAATCAGCGTTTCAAACGGATTTGAAAAATTCAGTTCCGCTTTAGCTTCGGGATAGAGTTCTTCAAGCGCACGAAAAATCTTTAATGCCTTATCTTTTGTCATATACGTTCCTCCGGCGAAGAAATCTATTCTCCGCCGGATACATTATACACAATATTCCGTTCTTCCGATACGTTTGCTTTGTAAATTAATGACCAAATGATAAAGAAGACAGACGCGATCTTTTTCCGTTTTCGTTTGTTACCATATAAAGACCTATCATATTTACAGGCTTCGCATAAGAAATCACGCGTTTAACGCTTCCTGCGTCCTTTAGATCAAACCGCACAGACAGTCCGCATCCGGCAGATATCTCTCTGGGCGTAGAAACGACTGCAGAGGGAATCCCCTCCCGTTTCAGCATTTCGTTGATTTTCAGTACCTGCTGTCTCGAGCGGAAGGCCGCGACGCCATAGCGCTCATCCATTTAACCGCCTCCCATCATACCGGCCCTGTCAGGTCAGTATTCTATACTACGCCATGCACCCGAAAAGGGTGAAGTTGAGGAGGAAACAGCAGTTGGAAATCTATCTTGACAATGCCGCCACCAGCCACCCGAAGCCGGTTCAAGTAATAAACGCCGTAAATCGCGCTCTGACTCTTGACAACGCAAATCCCGGAAGAAGCGGACACATGCGCGCAATCCGGGCAGCCGAAATCGTGCTGAATGCACGTGAAGAAATTGCCCATCTGATCGACGCATCCGATCCGTTTGAAATCGCCTTTACCTTTAACTGTACGGATTCACTCAATCTTGCCATAAAAGGAAGCCTGAATCAAGGCGATCATGCAGTTTGTTCGGCACTTGAGCATAATTCCGTGCTGCGGGTACTTTCGGAGCTGGCAGAATCCCGCGGGATAACTTTCACAATCGTAAATCCGGAGCCTACCGGCATTGTCTCTCCGTTTTCCTATGAAAAAGCCATTAAGACCAATACCCGTCTTTTAATCCTTACTCATGCTTCAAACGTTACCGGCGCCATTCAGCCGGTTTGTGAAGTCGGAGCAATTGCAAAAGCGCATGGAATTCCCTTTTTGGTAGACGGTGCGCAGACGCTTGGTATGCACAAAGTATCGGTAAAGGATATTGGCTGTCAGATGTACGCATTTCCGGGCCATAAAGGGCTTCTGGGGCCGCAGGGTACAGGCGGGCTATATATAGCGCCGTCCGTTCGCCTGAAAACGCTTCGTGAAGGCGGAACCGGCAGTTCGTCGGAAAGCATCCGGCAGCCGGAGGAACTGCCCGAACGCTACGAAGCCGGCACGCTGAACCTTCCCGGAATCGCAGGCCTTAGTGCCGGATGTAAGTTCGTTGAAACAAGTCTGGATCAGATTATCCTGAATGAACGACGAATGTCCCAATATTTGTTTGACGGTCTTTCGAAAATACCGTCTGTAACCGTGTATTCTCCAAAAAGTGCACTGAGAAGAACCGGCGTTATTGCGTTTAATATTGCCGACCATCCATCCGGACACATTGCAGAAAAGCTTTCGGAATTCGGTATATGCGTTCGCGGAGGTTTGCACTGTGCACCCAAGGCCCATGAATTTCTTTCAACACAGACTCGCGGCGCAGTTCGCGCCAGCGTCAGCTATGCCACAAGCGAAAGCGACGTCGAATCCTTACTTAAATCCGTTCATTGCCTGTCGCGTACATAAACGGATGCTGCCCTCATCAAGCAGCATCCGCGTTTCCTATTTGCTTTTGATCATTTCCATCAGCACGTCGTAGGCGGTTTTCAACTGATTATCGTTGTTCATATCCGGCGCATAGATCGAGGCGTCATAGCTTTCCCACATATCTACTTCCACATCAGGCTGAACACCCGTTTTGTGAATACTGGTTCCCTTTGGCGAATAGTAGCTGGACGTTGTCAATTGCATACCGGCGTTATCGGTATAGAATTGATGAACCGTTTGCACAACGCCCTTTCCGTAGGTAGTTTTTCCTACAATCTTCGCCACATTATAATCTTTTGCTGCTGCCGTTAGAAGTTCCGACGCGCTGGCGCTCATTTCATTTACCAGAATCACCATCGGAAAACTATATCTGGATGCTTTGGAATAGTATTTTTGCTCTTCTCCAGCGCGATCCTTGATGGATACGATCAATCCTTCGGGCAGAATCATGTCGGCGATATTCAGGCAGATATCAAGCTGTCCGCCGGTATTGGAACGAACATCAAATATCACGCCGTCCACACCTGCTTTTTTGAACGCTTCAAACGCCTCCTGCACGCCTTTTACTGCATCGCCAAAGAATTCATACAGAACCAAATAGCCAATGTTGCCCTCAAGAATCTGATATTCGACGCGGTTTACGTTTACTTTTCCACGAAGCACGGGAATATCCAACTTTTCATTTTTCCGGATTACGGTCAATATGACCTCGGTATTTTCTTCTCCCTTAATCCGGCTTACCGCTTCATCCATGATTTCAGCGGTCTTTGCGCTTACCTCCACGCCGTCGGCTGCAATAATGATATCACCCGGAAGGATACCGGCCTTCATTGCGGGACTATCCTTAAAGACGCGCAGTACCGTCATTTGTCCTTCCTTGTCGGAAGAAATCAGCATTCCCACGCCATAGTATTTTCCCTCGTGATCCTCCTGCATTGCCGCCATTTCTTCCTGCGTATAATAGAAGGTATAGGGATCTTCCAGCGAGGACAGCATTCCGTCTATCGCGCCTTTTATCAACTTCTCTCCGTCCGGCTCCTCATAGTACTCTTTCATCAGAAGCTCGTATACTTCGTCAAGCCGCTTATACCGTTTTGCAAACTCGCTGTCAGATCCGCTGTCCGATACGCCGCTTATCGCCATGGACGGAGCAATCACCGCCATAGTAATATAGCCCGTTACATAAACAAGTATGAAAGCGCAAAGGATCAGGCCGATGATGACCAGCGTCTTTTTGGATACTTCAAACATGTCAATTTACCTTTCACTCATGGATGCATATCGATCAAATTCTCGTTTTCTTGTCGATGGCGTTTTTTCCAAGCAGCATCATGAGTTTGAATGTTACAGCGTCGTCAAACGCGCGAAGGTCGAGACCAGTGATTCTCTGTACTTTATCGAGTCGATATACCAGCGTATTTCTGTGAATATACAGCTGTCTTGCCGTTTCAGAAAGGTTCAGACTGTTCTCAAAGAATTTTTCAATGGTATGAATCATCTCATCGTTAAACAGCCTTGCCGTCTTTCTGTTGAACATCATCTGGTGGAAATCCTCAGAGGTGTCCTCGGGAATCTGCGCAAGGAAACGTTCCAGCAGGATTTTTCTGTATACAAACACCTGCTGTTTCGGATGATAAATCCGGCCTACATTAATTGCGATCTTCGCCTCTTCATATGCCTCGTTCAGCTGGCTCAGCTTGCTTCGTACATCGCTGATTCCGATCAGCGCGCCATGGCTGGTTTCGCTGATAAACGTATTCTCAAGCGCAATGCCAAGCTGCTCCATTTCCGAAAACTCGAATCGGTCGTCCATTGTCTTGATTAAAGCGACTGCGTGACGACCAACCTCAGCCACCATATCATCGCTGTTTTCATCGATTGCGGTCTTCAGTATATTCATTGCGGTCTCTGCATCCAAGTCGGAGAAATGGAAGTACATAACGCACCTTTCCTTCTCCATCGGAATGGAATGCTCTGCCGCAATGGCTTCAAGCTCTGCGCTCTCCGCTTCGCCGGTTAGTATGACGCGAAGGCTCTGCTCCAAAGAACCCTGCCCCATGTCTACCTGCGTCAGTGTATTAATCAGTTCGGCACAAAGAATGGCGCAGCTTTGCACTTCATTCGAGTCGCCATACAGGCAAACAAACAGAGGCGATTCATCATCCGTACCAATCAGCGTGAAGCCTCCGTACACAAGCGGCTTGGTAGGATTTTTCAGAAGCACTTCCGGAAGCGTGAGCTCCTTTTGATTATCTTCAGGGTAAATCACCTGACCATTCGAATCCAGCAGCATAACCTGCATGGTCATCTGAGAAAGCACTTGTGAAATTTTCGCGATGATACGATGATCTAAATACATTTTTCTATCCCCCTGTATAAGCGCAATGCGCAGATTTGTTTGTTAAAGTTGTTCAAAAATCGAGGCAAACACATCATTTATGCATACTTCACTATTTCGAATTAACACAAACAAATTATAACCGCCGCAAAGACGGTTGGCAATATGCCGAACCAAATCTGCGGCGGTTTTTAACAAATTAATTACACAGCGGTAAAATCCGCGATGCGATTAGCGGTTAAGCAGCGTAACTTCGGTATCCTTATCGAAGAAGTGCAGGAGGGTTGCGTCGAAGCCAACGGTGATATCATCGCCGGCGCGAGCCTTGCTGCGGGGGTCAACGCGGGCTACGATGTTGCCATCTTTGCCGGAGGTGGAGAGGTACAGATAGGTTTCGGAGCCCATCAGCTCAACTACTTCAACATGTACGTTGATAGAAGTGGCGGGATTCTTCTGGAGGAACTCTGCATCGTCGGAAATGTTCTCGGGACGGATACCCATGTATACTTCCTTGCCAATGCACTCGTCAGAGATGAACTTCTGAAGCTTCTCTGCGGGAACCTTAATCTTGTTCTCTCCGAATACGGCGAATACGTCGCTGCCTTCCTTCTTCAGGGTTACAGTGAAGAAGTTCATCTGCGGGGAGCCGATGAAGCCTGCAACAAACAGGTTGGTGGGATAGTCATACAGATTCTGGGGGGTATCTACCTGCTGGATGAAGCCATCCTTCATAACTACGATGCGGGAACCCATGGTCATAGCCTCGGTCTGGTCGTGGGTTACGTAGATGAAGGTGGTCTGCAGTCTCTGATGCAACTTGGTGATCTCAGTTCTCATCTGAACGCGGAGCTTAGCATCGAGGTTGGAAAGCGGTTCATCCATAAGGAAGACCTTGGGCTCACGAACAATTGCACGGCCGAGAGCAACGCGCTGACGCTGACCGCCGGAAAGAGCCTTGGGCTTGCGCTGGAGAAGGTGCTCGATATCGAGGATACGGGCGGCTTCCTTAACGCGCTTGTCGATCTGGGCTTTGGGGGTCTTGCGGAGCTTAAGACCAAAGGCCATGTTGTCATATACAGTCATGTGAGGATACAGGGCGTAGTTCTGGAAAACCATGGCGATATCGCGATCCTTGGGAGCTACGTCGTTTACGAGCTTGTCGCCGATGTAAAGCTCGCCGTCGGAGATCTCTTCAAGACCTGCTACCATTCGAAGAGTGGTGGACTTTCCGCAGCCAGAGGGGCCGACCAGAACGATAAATTCCTTATCTTCGATGTCGAGGCAGAAATCGCTTACAGCCGTTACGCCGCCGGTATACACCTTGTAAATATGTTTCAGAGTTACGCTTGCCATTAATAGTACCCTCCTTTAATAATTGACGCAAATGCTGCAGAGCTGCCGTCAGCAGTTCTGCTTCATGCAAGAATTATAACAGATTCGATAACAAAATACCACTGGCGAAAGCAACAAAGATGGATTTATCTTTTTTGTCGTTATAATATAGATGAAACCGTTTTGTTTCCTCAAAACTCTTCATTTTTGCCCCAATCGTTAATTGTATGTTATTTTCCTTGCCCGTAATAAGCGTTTGGGCCATGTTTGCGAAGGAAATGTTTATCCTGTATTGCGATTGGCAATTCACAGGCATTTGGCGAAATTGACAAAGTGTACATTGCCATTTTTGCAACTTCTTCCAGCACGACTGCATTATACACAGAACCAGCCGCGTCCTTTCCCCAAGCAAACGGGCCGTGACCGGCTATAAGCACCGCCGGAGTATGCATTACATTTTTCCCACAAAAAGCCTCTGCGATCACATTTGCGGTTTCCGCTTCGTACGCCCTTTCAACTTCTTCACGGGAAATGTATCTGGTTACCGGAATATCTCCCCGAAAATAATCCGCATGCGTGGTTCCAAAGCACGGAATACTCTTCACCGCCTGCGCCCATGCCGTTGCGCAAGTGGAATGCGTATGAGTAATTCCGCCGATTTCCGGAAACGTTCTGTATAAGCCCAGATGGGTTGGCGTATCGCTGGAAGGATTCAAATCGCCTTCTACCTTATTCCCGGTTTCAAGGGATAAAACCACAATATCCTCCGGCTGCAGCTCCTCATATCTGACTCCGCTGGGTTTGATTGCAAACACGCCTTTTTCACGGTCGCATTGGGAAACATTCCCCCATGTGTACAGAACCATATTCCTGCGATAAAGTTCCATATTGGCCTGATATACCTTTTCCTTAAGCGCTTCAAACATTTATTTCTCCTCCGTTTCAGTTCAGCGCATCCAGCGCCAGCTTGAAGCTTGGCGCGAATTCCCGCATAAAGTCCTCGGCCTCCGGCATATTCATTTCGCGAATGTTGATTCGTATATTCTCCTGTGCGTTTGTAAACTCATCGTTGCCAAAACTCAGCTCTTCAACGCACTTCAGATAGGCGCTGATTCTGTCGGCCGCCTTAACAAGCTTCCATTCGTAAGAGTCCTGATCAGGAAACAAAAGGGGACGGTATTCCTCACGGATATCCTCAGGAAGATAGCTGAACAACTTTTCGGCCGCAAGGCGCTCAAGCTCTTTGTATGCGTTTTTGATCTCCGGATTGAAATACTTGATCGGCGTCGCAAGATCGCCCGTTATTACCTCCGGCGCCTCATGATATACCGCAAGCAGCGTGACCATTCCGGGATCAACGTTTCCGCCGTAGCGTGTGTTATGAATAACCGTAAGCGCATGCGCTATCATTGATACCAGCAAAGAATGTTCCTGATCGTTCTCTTCAATGGTATTTCTTCGAAGCCCCCATCTTTTAATCAGTTTCATTCTCGCCATATACGCATAAAAATGACTTTGCAAAACAGTTGCCTCCATCGTTTGTAGGTTATTTTCATTATACTATAAAAGGCGGACGCATTCCAGTATAAAATGCGTCCGCCCAAAAATTTGATAGAATCGCTATGATATTCTTTTCCCGGCCCAATAACTCTCAAGCGGTTTATAAGAGACGATACACACCACGCAGGTGATCAGAATTTCGGGCAGCATATAGCTTGCATTATAGGCCAGCGACCATACAGGCGACGCCCAGCTGAGCTCGTTTGGCCAAAGCGCTTCCCATATCCACCAACCGGAAATAAAGTGGCATAAAAAGCGCAGGGAGAACGAGAAAATAACGCCCACTACAATGGATGCCAGACGCTGCTTAAACAAACCGTTAAAGCAGGCGGACAGACCAATAACGCCATAAGCAACGATATAATCAAGAAGCACAATTCCAACTGCCATCAGAAAGTTTGTCGCGTACTGAACGTTTGAAAAGCCGATCAGCATCTGAATCATCCCGTGCACACAGGATGCGGTTACGCCGGCGCGTACGCCAAACCGATGGGATACTATCACCAGCGGAAGCATACTGCATATCGTTATTCCGCCGCCAAGCGGCCACGGCCCCGTAATCTGAATCAAACTCAGCACAGTGGCAATTGAAATCATCAATGCGCTTTCTACGATCTGCTTTGTTGAGATTTTCATATCATACCCTCCTTCTTTTTCCAAATAAAAAACGCGCTTACACGCGCGACGAAGGAGTTACGGGATCAAGCGGGTGCTAGCTATCCCTTTGATTTCGCTTCCTACGCCGGCATTACCCGGATCAGGTTCCTGGGTTCCGAACGAAACACGTCCGATCTCAGCCGACTGAGTAGCCAGCTCCCCTTGCGTTTTATCTGGTACACAACTATTATAATATATCATAAGAATTTGTCAAGCGAAAAATTTACGAACGCATGCTATACTATAAAATCATTACATTCTGCGAGGTGCAGCCATGAATACCTGCTTTATCGTCGGATCCGGCGACTTTACAGATAAGGATTTCACCCCGATTGCGGGCGACTTAATCATCGCGGCAGACGGCGGATATCGTCATCTGGCTAAGCTTGGCGTTACGCCTACGCTTTTTACCGGCGATTTTGATTCACTTGACGAAAATACTTTGCCAAGCAGCATCGATATCATCCGTTTTCCGAGAGAAAAGGATGATACCGACATGGGCCTTGCGCTGTCGGAGGGCGTAAAGCGCGGCTTTTCGCGTTTTCGACTGTACGGAGGCAGCGGAAGCAGACCCGATCATTTTCTGGCAAATCTTCAGCTGCTGACAAAGGCCAGCCTTGCCGGTGCGGATATCGCGCTCATTTGCCCGGGTTTCAGCGTATATGCCGTTTCAAAAAGTTCCCTTACGGTAAAACGCATGGAAGGCACCGTGCTTTCCGTATTCTCTGCACTATCGGAAGCAGCCGGCGTAACGCTTGAAAACGTGAAATATCCCCTTGAAAATGCGTGTCTGACAGCTGCGTTTCCTCTTGGCGTAAGCAACGAGTTCACCTCCCTGCCGGCTCGTGTCTCCGTTCAATCAGGCGCTTTATGGGTGTTTGTATACGATTGTCCAAATGATGACTGATCGGTTTCTTCCATGAATTGCATTTGAATTCGCCGCTTATCGTATGCGATAATATACCCGTAACAACATCAGGAGATACGCATATGTACAAAAGACGGCGAATTCTTTTAATCGGGCTAGCGGTGCTTTCGGCTGTATCCTTACTGTTTCCGGCAGAATGGATCAGCTTTGTGAAGCTTGTATTCTTTCCTCTGCTTTCACACATCAGTTCCCTGTCTTCACTTCCTGTTTTCGCCGTACTGCCGGTCATTCCCATTTTCCTGAACCGGCGTCAAGCAATCCCTTCTTATCTTATAATGATATATGCATTCATCATACTATGGCTGCCGTTTCACGTTCTTACCCCATCGCCTGCATTACCGCTTGAAAAAGAAGCGCTGATATCGCTCTATACACAGATCGCTTCTTCTCTTCCCGAAACACCTCCCGCTTCGCCCCGCGCAGAAGATATCCCCAGCCTTTCATTCAGCGCCGTAAAGCGCTGTTTCCCCTCAAGAAACATTGGAGCCGAGCCCAAACTCGCAAAATTCGGTAAGCTGTATAAAATGCTGAACATTGCAGGTATTTTCATCCCCCTCACGGGAGAAGCAGTAATCAGCTCGGAAGAACCTCTATTCCTTATGCCCTTTACCGCATGTCATGAGCTTGCACATCGGCTGGGTTATGCAAACGAGGGTATGGCCAACTATATAGCCTTCTCCGTCCTGATAAACAGCGAGAACGATTTTTTGCGTTATTCGGGCGCAATCACTGCGCTGCGTTATGCAATTCTTTCGCTCGGACGGGAATCCCCCAAAGAAGCAATCGCATTTGCTAAGGCGCTTCCCGAATACGCCCAGCATGATCTGATTTATTCCGGCGCGTTTATTAAAGAAAATCAGGATACCCGCGCTTTTCCCCGTTTTGCCGGAGACTACGCGGATATCCTTCCCCTGATTGTATCAAATATGAATTTGTTCAGACTGCCCCCATCAGATCCCACGGCGTTATCATGCCAATAAGAGAAGATGCGGAGGTCCCGTCCTTTGTAATAAACACGGCGGCAACCCGCTTTTCGTGCTGCGATTTCTTTCCGGAAAACATCTCCTTCACACTGAAAACAGTGGCGTCAGAAGAGGCGAACAGAAATCGCTCGGATACATGCGATTCCGGCGAGATCTCGCGAAGTATATCGCGCATGCGCGTGTTTTCATCCACGCAGCTTCCTCTTTTCATGACGAAGGTAAATACGGACGATATACTGAAAACTCCAATCAGTTTGTCGTTATCCATCACAGGAACATGCGAAAATCCTCTTTCTTCCATACGCCGCATCAACCACATCATGCGGTCGCTTAATGCTGCTTTGAACAGATTCTCGGCTTTAACCGCATAATCAACGGCAAGAGGTGGCCGCCTCAGGTAGGCAATCACATGGTTCATGGCGTCAATCAGTTCGCTTGCCGGCTCCACCGGCGCTTTTCCGTTGATTTCAGCCGAATGTGTGATCAGGTTCCGGATTTGCCGGCAAAGGTCCAGCTTCTCGCGGAAAGGTTCGCTCTCCTTATCGCAGATAAACTGGTACACCGTATTGGTATACGGCCTGCCTTCACGCCGGTATTTGGCTTCCAATTCGTCCTCAAGTACCTTGTAAAGATCAATGAATCGTTCGGAATTCATCATTTTATCCGCTCTTCTCTCCATCTTGGATCATTTCTCACATTTCACAAAATTACTTATCTACTGAAGGCCTTGCTCACTTCCGGACATTGACTGACTTGCAGTAACGATATCCTCTGCAGTAATCTTCACAAGATCATCCTTTGTAATATTCTCCATGGCCGCCAGCCTGTTTGCCTGCTGAACCAGCACCTGTTCAAACAGATTTCTGACGCCTCTTGCATTGCCGAAGGTAACCGGATCTTCGTTCCTTGCACGGATGAAGGCTTCGGTCTCGTCCCGTGCGTCCTCATTCAGCTCATAACCGCCTTTTTCTACGCGCATTTCAAAAATTCTGATCATCTCTTCAACAGAATAGTCTTCAAAATGCAAAAAACGGTTAAAACGCGATTCAAGGCCGGGATTGGAGCGTATGAACTCCTGCATCAGGCCATCGTATCCGGCAACGATCACTATCAAGTCCTCCCTGTGATCCTCCATCGCCTTCAGCAGCGTATCCACCGCCTCCTGCCCGAAATCTGACGTCTCCTTCTTATACGTAAGGGCATATGCTTCGTCAATGAACAATACGCCGCCAAGCGCCTTTTCGATAACCTCTCTCGTTTTTGGCGCCGTCTGGCCGACATATCCGGCGACAAGGCCCGATCTGTCCACTTCAATCAACTGACCCTTTGAAAGTATGCCAAGGCTTCTGTAGATTCTTGCCATCAAACGGGCAATCATCGTCTTTCCCGTTCCGGGATTGCCGGAAAAAACCATATGAAGCGACATGTCCACAACCGGAAGTCCATGCTGCTTTCTGAGAGAATGAATCTTGACCATATTGATCAGACTTCTGACCTCGCTTTTAATGCGATCAAGCCCAATATATTCGTTCATTTCACGCAGAAGGTCCTCGATGTCCTCGATCGGCTCTTCTTTTTCCGCTTCAACCGGCGCTTCCTCCTTCTGCGAAACAGCCTGAACGCCCTTTTCGTTTTTTGCTTCTTCCGCTTTGGGCGCATTGGAATTCTGATTTTTTAGGAGTGCGTCTATCACTTCCGCCTGCTTATGATAAACCTCGTCCTTCAGTTTCTCCGAATCGCTTTCACCGCCCCAGAGATCGGAGGCAATATTGCGCATGTTTCTGTCCATCAGCGCACGGATGCGCTCCATCTGCAATTCGATCATCCTGTCTTTTTCATTCATATTCCATGATCCTCCGTTCCCTGTCGCACATCTGCAATATTTTTTGCACACGCGCTTGATAAAATGAGCAAGTTGCTGTAATATGATAGCAGCGAAAACAATGTAAAAGAGGTGCATACGTAATGTCCAACCCCAATATCCCGACCCCGCACATCACTGCAAAAGAAGGCGATTTTGCAAAAACCGTTCTCATGCCCGGCGACCCGCTTCGCGCAAAATTCATCGCAGAGAATTTTCTTGAGAACGCCGTTTTGGTAAACAATGTTCGCGGCGTACAGGGCTATACCGGAGAATATCAGGGAAAGCGCGTATCCGTCATGGCTTCCGGTATGGGCATGCCTTCAATCGGCATATATTCCTATGAGCTGTTCAACTTCTATAATGTGGAAGCCATCATACGAATCGGCTCTGCCGGCATGATCTCCCAGAAGCTGAAGGTACGCGATATTGTCGCGGGGATGAGCGCCTACACCAATTCCGCATTCGGAAATCAGTTTGGCTTTAACGGTACCGTAGCGCCCTGCTGCGATTATGAGCTGCTTGCCAAGGCCATTGAAGTCGGAAAAACAATCGGTCAGGAAGTTGTTCCCGGCGCTATCTATTCCTCCGACTGCTTCTATGACGAATCTGCGCCGCTTGGAAAGCTTGCCAAGCTTGGCGTGCTTGCCGTTGAAATGGAAGCGGCTGCGCTCTATTTAAATGCAGCCCGCACCGGTAAGAAGGCGCTTGCCCTTCTGACCATTTCCGACAACCCCTTCACCGGTGAAGGCCTCAGCGCGGAAGACCGCCAGAACACCTTCACCCAGATGATGAAAATTGCGCTTGAAATCGCTTAAAGCTTTTTTGAGCCCTTCACTGACAAAAACGCACAGGCAGCGCCTACAACCGCAAACAGCGCCCAGATTCCGTACACATATTGCCACGTTCCGGAAGTTTCACGGATGAAGCCCGTAAGTGTGCCCGCGAGCGCGCTGCCTACATATATCAAAGAATCCACAAGGCCGGCAGCCAGACCTACTCTGCCGGCTTTGTCGTATTCCATAGGAATCAAAACGGTAAAGAGCGTATTGGATCCATACAATATTGCGCTCAGCGTGCCCAAAAAGACGGCAAGCACAAAAAGAGGCGCGTTCGGAAACAGAAACAGCATAACAGCCGGAAGCGCGCATGCGCCCATCATCATACCTGCGACGGTTCTGAGATTTTTCTTAATCAGCCTGACCAGCGTTGCGCCGATAATAATGCCGATGAGATTGATAACGGGAATGATCAGGGTAAACATGCCGTCATCCGCCAGAAGAATCGTAGGCCCCCAGGTAATCACGCCGTCGCGCAGAAAGCCATTGGTCATCGAGCATACAAGCACGAACGCCAGACCCGTACCCAGCAGTGCATTCAGCTGCATTTTTGTAGGTTTCCGGTAATTTTGATTGGATTTTTGACCCCCGGGACCGATAGACGGCAGAAAGGCTGCAGCAATCGCTCCGGCAGTCAAAAGCACAAGCGCCGGCAATCTGAACGCATAACGCCATTCAAAGATCCGGATCATCACCTCCGCCGCGCCCCAAGCCGCAATATGACCAAGGGCAAGGGTAAACGACATTGTAAAGGATGCCCTTTTTCTTCTTTCTCCCTCAAAATGGGCTGCAAGATATCTGACGATAGGCGTCCACAGCATGGATTGAAACGCGCCGTTCAGCGCCCAAAGCACGATCAGAAGAGTGATCGATCCAGCAAAGGAGAACGCCAGATTACATATGCACGAGCCGGCCAGGCCCAGAAGAATCAGGCGCTTCGGGTAAATCCTGTCTACAATCGCGCCGAAAACGAATTGACCGCACGCATACACAACAGCAAATACCGTCTGAAGCGTTCCACCAAGGGTTTCCATAATGTTCAAATCTGCCATGATGCTGTCCAAAGACGCAGACATGTTCAGCCTTCCAATATAGGCGCAGAAATACACAATAAAGCACACCGTCAATATTTTTGCCTGCAGGGAAGAAAACTTCCTTTGCTGCATAAAGAATCCCACCTATGAAATGATGGCAACATTATAAACCGCTTTTTCGCATTATGCAATGCAATATTCATCCGTATATTGCTTCAAATACCAAAAAATGCTATACTGTTTTCATATTCAAGAGAAGTACGGAGGTTCATTATGAAGCACGAAACCTTTCACTACAGTTCATGGAACGACGTAATGGAAACATCAAAGGCCTTCCACGCATTTCTTCCCGAAGGAAAGGATCTGTCCTGTTTGTTTCAGCCGCTTGCAATCGCCTCTCACACTTCCGCAAACCGAATCGCGCTTCAGCCCATGGAAGGAACGGACGGCAATTCTGACGGCGCGCCCGGAGAATATACCATCCGCCGGTACGAAAGGTTCGCAAAAGGCGGCGCAGGCTTGATTTGGTTTGAAGCCGTCGCCAGCGCGCCCGAGGTTCGCGCAAGCGCGCGCCAGCTCATCATCACAGAGAAAAATGTGGACGAATTTAAGCGCCTTACGGATCGGATGCGGGAAATCGGCATTCGTGAAAACGGATACGCACCCGTAATCATCATGCAGGCGACAAATTCCGGCCGGTATTCCAAGCCTGAAGGCGTTCCGGCTCCACTGATTGCGTACAACAACCCGGTGCTTGAAGATACGCCCATCGACATAAGCCGCATTCTTACTGACGACCAGCTGAAAGCATACGAAGAAAAATTTTACGACATGTCCCGCCTTGCCCAGGAAGCCGGATTTGACGGAATGGATGTAAAATGCTGCCACCGCTATCTCGCCTGCGAGCTTCTGAGCGCCTATACGCGCGAGGGCGAATATGGCGGAAGCTTTGAAAACCGCACCCGTTTTCTGAGAAATGCGTATGCGTACGCAAAAGCCGCCATCAAAAGCAAGTCGTTTTTCCTTACCAGCCGATTAAACGCATATGACGGTTTCCCCTATCCGTGGGGCTTTGGAGTACAGGAAGGAAACGGCATCGAACCCGAAATCTCCGAAGCCGTACAACTGGTAAAAATCCTGAAGCATGATTTTGATATTCCTCTTATCAACATTACCATCGGCAATCCCTATAAAAACCCGCATGTAAACCGGCCTTACGACAGAGGCAACTATGTACCGGATGAACATCCCCTTGAGGGCGAATCCCGCATGATGAAATGCGTATCCCGCATACAAAAAGAAAATCCCGATATCCCCGTTATCGGCAGCGCATTCAGCTATCTGCGAACGCTTTCACCAATCCTGGCCGCCGGCATGATTGAAAACGGCTGCATGCAGATGGCAGGTTTTGGGCGTATGGCATTCGCCTATCCCGATTTTGTAAACGATCTTAAAAACAACGGTTCCCTCAATCCAAAGCGCGTATGCATTTCCTGCGGTCAATGCGCTCAGCTTCTTCGTCAAGGCATTCCCGCCGGATGCGTCGTTCGCGACAACTCCGTATATAAAGCGCTGTAAAGGAGGATGAATTCCATGAAAAAAACCGCTATTATCACCGGCGGCGGTCGCGGAATCGGTTTGGGAGTAACCAAAGCCCTCACCGAAAGCGGCTACCGCGCGTGCCTGATCGGTCAAAGTCCGGAAAGTCGCTATCAGGACGAGCTTGATGCCCTCCGGGCAAACGGCGCGGAAATATTCTATTTTCAGGGAAGCATTGCACAGGCAGCCGACAGAGAAGCGTTCATAAGCGAAGTCGTTGAGCTCTTCGGAAGAATCGACGTACTGGTAAACAATGCCGGCGTTGCCCCGAAGGTTCGCCTTGACATACTGGAAACTACCGAGGAATCCTTTGATCACGTCATCGGCATCAACCTGAAGGGTACCATGTTTCTGACGCAGCTGGCTTCAAGACAAATGGTATCTCAGGAAATCGTCGACGGACGGCGCGGCACAATTGTGAATATTTCCTCGTTTTCATCAGTGGTTTCATCGCCGAACCGCGCGGAATACTGCGTCAGCAAAGCCGGTATTTCCATGCTCACCAAGCTTTTTGCCGATCGTCTTGCCAGCGAAGCGATATTTGTGTATGAGGTACAGCCGGGCATTATCCGTACCGATATGACCAGTAAGGTGACGGAAAAATATGACCGTCTTCTGGCAGGCCCCGATTTTCCCATTCACCGCTGGGGCACGCCCGAGGATGTAGCAAACGCCGTAATGGTGTTTGCCGACGGAAAACTTTCCTATACCACCGGACAAGTATTGCACATTGACGGCGGTTACATGAACGTGAGGTCGATATGAAAGCATTTGATACCATTATCATAGGTATGGGCTGCGCAGGATTAAAATGCGCGGACGAGCTGGCTCGCCTTGGCAGAACAAATATTGCCATTCTGGTCGACGACGCTCTGGACGGTACCAGTCGGAACGCCGGCAGCGACAAACAAACCTATTACAAGCTTACACTTTCCGGCGACGAACCCGACTCGGTCCGTTCGATGGCCGAAACCCTGTTTTCAGGCGGATGCGTAGACGGGCCGAATGCGCTGTCCGAAGCGGCGCTTTCCGCGCCCTGTTTTCTGAAGCTCTGCGAACTGGGCGTCGAATTTCCCATGAACCGATACGGCGAATACATCGGCTATAAAACCGATCATGATCCAAGGCGACGCGCAACCTCCGCCGGTCCCCTCACCAGCAAGCAGATGACAGAAGCCCTGGAGAAAAGCGTAAGAAGCAAAGGCGTAGCCTTTATTGAAGGAAAAATGGCCGTACGCGTTATTGTGTGCGAAAACAGGGCGCGCGGCATTATCGCACTTGATACAAAAACCAATCGATTTGATGCATATTTCGCCAACAATGTCGTATGGGCAACCGGCGGGCCCGCAGCGGTTTATAAAAACGTCTCCTATCCCGTGCGCCATACAGGAATGACGGGCGCGGTTCTGTTAACCGGCGCAGCCGGATGCAACCTGACAGAATGGCAATACGGTCTGGGCTCCGTTGCCCCCAAGTGGAATGTATCCGGAACCTATATGCAAGCGCTTCCGCGTTTTGTATCAACCGATGTACACGGAAACGACAAACGCGATTTTCTGCTTTCCGGATTTCTCAATGAAGGCGACATGCTGTCCAGCATTTTCCTGAAGGGATACCAGTGGCCGTTTGACGCAAGAAAGGCAAAAGACGGATCCAGCCGGGTAGATCTCATCGTACAATCCGAAATTCAGAAGGGCCGCCGCGTATTTCTCGACTTCACGGAGAATCCTGTTCGAGGCGACATCGATTTTTCCGTGTTATCCAGGGAGGCGTACGCCTATCTTGAAAAAGCCGGGGCATTTCTGAAAACGCCAATCGAACGTTTACAGCGCATGAACCAGCCTGCCATAGACTTTTATATGTCAAGAGGCGTTGATCTTTCAAAGGATATGCTGGAAATTGCGCTGTGCGCCCAGCATATGAACGGCGGCATTATGGTAGATGAATGGTGGGAGACCGAAATCGGCGGTTTGTTCGCAATAGGCGAAGCAGCAGGAACGCACGGCATATACCGTCCCGGCGGAAGCGCATTAAACGCCGGTCAGGCCGGCGGCGCAAGGGCAGCCAGAAAGATTTCCCGTACGAGTGAAGCCGCCGCAAGCGAGTATGACGTTTCTAACGAAATATCCCAGCTTGAAAGCATGCTGCTTGACTGCCTTAAGGACAAAGACAGTCTTACGGAGCTTGTAGAATCGGAAGGCGCACGGATGAGCGCCTTCTGCGCCGCCGTTCGCGAAAAGGCGGAAATCAAAAAACTGGAAACGCGAACCAAAGAGCTGCTCGACCATTTTACAGAGCTTGTTTCGATAGCTTCTCCCTCTGACGCGCCAAAGCTGTTCCGATTCTACGATACGCTTGTCACCCGCTTAGCCGTGCTTACTGCGATTTCGTCCTACATCAGCGCGGGCGGCGTGAATCGCGGATCCAGCGTATACACCGAAAACGGCCGCCCCGATTCCTTTGACAAAGAGGATCCGTTCTTTTCTTCCATTCAGGAAGTTCGCTTCAAGCACGGCTCTTTCGATACTAAAACAAGACCCGTAAAGCCCCTTCCGGATGAAGACGACTTTTTCGAAAATGTATGGCGCGAATTCCGCCAGGGAAAATGGTAAGGAGGAATTTAAATGAACGAAAACTTGCTTCAAAAACTTCGCGTGCCAAACGGCGTGATCGACGCAGTGCTCGACACCGACACCTTTAATGAGATTGACGATCAGTTTGCGCTCTCCTATATGCTCCTGTCGCCTGAACGCATATCCGTAAAAGCTCTGTATGCCGCGCCTTTTTATAACGAAAACTCCAACGGCCCGGAAGATGGCATGGTCAAAAGCTACGATGAGATTATCACGCTTTTGAAGCTGGCCGGACGGGAGGACCTGATCGAAAACACTTTCTATGGCTCCCGCAGTTATATGACAGACGAAAATACCTTCGTTCCTTCGCCCGCCGCCGAAGATCTGGCCAAGCGCGCCATGAACTATACCTGCGATAACCCGCTGTATGTAGTGGCTATCGGCGCAATTACCAATATCGCCTCCGCAATTGTTATGAACCCCGAGATCGTTGACCGAATCGTCATTGTCTGGCTGGGCGGGCATGCGCTTGAATGGCCGAATACCGCGGAATTCAACATGATGCAGGATGTAGCCGCCGCACGCGTGATCTTCGGCTGCAAAGCTGCGGTAGTACAGCTTCCGTGCATGGGCGTCGTCGACCGTTTCACCGTTACCGAACCTGAGCTTAACTACTGGCTGAATGGCAAAAGCGCGCTTTGCGATCATCTGGCGGACGCCACGATCAATGCCGCCCATAAGTACGCAAAGAATAAACCATGGAGCCGTGTAATCTGGGACGTTACGGCTGTTGCTTTCCTTCTGAACGATGATGACAGATTCCTTCAATCCAAAATCATCCCTGCGCCTATACCCGAATACGATCATCACTATGCGTACGATCCCCTTCGCCATCCGATCCGCTATGTATATGCCGTCAACCGCGATCGTCTGATGGAAGATTTGGTAAGAAAACTTACAAAATAGAAGGAGCTCAAGCATGACGAATCCAAAACCCGTCACGGTAGTACTCGTAGGCGCAGGTCATCGCTCGCAGTGGTACGGATTGTATTCCAAAAAGTATCCCGACGAAATGAAGGTAGTCGGCGTAGCCGATCCAAATCCCATCCGAAGGCGCGAGTTTCAGGCGGAGTTTGATATACCAGATAAAAATCTGTTTGAAAGCGCTGAATCGCTGGCAAAGAAGGGAAAAATTGCCGACGCCGCAATAAACGGAACCATGGACGATATCCATGTTTCCACATCCATTCCTCTGATGCGGGCAGGCTACGACATACTTCTTGAAAAGCCTTTTGCCCTGAACGAAGAGGATATGCGAACGCTGTATCGCGTGAAGAAGGAAACTGGAAGGCGCATTATGATTTGCCACGTCCTTCGGTACGCCAATTTCTATCAGGCCATACATGAAGAAATCCGAAAAGGAACGCTGGGAAAAATTCTTTCCATACAGGCCAGCGAGTATGTTTCTTACCATCACATGTCCATCGCGTATGTACGCGGCAAATGGAACAATTCCGAAAAGTGCAAAAGCGGTATGCTGCTTGCCAAAAGCTGCCATGATCTTGACATCATCATGTGGCTGATGGGTTCGGCTCCACAGGCAATATCAAGCTTTGGAAGCCTGATGTACTACACCGCCGATAATGCGCCCGAAGGCGCAGGTACGCGCTGCATGGTAGACTGTCCGCATGTAGACACATGCAATTATTCTGCAAAGAGATTATACATCGATCATCCCGACCGCTGGCGTTTTTACGTATGGACAGAGCTTGAAGGCAAAGATAATATGACCATCGAGGACAAAATTCGCTTGCTTAAGGAAGACAGCCCGTTTGGAAGATGTATCTTTAAATGCGATAACAATGTCGTCGATCATCAGACGATTGCCATTCATTTCAAAAACGGCGCGACCGCCAGTATGAACATGATCGCGGGAACCGGAAAGGACGAACGCACCATACATATTGTTGGAAGCAAGGCGGAAATTTACGGAAGCTTTGAAGACGGCGCGTTCACCGTACGCGAGATTGATCCGAGCCCCGGAATGGAATGTCGAACGCGAATTGTCCGTCCGCTGGCAGAAAGAGTGGCGGGCCATGGCGGCGGCGATGAAAAGCTTGTGCGCGATTTCGTTCGGTATGTAAAAGGCTTGGAAACCTCTCAGTCGCTCACGTCACTTGAAGATTCCATCTATGGGCATCAGGCCGTATTTCTGGCCGAAAAATCGCGTGAAAGCGGTCAGACACAATACTTTACCGCCATATAGAGGCAAAAAATAACTCCTTCTGTTTCGGAAGGAGTTATTTTGATCTACACTATGATTACTGACGCTTGGCTGCGTAGCACTCGCTGCAATAGATCGGACGATCAGACTTCGGGATGAACGGTACGCGGGTGGGCTTGCCGCACTCTGCGCATACAGTCTCAAACATTTCGCGCTCACCGCTTGCATTGTTGCGGCTCGCCTTGCATGCATCGCGGCAGCTCTTGCAGCGGGTGGGTTCATTCTGGAAGCCCTTCTCTGCGTAGAAAGCCTGTTCACCGGCAGTGAATACGAACTCAGTGCCGCAATCTTTGCAAACCAGCGTCTTGTCCTCGTACATTGGAGAATACCCCCACATTCGTAATCGGCTGTCAAGAACGGCTGACCTGGTCTTTGACCCCACACCCGCCGGCTGGAGGTTTCGCTCATAAGCTCTGCTCCCCACTACTCGCCCTCTCAGCGCTGTTGCGCTGGCCGGTCTTACTTCTAAGCCGCACCATGCTCACCGGAACTTTGTCCGGGTTACGTGGATCGTTTCGCCTGCGACTGGCATCGACTTGCAACCACAGACCCGCCCTTTGGACAACCTCAAATATTATACATTAAGCAACTTAGTTTTGCAAGCAGTTTTTTACTGTTTTTTTACTGCATTGGCAAATTCCCGAACGATTTTTGCTTTATTTCTTATTCATGGATACAGGCGCCACGGCAAACGTCAGCACAGTTACATTTATGGCGCCCTGCTTCAGCATTGCACGCGCACATTCGGAAACCGTCGCGCCGGTCGTTCGGACATCGTCTATCAAAAGCATGCGCTTTCCTTTTACATCATCCGAAGCGCTGATCGCTCCCTTTAGGTTTTTTCTTCGCTTTTCTACTTCCAAAGTTACCTGACGTCTGGTGTATTTCTTTCTGGTAAGTGCATCCAGAACAGGAATTCCGGTAAGCTCCGAAAATCGCCCGGCAAGGCGCTCGGATTGATTGAATCTCCTTTTCTTTAAGCGCAGAAAGTGCATGGGAACGTACGCAATCGCGTCAATTACCGGTGCGTCCGATTCATACAGCGCCGCCTTCATTTCACTTGCCATCCATGCATCCATCCGGTATACACCATCGTATTTGAACGACTGAACCAACCGGTCAACGGGCGCTGCGTACAGGTATGCCTGATAGGCTTTCATCGTCTTTCTGACCCTGCGGCATTGCGGACATCTCTCACCCGTCATTACGCTGCCGCACTCGCGACAAATGATCTGCATCTGCCGAGCCTGAGCATACAAAGGCTGCATTGCGGAATAGCAGGTTTCGCATACCCATTCATGCTTTGCGCCCAGTACGCTTTTACACCCCATACAGACAGCATGCGGCGCAAACAGATACTCGGAAATAAGGGCTTTGATTTTCAAGCTCTGTCGCCCTCCAGCATTTTTAATCTTTCGCTGAGCGCGGTATAGCGTTTGGCGATGTGGTTGTTATCAACCATCGTTCTTACACACTCCTCTCGCCCCGTAATCACAACCAGCCGCTTGGCCCTTGTAACAGCCGTATACAGAAGATTTCTCGTCATCAGCATCTGAGGCCCTGATATCAGCGGCAATACCACCGCTTCAAACTCGCTGCCCTGGCTTTTATGTACGGACATACAGTAAGCCAGTTCCAGCTCGTCAAGCGTGTCGTCGTCATACTCTGCCTGTCTGCCATCGTCAAAGGTAACGTTGATAATCCTTTCTTCGGCGTCCAGTTCGGTAATAAAGCCTATATCGCCGTTAAACACGCCTTCTCCGGTTTCTTCCCCTCTTCGCCACTGAACGGAATAATTGTTTTTTACCTGCATAACCTTATCGCCCAGTCGAAAGAGTACATCACCCTTTGTGAATTCCGCTTTAATGCCCTTCGGGTTCAATGCTTCCTGTAAAAGCCGGTTCATTTCAATCACGCCCGCATCACCTTTTTTCATGGGCGTCATCACTTGTATGTCCCGCATGGGATCGAGCCCCGAAAAATTCGGAAGCCTCGTTTTAACCAGATTGATTGCGCTTTGCGCCGCGCTCTTCACATCAGGCACTCTTTCCATAAAGAAGTCCGTGCCCTTTTCATTGACAATCGGGTATTCTCCCTTATTGATCCTGTGAGCGTTTCTGACAATGGCGCTTCTTTCCGCTTGCCTGAATATCTCCGTAAGCCTTACAACGGAAAGCACGCCGCTTTCAATCAGATCGCCCAGCACGTTGCCCGCTCCGACAGACGGCAGCTGATCCGCATCGCCCGAGAGTATCAGGCGCGTACCCTTTCTCAAAGCCCTGAGCAGGCTTTTCATAAGGAAAATATCGACCATCGACATTTCATCAACAATTACGATTTTCGCATCCAGCGGATCGTCAAGCCCTTTTTTAAAGGCTTCATCTTCTCCGCTGTATTCCAATAGGCGGTGTATGGTTTTGGCTTCCTGACCGGTAGCCTCCGTCATTCGCTTGGCAGCTCTTCCGGTCGGCGCGCACAATTCAATTTTCCCGATACGCCCGAAAAGTTTTATGAGACATTTAATCAGGGTGGTTTTCCCCGTACCCGGACCGCCCGTAATCACCGATACGCGCCCGCCGGCTGCAAGGCGTATGGCCTCCTTTTGCGTTGTGCTGAAGGCAATCATCTGTTCTCGCTCGCTATTTTCAATTGCCGAATCGACATTTTCTTCCGAAATAGGATCGTCATCCGCGTGTGCAAGCCGCAAAAGGCGAAATGCCACATCCGATTCGGCTTCATACAGCCCTTTAAGGTACACCGCATCGTCGCCCTGTACAAGCTCCGATATTACTTCGCCCTTCAGGATCAGCTGAATTAGCGCTCTGGCAGAAAGAGCCTGGTCAACCTGCATCATTCTGGCGGCTTCCGATATCAGCTTCGTTCGCGGCAGATATGCATGTCCGTAATTATTCACCGCATCAGATAGCACGTATTTTATACCGCTCCTGAGGCGCCTTTCATCGGTCTTCTGAAAGCCCATTTGAAGCGCGATCGCGTCCGCCGTCTGAAATCCAAAGCCCTGTACTTCATCTGCCAGGCGGTATGGATTTTCAGTTATGAGCGCCTTCGCATTATCGCCATAGCGCTTGTATATGCGCATTGCTGCTGCCGGAGAAAGCCCAAACCCCGCCAGAAACACCATAATCTGCCTGGTTTCCTGTTGCTCCTGATAGGTTTCAGCGATCATCTGCGCACGCTTCGGGCCAATACCTTCAACTTCTGTCAGGCGGTTAGGATACATATCCATAATTTCCAGCGTTTCTGCGCCAAAGTGCTTAACCAGAAGTTTTGCGGTGGCGGGGCCAACCCCTCGAATAATACCGCTGGCCAGATATCTTTCAATCCCGGTCTTTGTAGTCGGCTTCAGGGATTCGTATTTTTCACACTTCAACTGTTTTCCGTAGTCCCTGTGTTCCACCCATTCCCCTTCCACATATGCTCTTTCCCCAGCAATGAGAAATGGAACGACGCCGACAACAGTGAAGGCTCTGCCCTTATCAGGCTTAAAGCTCATCACCGTCCAGCCGTTATCCTCATTTCTGAAAACAATATCTTCAACCAGGCCTTCAAAAGCGGGCATACACAACCTCCACGCATTCGTGCACTGCACCAACCGACTGATATTCCATTTCCTTTTGTCTTTCTTCTCTGAGAACGCCCCGATAATAGCTGAAGAGAATGGTACAAAGCCACAGCATGGCAACAAGCGCCGCCATAAAGATAAATGCAAAAAGCCACGACACTGCACGGCGCATAGGCCTTGCAATCTTTCCCTTCTTAACGCCCGTTGCGTTCAAAAGCTCCGCTGCGCGTATCACCGAATTGTAATCCGGCGCAAACGATGCGTTTTCCAGCTCGCTTCTGCAAGTTTTTCTGAACGTAGCGTTCAGTCGCTTTTTGCTTACTGCAAATCTTGCCCCGGCCGTATGAATGCGCTCCATCATTTCGCGTACATAACCGACGGATTTTCCGAGCGCTTCCGCTGTCTCGCGCATACTGAGCTCGCAGCCATATCTGAGCATAATGGTGCGCCGTTCTTCCTCTTTAAGCCCGCCGATCCATTCAAGAAGCGGATCCTCATTCTGAAAATCAGGCTCCAGACAATCAAAGTTCAGCTCTCCGGGATTTGTCTTTACCAAACCAAGCGCAATTTGCTTAACGTTGGCAAACGCTGCCTGTTCCAGATTTTCCTCGCTTTGAAGCTCCATCAGCATTGCATTCGCCAGCGCGCTTTCTGCCGTTCGATCGTTCCCCGTGATAGCATAGGCAACCGTGTACATTTCTTTATATATGGATCTGTATAATTCAATGGCGGAT
The DNA here is from genome assembly GCA_045538305.1 of Clostridia bacterium. Taxonomy (GTDB): domain Bacteria; phylum Bacillota; class Clostridia; order Christensenellales; family Aristaeellaceae; genus SFHK01. Next base: position 29,909 of record JAZSRC010000033.1, on the reverse strand, counting down.
TTCAGGTTGATCTTTTGTCTTTTTTTCATTTTCTGCGCCTCTTTTTCCTGAATCTGACATACGTATCGCCATATGCCGCTCCGCAAATGGACACAAGCGCGCATACGAATACGCTTCCTGCATTCGGACGATATCCCATAGACGCTATGACGCCGGCAACAGCCGCCATCAACGGCGGAATCAGCCATGAGAGATATGCATTCAAACCTTTTCTGACAATACCTGCCGCCGTACAAGCGCCTGCAAGGGGAATAACCACCCAGATTCCTGCATGATATAATGCAGGCAAGGGCCTCAGAAACTGAATCGGCAGCGATACCGCCAGCATAACAAGCGCCTGAACCAATAATAATCGTAAAACCTTCATTTTTCCTCCAATACATCCGTATCCAGTTTATTATACCATTATTCCTCCATACAGTGCAAGCGCATTGGCATATGTACATTGGCTACTTATAGTATATATAAATTCTTATAGTCAGTTCTTTTCTAGTTGTGAATCAGGTATAATTGAATAAAAGAATACACATATTATATAAGGTGATGAATATGAATTATACGGCCCTTGGAAAACGAATCCGAATACAGCGCCGCGCCATCAAAATGACGCAAGAACAACTTGCGGAAAAAACAGGCGTGTCCATCTCCTTTATCGGGCATATCGAACGCGGTACGCGCAAAGCCAGCCTGGATACGCTGGTATCCATTGCCAATGCGCTTACCATATCCCCTGCAATACTCCTGCAGGATTCTTTGATTGTAGACGTAACCGGAGCAGAAGCGCCGCCGTCACCCCGTCAGCGTGATTTAATTAACGAAATATCGCGCGTGATCATCGAAAACTATGATATCTGATTCAAACGGGCACACATCTGTGCCGTATCGATCCATCTGAAAAGGTCGCATCAGCGACCTTTTTCTGCTGCAAGGCTCTAAATAACGCAAGAGCCGCATGCATAAATTGCCTTATCAATTTAACTGAACTATCATAGACAGTTTAAAAATTCCATAGCATAATAAATAAGATACTTCAATCGCATCAGAGGAAGTGGTCCGTTGAAAAACCTGTATAAATACCTGAAACCCTATCTAAGCCTTACCATCATCGCGCCTTTGTTTATGCTGCTGGAGGTGGCGATGGATCTTCTCCAGCCGGCGTTGATGAAAAATATCATCGATATTGGCGTACATAATGCCGATAAGGGGTACATCGTTCGCACATGCGCGCTGATGTGTCTTTGTGCTCTGATTGGCATCATAGGCGGCGTGGGCAATATGTACTTTTCCACAAAGGCCGGTTACAACTTCGCCCGCGATCTCAGAAAAGCATTGTACAGAAAGATACAGTCGTTTTCGTTTGCAAACATTGATGAATTCAAAACCGGTTCATTAATCACCCGCACGACAAACGATGTTACGCAGATTCAGAATGCGTTCACAACCTGCATTCGCATGCTGGTGCGCTCGCCGTTTTTGTGCATTGGCGGGATTGTCATGGTTCTCACCATCAGCTTCCGTCTTTCGCTGGTTGTACTGACTGCGGTGCCCTTCCTCGCTTTAATAGTCATTTTTCTTTTGAAAAAAGGAAGTCCTCTTTTTAAGAGCATGCAGGAAAAAATTGACCGTGTAAATACCGTAATGCAGGAAACCCTTGCAGGTATTCGCGTCATCAAGGCATTTGGACGTTCGGAATACGAGAAAAAGAAATTCCACAAAGCGAATAACGATCTGACCGCATCTACCATGAAGGCTATGCGGCTCATGTCTCTTTCCTTCCCGCTGATCAATCTGATTATGAATATCACCATGATCATCATGTACCTGATCGGCGGAAAAATGGTGTATTCCGGTACGCTCACGCCTGGCGACGTTATGGCGTTCAGCAATTACATCACCCAGATTCTGTTTGCCCTCACCATGTCCTCCTTCATGCTGATGTTCCTTTCCAGAGCCGGCGTTTCCATCAAGCGCGTAAACGAGGTTTTGAATACGGCCTGCGACATTCATGACGGCCCCGATACGGAGGCAAGAATTACGAAAGGCTCCGTTGAATTTGAAAATGTATCTTTCCGCTATCCCGGTCAGGGCGGCGAACCGGTACTGAAGGATATTTCCTTCAAAGCAGCGCCTGGTGAAACCGTTGCAATTCTTGGCGCTACGGGATCCGGAAAATCGACATTGATTTCTTTGATCCCCCGCCTTTACGACCCTATAAGCGGAAGCGTAAAAATCGACGGCGTCGATGCAAAGGATTATACGCTTGCTTCCTTAAGAGGCGCAATCGGCGTAGCGCTTCAGGAAAATGTACTGTTTACCGGTTCTATTGAAGAGAACCTTCGATGGGGCAACGAAAGCGCCGCCATGGAGGAAATCGGCGATATTGCCGACGTTGCGCAGGCTAAACAGTTTGTAGAAAAACTGCCTGAAGGCTATGAAACCATGCTCGGTCAGCGAGGAGTCAATCTTTCCGGCGGACAGAAGCAAAGGCTGTGCATCGCACGCGCCCTCATGCGCCGTCCCAAAATTTTGATTCTGGACGACTCTACAAGCGCAGTCGACCTTCAGACCGAAGCAAAAATTCAGACAGCCCTTCGCGAAGTTTTTGAAGGCATGACCGTATTTATCATCGCCCAGCGCGTTTCCTCGGTAATGGACGCCGATAAGATTCTCGTAATGGAAAACGGATCGATCATCGACATCGGAAATCACGCGCAGCTGATCAAAACCTCAAAGGTATACCGCGAAATCGTATCGTCCCAGCTTGGTGAAGAGGCGGTGAACGAAGCATGACAGACAAGAAGAATATGAATGCCTCCAACCCAGCCGCTCAGCAGGTCCCCGAAAAGAAGCATCGGTTTGCTCCCGCCCCCGGCTTTCATGGCAACGGCCGCGGGCCTCATGGCATGCGCGGCGAAAAACCGAAGCTGAAAAACGCCAAAGGCACGATTCTCAGGCTCCTGCGTTATTTAACAGCCGTCAGGCTTCCTTTGATCGGCGCTTTGATTGCGCTTCTGGGTTCCACTGTCGCAACGCTTATAACCCCCTACATATCCGGACGTCTGATCGATGTTCTGAATGCGTCCACCGCAATTTCTCCCGCCTTCAGCTTCATACTGATTATGACTTCGTACGCATCCACCGGTATATTCGTCAGCGCGCGCCTTGGCAAGGAAGAATTCAAGGAAAACCTTAAAAAGCTGGCGGCTGAAGGTTTTATATTCTCAATCGCAAATTTCCTTGTGACAACCACCAGCGCAGGCGCAATACTGTATGTAAAAACCGGCGCCGCCGACCAAGCGCTTGCCGACGTTCTGATGAAGCTGGGCTTATTGTACCTTGTCAGCACGCTGTTTGCGCTTGCTCAGCAGCTGCTTCTTGTAAAGGTAGCGCAGCATACAGTTAAAGTCATCCGCGTAAATCTTTATGACAAGCTGCAGACCTTACCCCTTCGCTATTTTGATAAAACGCCGCACGGCGAATTGATGAGCCGTTTGACGAACGATGTCGACAATGTTTCCAACATGCTCGGAAACTCTATTACCCAGATCCTGTCCTCTGTTATTACGCTTGTTGTTTGTCTTTACATGATGCTGTCTCTGTCCTGGCAGCTTACGCTTGTCAGCTTTATCACCATCCCCTTTAATGTTTTGATCATGCGCGGCATCACCAAGCACACCAGAAAGCTATTTAAACAGCAGCAGGCGAGCCTTGGCGAATTGAATGGTATTGTAGAGGAAACCGTGAGCGGCGCGAGAGTCGTGAAGGTTTTCTGCAGAGAAGAGCGCGTAATTCAGGAATTTGACGAAGCCAACGAGGAGCTCACAGCAGCCGGCACGAAAGCGACCATATTGTCCTCAATTATCGGCCCTTTGAACAATGTCATTCATAACATCGCTTTCGCGCTCATGAGCGGAATCGGTGGTTTTCTGGTGGTTAACGGAAGCGTTGCTTCCATCGGTATGATTCAGTCGTTTTTGCAGTATTCCAGACAGTTCGCCAACCCGTTTAACCAGATTGCCAACCAGATTACTACCATACAATCCGCACTTGCAGGCGCAGAACGCGTATTTGCCGTGATGGATGCCGATCCCGAGCCGGATGATAGATCGGACGCCGACCCATACGATTCGCCCAAAGGCCATGTGCTATTTGAAAATGTCACCTTCGGCTACAATCCGGATCAGCCGATTTTGAAAAACATTTCCTTTGAAGCAAAGCCCGGCGAAACCATTGCCCTTGTAGGCCCGACAGGCGCAGGAAAAACTACGGTAGTAAACCTCCTTATGCGCTTTTACGATATTGACGGCGGACGCATTACGCTCGATGGAATCGACATCAAGGATATTCAGCGCCAGAAGCTGCGTTTAAGCCTTGGCATGGTGCTTCAGGACGTGTATCTGTTTGCAGGAACCGTTCGCGATAATATCGCTTACGGAAACCTTGAGGCAACGGACGAGGAAATCATACGCGCCGCCAAGCTTGCCAATTGCCATGAATTCATTGAACGCTTGCCCAAGGGCTATGATACTGAGCTTTCAGAAGCCGGATCCAATATTTCTCAAGGCCAAAGACAGCTTCTGTCCATCGCTCGCGCGATACTGGCCAATCCTTCCGTTTTGATTCTGGATGAAGCTACAAGCTCCGTCGACACCAGAACGGAGATGAACATCCAGCAAGCAATGCTCACGCTGATGAAGGGCCGAACCAGCTTCGTGATTGCACACCGCCTGTCCACAATCCGAAACGCCAATCAGATTCTGGTAATCAGCGGCGGCGAAATCATTGAACGTGGTTCGCACGACGAACTGCTTTTGCAGGACGGCTTCTATGCCAACCTGCTTAAGAGCCAGTATAAAAGCGGACTGCTGGATGAAAGCGACGAATAATAGAAAAATAAAAACTGCCGGGTTATGGGAATACGTCATAACCTGGTAGTTTTTATCCTTATTCCATTGTATCTCTTTCGTATCAGCCTTTATGCAGATTACTCTCATCAACCATCGATTGGACGTAGCACCAGCTTTCCTGCATGCACAAAAACGGATCGTCGCTCCAGGTTTCCTGCTCCACAAGAAGATAGCGGATATCCGCCCGCATAATGTCAGGCATGAAGGAGGGAAACGGCGTGCATCCCCTTCCTACAGGCGTAAGGGGCGCAGAATCCAGCGTCGATTCCATATCTTTAAAGTGGATCATCCGCATTCTTCCAGCATAGCGCGTGATGAATGCGCAAACGTCCATGCTCGCCCGCATCAGCTGGTTGGTATCGGGTACAATTTCAAGCATCGGAATTTCGTCCAGCACAATTTCCGCTGAAGGTTTCCCGCCCGAGTATCTGAAATCATTTTTTACGGGATGATACGATAAGCGGATCCCCTCTCCGGCCAGTCTGTTGTATAGCTCCCTTACTTCCTCGGTATATTTCATAATACCTTCAAAGCCTTCATACCTATCAGGGATTCCGCTTATACAGATTTCATCGGTTTTGCAAGCGCGGTTCAGCCTTATGAAATAATCCAAGTCCCGCATGCATTCATCATATTTTTCCTGCGTGCCAAGCGGGATCAGGCCGCTTACCAAGAGACCTTCAGCAATCTCCGAGGGCTGAATGCTTTTATCTATCCACTGTAGCTGGGTATGGGTAAATCCTATCGACTTCAGTTTCAGCATAACCTGCGTAACCGCTTCACGGTTCGTAAGGAGCTTTTTGAGGCTTGAAATCTGTATACCTGTAAACATCCGCTGTATCCTCCGTTTTTTTCATAGCGTATCACACTTTTTCTGTTTGCGCAAGCGCCGGGAAGACTGCATCGTGCATATGTCCATCATCCGTAAGCTCAATCCAATCGTTCTCTGTACCGTTTCCATCAATCGTTACCCCGCTTACACCCTTTACGCTTCTCAAGCGGTATACACTTTCGCCTTCTCGTATTTCAGCGCTCACTTCATCCATCCACGAAGGAAGAAGCGCCTGCATTTTGACTCGGCTTCCTTCGATTTTCAGCCCTATAAGGCTTTCGTACATCACCCGGACAGCCCACGCCGCAGCGCCGGTATACCATGTCCATCCACAAACGCCGCGCCTAGGGTATTCTCCGGATATGTCTGCAGCAATCACATATGGCTCTCCCCGGTATTTCAATACCTTATCCTCCGTATCCGTTCGGATCGATGGAAGCAGCATGTCAAAGAGTTTCCAGGCCATATCCGCCTTATTCAGCTTCGCATACGCAAGAACCAGCCAGCATGCTGCATGCGTATACTGCCCTCCGTTTTCACGAATACCCGCCGGATATTCGGCAATATATCCCGGATCCGGCCCATTGCCCGTAAACGGAGGAGTCAGCAAACGGATCAAAGGCAGATCATCATCTACCAGGTGCTCCCTGGCGCTTTCAATTGCCTGAGCGGCCCGAAGAGGATCCTGCCTGTTTATAACAGCCCAGGCTTGCGAGATTCCGTCAATCCGGCATTCCGCACAATCTTTGCTTCCGATTTTGTTTCCGTCATCATCAAACGCGCGAAGATACCAGCCTCCGTCCCACGCACTGTTCTCTACGGACACTTTCATCCGTTCGGAGAGTTCTTTCAGGTACTTCTTATCCGGTTCTGGCGCAAAGAAAGCATATTCCAAAGCCGTATACGACAAAAACTCGCTAAGCCATACGCTTTCACCATCGCCGCGATCTCCGATCCGGTTCATGCCATCGTTCCAATCGCCCGTGCCCATTTTGGCAAGCCCATGATTTCCCGCTTTGTCAGCCCGACTGAATGCGCGCATGATATGCTCGTGTAAGCTGGCTTCTTCTTTGGATACTCGTCCTTCCCCATACCAATCTTCTCGTCCTTCGGGTATATCTTCATTTTCAAGGAACGGAATGATTTCCATAAGAATTCCGCTGTCACCTGTTTGCCTGATATACTCGCTTGTTACATAGGGAAGGAACAATATATCGTCAGATATCCTCGTTCTTACGCCGGTTCGAGGTGCATGCCACCAGTGCATGCCGTCTCCGTCGCGGAACTGATGCGCTGCGCAGTCTAGAATATGCTGTCTTACATAATCCGGCTGCATATACAAAACCGACAGCATATCCTGCAGCTGATCGCGCATACCAATCGCACCGCCCGGCTGATACATACCGGTTTTGGCAAATACACGGCAAGCAAGCGTCTGGTATTTAAGAAATCTGTTTACAAGCGCATTTCTTACAAAGTCCCTTGTGTCCACTTTCACGCGTCCCAGCGTTTCATTCCAGTATTTCATGGTTTCCGCATGCGATTCTTCATAGGAATAGTTTTCAATTGTTTCCAGCGCTTTCTTTTCATCCTTTGCCCAACCGATTAAGAAAAGAATATCCGCAGCCTTTCCCGCGTCCAACGCTGTGTTCTTTCGAATCCATTGCTTCTGTTCCGTTTCTTGCCGGCTTATGATATCGGGAAATACCGATAAATCGCTGATGTCTCCGCCTTTTAAGGCAGCATATCCCAATCCATCCATTTTCCCCTGTGCAAACAGCGTATCTCCGTTTTTAAAGACCTTAAGAAGTCGTTTATCCCCTATACTCGCGCCCATAAGAAAATCCACTGTTGCCATGATTTCAAATTGTCTGTTTTCATTGGCGGTGTTTTCAATATGCATGCGTACGCACAACAGCTTTTCGCGCATCCCCACATGCATATGTGCGCTCATCCGATAGGCGTCCGTTTCCGACTCGAATACCGTTTCTCCCGGCATATGCAAAACGCGATACGCGCCCCGCTGCTCTCCCATCGGCGTAAACGGAGCATACACTTCTTCATCCAGCAAAAACAGCTTAAAAGGATAACCGCTGGAAGCCGGTTCATTATCAAACGGCGTCAACCGCCCCATACGGCTGTTTCCATGCCAGAGGAAGCCTCCGCCTTTTTCCGTAATGATTGCGCCGAATTCTTCATTTGACAAAACATTGATCCATGGAGCCGGCGTATCTCTTCCGGGCAACACATCAATTGCATAGCCCCGCCCATCCTCCAAATATCCGCCATAGCCGTTATACGCAATTCTCTTCATATCCGGAAGGCTTTCCCTCATCCGGGCATGACGAACCGTCGCCATGACGACGGGCGCGCACCTTATGCATGCCCTGACGTCGGAAAGAAAATCGCGCTTTACGGATAAACAGGCCAGCTTTTCAAGAAGATATGCACCTCGGCTGTCGAGGCGGGCTTTTTCGATTACAAAAACGCCGCCTTCAATGAAACGGGAAGCATTTAAGTGACTGGCGCTGATTGCAGAATCGATTGCATCCCGGATCGGCTCACAGTATTCGCCTGAAGATGCATAAACAAAGACGAGCGAAGGGCGAATGCCAAAGTATCCGTAAAACTCATGCGCGCAGATTATCCGGCGTATATCCTGATGAGCGCTGGATTCATTTACGTACATAAGCAAAATCGGACGTTCCCCCGAGATGCCAAACGGCCATAGCTCCCGCCCTGTTATGCGTATTCCGTCTCCGGTACTCAGAAGTATCGGTTTATTTTCAATCAGAAACCGGGAAGCCTTATCCAGAAGACGGTACTCATTTCCCGGTATAGAGAGAAACAAAAGAATCGTCCGCATATGCGCGTTCGACAGAGTAAGCGCCCTTTGGAATATGCCGTCATCCACATAGTCGCTGTCACCCTCGGGCCTGCGTTCTGTCATGCTCAGTGAAAAAAACGCTTTTAGAGAACGCTCCGGCGATACCCACATTTCGCCTTCTACCGCGCTTTGCGCAAAGAGCTGCGGATACGTATCGTCTGTCAGCCCTGTACAGCTTCGAAGCTTCCTGCGATCCCTTTCAGCAATATCAATCCCCCACAAAGAATGCTCCAGTCGAACGCCGGAGCCTTCGTTTCTTCTGGGACGTTTTTCATTTGTCACACAGTTAAGCGATGAACGGAATGTTCTGATAAAAACACTCGAAAATACAGGATGGGCGCTGATGACATCCGCATTTGCCAACGCTACGCGAAATGACTGTCTGACGCCAATGCGCACGCATCCACCCAATGATTTTGCCGTTACGCGCATAAGCATTCTGCCGTCCTCCGGCGATATACATACCGTTATCGTATATGCAGCGTTTGAGGTTTGAGCAGAAAACTCCGCATATCCCGCGTCAAACTTTGCACGTTCTAACGCCACTTCGTGCTCGTCTTCATATATTCTCGGAAGGATCCGTTCGTCATATCGGGTACTGTCTCCATGAAACATATTGGCATATATGCCGTTTTTTCTGTAATACCCGTTTCCGTTGTTATCAATATACCCGTCTGCGCCGCCGCCAAACAAGAGATGCCCCTCATACCCTGCAATCGCAGATGCATTCCTTTCCGTTGCTTCCAGCGCCTTTTTGGCGCGCTGAGATCTTATCATCATGCTGCCGTTTGCAGTGCTTTGTTTTCTTCTAAACCGCAAAACCGGAGCTGCCTGCTTTTCATTCAGAAGCAGCGAAAGAGCGCGTTCTCTCGGATGCGCCATAAAAAACTCATTCAGCCGGTTTCCAGTGAGGGCATTGCACAATGCGCATAACGCCATGCCCTGATGGTGCGTCATATAGCAATACACGGTTTCGGGAATATCTCTTTGGGTATAGTCCGCCGCTTCATACATACCGAACATACCTTTTAATCCTTCCCGCTTAAGCGCCTTCAAGTTTTCAACCGCTTCCTTGGGCTTTATACGCAGAGCAAGCATCGTTGCATAGGGTGCAATAACATTTCCGTATGCTTTTGGGGATATCGACACGGCGTCTATGCCAAACGCCCGATACTGATAATTCATGTCGGCGTCAAAAGCCCGGTATGCACATTCAGATACCCCCCATGGGCGGCCATGCCTTGCAGCATCCTGCATCTGCGCGCGGATTACGCCGGCAGCAGAGACGCCAAGAAGCGATCGGGCGGCGGAAGGCATAAACAAAAATGGCATCATGTATTCAAACATGGTTCCGCTCCACGAAAGCAGAGTTCCTTTTCCATGGACCCCGGCCACAGGACGGCCGAGCCTTGCCCAATGCTTACTCTCAATCCCCTTTTCAGCCATTGTTACATAGCTCAGAATCCGGGCTTCCGACGCCAGAAGGTCATAATACGATTCGCTGGCGCGATTATGCTCCAAATCATAACCAATCCTGAAAAGCTTGCGTCTTTTATTGTACAAGCCTGAAAAATCCATATCCGCAATCAGGCGGTTCACTACACGCTTAACCCGTTCATCCGTATTTCCGATATAGTTTCTGACCAAAACCAGACAGGAAAGCAAATTTCCGCAGTCAACACTGGAAACATATCTGGGCTTCATGGCTTCAAGCGTTTGGGTATCATACCAGTTATAGATAAGGCCGTTCCATTTTGAGAGTCCGTCCAGCGTTTTCAGCGTTACCCGGATTCGCGCGAGCATTTCGCTTTCATCAATCAGTCCAAGCTCATTTGCCGAAATACAGGAAACCAGATACAGACCAATATTGGTAGGCGACGTCCGGAACGCTTCTCCCTTTGGCGGATCCAGCTGAACGTTGTCAGGCGGAAGACCGTTCCCCGAAAGCGGTACATATTTATCAAAATAGCGCCATGTTTCACGAGCAAGCTCCATCAAAAGCGCATATGATTGCGTAGACAGCGGTTCCTCATCATTTTCTCTCGACAGCATCCTCAAATACGGTTTCCCCATAACAAATGCAAAAGCAAGAACCAGCGCATACAGAATCCATTCCACACGCATGAGCGCAGGTATCAGAAGCAATGCAAGCGCAATTCCCTCCGTGTTCCCGGCGGACGATTCTTTATCGGCATCCGCAGCCGTAACCCATTCGAGCATGCCTTTTTTGCTGATCAGCATTCTGTACAGCGCGCGGCACGCCCCTAAAGATGCATAAACCGCCGTAGACGGAAGCAGCAGCAGCTGACCTGCCGCCTGACAAAACCCGCGGCCTCTGGAAAAAACACATGGCAGAAACAGCGCAGCAAGCGCCATAACCAAAAATGCTGCCTCGTCAAACCATACGGCAAAAATCATCATCAGGACTATGGAGGGATATGCAAGGCTTCTTATGCAGTTGTCAATCACCTTGAATCTGTCAAAGGAAGTAAGATGGATTTTGCCAAACACGTATTTGAGCAGCTGCCAATCTCCTCTGGTCCACCTTTCAAGGCGCTTCAGGTAGGATTGAGGGGTCGATGGAATTCCTTCATATACAACGACATCTCCGGCATAGGCGCAGGAGGATACAATTCCTTCTATCATATCATGGCTCAGTATTGTGCCATCTTCAAAAGCACCGTCAAGCCTGGTATAGAAGGCGCGAACGTCGTATATACCTTTTCCTGAAAAAATGCCGTTTCCGGTGAAATCCTGATAAAGATCGGACGCGCAGGATGTATACGTATCCGTACCGGAATCACCTGCAAACAGCTGCATAAACCGATTGGTGAGGCGCATAGACGAAAATTCCATGCGCGGTTGAATCACTGCAAAGCCGCTTCCATCTTCTTTAGGCATATTCAACGGATGATGAATTGTTCCGATCAGCCTTTCTATGGTACCGGGAATCATTTCCGTATCGGCATCCATCGTGATTACATACCTGTATCCGCCGTACATACGCGCTGCATTGCTGCCTTCCGCCAGAAACCTGTTTTCCCCTGTCAGGATCAGATGATTCAGGTCCGTCAGCGCTCCTCTCTTTCTTTCGTGTCCCATCCATTTCCCATCCGCTTCGTTCCAGGTCCGGTTTCGGTTCAGATAGTAGAACCGTTCCCTATCGGATCTCAGGTTGGCGAGTCTGATTTCTTCATTAACAGCTGTAAGGATTTCGGTATCTTCCTCATTGTGTTCGTTCTGACTGTCGGAAAAATCCCCCAGAAGCAGAAAATCCACATTTTTATTCTTGTCAAGCGCCGCATGCGTTTCCAGCTGAAATACAAGTGCGCGTCCTCTTTCGGCGCTTGCAATCAGCGCTGGAATCACTACGAGCGTTTTTGCATCCTCCGGTACATTTCGGATATCCAGTTTCAACAGAGGCCGCGTTTGAATGAATTTGGAAACGAGATACCTGAGAATATATCCCGTTACAAGCCAAACCGCCGGTACGGCAGCAAAAAAGGAAGCTGCGCCCGAAATTATAGACAAAAAGATCATCAGACACGCAAACAAGGCAGCGTATGCAAGAACGAATCTTTTTCCGCCCCGATCCGGCGCCATACTCCTTATATCGTTACGATCCGCATCCAGCTTTTCGGAAAGTCTGATCCTGCCGTCGTCCGTATACAAGGCGCTTGTAATTCCTTTAGACGGTTCTTCCTTTGCAATTTCCAGCGCTTTAAGGGCTACGACGCGTTCCGGAAATCCTGTAGCTCTGGATATATGCGCGCATTCTCTTCTTATAGCATCCTTCGAATCCTCATCCATCTGATTATATATACCGGCCGGATCCATGATCAGAGCCTTCTCCGTAAAGCTCACGCGCGCAAAAACGTCGGCCCAATCCATTTTGTCAAGCGTATACATCGCAGATAAAAGGTTGCCCAGTTTCAAAAGACACTGCGCCTGCATTCTTCCCGACAGCAAAATACAGCTTTCCTCACTTCGTCCAATCAACGCAAGGCGCTTTTCCACTTTCTCACGAAGTTCCGTACTTTCAAGCTCTGCAGCCATTTTCAGCACGTGCTCGAAAAAAGCCGGATGAGTCCGTTCCGGCGGAATTTCGCCGCCGTTCTCTGCGAACAATTCTGCGCTGTACCACTCATTCTGAATGGATACCGCCTCTTCACCAACCAGGCAAAACTCACGATAAGCTTCCTCACGCAAAAAATCAGGCGCTGCCCAGATTTCTTCCGCGCGCAATAGCTCCTTTTCATCAAACAATGCAATCTCTTTCTCAATATACCCCTCAGTAATGGTATTGTTTCCCATGTTCAGAAGCGTTTTTGCCCATTTTCGCATTCTGGAGCATGAAGTATACAGCCGTTTATTACGTTGAAGATTTCCTTTTGCAGTATCCGAGAATACTTTCATCGTCCGGATATGATGAACAAAGAATTCCAGTCCCTCTGTCGTACCTGCACAGAGCTTCCTTAATTCTTCCGCGTTTTTGACGATCCGATCATTTTCCCGCCTCTCAATGTATTTCTTTATCGGCATGCATTCATGAAACAAAAAATGCATATGCGCTTTTTCCATTGAACCATCCGGCATTTTGGTTTCCTCCGCCCTTTTGATATTGGAATGCTTTCATTATGCACACTTTTTATTTAATTCATGCCGATTGATAATAGCAAACAAAAAAGACACCGCACCATTTTCAAGTGCGGTGTCTATGTATACAACTCTGATTAACGATTTCCGTTACCGATCATTTCATTTTTCCTGCGCGCGATCGCTTCGGTAATACCGGCGGTCTGCTTTTCAAGCGCATCCAGTAGACGATATGCATCGTTTACGGCCTTCAGTCTGCGCTCATGGGCATCCACACGGGCATTTTCCAGCAGAACGCCTGCTTCCGTTCTTGCTCGCTGCATAATCTCGCTTTCGCTAATCATCTTCTTCGCTTTGTTGGAAGCGTTTTCAACGATCGCTCTTGCCTTTTCCTCGGCCTCATGCACGATATTCTTAGCGTCGTTCTTAGCTTTGCCTACTGTGTTCTTCGCGTATTCGTCGGCTTCATCCTTCACGGTTTTCGCTTTGACGTTTGCAGTAGTGACCTTGGTAGTTGCAATGTTTTCCGCCCTTTCAAGGATGCGATCTCTTTCGGCATGAATCTTCAGACCGAACTGGATTCCGTCGGGCAGATTTTCCTTAATATTGCGAATGATATCGAAACACTTGTCAATATCTACAATTCGCTTATTGGTAAGAGGAACGCTGGTTCCGCTTACAAGCGCTTCCTCCAGATACTCCAGAAGCTGGTAGACGTACTTGGTATCGTCTTCTTCCTCGTCGTCCTCTTCGGCTTCCTCTTCAGCTTCCTCGGTATCTTCTTCTTCGTCTCCGAACTCTTCTTCGTCTTCGTATTCCTCGTATTCTTCCTCAGAATACTCCTCTTCGTCTACGTAGCCTTCCTCGTCTTCATATTCGGCGTACTCGTCATCCGCCTCGTAATCACGCTCCGTCTCCGGCTGATCCTCCATGTTAAGATCTTCCTCAAACAGCTGATCGCGATTATTCTCCATCTGCTACACTCCTTTTGATTCATGCGCAAGGGCGCTTATAATATCATTTACAATGCAATCGGGTACCAATGTATCAATAGCGCCGCCATGGCGCGCGATATCCATTACAAGGCTGGAAGAAATCCAGCTATGCTGAGGCAGCGAAGGAAGGAATACAGTATCAACGCCGGTCAAATGACGGTTTGCATGCGCTAGCTGAGTTTCGTATTCCATATCTGTCACGCCACGGATGCCTCGCACGAGAACGCCCGCATTAACGCGCCTTGCAAGCCCCGCCGTAAGCCCCATATCAGAAACAACTTCTACATTGCCAAGATCCGACGTGATCGATTTCAGCATTCTGACGCGTTCGGAATCCGAGATGATATACTTTTTAGCGGGGTTTACAAGAACCGCAACATAAACCTTTTCAAACATCCGTGCGCTTCTTTGAATGATGTCCATATGACCGATTGTCGGCGGGTGAAAGCTGCCGGCAAAAAGAGCAATCATGTTTCCGTCTCCTTAAAGCGCGCAAACGCCACAACCGTATCGCGGTAATTGCGCTCGTCGTAGATTTCCATTGAGTCGGGCAGTTCAATCACAGTATCCTTTGATTTTTCCATTACAATGATTGCATCCCGTGAAAGAAGGCCTGCCTTCTCCAGTCTTTCAACCGCATCCCGGTAGGAATCCTTAAGCGCATAGGGCGGATCGAGGAATACAAGCGTGTACTTGTCTATCCGCATTCTTTCAATGGCGCGTTTATAATCGGCTTTCACAATCTGTACTGCATCAGCCGCATGATCCCCCAGTACCGTATGGGCATTTCTTTCAATGGCTTTTATAGCTGCTGCGGATGTATCACTGATAAAGGCGAATTCCGCGCCCCGGCTCAAAGATTCCAGCGCAAGCGCTCCCGTGCCGCCGAAAAGATCAGCAACCTTCGCGCCGGGAACTACCCGAGCCAGAATGTTGAAAAGCGACTCGCGGGTTTTGTCAGCAGTCGGCCGGGTTTGCATCCCATCCGGAGCAATCAAGCGCCGCCCACGAGCTTCGCCGCCAATTATGCGCAAAATTTCATCACTCCGTAATAATAATAGCATACATTTGCAATCTTTGCAAGATATGTTACAAAAGCTTATCTTAAACCTCGGGTTTCATTCTCCTGGGCTGTTTCTTATCCGCAAACACCTTCAGCTTCTTCCTCTTTTTGCGGGTACCCATCTGAATCTCTTTAAGCTTCTTTTCCCGGTATTTAGGACCCTGGAGATATCCGATCATCATACTCAGAGATGGGAGGATTGTAAGCGGAATAAACGCAATGCGCATCCAGGTAAGATAATGTACGTCAAAAGCGGTAGCATACGTCTCCACGGTTGCAACATCGCTGATCAACTGCGCATAATTGATGCCTTCATGGGTTATTGCCGAAAACACCATATCGCCGGCCCGGAATGCGCCTGTGTAATCGATGCCAACCATTTCGGTCATCAACCGGGAAATCCATGCAATCGGAAGGTTCACAAGTCGTGTAATCACACCGAGCATATTTTCGCTGACCGCATTGGGATTTGCAAATATCAAATTGGCTACAGCCAGTAAAAACAGCGGCGCAGCGGAAATCACAAAAGCCTTAACCGCTTTTTTCGGCTCGTACTTCTGCTTAAGCATGCGGGCTTCGGGCGTTCTTCCCTGTGCTTCAACCTTTTCAATTGTCGCTGTCAGCGTGCATGCTTTTTCTCCGTTATCCGCGCCATCGCCAAACTGCATAACAATAAAAATAATGTATATGGCAAAACCAAGTCCTATGCCGAGCCACAGATTGCCGACAAAGGATACGATGATCGACAGAACCGCCATAATGATCTGCATCGTCCAGTTTTTGCGAACCATTCCCCACATCGTGTTCATAAGAAACCTCCAGTTCCCTTATTGATCCAAATAACGCCTTTCAACCCTTGGCGCAAAACCGAGCATGATTTCATACGGTATGGTTTCTGCCTTCAGCGCCAGTTCTTCGGGCGTAATCGTCTCCGCACCATCGGCTCCCAACAGGGTAACAACAGTGTCCCGCGTTACTTCACCAACGTCCGTAATATCCGCCATCAGCATATCCATACAAATATTGCCGACAATTGGCGCACGCTTTCCGTTTACAAGCACATCGGCGCGCCCGCTCAAGATTCTCGGATAACCGTCGCCATAGCCGCAAGGCAGCGTCATGAGTCGCGTTCGCCTTTGGCACACAAATTTCCTGGAATAGCCAACCGATTCGCCCTCGTCCAGCTCTGTTATTCTGGAGGGATGCGTAATCAATCGCTGTGCAAACCGAAGCTTGCCATTCAAAGGGCCGTTTTCAACGCCGTAAAGTGCAATTCCGGCACGAACCATATCGAGCATATAGTTTTCGTTCCAAAGCGCTGCGCTTGCCGCCGCATGCCTTATCGGCGAAAAACCAAATTTCCGTATCACGGAAACAGCATTTTCAAAAACAATCAGCTGATTTTGCGTAAATGCCGGATCAGCGTCAGCAGAAGAAAAATGAGTAAACACGCCTTCCATCTCAACATGCGGACACTCCTGCCACTTTGAAAGCAGAGCTGCCAGCGCTTGATCGCCTTTCACACCGATTCTGGACATACCTGTATCGATTTTCAGGTGCGCCCTGGCATTTTTCTTTTGCGCCTTTGCAGCATTTTCCAGCATCAAGAGTCCATCCACGTCAAACACAGTCTGCGAAAGGCCATATTTAACGCTTTCCAGGGCTGCCTCCTCACAGGAATAACCAAGCACCACGACAGGCAGCTTATCCATTCCAGATTTCCGTAAAGAAACGCCCTCGTCACTCGTAGCAACGGCGAAAGCATCCGCCAGCCCCTTATTTGAAAGGCATTCAGCCACCTTACTCGCGCCGTGCCCATAAGCATCCGCTTTTATAACGCACAGCATTTTAACATCATTTTTCAGAAGGCTTCTGATTTGCCTTGCGTTGTTTGCAAGCGCATCAAGCTGCACCTGCATTTCAAGCCTTCTCAAAGCGCTTCCACCTGCGATTGCGTAAGCATATCCACACGATTCTCTGTAAACACGCGCATTGCGGCGTCGATATCGGATACGCGGAAAATAATCAGGGCGTCAAAGCCGGAATTACGCACAAAGGAATACAGGTACTCTACCGAAATATCCTCCTTCTCCATAAGGCGAAGGATATCTCCCAGTCCGCTGGGGCGGTCAGGAACACAGGTTACAAGCACGTCTGTGGTGCGCACGGTGTATCCGGCGGCGCGGAGCTTTTTCATGCCCTCCTCATAATCCGACAGAATAAACCGGCAAATTCCGAAATTGTCTGTTTCGGCAATGGACAGCGCGAGCAGATTCAAGCCGCATCCGCCAAGAAGCTGAGTTACGGTAGCGAGGCTTCCCTTGCGATTTTCCAGAAATACAGAGAGCTGTTTTACACGATACATATGTCAACCTCCTCAGATTTTTCGCTTGTCGATTACACGCTTTGCTTTTCCTTCGGAGCGCGGAATGGTGTGCGGTCCCACCAAGGTGACCTCCGCCTTTACGCCGACTACCGACTTGATCTTTTCGATAATCTCGTGTTTGGTTTTTTCCATCTTACCGACGGAATCCTGGAACATTTCGTCAGTTACCTCCACCTGTACCTCCAGTGAGTCGGTAGCCTTTTTCCTATCTACAATCAGCATATAGTGCGGTGCAACGCCCTGTACGCCAACCAGTACGCTTTCAATCTGGCTCGGGAATACGTTTACGCCGCGGATAACCAGCATGTCGTCGGTACGGCCCATAAGGCGCTCCATGCGAATCAGCGTTCTTCCGCACTGGCACTTCTCATCATGCAGACGGCATATGTCGTGCGTGCGATATCTCAGCATGGGCATACCGGTTTTGCTGATTGTTGTAAATACCAGTTCGCCCTTTTCGCCATATGGCAGCGGCATTTCGGTTGCGGGATCGATGATCTCCGGGATTACGTGATCCTCATTTACGTGCATTCCATTTTTTGCCAGACACTCATAGGATACGCCGGGACCGGCGATTTCGGTAAGGCCGTAAATATCCAGCGCATCGATGCCCAGCAACTGCTCGATCTGTTGACGCATTTCCTCTGTCCACGGTTCTGCGCCAAAGCAGCCTGCCTTCAGCTTTAGCTTGTTACGATCAATCTTCATTTCCTGTATGGTTTCTCCCAGATACAGCGCATAGCTGGGCGTACAGCAGATATGCGTCGCGCCAAGCTCTGTAAGCATCATGATCTGTCTCTGGGTATTGCCGCTGGACATGGGAACGGTCATCGCTCCGATTTTGCTCGCACCCTGATGTGCGCCAAGACCTCCGGTAAAAAGTCCGTAGCCATATGCAATCTGTATAATGCTGTTCTCGTCCGCACCGGCAGCGGTAAGCGTTCTTGCCATCATTTCAGTCCAGACGTCAATATCGTTCTGGGTGTATCCGGAGACGATGGGCTTTCCCGTCGTACCCGAGGAACCCTGGATTCGCACGATATCCTTTTTATCCGCAGCGAAAAGTCCGAATGGAAACTGATCCCTTAAATCCGTTTTATCCGTAAACGGCAAATATTTCAAGTCCTCAATCGTCCGGATATCCTCGGGCTTTACACCCTTTTTATCCATTCTTTCTCTGTAAAGCGGAACCGATTCATATTCAAGCTTGACAACCTTTTGAAGACGCTCATTTTGTATTTTTATGATTTCTTCCCGGTCTGCACATTCCGCCGAGGGATTCCATATTTTGTGCATGATATTTCATACCTTTCTGTGCATAATATAAGCCATACCGATTATCAATTTATTATATCAAACAAACCGGGCAAAAAGCAAGTTATTACGTTCAATAATTGCAAATTATGGAGGCGATATTTTGTGTTTACAATACTTTCCCGGGCGCTGATACTGTACATCCTGATGATTTTTGCCATTCGGATTATGGGCAAACGTCAATTGGGACAATTTCAGCCGTACGAACTGGCAATGGCGCTTTTGATTGCCGAACTTCTGGCAACGCCCATGTCCGATGTAAGTACGCCGCTGTTTCACGGGCTCCTTCCGGTGGTGTGCGTAGTGGCCGTACACGGCGTTATCGCCTTGATATGCATAAAGTCCGATAAAGCCCGCGCTTTCATTTCCGGTAAACCATCTCTGATTATGTCCAAGGGCGTGATTGACGAAAAGGAGCTTTCAAGACTCTGCCTTACGCTTTCGGATCTATTGGAAGGCATACGTGAAAGCGGAATCCTGGACCCAGCCGATGTGGAATGCGCAGTCATGGAAGCAAACGGAAAAATCACAGCCTTCCCCCGGTCGCGCATTCGCCCGCTGTCTGCCGGAGAAGCCGGCATGGACCCGGGCTATGAAGGCGTCCCCATCGCGCTGATTATGGACGGACGCATTCAGGAACACAATCTGAAAAGCGCTCACCTTTCCAAATGCTGGCTGAAAGGCATATTGTCAAATAACAGTCTGAGCGAAAAAGCCGTATATCTTGCAACCATAAACACAAAGGGTGTAATGACGGTTCAGGAAAAAAATGGCGGAATTCTACAAATTCAAGCCCTCGGCGCGGACAAGGTGGCGTGGTGATATGAAATCGCGTATTGTAATCATTGTATTAAGCGCCCTTTTTTGTATTTCGCTTACAATTTTTTCGTATCACTTTGTAAACAGCACCATGACCCGCCTTGACGGCATGAGAGAAGAAACCGTCCGACTGATCAACGAAAGCGACATAGAAGGCGCAGAAAACAAGATATCCGAAATGCTGTTTTACATTGAAAGCCGGCAGGATATATTGGAATCCCTCGTTCCTCATTCCACGCTTCACGATATTTCCGTTCAGCTGACCGATGTACTGACCAGCCTGCGAATTCGCGATATGGACGATTTTGAAAAGGCAATGGCGCTTTTCATTGAATCCGTTGACCATTTCAAATCGCATGAAGCCCTGTCCCTTTCAAACATACTGTAACTGTTTTTCCCTCCCGGGCATAAGCATGAAAAAGCACGCCTATGGGAGGGACTTTTTATGCCCGTCAAAACGTTAATGCATCTGTCGATCGGGGAAACCCGACTGATCCAATCATTACACCAGGAGGAACACATCAAAAAGCGGCTGATGGATCTTGGATTCATTGCAGGTATGCCGGTAACGCTCGCGCTGATCAGTCCGTTTGGCAATCCGCGCG
Organism: Clostridia bacterium; assembly: GCA_045538305.1. Taxonomy (GTDB): domain Bacteria; phylum Bacillota; class Clostridia; order Christensenellales; family Aristaeellaceae; genus SFHK01. The sequence goes on along the minus strand of JAZSRC010000033.1, from coordinate 9,505 downwards.
CATATAGGATCGCCGGCAGCATGATCGCGCTGAGAAACAGCGACGCCGAGAAGATATCGGTCACAGAGGAAGGAGGCGAGCAGTTATGAACACTCGTACGGAAACGAATGAACAAGTCGTTACTATTGCACTGTGCGGCAATCCAAATGTTGGCAAAAGCACGCTTTTTACCCGGCTTACCGGCATTAAGCAGCACACGGGTAATTGGGCGGGCAAAACGGTTGATATCGCGTCTGGCAAACGCAGGTACAAAAACATCACATACCGTTTCATCGATCTTCCCGGCACCTATTCGCTGAGCGCAAAATCACCGGAGGAAGAAATCGCACTGGATTTCATACGCTCCGGCGAAGCGAATGCAGTTTTGATTGTATTGGATGCCACCAATCTCTTCAGAAATCTGTTTTTTGCGTTAAGCGTAATAGAAATATGCTCAAATCCGGCAGTTTGCATCAATCTGACAGATGAAGCCCAAAGAAAAGGGATATTCATAAACACATCCAAGCTTTCGGAAATGCTCGGCGTGCCGGTATGCGCAATATCGGCCAGGAGTGGCGCAGGCATAAACGACCTTCTGTCCATGCTCTCATCCCCCTGCACAAAAAAGCCCGGCGTCCTAAGAACTTCCTATGCGCCATGGCTTACAAACATTATGAAAGCGCTATGCCAGATGAAGCAATCGGATGAGGCTCAAGCGTTTTCTGCGCTTATACGCATGGATACGGACGCGGTTTCCTGTTTGAAGGCATATGGTAAAACGCCTAATGAAGCCGCAGACGAGATGGCAAGGGCCAAAAATGTGCACGCTAAGGAACTATGCAAAAAATGCGTATCGGAAAGCGCCTCTACAAAGAACCTCCCGTCAAAAACGGACAGGATACTGACAAACCGCATCACTGCCTTCCCCATTCTATTCATATTTTTGCTTGCCATACTGTTTATAACAATCTACGCGTCAAATATTCCTTCTCAAATGCTGAATCGGTTGTTTATTCGCCTTGAAGCGCCTTTGCGTTCATTTCTTCTTGACTACCCGTATCTTAAACAGCTTGCGCCTATGCTGATCGACGGCGTATACCGCGTACTGACGTGGGTAATCTCGGTCATGCTGCCGCCGATGGCAATCTTCTTTCCGCTATTTTCCCTTCTGGAAGAATGCGGTTTTCTTCCGCGAATCGCGTTCAGTATGGACGGAATCTTCCGCAAATGCGGTTCATGTGGGAAACAGGGTCTTACCATGTGCATGGGGCTTGGCTGTAATGCGGTAGGCGTCACGCAGAGCCGTATCATTGAATCGCCCCGGGAACGAATGATTGCCATACTGACAAACGCCATAATGCCCTGCAACGGAAGATTTCCGACGCTGATCGCACTGATCACTGTGTTTCTGGCGGCGAACGCCCTTCATGCCTCGCTTGCGCTTGCGGGAATGCTGGTTCTTTCCGCGCTTGTTACCTTTTTGCTTTCATATTTACTTTCAAAAACGATTCTTTCCGGAAAACCGTCCTTCTTCACAATGGAGCTTCCTCCCTTCCGAAGGCCCGATTTTATCCGGGTAATCGCATCGGGCTTTGTAAACAAGACGCTTATGATACTTGCAAGAACCGCCGCCGTTTCCGCGCCTGCCGGCGCAATCTTGTGGTTTCTGGCCAATACCGACATATCCGGCGTAAGCATGCTTGCGCACATGACGCGCTTTCTGGAGCCATGCGGACGCATGCTTGGAATGGACGGCACGATGATGACGGCATTCCTGTTGAGCCTTCCCGCAAACGAAATCGCGCTCCCGATAGCGCTGATGATATATACCTCCTCCGGAACGTTGACAGAAGCGGGGAACTTCGCATACATACGCAATGTACTCATTCAAAACGGATGGACGATTCAAACGGCGCTTTGCGCATGTACATTTACCTTGATGCACTGGCCCTGCGCCACATCGCTGATCGCCGTTTGCAGGGAAACGAAAAGCAGCTTCTGGACGCTCATGTCCATTATCGTTCCCTTGGTTCCCGGGTGCCTGATCTGCATGCTGATCAGGATCATCCTTTAGATTCTGAAATCATCCGCAATCTCCATGAGCCTGTTATACTTTTCGGTGCGTTCCGCACGTGCGGGCGCACCGGACTTCATAAAATCTGCGCCCAAACCACAGGCAAGATCGGCAAGAAACGTATCCGCCGTATCCCCGCTTCTGTGTGATGCAATCAAAAGATATCCTGCGCTTTTCCCCATTTCCATGGCGATTGCGGTTTCCGTCACCGTTCCAATCTGGTTGGGCTTGATCAATATGGCGTTCGCGCTCTGTTTTTCAATTCCCGTCATGATTCTTTCAGGGTTTGTTACAAACAGATCGTCGCCAACCACCATAACATCATTACCGATTTCACGCGTCAGGTAGGCAAAGCCCTCATAATCATCCTCATGGAGCGGGTCCTCTACGGAAATCACAGGATACGCTCTGACGATGGATTTCACATATTCAATAAGCTTTTCCGTATCCATTTTTATATTTCTCTTTGGAAGCCTGTATTCGCCGTCCTGGTACCATTCGCTTGCCGCCATGTCAACAGCAAAAAAAACATCCGCGCCGGGACGATAGCCTGCAGTATTTGATGCTTCATGCAAAAGCACAAGCGCCTCCTCATCGCTTTTCAGATCCGGGGCAAATCCGCCCTCGTCGCCTACAGAGGTGGAAAACCCTTTATCCTTTAAAAGACTTTTGAGGGCCCTATAGATTTCAGCGCACATTCTTATGGAATCCTGCGCCGATATTCCTTTCCCCGGCGCCAGCATGAATTCCTGAATATCCAGGTTGTTGTCCGCATGCCTGCCACCGTTTAATACATTCATCATCACGCGCGGAATATGCTTTGCCCCTATTCCGCCAAGATATCGATACAGTGGAATGCCCAATACGGCTGCAGCGCACCTTGCGCAGGCAACCGAAACCGACAGTATTGCGTTCGCGCCAAGCGATTCTTTGCTTTTCGTGCCGTCAAGCGCCAGCATACGCGTATCAATCGCCGTTTGATTCAGTACATTGATTCCTGTAAGCGCATTTTGAATCAATCCATTCACGCTTGCTACGGCCTTATTCACACCTTTTCCGAAGTATCTGGTATCTCCGTCGCGTTTTTCATGCGCTTCATACCTTCCGGTTGACGCGCCCGACGGCACGGAAGCCTTAGCCGATATGCCGTTTGCAACCGTTACCTCCGTAAGAATTGTCGGAAGTCCTCTGGAATCCAATATCTCCCGGGCAAAAATTCTTTCAATTTTCATTTCAGTCACCTCGTTCTTAGCGTTATCATCAACGCTTTGTTTTATGCGTTTGTATTTGCTCTTTTGCAATAACTGTGTTATGATATAAAAAAATGCGCAGGAGGCAGCATATGCACTTCATATTCGCTCCGGATTCCTTTAAGGGCTCCGCTTCTGCCGTGCGGATTACCGAGATCCTCACGGAAGAAGCTTTGAAACGCTTTCCCAATGCAAAGATCTCACAGTTGCCTGTAGCCGATGGCGGCGAAGGTACGATTGATGCGCTTTTACGCATTCTTGGCGGAAATCGTATTCAAAAACGCGTTACGGCGCCGCACGGAGAAACCGTATTATCGGAATACGCCCTACTTTCAAACGGAACAGTCGTAATTGAAATGGCAAACTGTTCGGGCTTGCCAATGGTTCCCGAAGGACTTCGGAATCCCATGTATCTGACAAGCTACGGTCTTGGCGAGATGATTGCCCATGCGCTTAACGACGGCCATCGCAATATTCTGATCGGAATCGGCGGAAGCGCCACCAATGACGGCGGTATGGGCCTTTTGTCAGCCCTTGGCGCGGTATTTGAGTCCGAAAGCGGAAGACGGCTGGAGGGCATCGGCGCAGAGCTTTCCATGGTTCATAATATTAACCTTGACCGCCTGCATCCGGCACTGCGCGATGCGCGCCTGACTGTGATTTCGGATGTTACCAATCCGCTGCTTGGAGAAAGCGGCGCAACGCGCATATACGGCCCGCAAAAAGGTGCGGACGCACTGTGCATCGAAAAGCTGGAGCACGGTATGACGCATTATACCGACCGCTTTTATGATCTTTTCTCTATCGATATCGCATCTTTCCCGGGCGCCGGAGCGGCGGGCGGCTGCGGTGCGGCGCTTGCGGGCGTTCTTAGGGCAGATATTCTAAGAGGCATCGACGCTGTGCTGGATCTAGCGGATTTCGATTCGCTTATTGCCGATGCGTCTCTGATTGTAACCGGTGAAGGCCGGGTAGACGGACAAACGGTAAAATACGGAAAAGTCGCGGCAGGCATTATCGAACGCGCAAACAAGTTCTGTGTTCCATGCGCAGTCATTACAGGCGGCATGGGTCCGGAAGCAGAGCGCCTTCATGAAGTGGGAGATGCGATGATATTTCCCATTGAAAACGCGCCAATGACGCTGGAATACGCCATGGAAACCGCGGAAGTATTGATCAGGCAAACTGCCGAACGCCTTTTCTGGGCAATTAAAGCGGGTAAAAGCGTTAAATAACAGGAGGTAAAGCATATGAGGATCATCGTAAGCCCCGGTATCCGGAAAAGCTATATTCATCCCGAGATATACGGCAACTTTTCAGAGCATCTCGGAAGATGCATCTACAACGGCATCTATGTAGGCGAGGATTCCCCTATTCCAAACGTAAACGGAATCCGTACAGATATCGTTGATGCGCTTAAAAATATTAAGCTTCCCGTCCTTCGCTGGCCAGGCGGATGCTTTGCCGACGAATACCACTGGAAGGACGGAATCGGGAAAAAGAGCGATCGCAAAAAGATGATCAATACCAACTGGGGCGGCGTTGTTGAAGATAATTCCTTTGGCACGCATGAATTCTTTGAGCTTTGCCGGCAGGTTGGCTGCGAGCCATATGTAAACGGAAATGTGGGAAGCGGTACAGTTGCCGAAATGGCCGAGTGGATCGAGTATATGACCTCCGGCGACATTTCCCCCATGGCCAATCTTCGCCGCGCAAACGGTCAGGACGAGCCCTGGAAGCTGAAGTATTTTGCCGTCGGTAATGAAAACTGGGGCTGCGGCGGAAACATGCGCGCAGGCTTCTATGCCGATGTATACAAAAGGTATCAGACCTATATTCACAACTTCAGTGGAAATAAGGTATATAAGATTGCCTGCGGCGCCGGCACAAGCATTTCAAATCCCAATTACGACTGGACAGAAACCATGATGCGGGAGGCCGGACGCCATATGCAGGGTCTGTCGCTTCATTACTATACGCTTCCCAGAGAAGACTGGCAGTATAAGGGCAGTGCAACTGATTTTTCCGAAGCGGAATACTATGAAACGCTCGCCAAAGCAGCGTTTATCGACGAACTGTGCGAAAAACACGGTGCGATCATGGACAGATACGACCCCGAAAAGAAAATCGGCCTGATTGTAGACGAATGGGGCGCATGGTACGATGTAGAACCCGGCACAAATCCCGGCTTCCTGTACCAGCAGAATACCATGCGCGACGCGATGATCGCTGCTATTACGCTCAACGCCTTCAATAAGCATGCGGACCGTGTACATATGGCAAATATCGCGCAGACAATCAATGTGCTTCAGGCCATCGTTCTGACGGACGGTGAAAAAATGCTGCTCACGCCCACATATCACATATTTGATTTGTTCAAGTCGCATCAGGGTGCAATGCTGGTCGAAAGCAGCATCACAAACGAAAAAGTAGCTGGAATCAGTCGTGCGCTTGAAAAGGTAACTCAGTCCGCATCGGTTGATGAAAACGGAAAGGTGCATGTGACGATTGCAAACGTAACGGCGAATGAAGACATAATCATATCCATGCGCCTTGACGAAAAGGAATATTCCCTTGCATCCTCCAGAATTCTTACCGGAAAAACAACCAGCAAAAACACGTTTGAAGAGCCGGAAAGCGTAACCATTCAGCCCTTTACCGGCGTCTCAATGAACCCCTCGGCAAGCGGCACGGAGGTTGTGTTCACGCTTCCGGCAGTCAGCTGCGTATCGCTGGATTTTGAATAATGCCGTATATTGCCAAAGAAATCCTATGCCGGAAATGCCTTGATGCAGCGCTTCCGGAAGGTGAATTGATCGACTATCTGGATTCATACGTGTCACAGCTTCCGGACGACATCCGGGCAGGGGAAGAAACCTATTTGGCGCGTTTGTCCCTGTGCGCTGGATGCGAATACCGAAGCGATGCTACATGCTGCCTTTGCGGGTGTTATTGTCAGGCGAGGGCTGCAAAGAAGGCTTTGCGCTGCCCCATCCCCAAAGCGCCCAAATGGATTGAACAAACGGAGGGTGAACAAACTTGAAACTTACCGAAAGCAATTTTGCAAAAAATGCAAGGCCGCTTATGGAAAAGCTGGTCGCTGCGCTTAATGAACTGTATCCTTACGCCTCCATACTCCTTCAGGATACATCCGCCATGTCCTGTCAGGTCGCCTCTACCGGAACTTCCGTTTCTGAAAACCCGTTGCTCACAAAGCGCGGCTTTGTTGCAAGAATTCATAACGGAAAAGGTCTTTTTGAGTATTCATTCAGCGATTTGAGTGAAACGAGCCTTCCCGAAGTCCTGGAAGTAATCAAAAAGCAAGCTGCTTCCATTGCATCCGTATGCCCTATTCCTTCTGACGACGCCTGCATTTTTACAGAATATGCCTCCTTCGATATCGACCCTGACGATCTCGGAACCGAAGAAATCGTCCGCCGCCTTACAGATATCCGTGAAAAGGCGAAGGCAAAGGATGAACGGATTCTGGATATCGCCGCTCGCGTTGTGTGGCAAAAGGGCACAAAGCTGTTTGTTTCCAAAAACAGAGCGCTTACGCAAACCATACTCTGGACAAACGGCTCCATCGTAGCGCTTGCAGCGAAGGGCGAGGAAATCAAGGACTATTATAAAGGCTTCTCTCTTCTTGGCGGCGCAGAAGTTATGAACCGTATGAACGAGGAAAGCGTTATCGATCAAATCGTGAATACCGTAATCGAGCTTCTGGATTCCGAAGAAATGATCCCGGGAGAATATGACTGTATCTGCGATCCCGAAACCACGGGAATGATTGTTCACGAGGCATTCGGACACGGCGTTGAAATGGATATGTTTGTAAAAAACCGCGCGCTTGCAAAGGATTTTATCGGTAAGCGCGTAGCAAGCGATCTGGTTACGATGCACGACGGCGCAAAAGCCGAAAATGAATGCGCTTCCTACCTCTTTGACGACGAAGGAACCCTCGGACAGGACACACTTGTCATCAAAGACGGCATACTTTTGACAGGCTACGCCGACACAACAAGCGCCGCAAAACTCGGCGTACAGGCAACCGGCAACGGACGAAGGGAATCGTTTGAACGCAAGGCCTACACGCGCATGACCAACACCTTCTTTGCGCCGGGCAGCTCCACGCTTGATGAAATGATCGCATCCATCTCCTACGGTTTTCTGCTTGAAAATCCAAGCAGCGGTATGGAGGATCCCAAAAACTGGGGTATCCAGTGCATGGTTAACATTGCGCGGGAGATCAAGGACGGTAAGCTTACCGGAAAAGTATTTTCACCGATCGTACTGACCGGCTATGTGCCTGATCTGCTGACCTCCATTTCCATGATGGGAAACGAAATCCACTTAGGCGGAAGTGGTTTCTGCGGCAAGGGCTATAAAGAATGGGTGAAGGTTTCAGACGGCGGGCCGTATATGAAAGCCCGAATTCGACTGGGATAATGAAGGGAGAATCCGCATTATGATTCTGCGCATTAAAAGTATTATCGAATCTCTCTCAATTACCGTATGGCAGATTACCGACACCATACGTGAAAGCGCCGAGCTTTTCTATATCAGGAAAGATGAAGATCTGCGAAGGAGCAAGCTTGTCCGCGATCTGAATGTAATTGTTTACCGCGATTTTGAAGCAGACGGCGTGAAGATGCGGGGCTCTTCTTCCGTAGTCGTATTTCCTCAGATGACGGATGACGAAATCGCCGAAAAGCTCTCCTGTGCGTATGAAAATGCAAAATACGTGAAAAACCCCTATTTTGAACTCGCAGATCCCATTCAAGATCATGTGGAGAACAGTGATACTGATGGCGTAAGCCTTATGGAAAAGGCCGAAATCATGGCGGATGCTTTGTTCATGCCGGATACCGAAGACATCGCTTTCATCAACTCCGCAGAGATTTTCGCTACCTCATTTTCCGTTCATATATTGTCTTCAAGGGGCGTTGACGTATCGTATTCCTCTTACCGCATTAAGGGCGAATTCGTTGTACAGGCAACGGAGCCTGAGGATGTGGAAATGTACCACGATTTTGAATATACCACTTTGGATACGTTTGCAATTTCCGGATTGTCCATGGATGCTCTGTCCATCGTGCGCGACCGTGCTTATGCTGGCGAAGCGCCCAAGGCTGGAGCATACGACCTGATATTGACCAAAAAGCATGTATATACCATACTCACGGCGTATCTGGAGAAGGCGGACGCCGCAATGATCTACGCAAAATATTCCCCCTATCAGGAGGGTATGAACGTTCAGGGTGATGAAATTTCGGGCGAAAAGCTGAACATAACCCTGATTCCTGACGAACCGTTCTCGCCGGACGGCGTTAAGATGCCTAAACGGGTACTGATATGCAACGGTATGCTTTCTTCCATTCACGGAAACACCCGCTTCTGCAGATACCTCGGCATTGAACCCAGAGGCAGCTATTCCTCCATGCTTGTGGAAAACGGTTCGGAAGCCTTTGAATCCATGAAGGCAAAACCCTATCTCATGCCCGTAGCGTTTTCCGATTTCCAGATGGATCCTCTGCGCGGACGTTTCGCCGGCGAAATCCGTTTGGCCTATCTGTTTGACGGTGAAAGAATTCACCTTGTAACGGGCGGCTCTGTTAGCGGCAGTTTACTAGATAAACAGAAGGAACTGATTTTCTCGAAGGAGCGGTATACCGATTATCAGTACGACGGCCCGTTGGCTGTACGCATTCCTTCCGTTACTGTTGCCGGCGAGTAACCGGGACATATTTCATCCCGTGCGCGGGACATTTACACAACCGCAACATCCAATTGCGGTTGTTTTTAATTCTTAACTTAATGTAATTAAAACAAAAACAATTCAGTCTTGTAAAAAGACTTCCATTTGATGTATAATAACCATCTGGAATGAGATAAGATAAGTATGTCACATTGGAATGTGAGGAAGGAAGAGACCGAACATGGCAACGAAATTTGTATACCTGTTCAAAGAGGGCAACGCAGGCATGCGCAACCTGCTCGGAGGCAAAGGCGCCAATCTCGCTGAGATGACGAATATTGGCCTTCCTGTACCGCAGGGCTTTACTATCACTACTGAAGCATGCACCCAGTATTACGAGGACGGCCGCAAAATCAACGAAGCGATCCAGGCTGAAATCATGGAAAACATCGCCAAGATGGAAGAGATCACCGGCAAAAAGTTCGGCGATATGGAAAACCCCCT
>JAZSRC010000018.1:0-16939 GCA_045538305.1 Clostridia bacterium | reverse complement strand
GCGCCTGCGGGTCCGGCAATACCCTGAGGCCCGGTGGGTCCGGTTACACCCTGCGGACCTGTTGCGCCTTGAGGACCTGCGGGTCCGATGGCGCCCTGGGGACCTGCGGGGCCGATGGGGCCCTGAGGTCCGGTAACGCCCTGAGGACCGGTCGGTCCGGTGGGGCCTTGGGGTCCAGTGGGGCCGGTTACGCCGCATTGATTGTTACAGCCGCAGCCGGAGCAATTGGAGCAGCCGGAGCAGCTGGAACAGCCGCAGCCGGAACAATTGGAGCAGCCTGTGTTATGACAGGCGCAGTTTAGATCATAGGTGGAGGAATAGTTGGACGTATACGGACTGATGGCGGAGTCACACAGGCAGTCAACTGTGCGTACGTCCGAATCGTTATTGAAAACCGCGGAATGAATACCGCGACGGCAGTTATTGCATCTCATTGGATACCCTCCATGCGTTTATTTGGCGTTCCGTTTTCGGGCATCACCGTTTTCAGACTATGCGCACGGAGGGGGAGGGGTGAATGGAGAGAAAACAGCGCGCTGCCCCGGGCAATTGGCAGGCCTGCGGGCGGCGCGTCAGGGAGGAAAGTTTGTTTACCTTCTGTTGTTTTTGTCGGGTACGATTGCACCCTGATCGGACAGATATTTGCGTACATCTTCAGCGTGGGCTTTCCGAACATTGTTTGTTCCCTGTTGCAAGGCAACAACGGCAGCGGCGGCAGCGGCCTGCCCCATCGCCATGCAGGAGGCTTTTACGCGGATTGCAGAGTTGCTTGCGCGATCCGCGGAAACGCATCTTCCCGCGACGAGAACATTTTTAAGCCTGATCGGCCGCATGGCGCTTAAGGAGATGGTGGGTGTTTTTTCGTCCTGCAGATAGATGATTTCTGCCGGCTGACCCTCGCGGTGAATGTCGATAAACCAGTAGGTGTAACATACCGCGTCGTCATATACATACTTTTCCAGATACTCCTGACCCGTCATGATTGTGTCGCCGATGATTCTCCGGCTTTCGCGCGCGGCTGTTTCAGGGGCGCTGCCGAGAATTTTGAAGGGGTTTCCGCCTTCTTTCAGCGCCTGCAGCATATGTACCTGATCGCGCCTTGAAATAATTTCCGTCTGTGTACGGCTACTGCTGTCCGCTGAATTCAGACCGCATACGTGATTGATGTTGTCGCCCTCCTGAGTGAGAATTGTCTGAAAGCCGGCCGTGCTGAAATCTTTCAGCGATGGCGTATCTGAAACCAGCTTCCTCCATATGTCGTCTGTCTGCACAAGCTTTTCGCTGTTTCCGTTAAAGCATCCGGGATAGAGGCGCATGGTGCCGGGCTGCAGCGTTTCATTGATATGAAACTTTGCGCCTGCCCATGCGCAAATGTCTCCGTCGCCGGTGCAGTCGATGAATATCTTCGCGCGGTGGCGGACGAGGCCGTTTTTTGTTGTGACGATTACCGAATCTACGATGGTTTCCGTTTCCGTTTCGGTAGTTTCCACCGTTACGACTGCTTGTCGATAAAAAAGATGAATGTTCGCTTCCAGTAGGAAATCATCCATCAGCTGCGCGGCTGCAATTGGATTCACCTTTACGCCGTACTGCCAATGGACTTTATAGGGCGCGTCCATGTCCGGAATCGTGGCAAAGCCCCGTCTGGCCAGTGCTTTACAGAATTCCCATCCGATGCCGGTGATAATCATGCGGTCCCCTACGGGCCTGTGAGGGTTGTTGAATTGATCGATGGAATTGCTGCCAAGCACTGTCAGCGTACCGCCCGGCATGGAAAAATGCTCAAACAGTGCCACGCTCAGCCCGGCCCGTCCGGCTTGAACCGCCGCGCAGAAGCCGGCGCTGCCTGCGCCTGCGACAATAACGTCGAAATAGCCTCCATCTTCTATTTTCATCTGTGTGTCCCCTCTCCGATGATCCTAAAATGCTGATCGCGGTTTGCTGAAAATGAAAGCACCGGCTATGTTTCATAAGTCGGTGCTTGATTGTTGTATCCGGTTTTTTCAGCCTTCCAGTTCCTTCACAAAGTCGGAAATTCTGGAAATGCCCATCATGATCTTTTCTCTGGAGGTGGCGTAGCTTAGGCGTACAAAGCGATCATCGCCAAAGGCGCGGGCGGGCACTACGGCTACGAGCTTGCTTTCCAGCAGCGTTTCCGCGAAGTCATCGCTGCCCTTGATGGTACGGCCGTTTACGCTTTTGCCGATGATGCCTGATATGTTCAGCATCATGTAGAACGCGCCCTGCGGCAACTTGGCGCTCAGCCCCGGAATGGCGTTCAGCAGGGAATGCATCAGCTTTCTGCGGGCGTCGAATTCCACAAAAGAGTCGTGCATGAATTTTTCGCCGTTTGTCAGTGCGACGGCGGCGGCGTGCTGGGCAATGGAGTTGGGGTTACTGGTTGTGTGTCCCTGAAAGCTGGTCATGGCGCGGATGACGGGCTTGGGCCCGGCAGCATAACCGATTCGCCAGCCGGTCATGGCATAGGATTTGGATACGCCGTTTATGACAATGGTTTGCTGTTTGATTTCATCGCTCAGGGAAGCGATGGAAACATGCTTTCCTCCGTCGTAAATCAGCTTTTCGTAGATTTCATCGGAAATGACAAACAGTTTCTTTTCAACCGCCAATTCCGCGATGCCCTCTAAGAGCTCGCGCGACCAGACGCTGCCGTTGGGGTTGTTGGGCGAGTTGATGATAATGGCCTTTGTGTCGACGGTTACATGCTTTCGGAGCGCTTCTGCGTCTACCAGAAAGCCGTTTTCCTCGCTGCCCTTTACCAGTACCGGGATGCCGCCGACCATGCGGACCATTTCGGGATAGCTGACCCAGCAGGGCGAGGGAATCAGCACTTCATCGCCGGGATCGATAATGGCGGTCAGCGCATTGAACAGGCACTGCTTTGCGCCTGTAGAAACAATGATATCGGTAAGTTCGTATTCCAGCCCGTTGTCGCGGAAAAGCTTTTCCTGAATTTCCGTGCGCAGCTCAATGGTACCGGGAACGGGCGTGTACTTGGTCATACCGGCGTCGAGTGCGTCGCGCGCGGCGTCCTTAATATATTTTGGAGTATCAAAGTCCGGTTCGCCCGCGCCGAAGCCGATTACGTCAAGCCCCATGGCTCGCAGCTGCTTTGCGCGGGAGTCGATTGCCAGCGTAACTGAGGGAAGTATGTTTTTGCATTTTTGAGATATCGTTAATGCCATTTTTGAACAAACCCTTTCCTTTTAAGCGGCTTCTGCGGCATCATATGCCATTATGCCGGACTGCGATATTCATTATGCCACGTTTTCTCAAAAAATGCAATATGAATGCGATAAAAAATTCAAAAATAATCAAATATTCCAGTAATAAGCGGTTTGCATGCGAATGCAAACCGCTTATTCTTTCAAAACAATAAATTCTGTTCTTTGATATCCTGCGCCATATATTTCAGCATATCGCGCAGCTCCACCTGAGGCTGCCAGCCCAATGCCTGAAGCTTTCCGGAGGAAAGTCGCAATTTTGTGTCCGGCGCATATCCAAATTTGTTTCTGTCCTTGGGAATATCGAATACGACGTTTACCTCAGGGTTCGATAGGTTTTGAGCGGTAATCCGGGCGAGTTCCTTGATTTTAACGCAGGCGCTTTCGTTGGAAACCGTATAAACGTCGCCGTTTTCGCCGCGGGTCAAAAGTAACAAAAGCGCGTGGATGCAGTCGGCCAGATACACATAGTTACCGTAGGATTCGCCCGTTGTGTGCAGTACAATGGGCTGTCCTTTAAGAGCGGACAGGGCAAACTGCATAAAAGCGCGGCTTTCGCCCGCCTGAACGCCCGCGCCGAAGGTCTGCGCAAGCCGCGCACTTCGTACGGGAACGCCGTACTCGGCGGCATATGCCGACGCCAGACATTCGGCCATGCGCTTGCTTTCGGAATAGCAGCTTCGTATCGCCTGGGGATCGATATAGCCCAGCTGCTTTTCGGTTACCCTTTCCAGAGAGGAATCCGTAATGCCGAAGGCCTCCATGCTGGAAAGATATACCATGCCGCGTATCTTTTTTTCTCTGGCAAGGTTCAGCGCATTTTCCGTACCCATGAAGGATACATGGATGGTTTCAACGGGATTGGTCATAAAATACCCGGAGGAAGTTGCGCTTGCCGCGTGAACGATATAATCTACCGGTTCGCTGATTGAAAGCGTATCGGTAATATCTGCTTCAAATGCGCATAAATCGGGCCTGCCCCACACGCCGTCAAGTGCTTTTTTGGCCTTTTCCATGCTTCTGACCGGCGCCAGCACGCGCATGTTCAGCCCGCGCAGCCTGTTTGCGCAAAGTATGGCGCGCGTAAGCGCTCCGCCCACAAGACCGGTTGCGCCGGTGATGAGTACGGTGGAATTTCTTAGCAGCTCAAAATCATAATCGGCATAAGCTACCCGCTCCAGATCCATCTGAAACCGGGTTCTGCCCGGGCACTCCGTATGCATGCTTACAGCCCCCATATCTGCGAGTTTTCCTTTGCCTCATAAATTGCGCGGAAGATATAGAAATCGGAAGGCGACGTGATTTTGATGTTTTCTACCGGGCCTTCCACTGTGTAAAGTTCCATGCCGTAGTGGCGCATCAGCGTGGCGGAGTCGATTGCGCCGGTATAACCGTCCCTTTGCGCCCGAAGGTGCGCTCCGTAAATGTCCTTTACAAAGAAGGCCTGCGGGGCGCGGGCCAGCTTTGCGCGGGTTCTGTCCACAACGCCGGAAACGCATTCGGCTTCATCCACGGTAATGATGGTTTCGTAGGCGCTGGTAACCGTGATGGCATTTCCGTTTTCCCTTGCGCAGGCGATTACGTCCGTAATCGTTTTATCATCAATCAGCGGGCGTACGCCGTCGTGAATCAGCACGAGCGCATCGTCCGGAACGTCTGCATCCGAATGCAGGGCGCTCAGGCCGTTGAATATGGACGCCTGTCCGCTGTCTCCGCCGGGAACGATCCAGCGGATTTTTTTCAGAGAGTATTTGTCGACAAGGCCTTTCAGGAAGCCAATCCAGCTTTCCAGGCATATAACGCAGATGGCGTCTATGGAGGCGTTCAATTCAAAATGCTCCAGCGTATGGATAATAATGGGCTTTCCGTTCAGCTCCAGAAACTGTTTTGGGCGGGTGCGCGAATTAATGCGCGTGCCCGTGCCCCCGGCAAAAATCAGTGCAATGTTCATGCGATCGGGCCTCCTGAACAGATGTTGTATATATACTCCGCCGCATATCCGGCGGCGCTTCCGGTTTCATAGCTTCCAAGCTCCTCATGGTGGGCGCGTATGTCTGACAGATATTTTTCTTCGTTAAAAGACAGGATGTTCTTTTCAAGCTCGTCGTTGTTTTCGGAAAGCGGGAAAGGCCAGGTGCGGATATCGGTATAGAAATCGCGCTCCTGCGAGTATTGTTTCAGATCCGTCGCGTATAAAAACGCAGGCTTTGAGGCAACGGACATGTCCCAGATGGATGAGGAATAGTCGGTAATCAATACGTCTGCAACAAGAAGAAGCTCCTGCATGTCCGGGTAAGACGTAAGATCAATGGCGCCCATGGCGCTTTTGGTGTGGTCGCCCCGGTAGGTAAAGTTGTGCCCGCGGTATCCCATCACCCATTCGCCGCCAAAGCGGGCCGAAAGCGCGCGCGCGCAGCGTTCGTAATCAAGGCCAAAGGCGCTGGGCAGGTTGTCGTCCCGGTAGGTCGGCGCGTACAGCGCAAGGCGCTTGCCTTCGCAAAGCCCGATCGCCTTGCGGATTCTTGCCTTTTCGTCGGGATCTGCGCTGTTAATCAGTATGTCGTTTCGGGGCATACCCTTTTCAATGACCTTGCCTAAATAGCCAAACGATTCTCGAAGTGTTTGCTGTGTAAAGGCGCGGCTGGAGGAAAGATATATGCTGTTTCCGTCCTGCTGAAGGGACAGATAAAACCGCATCAGCGGCGGCTGCTTCTGCATTTTGCCCACGCGCTTGTACGCGCCGCCGCCGTGCCATGTGCGAAGAAACAGCTGCGTTCTTCGTTTGGGCAGGGTTGGTTTATAGTAGGTGTTTATGCATACCACCTTCGCGGTGAGCGCGTATTTGTAGGCTTCAAACGTTCCGGCCTTCATAACGCGTATGCCCATATCCTTAAGGTACGAAAACTTTTCCGGATCTCGGAATGACCAGCCGATTTCGATTTCATTTCCATGCGTGCGTCTGAGCGCTTCAGATATATACTTCGGATTGCAGGCATACTGCTTTTCCCGAAAAGCCTGAAACAGCACGCGGTTTTTCTTTACGGGAAACACGAACAGCACGCAAAACGCTGCGCGCATACATAGCGCAATGATGATCTGAAAAATCAGCGCGAGGTTTTTTTTCATGAATCCTCCTTAACGCCGCATTCGGTTAGAATTCGCCTTGCGGCGGCCTGTGAAGCTTCTCCGCTTTCATAGCTTCCGAGCGCCTCGTGATGCTTTTTTACGTCCGCGCGGTACCTTGCTTCATCAAAGGCTTCGATGCGTTTCACAAGCTCGTCGTTGTTTTCGGATAGCGGAAAGGGCCATGAATGGATATCAATATAAAAATCGCGTTCCGCTTGATACGAGGAAAGGTCGGTTGCATACAAAAATACGGGCTTGAAAGTGAGCGACATATCCCAGATCGACGATGAATAATCGGTGATGAGCGCTTTGGAAACCATGAGCAGCTCCTGCATGTCCATATAGTCGGTTGCGTCGATCTTTGCGCGGGCGTTTCCCGTAACCACGTGATGTCCGCGGAACGCGACAACCCACATGCCGCCAAAGCGCCGGGAGAGGGCGGCAGAAACGGCGTCAAAGTCCATATCAAAGGCGGTGGCCTGATCGTCCGGGCGGAAGGTGGGGGCATAAAGGGCGATATTCGTATCCTCGGAAACGCCGAGCGCCGTATATACCTTGTGAATGATCTCTGCGGGCGTTTCCTTTAAAAGGCAGTCGTTTCGGGGCATGCCCCTTTCAAGTACCTCACCCTTGTAGCCGAAGCTCTCGCGAAGCGTAAGACGCGTGAAGGCTTCACTGGAGGAAAGATACAAATCTGCGCCCTGCTGCTGCATATTCACAAAAAAGCGCCTGAACGGAGGCATTTTTTCCATTTTGCCTACGCGTTTGTATGCGCCGCCGCCGTGCCATGTGCGCAGATAAAACTGCCCGCGCCGCCGGGGAAGAAAGGGCTTATAGTATGTGTTTACGCATACAACCCTTGCCGTAAGCGCGAATTTGATGAACGCCGGCGTTTTATCGCTCAGTACCGTAATGCCCATTTCCTTCAGAAACGCAAACCTGTCTGCATCGTGAAATGCCCAACCGATTTCAATTTTATCTCCGGCTGCTTTTTGAAGCGCTTCCGAAACGGCGCGAGGATTGCAGGAGTATTGCTTTCCGCGGAAGCTGACAAACAGCACGCGATTGTTTTTGATCGGGAAAACATAGAACACGCGAAGCAGTATGCGCGCGATGATTGAAATGGCGATGACAATCAGATGTTTACACTTATTCATGCGCGTCCTCCGCATATTGACCAAGATCCAGCGTTACATAGAAATGCCGTTCGCGCTTATCGACGGGCGGCGGGGTCATATAGTCGCCGTACAGCTGGGAAAGGTAGGCGTGTACATTTCCCGGTACATAGGCTTTTTTTCCTTCAAACTGCGCATCCGATACGGGAAAGTATTCATCCTTTGGGTGCATTTCTCCCATATAATGGCGGATTCCGGTGGGAACGGTGATGGTGTTCGTTTCCTTTTTGCTCTGCACAAACCGGTCAAAGAGGTTGTAAAGCGTTTTGTAGGAAGCAAAGCACGTTAAAAAGCCCAAAGTCATGCGAATAAAATGATTGATGCGCGATGCGCGCGTTGCGCTCATGTATTTTTTGATTTCGGGGGTATCGAAGGTGCGCATGTAGTTGGAAACCGCCGTATATGCAAATGCATCCGAGAAAAAGCCTTTGATTCTCCTTGTAATTCGGTTGTCCGGCGCATAGTCGATTGGAAACACATCCACCCACAGGCCGTGAAGGCCCGGCGCGTTCAGCTTCAGAAGTTCCTTGCGTTCAGTACCGCGCAGAATAATTTTCATGTACAGATTGGATATTTCACAGTTTCCCGCGTTGGGCGCCTGAAGGACGTATTTATCGCCTAGCGCTTTTGCAAATATTGCCTTCAGCTTTTCGTAATCCGCGCGCGGCATCATCAGGTCCATATCATCGTCCCATGGGATAAAGCCCTTGTGCCTGACAGCGCCAAGCGCCGTTCCGCCGCCGAGCATCAGGCAGAGTCTGTTTTCTTCGCAAACCCGGAATACATCCGAATAGATCATCAATAAAAGTTCTTTTACGCGTGCGTTTTCCTTTTCCGTAGGTTCATACAGGCCTGCCTGCATATGCGACAGGCGCTTGAATTGCTTCTGGCTGGATAACATCAGCAGGCCTCCTTTTCCGAAAACTTTTCCTTCAAAAACGACAGGCACTGAATGGGTGCGGATCCAAACGACAAAAACGCGCACGCGGCAAAACGCGCAAATTTTTTCATGCGAAGATATGCGAATGCGTTTACGGCGTGGTGGCGCATCCGTATGTAGCGCCGGTCGCGGCGATTCAGAAGATGCATATGACTTCGTTTAAACTTATGCAGCTCCCTTTCGCAGATCAGTTTGTTGTTTCCGCTGGAAAGCCCGCCTTCATCCGAATGGACAACCGCTTCCGAGCCCGTTTCGTTGTGATAAGTAATCTTTCCGCCGCCCTCGATGGCGCGCGCCATCAGGTAAAATTCATCGCCCAGATTGATCGGGGGAAAGCCGCCGATTTTGTCAAAGTATTCCCGCTTGAACATCAGACTGTCGGTGCCGGACATGTGGTATTTAAGGTGGCACACCCAAAGCGCTTCCCTGGAAAAATCCGATAGGTATCCGCGCGTGCGGTTTTCCACGAATTCGCCCTTTTCGTTTACCAGGCGCAGGTTTTCAATGCACACGTCCGCCTGCTCGGATAGCATATGACGCAGCTGTTTTTCGATTTTGGTTTCAAAGTAAACGTCGTCGTCGTCCAGAAACGCGATGTATTCGCCCTTTGACAATCGAACGGCGTTGTTTCTGTTTTCTGCGGAACCCAGGTTCGTTTCGTTCTGTATATGGGTAACGGAAAACCGGTCGGCGATTTCGCGTACGCGCCTGTTCATCCGGCTGTCTGCATTATCGTCTGCAATCAGGATTTCGATATTTTTGTATGTTTGATTTACGCATGACGCAACGGCTTTGACGAGGGATTCGTCGCGGCGGTACGTACTGATGATGACGGATACCAGGGGAAGCGCGTTTGTCATTTCCTTTCGCCCTCCCGGTAGCCTTTTTGGCCGAATACTACTTTTACCGTATCGAGAATAATCCTGAAATCGCCTGTAAACGTAATGCGTCGCACATATTCGCCGTCCAGCCTCGCCTTTTCTTCGATTTCCAGCTCATCCCGTCCGTGCACCTGCGCAAGGCCGGTAAGTCCCGGGCGAACCGCATTGGCCTTAACTTTATCGCGCGCTTCGATCAGATCAAACTGATTCCAAAGCGCCGGCCTCGGGCCGATAAAGGACATGTGCCCAAGGAGAATGTTGATCAGCTGCGGCAGCTCGTCCAGACTTGTTACGCGAAGGATCCGGCCTACGCGCGTGATATAGGCTTGCGGGTCCTTCAGAAGGTGGGTGGGTGTTTCGCCCGGCGTATCGGATTTCATGGTGCGGAATTTATAGATTTTAAAGTGCGTTTTGTTCGCGCCCACGCGTTTTTGCGTAAAGAGAATTGGGCCTTTTGAATCGATTTTGATTGCCAGCGCAATCAGCGCAAGCGGCACAGAAAGCACTATCAGCATAAGAAGCGCCAGCAGAACATCCAGAATGCGCTTGAAAAACGATGCATACATAGCAAAACTCCGCCTCCGAGATCAGACATATCTATTCACATTACAGTATACAACAAATTAATATCGAACGCAACTCGGGGCACAAAAAACCTGAGAGCGCCGATAAAAACGCATGGCAATCCGCGGCGCTGAACGGTCAAGGCTGATTCTTTAAGTATTAGCTTAACAAAAAACGCAAAGAATTCGGTATTTAACAAAAAAATAGCCTTCGTTTTGTTAGCAAAAGACGAAAATATGCGTGCGGAATCCCGGATTTGCTTGTATTATGGGCGCGCAGATGATATAATTAGTGAATCATCTGACCGAGTGGGGGATCTCTGAAATGGCCGTCGAACGTATGTCTGTAAATGAAATCAAAAATTCCATTATTAAGAAGCTTGCGCACAACTATGGCTGCGAAATTTCTGATGCAACTCAGGAGCAGCTGTACGACGTGCTTGCGCAGACCGTGCGCGACGAGGTAATGAACAGCCGTACGCTTTCGCGCGGCGAGCGCAAAAAGCAGGGCTGCAAAAAGCTGTATTATCTGTCCGCTGAATTCCTGGTGGGCCGTGCGCTGCACAACACCATGGTTTCCCTTGTAAACGAGGGTAACTACGTCACCGCGCTTAAGGAGCTGGGTCTGGACAGATCCATCGTATTTGAACAGGAGCCCGAACCGGGCCTTGGAAACGGCGGCCTCGGCCGTCTGGCTTCCTGCTTTCTGGATTCTCTGACTACCCTGGAATATCCCGCCATGGGCTGCACCATCCGCTACGAATACGGCCTTTTCCGCCAGAAGATCGTAAACGGATTTCAGGTGGAAATGCCCGATAACTGGCTGGTAAACGGCAATATGTGGGAAGTATGCCGCCTCGATCAGGCGGTGGACGTACGCTTTGGCGGCAATGTGGAGACGTATGAAGAAAACGGCCGCATTAAGTACCGTCATGTAAACGGCGCAACGGTGCGCGCCGTTCCCTACGACATGCCCGTCATCGGCTACGACAGCCACATGGTCAATATGCTTCGCTGCTGGAGCGCCCGTGCGACCAAGTCGCTGGATATGCAGTCCTTCAACCGCGGCGATTATGCCCGTGCGGTGGAGGAGAAGGAACTTGCTGAGGTAATCAGCAAGGTTCTCTATCCCGAAGACAACCATTACGAAGGCAAGGAGCTGAGGCTTAAGCAGCAGTATTTCCTGTCCAGCGCCTCCGTGCAGTACGCCGTAAAGGACTTTGTGAAGGTATACGGCAAAAACTTCAAGATTTTCCCGGATAAGGTAGCGCTTCATGTAAACGACACCCATCCCGGCATGGCCATTCCGGAGCTCATGCGTATCCTGATGGACGATATGGATCTGTCCTGGGAGGAAGCCGAGGACATCACCCGCAGAACGTTCGCCTATACCAACCATACGGTTATGGCGGAAGCGCTTGAAAAGTGGCCGGTGGATATGGTCCGTATGCAGTTGCCGCGCATCTATATGATTCTGGAAGAAATCAACAACCGCGTCTGTGCGCGCCTGTGGCAGTTCTATCCCGGACAGTGGGAGCGCATCGGTCATATGGCCGTTATCGGTTACAGCCAGGTGCACATGGCCAATCTGTGCGTTGCCATGTCCCACACGGTCAACGGCGTCAGCCAGATTCATGCCGATATTCTCAAGAAGAATACCTTCCACGATTTCTATCTGGCCGAGCCCGATAAGTTTATCGGCATTACCAACGGCATTACGCATCGCCGCTGGCTGATGCAGTCCAACTTCCGCCTGTCCAGCCTGCTGGATGAAACCATCGGCGACGCATGGCGCAAGGATTATCCGCGCCTTCAGGATGTGGAGGCGTTCAAAAACGACGCCGCATTCCTCGAGAAATTTACCGCCGTCAAGCGCGCCAATAAGGAGCGTCTGGCTGAGCGCCTTCTGCGTCAGCAGGGCATTCAGCTCAACCCCGACAGCATTTTCGATATTCAGGCCAAGCGCCTTCACGAGTATAAGCGCCAGCTGATGAACGCCCTCGCGATTCTGATCCGCTACAACCGCATTGTGGATGATCCGAACTATGTATGCCAGCCGCGCACCTATATCTTTGGTGCAAAGGCTGCCCCGGGCTACTACCGCGCGAAGCTTATCATCCGCCTGATCAATGAAATCTCCAGCCTGATCAACAAGCATCCGCGCGCCAGAGAACTGATGAACGTGGTATTTGTTGAAAACTATTGCGTATCGATGGCCGAATTGATGATGCCCGCCGCAGACGTATCCGAGCAGCTCTCTACCGCCGGCAAGGAGGCCAGCGGCACCGGAAACATGAAGTTCATGATGAACGGCGCGGTTACCATCGGCACCATGGATGGCGCGAACGTAGAAATTTTCAACGCTGTCGGCCCTGACAATATCTACATCTTCGGCATGACTGCAGAGGAAGTAGAGGCTGCCTATTCCGCACCCAGCCGTGCAAGCAGCATTTTCGAAACCAACCATGAAATCCGCCGCGCGCTCACCCAGCTGATCGACGGAACCCTTTGCCCCGGCGAGCCCGGCCTGTTCCGCGATCTGTATCATTCCCTGCTCTTCGGCGGAAACGGCCATCTGGCTGACGAATACTTTGTGCTCAGCGACCTGCCCAGCTATGTCCATGCGCAGACCCAGCTCGGCGCGGACTATCAGGACAAGACGAAGTGGGCGCAGAAGGGCGTTGTCAACACCGCTCGCTCCTGGATCTTTGCCAGCGACCGTACCATCAAAGAGTATAACGACAGGGTATGGCATCTGAATAAGGTGCAGTTATGACGCGCCTTTGGCACGACCCGTATAACGAATTAGACCGCTTCCCGCAGGGCGCTGTGCCTGTGGGAAGCTTTGTTTGCCTACGCCTGCGCGTTTACGGCGAATGTGAACGGGCTTATGTGCGCATGTGGAAAAACAACGCAGAAGAGTTGTACGCCATGCGCCGCGTTTCCAACGGAAGGTATGAAGCTCTGGTTCCCGTTGGAAAGAGCGTGGGACTTGTGTGGTATTACTTTATCATGGATACGCCGCGCGGGCGTGTGTTTGCGGGAAAGCCCGAGGGAGACGTGTGCGCAGAATTCGGAGGCGAGCCGCCTTCCTTCCAGATTACGGCCTATGATCCGCAATTCCAGACTCCTGCCTGGATGCGCAACAGCATCATGCTGCAGATTATGGTGGACCGCTACCGTATCGGCGGAAAAGCCGTTTTGCCGCATGGCCGGGGCGCATATCTGCATTCGTCGTGGGACGAAGCGCCGCATATCCGCATTGCCCCCAAGGGCGGCGACTCTGAAGCCGTGGATTTCTTCGGCGGAAATCTGAAGGGTATTGAGGAAAAGCTTCCGTTTATCCGGGACCTTGGAATCGGCGTTATTTATTTGAATCCCATTTTCCGGGCCCGAAGCAACCATAAATACGATACAGGCGACTATATGCAGATTGATCCCTCCTTCGGCTCGGAAGCGGACTTTGATTCCTTTGTATCCGCTGCATTCGATCAGGGCATCCGCGTAGTGCTGGACGGCGTGTTTTCGCATACCGGCGCGGACAGCCGCTATTTCAATAAATTCGGCGCTTACCCAAGCGTCGGCGCGTATCAGTCGAAGAAATCGGAGTATAATTCCTGGTATCGCTTCGGAAAAACGCGCGATGATTACGACGCATGGTGGGGCATTGATACCCTTCCGAATGTGAACGAAATGGATCCCTCCTATATGGATTACATCATTCGCGGAAAGGACGCCGTTATCGCGCACTATCTGAAAAGGGGAGCATCCGGCTGGCGATTGGATGTGGCGGACGAGCTGCCCATGGATTTCATCCGCGCCATCCGCAGCCGCGTGAAGGCTGAAAGCATGGACAATGCGGTGATTGGCGAAGTATGGGAGGATCCCTCCAACAAGGTTGCCTACGGAAAGCTCAGATCGTATGCGCTGGGCGATACGCTGGACAGCACGATGAATTATCCGCTTCGCTCTGCCGTAATTGATTTCTTTTCGGGTGAAATCAGCGCGTATACGTTTGCGGAGCTGCTTAACCATCAATTGTCGACGCTTCCCAAACCCATGCTGTATTCGATGATGAACCTTCTGGGCAGCCACGACCGCCCGCGCATCATCAATATCCTGTCCGGCAATAAAAACCTCGAGCCGGAGCGTGAAAAGCGTGCCTTCATTCCGCTTTCCAAGGATGAATACAAAAGGGGCAGGGCTGCTTTTATCAAGGCATGGACGCTCGTGTGCCATTTGCCGGGCATGCCGTCGATGTATTACGGCGACGAAGCCGGCCTGACCGGTATGGGCGATCCGTATTGCCGTATGCCCTATCCGTGGGGCAAAGAGGATCGCAGCCTGATGGAGGAAATCCGGACTATCAATAAAACGCGCCTGAAGAGCGATGCGCTCAGGCGCGGCGATACGAAGATTGCCGCCAAAAACGGCGATACCATCGAAATCAAGCGTATAATTAAAAACGGCCTCGACGCATTCGGCGAGAAAGCTGCAAACGAGGAGGTCGTATTCACGCTGAAGCGTGAGTAAAAATATTGCCTGCAAAGGGTTTCTTCGCAGGCAATATTTTTATGCTTTGGTTTTAATAATGCGGTCCTTAAGCGCAAGCAAACGGAAGTACATTTCGCGCGGGTTTTCATCCTCGTACAGGAACGCGCCGTTTCCGGAGAAGCTGGGTTCGATGAAATCCCACCAGGTCAGCGCGCCGATTTCGTCGCGGGCGGCTGCAATGGTGTAGAACTGCTCCATCCAATCTGCCTGGGTGTGCTCGTTCCAGCCGCCATGCCACGTGCCTTCGGACATATCCAGCTGCGACCAGCTGCTGCCGGCGTTGCCCTTCATGCGGAAGCCGCCGTTAACGCCCATTTCGGTAATGTGAATGGGCTTTCCAAGAGCGGCGAAGGCGTCCAGCATCTTCGATACCGCCACCATATCGCGACCGGGGAAGTACAGCTGAATGCCAACCACATCGAAATCCACGCCGGCTTCCAGAATTGCCTTGAAATAGGAAAGGGGCGAACGCAGGCTTTTTGAGGTTGTCCCAGTTTATGTTTTTTACGCTTCCCATCATAAGAAAGCCAACGTAGATCAGGGCAGTGGCGGTGGTACAGCTGGGAACCAGCTTTGCGATGGGGCTTAAGAACATGGCGATAAAGAAGAACAGGCCGCAAAATACAGAGGTCAGACCGGTGCGGCCTCCTGCCGCTGCGCCTGCATTGACTTCGCTGAACGTGGTAATGGTAGAGGTGCCGCACAGGGCGCCTACAGTAGTGGCAATGGCGTCTGAGAGCATGCCCGCGTTCATGTTCAGGGGCTCGCCCTTTTCATCCATAAGACCTGCGCGTTCACAGGCGGCATACAAGGTTCCAAGGGTATCGAACATATCAACCATACAGAAGGACAGCGCGGTGGTGGCGATGGTGAGAAGCAGATTGGCGCTGCCATGAGCAGCGATATAATCGGAGAAATCAAAGCCTGGGGTGAACACCTTGAACAGCGATTGCGAAGTGAATTCTTCAAAAGCTTCAAAGGGGCTGACAAAGTTGATTTGGAGCTGGCTGTAAAAAGCCTTCTACCGTCAAGCCCAGCAGGTAGTACAGGCCCATGCCCCCAAGAATTCCGATGAGAACCGCGCCCCGAATGTTCTTCTGATTCATAATCACGATTGCCAGGAAGGTCACGAGGGTAACCAGCATAGGCATAATGCTGCCCCAATCTTTGGTCAGCAGATTGAATGAAGCCAGATCCACGCAGGTAGAGGTGTTATTTACGACAATTCCCGCATTCTGAAAACCTAAAAAGGCAATAAACAAACCGATACCGCCGGGAATAGCAACCCTGACCGAGTCCGACAAAGAATCGAAGATCTTTTTTCTTAGGCCGGTTACAGTCAGCAGAATGAAAATAAGACCCTCTGCCAAAATCAATACCAGCGCATTGGCATAGGACAAGCCAAATCCGATTGTAACCGTGTATACAAAGAAGGCATTAAGTCCCATACCGCTAACCATTGCCAGAGGGAGATTGGAGAGCAGGCCTGCCAGAACTGTACCTACTACGGCGGAAATGGCTGTGGCAATATAAATGGCATTGTATGAAACGCCCAGACATTGTTCAAGATAAAGTCCCTCTGAATATTCCTGTAGTATTTGGCGTTGACTTTTGTCATGTATTCCCAATCTCAACTTTCTCAATCGGTGGAACAGTAAACATAGAAGCCAGTAATGGGAATCTAAAAATTGTTGTAGTTTCGCACTAAACAAAACAATGAATTACAAACTCACTTATTTAAGGAGATAGGATTATGGAAAGAATTGAAGCACTAACAAACTATTACACTACTCACAATGAAGATGCCCGACTGACATCCAAGCATGGTATGGTCGAGTTTCTAACCACAATTCATTATGTTGAGAAGTATCTGAAACCCGGTATGCGCATCCTTGAGATCGGTGCAGGCACCGGACGATATTCGCACTATTTTGCTCAAAATGGATATGAAGTGGATGCCGTAGAACTCATGGAGTGCAATATTGAAGTATTTAAGGCGAACACGAAAGATGGAGAAAACATCACCGTTCAACAAGGCGATGCGGTAGATCTTCAGAATATTATTTCTGAGCAGTACGACATCACTTTGTTATTGGGACCGATGTATCACCTCTATACCGATGGGGACAAGATTGCAGCTATGAGCGAGGCAATTCGTGTAACCAAGAAAGGTGGCATTGTATTTGCGGCATACTGCAACAGTGATATGACTGTTTATCAGTTTTGCTTTGTGCGTGGTGGTATCAACAACGAACAGTACAGCGATTTGATAGATCCAGATACTTTTACTCTCAGCTCCACCCCCAGAGAAATTTTTGCGCTCTACAGAAAAGAAGATATTGACAAGCTGATGGGAATGTTCGATGTTGAAAGGTTACATTATGTTGGTACAGATATGCTTACACATTTTATCGGAAATGCTGTGGATGAAATGGATGAGGATACTTTTTCAAAA
>JAZSRC010000036.1:0-38259 GCA_045538305.1 Clostridia bacterium | reverse complement strand
GCATGAGCCGGAAGGGAAACTGCCTTGACAACGCTGTTATGGAGAACTTCTTTGGTCTTCTTAAAAGCGAACTGCTTTACTTACAGGATTTTGAATCCATGGAGCATTTTTGCCGCGAACTGGTTGAGTATCTTGATTACTATAACCACCGTAGGATTAAGGCAAAACTAAAGGGATTACCTCCTGCTTTTCACAGGTTGCAATCCCTTGTAGCTTAGTTCTTATTCTTCTGTCTAACTTTTTGGGGTCACTTCAATGAACAGCTCCGTTCCTTTTTTTCTCTACTCTATAGCAGATTCCGCCAGTATGGAATGGAAGCGGCCGAAGATGTAATACTCCAGCCAGCCGCTTCTGTCGGCAGAATCGTTTTTAGTGAGAATGGTTACGGATAGGTCGCCGGTCTGAAAGGGTGGAATGTCCTTCGGGCCGGCATCAGTTTCGCAGATCAATAAGTCGCCGTCAAGACGCTTTGGAGACAATTGCGTCCATTCCGCTGTAAACGGCGAAAAATTGCTTACAGAGGCTAAAATCGTTACAAAGGAATACTCATTTATATCATCAAGTGCAGATACGCCGTCGTAGAGACCGGCGGATACTTCCTGAGTGATTTGCGAAAAGCGTTCCTTTTGAACAGAGGCGGGCACTACACTAACCTCCATACGCATCGGCAGCTTGGAGGAGACGATATAGTACACCGCTGCCAGTGCAACGACAATGACGATGCCTGTCAAAAACTTTGCAATTGCTTTCATAGTCTGAATCTCTTTCTGCTTTTTTCAGCCTACATTCTATCATGCTCGGATGGAATTGTCCATATTCAATCGATAAATCCGCATGTATGGTACGCACCGTTCATTTCAGGCGTTTCAGCAGTTCTAAGGCGCCCGGAATGTCCAACTCGTTCTGAAGGTAGGATGTATGAAGCATAGCCTTCGGGAGGAGGGAATCAAACTTGTCGACAGGTTCTACTTTATTGTCTTTCAGGAGACCTTCAGCGATAAACTCCGCATTTTCGTCAAGCGTAGCCAACGCCTGAGCGAATTCGGAGGCATTCAGGCTGGTCCAAACTTCAATATGGTGTGTTTTCAGGTAAATGCGGTTTATGCATAGTTTTTGCGCGTAGGGTCCTTTCAAAAGCAGATACGCAGTTTTGAGCGTTTTGGTTCCGCACCAAGGGAAAAGGCGGATAAAGCCGGAGTGTTCCTGAATGGGGCTGTTCAATATGCCCTCGTTCTTTGCGAAGGAACGCATGTCCAGAAGCAGCTGTTGGGCGGTTTTACCAAGGTATGGATAGGAGCAATCCTCGCTGAGAACCTGACGCATGCGCTCCACAATGGCCGCGTGCGTATCGCCGGGAATGCCTTCCCAGGATATGGTCTGGGCTTTTTCCGTCGGTTCTACGAGCAAATGCCTGCGTTTGGCGTCTACACCGGTGATTTTCCAACCGCGCCCGGACAGGGTAAGGCAATCGCCCAGACGAAGACGTTTGTTCATGCTGCCGATTTCTGCGTTGCGGTGGAAAACCTTCCAATCTTCGCTGTCTGGGAAAACAGCGTAAAAGGTAAAGTTTCCGGCCAGCTTTTCGCCTTTGTCGCCAAGAAGTATTTCTCCGTTTTCCATTCGTAAAAGAACGCCTTCTGCAATCAGGTGCAAAAGAAGCATTTTGTATTCTTCTTTTGTAATCGTCTCGCTGAATGCGGGCAGCGTAAGCACCTTTTGGGCGAGCTCTGACGGCGTGAGAGAACCGCAAGCCATGAGCGTGCTCAGCGTTTGGTGAATGAGCAGGCTGAAGGGCTTCTTTTTCAATTCAAACGGCTCTACCCAGCGTTTTTCCAGATATAACTGTATAACAGCGATGGTCTTAAGAAGCTCCCATGCGAGCGCGTCTACCGACTTTTCCTCGGTTTCGGATAGAAGGTCCATGAATGTCATCAGCGATTTTCCTGTGCGGCGTCCGCTTCGCCCAAGGCGCTGAACAAAGCTGGCGCAGGAAATCGGCGCGCCGATATGGATGGTTGAATCCAGATCGCCGATATCGATGCCCAACTCCAGCGTGAGCGTCGCGGCGACAACCATGGGCCCTTCGTCGCTCTTTAGTGCCGTTTCAGCGTCGCGGCGGACATCTTTGGAAATACTTCCGTGGTGAACGCGGAATATATCGCTTTCGCCGCGCTCAGAAGCGATTTGCTTAAGCGCGGTAATCGTCTTTTCGGCGGAGGAACGGCTTCCTGTAAAGATCAGGCACTTTCTCTGATGGCTGAGGTCATACAGTTTTTTATGAAACTGATCGATAACGGCCTGCTTGGCTTCCTTATCCTTTGGAAGCAGATAGTTCTCCACATGCAAACCTACAGAACGTTTTCTGGATTGAACGCCTGCGGCAACGGCTTCTCTGCTTGATCCTTGCGATAAAAAGCGAAGCGCGGCGTCATAGTCGTTCAGAGTGGCGGATAAACCGATTCTGCGCGGCCTTGCCGAGGTAAGCTGTTCCAGCCTGTGCATCAGACACAGAAGTTGGAGCCCTCGTTCTGAGCCCATCAGCGCGTGAATTTCATCAATAACGATGAATCTCAGATCTCCAAAAAGGCGTGCAGCGTCTTCCGGATGCCGCATGAGCATGGCCTCCAGCGATTCCGGCGTAATCTGCAGTATGCCCCGCATTTCGCGAAGAGCCTGTTTTTTCATGGTTTGCGATACATCGCCGTGCCATGGCCAAACGGGAATGTTGACATCCTTCAAAAGAAGGTTTAAACGCTCGAATTGGTCGTTGATCAGCGCTTTGAGCGGACTTATGTACATAATCCCAATGGAGGTGGCTGGTTTTTCATCAAGCTGTGTGAGCATAGGAAAAAACGCCGCTTCCGTCTTGCCGGAGGCAGTGTCGGAAGCGATGATCACATGCTTGTCTGTATCCAATATCAGCACACAGGCTTCAACCTGAATCTCGCGCAGATCGGTCCAGCGCTTGCGGTAAATGTATTCCTGAATAAACGGCGCGTAGCGATTAAAGGCGGAATTGCTCATAAGTCAAAAGCCGCAAAATCGTCGGGCGTGTCCTCCGGCGGCTCCGTCTGAGGATCGGTAAAACGTACGTCTTTCTGCGTTAGAAGATCGGCCATGGTAAGATCCAGCTGCTGATAAAGGATGTTGAGCACGCCCAGGAAATCACGCGTTACTTCGCGGGGCGTAAGCATTTTATCCGCACCCAGGCGCCCGGCAACTGTGTTCATGAACAGGGCCAGCTCTTCCTCCAGTATTCTTGAGGTGTAGCCGTAGTGAATGGCATGCAGATGGCAAAGCCTTTCAAGCAGCAAATAGATTTCTTCGTTGGTGAGGCGGTTCAGTTTGATAACGGGGCTGGTATAATCGGTATAGCCTTCGACGGCAAACTGACTTTCCGCAAGGCGTGTACGCAGGGCTTCGTAGCTGAACAGGCCGCGCTGTTCGTCATACACAAACTGCGGCGTTCCGCTCAAGAAAAAGCCAATGTATTGGGCTTTTCCCTGCATGGTATCGTTAAAAATGGCAAGCAGCTTTTCGTAATTGCTTTCCCTGGATTGGCGGTTGTTGATTTTGTAGAGGTTTACGCCCTCATCCAGGAAGATCAGCAGACCGCAATACCCGGCTTTCGTTACAAAGCGGGCAAACAGCTTCAGGAATTCATACCAGTTCTGATCATCGATGATGGTGTCCACGTTCAGCGCCTGCCGGGCGTCCGTTTTCGTGGAAAACTCGCCGCGAATCCAGCGCAGCGCATTCATTTTCAAACTATCGTCGCCGTTTACAATGCCGCGCCAATAAGAGTCGATGACGGAGGCAAAGGAATAGCCGTACATCATTTCGGAAAGCTCTACCAGTACGGCGGAAATTTTCGCGCTTACGGCGTCCACAAGTGCAGGATCACCGGGGGTAAGCTGCTTTTCCTCAATGGCTTCGGCCTGAAGGCGCGAAATCCATTTCTGTAAAACCGCTTCCAGTGCGCCGCCCTCCGGACGGGCAGCTGTGGATAAATGCTGCATGAGCTCGCGGTAGGTTGAAATACCC
Source organism: Clostridia bacterium (assembly GCA_045538305.1). Taxonomy (GTDB): domain Bacteria; phylum Bacillota; class Clostridia; order Christensenellales; family Aristaeellaceae; genus SFHK01. Next base: position 34,215 of record JAZSRC010000036.1, on the reverse strand, counting down.
TGACCTTTCGTGCCTGTCAGCCTGCGCTCCGGAGAAAGATCTGCATCCGCTACGACAAAGTCGCGTTCGGTTGCATTTAGGCGAATCAGCTGCAGAAGAAAGCTTTTTCCGCTTCCATATGCGCCGCAGATGGTTCGAAAACCCGCGCCACCCTCTGAAATGGTCTGAAGATCCTGCAAAAACGCGGTGACCTCCTTCTGTCGGCCAACCGCGATATGTCTCAGACCAATGCGGGGAACGACGCCGGCAGTCAGTGAATTAATGAGCGCGGATGATTCGCGCCGACTGATGTCTGCCATGTTCAATTCTCCTTTGATAAGAGTTGCTTTAATGTAGAGGCGTATTCGTCATATACCTTGGGGGACATTCCTGAGGAATCAATAATATCGTCGCCGATGGCTTCCTTTGCGCTTGCGTTGATATCGTCAATCAGGAGCTGGGGCATGGTTGCGTGCATAACGGCAAACCGTGCGAGTTCGTCCTGCGGCTGCTCGCTGGTTATGAAAATGGACAGCGCTTGACGAAGCACTTCGGAAAGCCCGTTCAGCATTTCCTGAAGGGGAGAAACCGGCGGCTTTGTGGGCTTGTGGCTTTCTACCTTTAGCGCTTCGCGCACCTGATTGGATTGTTCTCTAAGCGCACGGATGCTGGCAAAATCAAGAACCAGTCGGTTCTTGACGGGCTGCGGCTCGTCGGGCAATTTTTCGCCCATGTACCAGGCATCGCCGCTGCCGTCAGGGCTTCCGTTTGCGCGGAATGTAAACAGATACCCAAGTGAGGCAAGCTCAGAAATGAGCCTATCATTGATGTGCCCCCCCGCAATCCAAAGACGACCGTCCTCATTGCGGCGATCGATGTACTTTGCGCCGCGGGTTTGAATCTTTTCAATCAGAGGGTCCTTCGGACTGCTGGGGGCGATACTAAAATCCAGTTTTGTGAGGGTGGCCAATTCGTCTTTGGTATGAGTTCCGGATTCCTTTGCAAGGCGAACGGACTGGTTGCGAATGGTTTTTTGGAACAGATTGCGCACGTCGCGTCCGTTACCGAAGGGGTCATTTTCCTGGCGCAGGCGGCGGATGGCAGCCTTCAGCGAAGGCTCCGCGTCCGAAGACAGCTTGTAGCCGCCCTTTTTACAGTTCAGCTTGAAAATATCGATCAATTCGTCTTCGGTATAATCGGGGAACTCCAGGAAGTTTGTGAAGCGGGACTTCAGGCCCGGGTTGGACTGTATAAAAGCCTCCATTTTATCGGTATAGCCCGCTACGATGACCATCAGATCGTCTCTGTGATCCTCCATGGCCTTAAGCAGCGTGTCTACCGCTTCCTGACCAAAGTCGTTTCCGCCCTTGCTGGTAAGCGTGTAGGCTTCATCGATAAACAGTACGCCGCCCAACGCGCTTTTGATAACTTCGCTGGTTTTGATGGCGGTCTGGCCAATATAGCCTGCTACCAGATTGCTTCTGTCAACTTCTACCAGCTGGCCCTGACTGAGCACGCCCAACGAGTGATACATGCGCGCAAGCAGGCGGGCGATGGTGGTTTTGCCGGTTCCGGGATTGCCCGAGAAAACCATATGCAGGGAAAGATCCGTCGTGGGAAGCCCTTGCTCCTTGCGCTGCTTTGCAATCTGAATCCAGTCGATCATGCTGTCGACCTCGGTTTTTACAACGTCAAGGCCGATAAAGCTGTGCAGCTCCTTTTTCAACGTTTCAAGGTTTTCTGCAGGCTGATCGCTGTTTCCGCTTACGCCGGGCTGTGAAGAAATATTCGGGCCGGACGTTTGAGTGGCAGGCGTAACATTATTTGCCAACGCAATCAGCTTTTTCGCGCGTTCAACCAGATATTCTTTTCTGGAACCTGAAGCTTCCCGCGCTTCATCCAGCGTTGCCCGCGCGGCACTTTCAAAAAGACTCTTTGCTTCAGAGTACTTTCCTGCTTTCTGCGCTTCCTGCGCCTGAAGGATGTACTGCTGAAGAACCTGTTCATACATACTGCCCATAACACACCTCAATATGCCGTATTTCAGTTAGAGGATTTGTTCTGGCCAAGTTCACTGTACAGACTGTTGATGACGTCGTTCATGGGATCGGATTTCTGCTTTGCGGTATTCTCGATCAAATCGGAAACCATCATATCCCAGTCGTTGGAGGATTCGGAATCCGGCGTGGGCATGGAGGACTCCTGTCCGAAAATATCGTCCATCTGGTTCATCATTTGTTCCATCTTCATGGAACCCATTTCAAAGGCAGCCTGGCTCTTGATGAAGGCGCCGCTGTTCAGCATACCGCTGAGTTCCTTGCCGATATCGCCGAGGGAGCCGATGGCCTTTACGCTGATACGGCTCATATCGCGCATGGTTTCTGCAATTTCCATGCGCAGAGAAATGGACTTAAGCATCTGAGAGTATTTCATGATGGCGATCAGAGCGTTTTTTGCAGTCATAAACTCGCGTTCCATGCCGCCGTTCTTTGCGTCCAGCGCCAAATTGAGCATTCTCTTTTTCTTTTCTTCCAGAGATCTGTTGCACTTTGCAATCTCATTCATGGTGCTGCGGATGGCCATTTTGCGCATGAGCTCTTTTTCTTCCTTGCTCATGATTCCCAGTGCTGACAAGATTGACATATATAAGCCTCCTTAATGAATCTGTACCTAGCTGCACGCCATTAACGACATGCTTTATACGCCCGGAGTTTCCGTTACTTCTGGCGCAGGAACTGCAGTTTCGTTTGTTTCGGCGGTTTTCTGCTCATTCTTGAGCGATTCGGCTTCTGCCTCAGCCTTTTGCGCCGCTTCCTTCCTGGCGCGTTCCGCTCTTTCCTCGGCTACTCTCTTCTCAATCTCGAGCTCAACCTGCTTCTTAAGCGCTTCTTCCTGTCGCTTTTCTTCCATTCGCGCATTATCGCTCTTGACGCTTGCAATATCGGCCTTAATGGATGCATCCAGAGAGAAGTCGAAGGAACGGGTAGAGGTGGTTGATTCGAATGCCTTATCCAGCTCGTGCATGTTCTCATCCATTTCGTCCTCAATGTCCTTAATGGCGTCAAGGATCGGCTGGGCGACGGAAGGATCCGGAAGCATGGCGGCATAGCGGCGGACCATTTCGTAATTGCCAAGGCGGATTACATATTCCTGATTTCTCAAAAGAACCTGGAATGCGCGGTTCATATTATCTTCCAGTGCCTGAATCGTCTTTTTGGAGGTGGTTGCTTTGATGATGAGCAGTTTGTAATCGGGATGCGATTCATCAAGCGCTGCCATTTTCCGGACAATTTCCGTGTACTTAGCATGTTCGTTTGTGAGCTTGAAGGAATAGCTCTCCATATCCCTGGTAGCGCCGTTGATGGCCATATCTGCCTTCACTGCTTCCTTATCGGCGATGTTAGCGATGGGATCGGAGCTCTTTTTTCCAAACAGTTTTTTGAGAAATGCCATAATGCTGAAGCCCTCCTTTTTTGACTTTACCTGAACGATGCCATCGTTTCTTTGAAGAACGAGCGTAATTTGATCTCTGTAGTTCCTGACAGCCTTGATCAATCCCAAATCCACATATTCCTTTATGGACTGCGCCAATGATTGAAGCTCTGCTTCCTTTTCAGGGCTCATTGGTCCAGAACGGTCATGAAGAACTTCCTCCGCAATTTTCCGGAGAATGCCTCTGATTTCGGGGTCCTTCGCGCCGTCGGATATCTTGTAAAAGCTATTGACAATTTCATTCCGTGCGGAGACGGAATTGTTCTTTTTCATGGTTGAATATACACTCCTCGTTATAAGGGAAACTGCGTGTGCTCGGACGCATCTGTCTATAGAACGCCGTAGCTGGAAAAAATGCTTCGTCCGGCTTTCTCTTTCAGGGGAAGGTGAAAGTCTGTCGATAAAATTCAGATTAACATAATTAATCCTTCATATTATATCATATATTCTTTGTGGGTGTTATCTTTTCGATGCCATATTCGATTAAATTATTATAAACAGTGTTTGACATTTCAGTTTGCATACAGATTTATCTGCACAGAAATAGAGTTTGCCTTTTTTGATTGTTTGAGGTATAATAATACTGATTAGTTATATCTGGGCGGAGGATTGTTATGAAATCAAAGATCGTGCTGGTGGACGGCTATAGCCTGATGTATCGCGCGTTCCATGCGCTTCCTCTGATGGACAACGGAGAAGGCGAATATACCAATGCGATTTACGGTTTCATGAATATGCTGCTGAAGGTGTTTTCGGAGGAGAAGCCGGATTACTGTCTTGTGGCTTTTGACGAACACGGCAAAACCTTCCGCCATGAGCGATATAGTGATTATAAAGCGGGCCGCGCGCCGACGCCGGAGGAAATGAAAACACAGATCCCCCGCATCCGCGAAATTTTGACGCTCTCGGGTATTGCGCAGATGGGCATAACCGGCTATGAGGCGGACGATATTCTGGGTACCGTCAGCCGCATTTGCGAAGAAAAGGATGTGGACGCGCTGATTGTAACCGGCGATCGGGATTCCTATCAGCTGGCCGGTAAATGCACGACCATTCTTTATACAAAGCGAGGCATTAGCGATACCGAACGCGTGACGCCCGAATGGATAAACGAAAAATACGGGGTAGAGCCCGTAAAGATGATCGATATAAAGGGCTTGATGGGCGATACGTCTGACAACATTCCCGGCATTCCCGGGGTTGGTGAGAAAACTGCCGTCAAGCTGATTCAGCAGTTTTCAACGCTTGAAAACGCGCTGGCCTGCGCCGCGGATCAGCTGAAGGGCGCAATACAGACAAAGCTGCTTACGTATCGTGATCAGTCGCTTGAAAGCAAGTTCCTTGCAACGATCGACAGGCATGTGCCCATGACCTTTGATTTTAATGATGCGCGTATCGGAAATCTTTCAGGCGCGCTGCCGCTTCTTCAGAAACTGAAGCTCAGGTCGCTGATTGCGAGAATCCGCGAAATGTCTGATCGGATGGCGACGGATGAACCGGCTGTCATAGAGGAAGTGAAAGCGCTTTCGCATAAGCCCACAATTAAGGTTTCGGGTTTCGATGCGCTTTTTGAAACGATTGCCGGACTCTCGGAAGCTGCGCCGCCGTATGCGGCTGTATATGTCGGCGAACAGTTTTCCGCTGCGTTCAGTACCGGTGAAAGCCTTATTTGTGAAATCGGGGGCGACCTTCTGAGCCCCGGGCTTACGGAAAATGACATTGCCCGTGCGCTTGCGCCGGTTTTCGAAAACGGAACCACCAGAGTGATTGCACATAATGTAAAAACGTTTCCGGTGGATCTTTCCCATCTGGCAAACCGCTGTGAGGATACAATGCTGGCCGCCTATGTGCTGAACCCGCAGCACAGCGCAGGCACGCTGGAAAGCGCTTGCGCAATGGCCAATCTCGATTTTTCCGCCGATTGCCCGGCGGGAAGCCTGATGGCGCTTTTTGATCTGCAGCGGGCGAAGCTGGAAGAAACCGGCCTTATGAGCTTGTATCGCGATATCGAAATGCCGCTGGCATTTGTGCTTAAGGATATGGAAAAGGCAGGGTTTCGCGTAGACAGCGATTATCTGAAGGCGCTCGGGCTGGAATACCAGAAGCGCATTGAGGATATTTCCTCTCAGATTGAAGCGCTTGCAGGCGATTACGGAAAGGGCGTAAACCCCAACTCGCCCAAGCAGCTTTCCAAACTTTTGTTTGAAGATCTGATGCTGCCGGTTCCCGGCGGTAAAAAGGGCAAGGTGAGTACGGCTGCCGAGGTTCTGGAGGAGCTCGCGCAGGAGCATCCGATAGCGCAAAAGATCCTGGAATACAGAAAATACCAGAAGCTGAACAGCACCTATATTGAGGGGCTGCTGCCAAAGCTTACGGCGGAAAGCCGGATTCACACCAGCTTTGAGCAGGCGGTTACAGGAACCGGACGCATAAGCTCCAGAGATCCGAACCTGCAAAACATCCCTGTACGCACAGAGCTTGGACGCGAGATCAGAAAGGCCTTTATTGCCGAACCGGGCTGGATTCTTGTGGATGCGGATTATTCTCAGATTGAGCTGCGCGTGCTTGCGCATATGTCCGATGAGAAGAATATGCAGGACGCCTTTAACAGGGATCAGGACATTCACGCTCGTACGGCAGCGGAGGTGTACTCGGTTCCTCTTGAGATGGTGACGCGCGAGATGCGTTCAAACGCCAAGGCGGTCAACTTCGGAATCGTGTATGGTATTTCGGATTTCGGGCTGGCAAAGAATATCGGCGTTTCCCGGCGCGAGGCGGCGAGCTTTATCGAGCGCTACAACAGCCGCTACCCGAATGTCAAAAGGTATATGGATGAGCAAGTGACTGTCGGAAAGACACAGGGCTATGTTCAAACGATGTTCGGTCGCAGAAGATATCTGCCGGAGCTTGCAAGCGCCAGCTACAATATGCGTTCCTTCGGCGAAAGGGCTGCGATGAACAGTCCCATTCAGGGAACCGCTGCCGATATCATCAAGATTGCCATGGTAAAGGTTCATGAAGAGCTGAAAAACAGGGGGCTCCGGGCCAGACTGATCCTTCAGGTGCACGATGAATTGATTGTAGAAGCGCCTTTGGAAGAACGGGAGACAGTAGAAAAGCTTTTGATTGAGGGCATGGAATCGGTTATCCAAATGAACGTACCCCTCAAAGCGGAGCTTTCAACGGGAGGAAATTGGAATGAGTGCAAATCGTAAAGTGTATATCGTTGGTCTGACCGGCGGAATCGCTTCGGGAAAATCGGAAGCGGCAAGGCATCTTGCCACCCTGGGCGCCAGATGTCTGGACGCAGACGCCGTTTCCCGCAGCATGACCGCGCCGGGAGGGCCGCTGCTTCCCGCGCTCCGCGAGGCGTTTGGCGATGAAGTGTTTTTTGAAGACGGTACCCTGAACCGGCGGGCGCTGGGCGATATTGTGTTTGGCGACCCCATGAAACGAAGGCTTCTGGACTCCGTAACCCATCCTGCCATTCAAAAGGCCATGATGGACGATGTTGAAAAGGCAGAGGCGGAGGGGGTACGCATTGTCATTTTGAATGTACCGCTGCTGTTTGAAACCGGTATGGATGCGCTTTGCGATGAAACCTGGCTTATTTCGCTGGACTACGAAAAGCAGCTGGAGCGGCTGATGATGCGCGATGGGCTTACGTATGAGCAAGCCAGCGCGAGAATCAATTCGCAGATGCCGCTGGAAGAAAAGGAAGCCTTGGCAACGATTATCATTGACAACCGCAGAACGGTTGAAAAAATGTGCGCGGAGCTTACAAGTCTGTACAATGCGCTTGAAAAGAAGCTGTATCGAATGGAGATTGAATGAGCAGAAAAAATCGCCGGCGGCGTAGAAATGCAGGCATTCTGCTCCTTATGTTGGCTGCCTTCGTCGCATTATTCGTGCTGCTGATTCCGGAATACATACGGAAGATAGAATACCCTATGAAATACGAAGAGGAAATTCGGTTATCTGCAGGCGTATACGGCTTTCCGCCGTCTTTCATGGCAGCCATAGTAAAAACAGAATCCGACTTTGATCCGTATGCCACGTCGTCAGTCGGCGCACGCGGGCTTATGCAGATCATGCCGGATACGGGAAAATGGATTGCCAGGAAGTTGGGGGAAGAGCAAAACTATACGGACGACAGCCTGTATGACGCCGAAACGTCCCTCCGATACGGCGCATGGTATCTGGATTTTCTGTTGAAACGGTATGACGGTTATTTTGTAAACGCCGTGGCTGCCTATCATTCCGGGCAGGGAACGGTGGACGAGTGGCTGAAAAATGAGAACTATTCTAAAGACGGGATTGCGCTTACCGGACTTCCGGACGGCGCTTCTCAGACAAAGCATTATGTAGATAAGGTTCGTAAAGCATATGAATACTATCAGGAAGCATATCGGTAAAACCCTGGTTGCGGCGCTTTTGGCGCTGCTTATCTCTTTTCAGTATCCGCTGGCGTGTTTTGCGGAGTTGAATTCATTTGTCATTGGCATGGTGAGCGAGCAGGGCGCTGCGCTCAATCCATTGGTGTGCAATCAACGAGACCTGATTACCATGAACGAGCTGGTGTTTGAATCTGTGATTGATTTGGATGATCAGCTGAAGCCGGTTGGTGAGCTCGCGCTTTCCTGGACATATAAAGACGGTACATATACATTCAAGCTGCGTGAAAATGTGCGCTTTCATGACGGAACATATTTTACTGCACAGGATGTATATGATACCTATCAGCAGATAATAAAGCTGGGCGATAACGGAAGCCCCTACTATACGCGCTGTCAGTACATTCAGAGTATGGAGGTTACCGACCTTTATACGCTGACCGTACATGGAAAATACGCCAGCTACCTGACATTATATGCCATGACCTTCCCGGTGCTTCAAAGAAATACCGTTACATGGGAAACGGCCATTGGTACGGGTCCGTATTGGTATATGCACTACGAGCCGGATTGGATGCAGGTGGATGCAAATCCCTACTGGTGGAAAAAAGCGCCCGTCGTACAGACTATTTACGGATACCGCTATAACGAAACGGGCGATGCGATGCGCGCGCTCAGCTCCGGAGAAATCGACGCCCTTGCAACGCGTTCGCAGTCTGCGGCGATTGGAAGGCTTTTGGCCGACAGAACCAGCGTTGACTATACCACATTGACCTATGAGACGCTGATTCCCAATCTGGATACCGTGCAGTTTGCAAGCGTACATACCCGCCAGGCGCTGATGTATGCAATCGACATTACCACGATTGCCTCCAATATTTACATGGATATGGTAACCGAAGCGGAAGTCCCCGTCGTCCCTGGCAGCTGGCTGTATGAAATGCAGTCCGCCATTTATTTTGAATCGCAGGAACGCGCGCTGCAGCTTTTGTATGAAGCAGGCTGGGGCGATTATAACCAGGACGGAATCCTGGATCAGATAGTGGACGGCGTTCTGGAACAGCTGGAATTTACGCTGATTACCTACATTGACGATACGGCTGCAACGCGTACGCACGCAGCGGAGCTGATCCGCGATCAATTGCGCCCGCTTGGTATAAATGTAACCGTTGAAACGCTGTCCCTTGCGAACGTTCAGAAAAAACTGAAAAACGGCGATTTTGATATGGCGCTGTGCGCGATCAATATGGCGCTGCTTCCGGACCTTACGTTCCTGATGGCTGCCGATGGCCGTATGAACTATTCCGGTTATTCCGACGCTGAAATGAAAAACCTCCTTAGCAATATCTATAAGGCAAGCGATGAAACCCAGTTTAAAAATCTGTACAGTCAGATGCAGATACGGATAGCAGAGCAGCTTCCGATCATGGGCCTGTTTTTCAGAAAAGGCACGCTGATGACTACTTTGAACGTATCGGGCCTTGGCGCAATTCGGGAAACGGATGCGCTGAAAGGAATAGAGTATATTGAAGTGATCGACTAATGGAATGCATGTAGAAAGAAAAGCAGGCTGTTTCGGGCTGAAAAGCCGTAAGCAAGCCTGTTTTTTATGGAGACTCAGGAAGCAAGTCAGTTTTCCAGTATTTTCATAACCCTCGCGTAGAGCGTGGAATCCAGATAACAGGTGACCTTTGTGCCGGTGTCGAGGTATTCCTCGCTTTCCACATCGCCCTGTGCGTGCAGGAGATTCAGCGCACCGCCCTTATGATAGGGGATCAGCAGCTCGACCTGTCTTCTCATTGCGGAGATTCTTTCGGAAATGGCGCGTTTCAGTTCTTCAAGGCCCTGACCGGTCTCGGCAGAAATCATGATGGCGTCCGCTGGCTCGATCACGTTTTGCACATCCGCCTTGTCGGATTTGTTAAGCGCTTCCAGTACGGGCTTTCCCTGCGCGCCGAGCTGGTTCAGTACGTCGTACACTACCTCGCGCTGCTGCCTGTAAAAAGGCGACGACAGATCGGATACGATTACCAGAAGGTCTGCGGTAATGGCTTCTTCCAGTGTAGATTTGAAGGCTTCTACGAGCGCGTGGGGGAGCTTTCTGATAAATCCTACAGTGTCTACCATCATACAGCGGCGGTTTTCGGGCAATTCCACCTGCCGTACTACCGGGTCAAGCGTTGCAAACAGCTTATCCTCCACCAATACGTCGGAGCCGGAAAGCGCGTTTAAAAGCGTGCTTTTGCCCGCATTTGTATATCCGACAAGTGCAACCATCGTCTGCTCCATTTTGCTGCGCCTTGCGCGGCGCAATCCGCGCTGCTTGGTGAGCTCGTTCAGCTCGTGCGTAAGGTCGTCTATACGCTTTCTGATGTGTCGTCTGTCCGTTTCCAGACGCGTTTCGCCGGGGCCTCTCGTTCCGATACCGCCGCCCAGACGCGAAAGGGAAGTGGAGCCGACCAGTCGGGGAAGGCGATATTTCATCTGGGCAAGTTCTACCTGCAGCTTACCTTCCGCTGTCTGAGCCCGTCGCGCGAATATATCCAGTATCAGGCTTGTGCGGTCAATCACGCGAACGCCAAGCGCCTGCTCCAGGTTTTTTTGCTGTGCGCCTGTAAGCTCGTCGTCCAGAATGGCGAGGTCTACTTCCAGCGTCTGACAGGTAAGGGAGAGTTCCTCCGCCTTGCCGGTTCCGATAAACGTGGCAGGGTCGGGCTTTGCTCGCTTTTGGAGAACCTTGCTGACAATCACCGCGCCTGCAGTGCCTGCAAGGCCGGCAAGCTCGTCAAGCGATTCCTGACTGTCGGTGGAAATCAGCATTACCTTTTCAGAGTTGTCTACGATTCCGCCTTCTTTAATGGCCTTCTGTACGCGCTCCTCGCTCAGATCGATTTCGCGCAGCCACTCCTTCTGCGGTATACGGCCGGGCTTTACGGGCCCCAGAATGTTTACGGAAAGGCGGCTGTATTCCAATTCGCCCAGAAACGCTGCAGATATACCGGTTGCGCGGCCATCGCTTACGCCGACGGCGACCATGGCGTCAAAGCGCAGAAGTCTGAGCGCCTGAATGTCCACATCGGACAATCTGGCATTTCCGCCGGGATGGGTGTGTATGCAGCGGAAGCCTGTCAAACGGTCGAAATTTCGGCGCAGGTGCATTTCCGTAAGGCCAATGGACGATATGGAACCGATCGCGACCTCCAGTATTTCGCCGTCGCGGCTCAGATATACCATCATCTCGCGGTTCAGCTGTTCGGTAAAGCGAATGAGCAGGGACAGCAGACGGTCGGGCAAAAACATATCCCGATCAAATTCAATATCGTACAGCCTGTCCATCTCCTGAATAAGCGATTCGCGAATGCCTTCAAGGTTTCCGTGTATCATGTTTTCTTGGTTCCTCTTCCTTATTTGATGGGTGAAATATTCCAGATGTCCGATGCGTATTCAAGTATCGTTCGATCGGATGAAAATCCGCCGGCGTTTGCGATGTTGTAAAGACACTTTTCGGCAAACGCTTCGGGTTGATCCGCACATTCGGTATATGCTTTTACGCGGGCTTCCTGATAGCGCATAAAGTCGTTCAGGATGTAGTAGTGGTCTGGCTTGTGCCAGGATGCTCCGTCCAGAAGGGATGTTAGAAGCTCTCGAAGAGCGCCATCCTCATCCGGAAAACCGAGCGTTACCAGCGAATCCACTGCGCGTTTGATGCGCGGATTGGCTTCGTACAGCGCTCTTGGATTGTAGCTGTCGCGGATGCGCTTGATTTCATCGATGTCTGCTCCGAAAATCACTTCATTTTCAAGCCCCGCAGCCTGCGCAATTTCGATATTTGCTCCGTCGAAGGTTCCGATGGTAACAGCGCCGTTCAGCATCAGCTTCATATTCCCGGTTCCGCTGGCTTCTGTACCTGCAGGGGAAATCTGCTCGGAGAAGTCTGCGGCAGGAATGATTCTTTCCGCATACGAACAATTATAGTTTGTGACAAAGCAAACGCGCATTTTATCGTTTACATCGCTGTCGCTGTTGATACGCTTTGCAAGCCCGCCGATATAGCGGATGACGGCTTTTGCACGGGCATAGCCGGGGGCGGCTTTCGCACCGAAAATAAAGGCGGTAGGCGGGAAAGACGAAAGATTTCCGCTTTTGATTTCCATGTACAGATCGTACAGAGAAAGGGCGTTCATCAACTGACGCTTGTATTCGTGCAAACGCTTGATCTGCACATCGAAAATGTAGTCCGGGGGAAGCGTTATTCCCTCAGTTTTTGCAATATATTCGGAAAGCTGCGCTTTCTTTTCGCGCTTAACCTCAATGAATTCAGAAATCAGGCGGTTGTCAATGTGCGCTTCGAGTCCTTTCAATTGGGACAGATCCTTGTAAAAGCCGTTTCCGATGCGTTTTTCAATGATCTGGCATAGCTCCGGATTGCACAGCCCCAGCCAACGGCGTTGGGTGATTCCATTGGTTTTGTTTTGAAATTTTTCGGGATATATACTGTGCCAGTCTCTGAACAGCTCGGTTTTCAATAGCTCGGAATGCAGCTTTGCCACACCGTTAACCGCAAAGCCCATATACACCGCAAGATCCGCCATGGAAACCGCGCTATCCTTTATAATGCGCATTCCTGTTTCCTTTACGCACCTTTTGTCAATCCTGCGGATGATTTTCTCAACCTCCGGACAAACGGAGGCAATCAAGTCGCAGGGCCATTTTTCAAGCGCTTCGGGCATTACGGTATGATTTGTATATGCAAACATGCTTTTTGCGTATTTTATGGCTGTTGCAAAGCGCACGCCCTTCAGCATGAGCAGGCGGATCAATTCCGGAATAGCCAGCACCGGATGGGTATCGTTCAGCTGTATGACATTGTATTTGGAAAGATATCGATAGTTGTTGTTGTATTTCTTTTCATAGGATCTCAGGATATCCTGAAGCGACGCGCTGGAAAGCACATATTGCTGCTTTACGCGAAGACGCTTTCCTTCCACATCCCAATCATTAGGGTATAAAACCTTAGTGATATCCTCTGCTTTGTTTTTATCCTGACTGGCTTCCTGATAGCGGTAATCGTTAAACAACTGAAAATCAAATTCACGGAGACTTTGCGTTTCCCAAAGGCGCAGCGTTCCGATGTTGCCTGTTTTATAGCCGATGACGGGCATATCGTAGGGGACGGCACGCACATTTCCCGTAGCCATTTCAACCACTACGGAAAGCTCATCCCTGCGCACCGACCAGGGATCGCCGTATTTTGTCCAATCATCCGGCGTTTCTGCCTGTGCGCCATCATGAAGCTCCTGCTTGAAAAGACCGTAGCGGTAGCGGAGCCCGTAACCGGTAAGCGGCAGATTGTGAGTTGCTGCGCTGTCCAGAAAGCATGCCGCCAAACGACCGAGGCCGCCGTTTCCAAGCGCTGCATCCTCCAGATCCTCCAGTATGGCGATGTCTGCACCTTTTTCAAGAAGCAATGCCTTTACATCCTTAAGGATTCCCAGGCAGAACAGATTATTGTACACAAATCGGCCGGTCAGATATTCCGCGGAAATGTAGTGCGCCTGACGACCGCCCGCACGCGCTTTTTCGCTTTTGGTCCAGTCTTTACCGATGGCGAGAATGCAGGCCTCGCCGAGTGCTTCGGAAAGCATGGGGGCAGTTGCACCGGAAAGGGCTGTGTGATGTCTTGCCAGAAGGATTCTTTCGGCGTCCCGGATGATCGCTTTTGTCTGAATCATACTTCGGTCCTCTCATAGTATTCGTTCAGTTCAAGGTATTTGGTGGCAAGTTCGTCTGTAAGCGCGCCTTTTTCGAGGGTGAAGCGCCAATTTGTACCGCCTACCGTGCCGGGTGTATTCATGCGGGCTGATGAATCCAGCTCCAGAATGTCCTGCACCGGGATGATTGCCAGCCTCGCAGGGCTTCCAAGTGCTGCTTCCACCATGCTGTCGACAATCGTGTCGCGCTGGGGCAGATATTCGGAAGCGAACGCACGCACGGAATCAGGGACCTTTTCCCACCAGCCCCTGGTTGTGTCGTTGTCATGGGTTCCTGTATATACCACGGCGTTTTCGCCGATGTTGGAAAGGAAGTGCGGATTTTCATTATCCGAATCGAATGCAAAAGCGAGCACCTTCATACCTGGATAGCCGCAGAAGCGCAAAAGCCGCTTTACGCGGTTATTAACCACGCCCAGATCCTCTGCAACGATGTTGATGTCGGGAAGCTTTCTTTTTACCGTGAAGAAAAAGCTTCTGCCGGGCGCCTTCTCCCACTTGCCTAAACGGGCATTGGGTGCGCCGGCGCGGACGGCATAATAGTTGGCAAAGCCGATAAAGTGATCGACTCGCAGGGAATCATAAAGCTCCGATGCGCTTTTTAGCCGCCTGAGCCACCATTCATAGCCCGTGCGCTTGAGCGCATGCCAATCGTACAACGGGTTTCCCCACAGCTGTCCGTCCTCGGAAAAATAATCCGGCGGAACGCCTGCTACCTTTATGGGGCGCCTGTCTTTGTCCAGCTGAAAGATTCCGGGGTTGGCCCAGGTATCCGAGGAATCCTCGGCAACATAAATGGGCATATCGCCAAAGATAGATATGCCATTCTGATTGGCATATGCCTTTAATTGTTTCCATTGTCTGAAGAACAGATACTGCGTGTATTTGTAAAAGTTTACCTCATCGCGAAGAATGCGTCTGTAGTGCTTTAGCGCGCCTTCCTCCCGCATGCGGATAGCTACATCCGGCCATTGGGTCCAGATAATACCGCCAAAATAATCCTTTACGGCCATGAAAAGCGCGTAGTCGTCAAGCTCCGGATGTTCATCGATGAATATGTCCACTTCGCCCTGCACATCTGCGAAACTTTGCTCAAAGCTCAGCTTAAGTGCGCTCAGACGCCGGGCTTTCAACGTTTCATAATCAAGACCTTTTACGCTGCTGTACGCGTCGATATTGCTGGATAAAAACCCATCGCGAATCAGATGATCCAGATCAATCATGTACATATTGCCGGCAAAGGTGGAAGGACTCTGATAGGGGGAATCCCCATAGCCGGTAGGGCCTACGGGAAGCACCTGCCATACGGACATCCCCGCCTTTTTTAACCAGTCAACAAATCTATATGCTTCGTCTCCCAGCGTGCCGATACCGCCCGGAGCAGGAAGCGAAGTAATATGTAAAAGTACGCCGCTTTTTCTCATGCTAAACATTCCTTTGATGAGATTTCCTATTCAAATTATAGTTTTTCAAAAAGCTGCGGTCAACCGATTCTGTATAGACTTTAAGATTTAACGAAAAAGGTAAGAAAAAAGCAAGCCGCACTGGGCGACTTGCTTTTGATAATATATGCTTACTTCGCGTTCTTGGCGGTTTCAACCAGCTGGGCGAAAGCCTGCGGATCGTTGATCGCGAGCTCAGAGAGCATCTTGCGGTTGATGTTGATGCCGGCAACCTTCAGGCCGTTCATCAGCTTGGAGTAGGACAGACCGTTCATGCGGGCAGCCGCGTTGATGCGGGCGATCCACAGACGACGGAAGTCGCGCTTCTTCAGCTTGCGGCCGATGTATGCATAGCGAAGCGAACGGCGAACCTGCTCGCTGGCAGCACGATACTGCTTGCTCTTTGCGCCAAAATAACCCTTGGCGAGCTTAAAAACCTTACGACGCTTTTTGAGTGCGTTAACTGCACGCTTAATTCTTGCCATTGACGATTCGCCTCCTTACTTGTACGGAATCAGTTTCTTCATGGTGCGGCCTTCGGTTACGGTGAGGTACGCAGCCTTGCGAAGGTTACGGGTACGCTTGGTGGGTTTTTTGGTGAGGATGTGGCGCTTGAAAGCCTGTGCGCGCTTTACCTTTCCGGTTTTGGTGAGATTAAAACGCTTTGCGGCGCCCTTGTGCGTTTTCTGTTTGGGCATGGGATGTTCCTCCTCTCGTTAATCCTACTTATTATCGCGCGGAGCTACCATCATGGTCATGTTGCGGCCTTCCACAAGGGGACGGCGCTCGACCGTACCGTAGTCCTTAATGCGCTCGGCAAATTCCTGCATTACTTCAGCACCGATTTCACTGTGGGAAATCTGACGGCCGCGGAAACGGATGGTGACCTTGATTTTGTTGCCATCCTGAAGGAATTTGATTGCCTGACGGTATTTGACGTCAATATCGTGATCTTCAATCGTGGCAGACAGGCGAACTTCTTTGGTCTCTATGACCTTCTGATTTTTCTTGATCTCGCGCTCTTTCTTTGACATTTCAAAGCGGTATTTGCCATAGTCCATCAGCTTGCATACCGGCGGACGCGCGTTCGGAGCAATCTTGACAAGGTCCAGCTCCTGTTCCTCTGCAAGTGCAAGTGCCTGAGCGGTCAGCATGATGCCCAGCTGTTCGCCCTCCTGATTGACCACGCGAACTTCCCTGTCGCGGATCTCTTCATTGATCATCAGATCGTTGATAAGACACACCTCCTGTTTCCTTCTGCCAAATAAAAAAGACCGATGCAGGCGCACCGCTCCCCATGAAAGGCCGCAAGAATAGAGGCCCTTATGTGTAACCCGCGCTGGCGATGCCGCCGGGTGAGAAGCGGTAACTTCTGCTTTGACTAAAGCATAATACCACGAACTACCCTTTTTGTCAATGGAAATGGCGAATCTTCACTCAAAATATACAAACCCACTTGCGAAAACATGCGCGATCAAGTACAATATACGGGAAAAGCATCCTTGGGAGGTTTGGTTATGGCTGACAAGCTTTTGAAACGTTCGGAGGTTAAAGTTGAGGATACCTGGCGCCTGGAAGATATCTATGAAACGGAAGACATTTGGGAAAAAGAGTTTGAAGAATTGAAAAAGGAGCTTACGAGGCTCACGGCATATGCAGGAAAGCTTTCTGACGAGAAGACGCTTCTTGAAATGCTGGAGGGCTACTATAATGCGGAAAGAAAAATTTCCAGCCTTTTTGGCTATGCCCGCATGCGCAGAGATGAAGACAACAATGCAACCAAATATCAGGGCATGGTGGCCCGTGCGCAGACGCTGATTACGGAGTTTTCCGCCAGTCTCGCCTTTGCTGCGCCGGAGCTCCTGGCCGCGCCTGCCGGCTACCTTGAGAAGGTAAAGGCAATGCCCGAGTTTTCCGATTACGATATGTTTATCGACGATCTGATCCGCCGCCGTCCGCATACGCTTTCCGCAGCGGAGGAACGCCTGATTGCCATGACTGGCGAAATGGGGCATGCGCCTCAGACGATTTACGGGATGCTGAACAGTGCCGACATGCGCTTCCCGGAGATTGAAGGCGAAGACGGAGAAAAAATCCGCGTTACGCACGCAAATTACATTCCGCTCGTCATGTCCAGAAACAGAGATGTTAGAAAGAATGCGTTTGACGCCCTGTATTCCACTTATAAAAGCTATTCCGCGACGATTCCCGCCATTTATTCCGCCAGCGTGAACGCCGATGTTTTCTATGCCAGAAGCGCCAACTATAAAAGTGCGCTTGAAGCCAAGCTCTATCCGGACAATGTTCCCGAAAGTGTGTACGAAAATCTGGTGCTTGCTATCAACGAGCACCTGCCCTCCCTGCAGAAGTTTGTAGAAATCAACGGCCGCTTAAACGGTATTGATAAAATGCATTTCTACGATCTGTATTTGGCGCCCGAGCTTGGTTTTGACGTAAAGCTGCCCTTCTCGGAGGCGTATGACATGGTGGTGGACTGCCTGGGCGTACTTGGCGAGGATTATCAGCAGGTGCTCAGACAGGCAAAGGCGGAGCGGTGGATTGATCCTTATGAGAACGAAGGAAAATCCTCCGGCGCATATTCCTGGGGCACGTATGATTCCCATCCCTATGTATCGATCAACTATAAAGAGGATCTCGATCATCTTCTGACCGTTGCCCATGAAATGGGTCATTCGCTGCACACCTGGTACAGCAATCAGCAGCCCTATGCAAAGAGCGGTTACTCGCTGTTTGTGGCGGAAGTTGCCTCTACGGTAAACGAGGTCCTGGTATTGATGGAGCTCATGGATCGCCATCCGGATAAGAATGCGCAGGCGTATCTTCTGTATAGTCTGCTTGATTCCTTCCGCGGAACCGTATTCCGTCAGACGATGTTCGCCGAGTTTGAAAAGGCCAGCCATGAAATGTGCGAGAAAGGCCAGCCGCTGACGGTTCAGAGTCTGAACAGCCTGTACGCCGATCTTAATAAGAAGTACTACGCAAACCTAGAGTTTGACGAGCTGATCTCCTTTGAGTGGATGCGCATACCGCACTTCTATCGTTCCTTCTATGTATATAAGTATGCTACCGGCTTCTCCGCCGCAATGGCAATCGCCGGTATGATCCGCAAGGAAGGCGCTGCAGCCGTTGAAAAGTATAAGAGCTTCCTGAAAGCCGGCGGCAGCCTGTATCCGATCGACGCACTGAAGCTTGCCGGCATTGATATGTCGTCTCCCGAACCTGTGCGCCGTGCGATGGCGGAGTTTGACGAAATGCTCAGAAAATACGAAGAGGTTACCGGGGATATGTAAACAACTGTGCGGGGAGATATCCACGCACGCTTTTTTGGAGGATGCATGACCAACGACAGAATTCTGGAAACGGCGCTTGTGCAGGCGGCACAGGATTACGGCTGCAAAGCGGAAGATTTTCTGAAAACGGAAAACGCGTTCGTGCCGTTTTTACCGACAGACCGCGCAAGAAAGTATATGTACCCGCCTTATGTGCTGGATATGGCTACGTACGGAAGCAATCTTGTGATTGCTTTTTCCGAGGCTTTGGAGAGCATCGCAAGGGAATACGCTTCTGACATGGATCCTGAGCGCGTGTTCGAAAGCCCGAACATAAACCGGCTTAACCGGATGCTTGCGCCCGTTGGGTATGAAATTGTCGGCATGGGTTCGTACTTTCTTCCGAGGGTTGAACTGATGAAGACGCTTGAAACGCCGTATCCAATAAAAATGCTCTCACCCTCTGACTTTAAGAAATTGTATGTCCCTGAGTTTTCAAACGCGCTGTGTGAAAAAAGAAAGGAACTGGACCGCCTTGGCGCAGGCATTTACGATGCGGGAAGGCTTGTTGCATTTGCAGCCTGTTCTATGGACGGCGAGGATATGTGGCAAATCGGCGTGGACGTGCTACCGGAATACAGAAGGCAGGGTCTCGCTTCCGCTGTCACCAGCCGCCTGGCCTGTGAAATTCTGGCGCTTGACAAGGTTCCCTTCTATGCATGTGCATGGGCAAATGTAAAATCTGCCAGAAATGCCGCTGCCTGCGGCTTTCGTCCTGCCTGGGCGCAGATGTATGCTGGAAAAATCAAACAGGCATAACAACGGATAAAAAGACGCTCCGACAGGAGCGATCCATTAAGCAGTATAGTAATGTTTTTGGGAAGTGGCATGGCTTAGGTCATGCCGCTTTTCCATTCATAACGTCAGAGAGTAGGTTGACAGGGAATATGCCAATATGGTTGCAGCTGAGCGTCACATCCTTAACTCGGCATCCGCCGGGCTTGTACGGTAAATGAACATATACGGCGTCTTCTTTCTTGAAGTCCGCCGTGGATGTACGAACGGAAACTTCGGGAGAGAATTTTCATGATAAGTCTTAAGGCTTTTAACTCTGCGGCGGACTTCTGCCTTTACTTCAATGGGAATGATCAATGCACCCGTATCCACGACAAAGTCAACCTCGCAGGAGCTTCTGTCGTTGGTATAGTATCTGGTTGTGAAAATCGAGTGTCGCCAATTTTTGTCGCACTCCTGGACTGCAGATACTCTATGCCAGTAATGTTTTCATACTGTCTTTTTGGAAACCGCACGACAGGCGTCTTTTATATGCTATTTCATTTTCCTGAACGACTGAAACAGCGGAATATCCATTTTATTGTAGGTAAAGCCCTCGCCGCCGACCTCGTGTGCCTCGCTGATTACGATAAAGGCTTTTGGATCCTCCGCTTGTATAATGTGCTTAAGGCGCGGTATTTCGCGCGAACTTACTACGCAGTACAGCATTTGCACTGCTTTTCCGGAATACATGCCGGTTCCGGTAAAGCAGGTTACGCCGCGTTCCATTTCTGTCATGATGCGTTTTGCGATTATGTCGCTTTTTTTCGTTATGACATTGAAAGCACGCGCGCTTTTTGAACCCTCCAGAAGGAAATCCATGACCTTTGTGCTTACATAGATTGTGACAAGCGCATAAAGTCCTTCCTCCGGCGAGAAAGCGATGGCGGCCATTATGATAACGATCATATCGAGGATAAACAAAATCCATGCAATGGTAATCCTCGGAATCTTGCGGTGAATCATCTTTGCGGCGAGATCCGTACCGCCGGTCGTTGCTTCCGCCATCAGCACTAAGCCGAGGCCTGCGCCGAGAATGATGCCGCCGAAAATTGCGGACAGCATGGAATTTTCCGTGATAACAGGAAAAGGAATCAGATCGATGAACAGGGAAAGAAGCACGGTGGAAATAAGCGTGCGGATGATGAAGCCCCGGCCTTCCTGACGCCAGCCCATCAGGAACAAAGGCGCGTTCAGCGCCAGAGAAACGACGCCGATCGGAAGCCCGAAGAGGTAGTGGATAATTGTCGCAATACCCGATACGCCGCCCGGCGCGATCTTCGCCGGCACGAGAAACATATTATAGGATACGGTCATCAGTAATACGCCCAATACGATCAGGGTAATGTTCTTGATCCATTCGCGCATGCGTTATCTCTCCCGTTTATAGCTATTATTAAGGCTTATATATCCGGCCTGAAAACGAACAGCCCCGCCCGCTTGGTTTTTGAGGGGCGGGGCTTTACGCTTATTTGTTATTCTTCGCTTTTTACAATGGCAATATCCAGCGCATCCAGCTGATCCTGCTTAACGTCGGAGGGCGTTGCCATCATCAGACATGCGGCGTTGGAAGCTTTTGGGAAGGCGATAACGTCGCGCAGGGAGTCGCTTGCCGTCAGAATCATTGCCAGGCGGTCAATACCGAAGGCAAAGCCGCCGTGCGGGGGCGTTCCGTATTTGAAAGCGTCCAGCAGGAAGCCGAAGCGCAGCTCGGCATCTTCCTTGGAAATACCGATCAGGTCGAACATTTGCGCCTGAACGTCTGCATTATGGATGCGGATAGAACCGGAGCCCATTTCAATTCCGTTGAGCACAAGGTCGTATGCCTTTGCACGCACAGCGCCGGGATCGGACGTGATCTTATCCTGATCCTCATCCATCCAGCTGGTGAAGGGATGGTGCATGGCGACAAAGCGGTTGTCTTCCTCGTCGTACTCGAGAAGCGGGAACTCGGTAACCCAGAACAGGTTGTACTTGTTAGGATCGATCATGCCGGTGCGCTTGGCAATTTCGCATCTGAGCGCGCCCAGACTCTGAAGCACAACGCTCTTTTTGTCGGAGGCAAAGAAAATGATATCGCCGTTTTCCGCTTCGAAAACTTCCTTTGCAGCTTCCACAAACGCCGGAGTCAGGAATTTGTTGAAGGAGGACTTGGCGGTGCCGTCCGCATTCAGAACCAGATAGGGGAGACCCTTTGCGCGATAGCTCTTCACAAATTCGCCATAGGAATCGATTTCCTTGCGGGTGAGGGTGCCCAGACCCTTTGCGCAGATACCGCGAACTTCGCCGCCATCCGCAACGCAGCTTTCAAACAGCGGGAAACCGCAGTTCTTTGCCTTTTCGGAGAAGTTCTTGATTTTCATTTCGAAGCGCGTGTCGGGCTTATCGCTGCCGTAGTTTTCCATGGCGTCATGCCAGGTCATGCGGGGAAGGGGCAGCTGCATCTTTACGCCCTTAACGGCTTCAAATACGCGTGCGAATGCGCCCTCTACTACGGTCTGCACGTCTACGGGTTCTACAAAGCTCATTTCAAGGTCGAGCTGCGTGAACTCAGGCTGGCGGTCGGCGCGGCTGTCTTCATCGCGGAAGCAGCGAGCCAACTGGTAATAGCGGTCAAAACCTGCCAGCATCAGAAGCTGCTTATAAATCTGCGGGGACTGGGGCAGCGCGTAGAAATTTCCCTTGTGAAGGCGGGACGGTACTAAAAAGTCGCGTGCGCCTTCGGGGGTGGATTTGGTGAGTATGGGGGTTTCCACTTCAGTGAAGTCCTGCTCTACCATGTAGGAGCGGATGGTGGAAATGATCTGGGAACGTACGCGCAGATTGTTCTGCAGCTTCGGCCTTCTCAGATCCAGATAGCGGTACTTCAGGCGGATCAGTTCGTTTTCCTCAGCTTTGTCGTCAATGTAGATGGGCGGGGTTTCGCTCTTGTTGAGGATCACGGCATCCTTTACGAATACTTCGATTTCACCGGTCTTCAGGTCTTTGTTGACGGCGTTTTCGGCGCGCATGCGTACTTCGCCTTCACACGTCAGCACATATTCGCCTCTCAGGGAGCGGCCCAGCTCAAAGATCTCCTTGCCGCATACGGCCTCTTCGAATACCAGCTGAACGATGCCCTCACGGTCGCGCAGCCATACGAATACGACGCCGCCGACATCGCGGGTTCTCTGTACCCAACCGGAAAGGTGTACGCTTTCGCCGGCGTTGTTTGCGGTGAGCGTGCCACAGTATGCATTTCTCTTGTAATTCATGATATCTTACTCTCCTTGCCTTATGGTTTCCGCTGCCTCAGCCAGCGGCGCTTCGATTTCCTGATGCGTTTTCATATTGCGGATTTTTACAATACCGCGCGCGAGTTCATCGCCCGCAAGTATGATCACTTTTTCTGCGCCGAGCTTGTCGGCGTATTTAAACTGTGCTTTCATGCTGCGCGCGCAGTGATCCAGATCGGCCTTCACGCCTGCCAGGCGAAGCGCCCGAACCAGCTTTTCGCCCGCGAGGCGAGCCTCCATGCCCATGGTGATTACGAACGCGTCCACAAGCGAAGGAGCTTTTTCGGCAATGTTCATCATATCCTGTACCATAATGATACGCTCAACGCCCATGCCAAAGCCGATTCCCGCCATCTGGGGGCCGCCCAGCTGCTCTACCAATCCGTCATAACGTCCGCCGCCGCATACGGTCAATTCACCGCCGTCCGGCGTTTTCGTAATGATTTCAAATACCGTTTTGGTGTAATAATCCAAACCGCGCACGATGCCCTTATCTACTTCAAAAGGAAGGTCAAAGGCGGAAAGGTACTGCTTCAGCTGCTGAAAGTGTTCGGCGCATTCATCGCACAGCATATCGAGCATTGCGGGAGCGCCTTGAACCAGCGCCTTGCACTTTTGCTCCTTGCAGTCAAGTATGCGCATGGGGTTGCGCGTATAGCGTCCGCGACAGGTTTCACACATATCGGGCAGCTTTGGCGCGAGGAATTCTTTGAGTGCGTCGTTGTATTTTGCGCGGCATTCGGGACAGCCGATGGAATTGATGCGAAGAGACAGGCCTGTTACGCCGTTTCCTTCCAATATATCCATCGCAAGGCGGATAATCTCCGCGTCTACACTTGCATCCTTTGCGCCAAATACTTCAACGCCCAGCTGATGATGCTCGCGCAGGCGTCCGCTTTGCGGCTTTTCATAGCGGAATACCGGGCAGGATACATAGTACATCTTCTGCGGAAGGGGTTCGGCATACAGATGCCCTTCAATCATTGCGCGAACCGCGCCGGCTGTGCCTTCCGGTTTAAGCGTAATGGAACGGTTGCCCTTATCGGTGAAGGTATACATTTCCTTTTGTACTACGTCCGTGGTATCGCCGACTCCGCGCTGGAAGAGCTCGGTATGCTCAAAAACGGGCGTGCGGATTTCACGGTATCCGGCCAGCGCGCATACGCGGCGCATGGTTTCTTCAATTTTATGCCAGCGATGACTGTCCTTCGGAAGCATGTCCTGCGTGCCCTTGGGCGCCTGCGTCAGCATGATTTTCATCCTCCTTAATATGTTTTAAGATACAAACAGCCTTCCGCCCCACTGTAGGGGCGAAAGGCTGTTTCGCGTTGCCACCCTGCTTGAATGGGCGCAAATAAGCCCATCCATCTCTATTGCTCAAATATCGCCTGAGTATGCGCCGCGGTTTCCCGCGCGTGGCTCGCGGGTTGTCGTTCGCAGCTTCCTGTCCGCAGGCGCTTTCACCAAATGCGCCCGTCTCTTTCGCGGAAGTAACTGTTACTTTTCCCGTTCACTGCCGATATGCATGCTTTTATGCATGGATTATATCGGGCGGGCGTCGTTTTGTCAAGCGTGTTTACTGAATTTCAATCTTTCGTGCCTGCTTTACGGCAGGTACGTTTTTGGGAAGCGTAAGCCTGAGGACGCCGTCCGTATACTCTGCGGTAATTTCTTCCTCACGGATGTTTTCAACTGAGAAGCTTCTTTCCACCGAACCATATTTCCTTTCGCTGATCAGGTAGCCGTTCTTTCCGTTCTCGTCATTGGTCTCCTGCTGCCATTCCGCACGGATGGTCAGTACGCCGTCGTCGAGGTTCAGATGAATGCCATCTTTGGAAACGCCGGGCAGCTCTGCTTCCAGAAGATAGCTGTTTCCAAGATCCCGTACGTCTACCGGGAAGGATGCGTGCGTGCCGGTGAAAAACGGTCTCATAAAATCCTCAAACATGCGGCTTTCGGGGAAAAACGGGGAGCGGTTGCGATAAGTGATCATGTTTGCCATATGAGTTCCTCCTTTATTTTCATACGATTCGTTGTCCTTCGTATATTCACTGTTCCCTTGAACAATTCGGATTATACATCAAAGGTCAAAGAAAGTCAAGGTCAAAGAAAGACAAATAATATACAATTAACAATTGACGCCGAATAAAAGAATTTTGGAGGAAAGCTTGCCAAACAGCCTGAAGCGGGGTATGATGAAAGAAACAGTATAAAAGGCGGTTAATCCAAATGACCCACAGATTGTACTATAACGATTCATACCAGAAGGATTTCGAAGCTTATGTGCTTGAGATGCAAGTTCAGGACGGAAGGTTTTTTGTGCGCCTGAATCAAAGCGCTTTCTATCCGACCAGCGGCGGTCAGCCGCATGATTTGGGTATTTTGGGCGAACGAAGCGTGCTGGACGTATATGTGGTTAAAGACGGCGAAGTGTGGCACGAGGTAGACGGAGCGCTGAACGAAGGCGAATGCGTTCATGGCGAAATCGATTGGCCGCGTCGTTTTGATCATATGCAGCAGCATGCGGGCGAACACATGCTGGCCGGAGCGGTACATCGGCTGTTCGGCGGGCATACCATTGGGCTGCACCTTGGAAAGGACGATTCGTCCATCGATGTAGAATTGCCGGATGGCCGCATGCGCCTCACGGATGAGGAGCTTATGCTGCTTGAGGATGATGTAAACAGGCATATTCAGGCGGACGTTCCGATTCGCTGTTATTTTCCGGATCCGGACGAACTCATGAAACTGCCCCTGCGCAAACCTCCGACGGTGAATGAGCATGTACGCATTGTGCAGATTGGCGATGATGAGTTCTGCGCGTGCGGTGGCACGCATCCGTCGTCAGCGGGACAGGTTGGGCTTGTAAAGATTGTAGACGCAAGGCCCAGCCGTGGGAAAATGCGCCTGACATTCCTTTGCGGAATGCGTGCGTTTTTGGATTATCGCAATCGCTTCCGCGAAATAGAGGCCGCATCCCAAGTGCTTTCTACGGGATGGCAGCACCTTCAGGATGCGGTGAATGCGCTGAATATCCACCAAAAAGATACGGAGTACCAGCTTCGCCTGCTAAAGAAGGAAAACGCTCTCAGAACGCTTGAAGACATAGTGAACAATGCGCATTGCGTTAACGGCGTATCGATAGGCGTGCATGTATTTGACCATATCGGCATGGAAGGGCTGCGCGAGGCTGCATCTTCATTTATAAAGGAAGAAAACCGCATTGCACTGTTTGCGGACGAAGCAGAATCAGGCGTACTTTTGCTGTTTGCCAGAAGTGAAAATGTGGATATTCATATTGGAAAGCTTTTATCGGAAGCTGCAAAGCGTCACGGCGGTAAGGGCGGCGGCAGAGCGGATTTTGCGCAGGGTGCTGCAGGGAACGCCGATGTGCTCCAATTTGCATTAACAGAAATTCAAACAGCTTTTGACAGAAATTAATCTGCGCACATCGTTTTTCAGGAGTATACTGAAACATAATGAGTCATTTTACATAAAGGAGCGGATGGATTGTGGGACTTATTAGAAAACTCTTTTCGGTAAAGTCTTTTATACCCGCCTCCGGCGCGCGCGGCGAGCTGCCCACGAGCCGTGAAGCATATTCCAATCTGATTCGCATTGCGCTGCCCAGTGTTTGTGAAATGGTACTGATTTCGCTGATCGGATCTATCGATACCATGATGGTTGGAACCATCGGTACTGAAGCCATTGCGGCGGTAGGCCTTGTGGGACAGCCGCGCATGCTGATGCTGTGCATGTTCTTTGCGTTGAATATCGGCGTTACTGCCGTCGTTGCCAGACGCAAGGGCCAGGGCGATCAGGCAGACGCTAACCGTACGCTCAGAACATCTTTGGAATTGATTCTGGTACTCAGCCTCGTTATGACAGCGCTGGGTCTTGCATTTTCAAAACCGCTGATGCGCCTGGCCGGCGCGAAGGCCGATACGATTGAGGAAGCCAATACGTACTTTCGAATCATCACCATGGTAATTCCCTTTAACGCTCTTTCTATGGCGATGTGCGCAGCGCAAAGGGGTGTTGGCAACACCAAAATCACAATGTATGTCAACGTTGTGTCGAATGTGGTAAATGTGGTGCTGAATTATCTTCTGATCAACGGTGTAAATATAAACAATGCATGGATTATTCCGCGCCTCGAAGTCCGCGGCGCTGCCATTGCTACAGCGGTCGGAATTGTTGTCGGATCCATCCTTGCGTTCATTTCCCTTTTCAGAAGACACAAGGGCGACTGCTTCCTGCACCTGAGCTTCCACGACGACTGGAAGCCGAATATCGTATCCGGTAAGGCGGTTCTGAAAGTTGGCGGGAACTCCATGCTTGAGCAGATTGCGCTGCGCATTGGCTTTTTTCTATATGCGCGTCTGGTGGCGGATCTCGGAACGCAGGCGTATGCTTCGCACGTTGTGTGCATGCAGTTTTTGAACTTGTCGTTCACCTTTGCAGACGGTATTGGCGTAGCCGGTACGTCGCTTGTAGGGCAGATGCTTGGGAAGAGTCGACCGGATCTTTCGCATATCTACGGAAAAATCTCCCAGCGCATGGCAATGGTGGTTGCGCTTGTATTGGCTTCGTGCATTGTACTTCTGCGCTTTCCGCTGGTTAAGCTGTTTACGGATGATCCCACGGTTATGCGCCTTTCCGCAAACGTTATGCTGATTGTTGCTTTGTTCCAGCCGCTTCAGATGCAGTCGGTTATTACTTCCGGTGCACTTCGCGGCGCGGGAGATACCAAGTACGTTGCGCGCGTAATGCTTTTATGTGTCGCCGTCATCAGGCCGGTCTGTGCATTCCTTGCCATTCGCGTTATTTCCAATTATTTCACGCCTGTATATGCAGCAAGCAGCATTGCCAACGGCCTCGACAGCATGAACTATTGGCTTTCCTATGAAGCACCGGTATGGGCGCTGATCGGCGCATGGGCTGCCAGCCTTCTGGATATGGGCCTTCGAATGGGACTGGTAATGCGCAGGTTTAACAGTGGCGCATGGCATTCCATCAAGGTATAAAGGGGTTTTGATGACAAATGTACGATATAAACCGCGTTTCGGCGTTTATATTCGATATGGACGGCACGCTGGTTGACTCCATGAGCCATTGGCGGCGGGAAAATCGCAAGTTCTTTGAACGGCGCAGCCTCCCTCTGCCCGAGGAGCTTCAGGGCGATATCGACACTATGTCCTCAGGCGCATTGGTCAGGCGTTTTATGGAGCTGTATCCGGGAGCCATCACCTATCAGGAGGGGATGAGCGAGTATATGGAATGCATGAAGGTGCATTACGATACCGATATATGCCCCAAACCCGGCGCACTGGAATTTCTTCAGGCGCTGAAGGATCACGGCTACCGTATGTGCGTTGCTACCGCTACCTATAAAGAGGTTGCCGAGCGAGCGCTTCAGAGAATCGGCCTTCTTCCGTATCTGGAATTCGTAACTGACAATGTGGAAGTGGGCGTTCACAAGGGCGACAAGGAGTTTTTCCTGCGCGTGGCGGATCGGTTGAACGTTGCACCCTGTGAATGCGTGATGTTTGAAGACGCGCCCTATGCCATGCGTGCCGCCAAAGAGGCGGGCATGCAGATATTCGCCATTGAAGAAAAGATCAATCTGCACGATGAAAAGGTCATGAATGCGATTTTTAAACTTGCGCAATTGTATGTAAAGGACTTTTTCGAAGCGATCCGGAAGCTGTTTCCGGAGAAAAGCGAATAATACCTGACGGCAACCGGCCCAAATAAGCCGCCCCGCGTTTTCAAACAAGAGAACGCGGGGCGGTGCTTGTATGTTTTTATCTCTTTGTGCTATTCGGTCAGCGGCAGATGAATCACTTCGCTTGCGTGGGATACGACATGGGTGCCGTCCTGATAGTACAGAACCCGCATTTCCAGCGCGTCCGGGAATACCAGAAGCTCGCTTGCCGTTATGGTAACGGCGGTTTTCGTCCGGCCGTCCGGCAGTGTTTCGGGTTCTTTCTCTACGGCTGAAACGCCGGCGCACCAGTTTTCAAAGGCGGGCGGGTTGACGTCGATATAGAAGTCGGCGGTATTTCCGACGTCTGAAATGTAATCCAGATCGATGGACACGCTTGTGGGCGTTGCGGTAAGTTTGTGAATGACGATCTGTCCTCCGTCAAATGCGATCGTGCTTTCACCCGCATATGTGCGTACCTTCGATACGGAAAGGCTTTCGTCAAGCGGAACCGTAAGCGTAAACGAATCCACAAGCTCGCAAAGGCCGGTCGCCAGCAGCTTTTCGGTATCCGTTTCGCCCGGCATGAAATAGAGTTCAAATGCGCCGTCTCCTGCCTGGGGGAGAACGCCGCCTTCGACGAGCGACCGAACGTGCGCGTCAAACGCCTCTTCCATTTCAAAATCACCGGATCGCACGCGCTGCGTCCCTGCTTTCAGGCGGATGATATCAAACGGCAGTATCACGTCTGTCGCGTCTTCCGGAAGATTTCCGCTGAATACGCCGACAACGCTTCCCTTCAGCATGAAATCCGTAACGTAGTTCATGTGCGCGCTTGCGATAAAGCCGGCGGATGTTCGAGGTTCGCAGCTTACATACAGTTCATCCTTCGCGTCCCTTGCTTCGATTGTCCATGCCAGCGCGATTGTATCGGCGTTTGCGTCGTACAGCATTTCGTGAAGAACGACCTTCACGCCGTTTCCCTCATGGGAAATGTCGATCGGTTCGATGAATTCCTGAACTTCTTCATTGACAACCGGCGCTGCTTTTTCGTTTCCCTGGGTTTTGAAAAACTGCATAATTCCTTCAAAGTTTGTTGCGGCGATACCGGCGCAGCCGATCAACGCCAGAACAATGATGGCGGCGACCATTACCGGCAGTCTTTTTCGCATGATTTTCTCCCTTCTGCCTGCTTGGGCTAGGGAGCGCCGGACGCAGTTTTTCACGGAATCCGGCGTTTCTCCGAAAGCGCTTTTCAGATTCGAATACTTCATCTGTCGTCAGCCTCCCTCATGTATTCCTGTTTCATTTTGCTTCGTGCTCTGGCAAGGCGCGATTTAATTGTTCCGGACGGAAGATGCAGCATGGCGGCAATCTCTTTTGCGGAGTATCCTTCCACATAGTAAAGAACCGTCGGCAGGCGGAACTGATCCGGCAGCGAAAACAGTATGCGGTGCATGTCCCTGTCCGCATCCGGCGCGGGTTCCGGTTCCGGAAGCGCGTCAAGCGCATAGGTGCGCTTGTATGCGCGCAGGATTCTGTAGCATTCGTTGATCAGAATCCGGACAATCCAGCTTCGGGCGGCTTTGTCCTCGCGCAGGGTATCCCGCTTGTCAATTGCCTTCAGTATGCATTCCTGAATCGCGTCTTCCCGGTCGCAGGGCTGATGGAGAATGGTGGCCGACACTCTGTACAGCGTATCCTGCATGCGGATAATCAGCGCTTCCAATTCCTTTTGGGTCACGAAAACGCCTCCTTTGGTTGTTTGTAGGATCGATCTACATATATAGGATGCCCGTGAGCACTGAACGGTTCCCAGGAGAAAAAAAGATTGCCGAAAAATGAAGCTTTTTCGGCAATTCCGGAAGGCTTTTTTGCGGTGTCACACGGTGATTTCGCCCAGCACCTTGCCCACGCTGTCCCGGATGATCAGATCCGCCATGTGGTCGGCTAGGGTAGGGTCGCGGTTGATCAGCACCAGATTTTTTCCGGTAAAGTAGTCAAGGAATCCCGCAGCGGGGTATACGGTCAGGCTCGTTCCCGCGACGATCATGCAGTCGGCGTCGGAAATGGCGCGCAGCGCACCGCGCATGGTGGCGTCGTCCAGGCCTTCCTGATACAGTACTACGTCGGGTTTTACCACGCCGCCGCATTCGCATTTCGGAAGTCCTGTCGAATGAAGTATAAATTCCGCGGAATGAAACTTTCCGCACTCCATGCAGAAATTGCGGTGCACGCTTCCGTGCAGCTCAAACACCCGTACGCTTCCGGCCTTCTGATGCAAACCGTCGATATTTTGGGTCACAATGCCCGTCAGCTTTCCCGCTTTCTCAATTTCCACCAGCTTTTTGTGAGCAGCGTTCGGCTGAGCGTCCAGATACAGCATCTTGTCGCGGTAAAAATCGAAAAACTCTGCCGGGCGCGTTTCAAAAAACGAACGGCTGAGGATCGTCTCCGGCGGATAGGCGTATTTCTGATTGTACAGCCCGTCCGTACTTCTGAAATCGGGAATTTTGGATTCTGTACTCACGCCCGCGCCTCCGAAGAAGACGATTTTCCTGGATTTAGCGATGATTTCCTGAAGAGAAGGCATAGAACCGGCTCCTTTCGCATAGGGAATGGATGTGGTTTGAATATACCATGAGAAGATAGATCTGTCAATTTCTAAAAATGAGAATTATTCTCAAAAAATTTTTCAAAACCTATTGACAAGCAATCATCCTTCGTGTATAATGCAATTGAAATTGAGAGTCAATCTCAAATCTAACGGGAGGGCCTATGACGAAGCAGAAGCAATTGATACTCCGCCTTGTGCAAACCTCCTGCGCACATTGCAGTGCGGATGAAATCTTCCAGGAAGCGAAGAAAGAAATTCCGAGCATCGGCCTTGCGACCGTGTACCGCAATCTCAACCAGCTGTCGCAGGAAGGAATCATTCGCCGGGTAGTAACGGTGGGAGAGACCGACCGGTTTGACAAGACGCTTCAGCAGCACGAACACGCCGTGTGCAAAAGGTGTGGCATGATGCGCGATGTAAGCGTTACCAACATCGCCAGCCAGATCAGGCTGGGTCTTGACAACGAGGACTTCACGTACGAACTCAGTATTCACGATCTGTGTCTCGCGTGCCGGGAAATCATGAAAAATCAAAAAGAAATCGGAGCATAAACAGGAGGTAGGAATCATGGAACTTAAGGGAAGCAGAACGGAAGCGAACCTGATGGCGGCATTTGCGGGCGAGAGCCAGGCAAGAAATAAGTACACCTACTACGCATCTAAGGCCAAGAAAGACGGCTACGAGCAGATCGCGGCCCTGTTCCTTGAGACCGCTGAGAACGAGAAGGAGCACGCGAAAATCTGGTTCAAGCTTCTGCATGACGGATCGATTCCCGGAACCGAATGGAACCTGGAAGATGCAGCTGCCGGTGAGAACTACGAATGGACCGATATGTACGCCACCTTCGCCAAGGAAGCCAAGGAAGAGGGCTTCGACCATATCGCATTCCTCTTTGAAGAAGTCGCCAAGATTGAGAAGGAACACGAGGAAAGATACCTCAAACTGCTTGAGAATGTAAAAGGCAAGGTAGTCTTCTCCAAGGATGAGGACGCAATCTGGAAGTGCCGCAACTGCGGCCACATCGTAGTGGGCAAGGAAGCCCCCGAACTGTGCCCCGTATGCAGCCATCCGCAGAGCTACTTTGAGCTCAAAGCCGAAAATTATTAATCGCGATTCCCACAGTTTTCACCTATGAATATAAAATACAGATAATGAAAAGGAGATTGTAATTATGAAAAAGTGGAAGTGCACCGTTTGCGGAGAAATCGTAGTATCTGAAGAGCGCCCGGAGAAGTGCCCCCTGTGCAAGCAGCCCGGCGAGAAGTTCGTAGAAGTTGTTGAAGAAGAAGGCAAAACCTGGGCAGCCGAGCATATCGTAGGCGTAGCCAAGGACGCTCCCGAAGAGGTCAAAGAAGGCCTGCGCGCCAACTTCATGGGCGAGTGCACCGAAGTAGGCATGTACCTGGCAATGGCCCGCGTAGCCCACAGAGAAGGCTATCCTGAAATCGGCCTGTACTGGGAAAAGGCTGCCTTTGAAGAGGCTGAGCACGCCGCCAAGTTCGCCGAGCTTCTGGGCGAAGTCGTATCCGACTCCACCAAGCAGAACCTCACCGTTCGCGTAGAAGCCGAAAACGGAGCCACCGCCGGCAAATTCGAACTCGCCAAGCTCGCCAAGCAGCTGAACCTCGACGCCATCCATGACACCGTTCATGAAATGGCCCGCGACGAAGCCCGCCACGGCAAGGCTTTCGAAGGCCTGCTGAAGCGCTACTTCGGAAAGTAAAAAGCCTTATAAATCAAGGGCACTGAAAAAGTCAGTTCTGAAATATGAACTGGCTTTTTCGTATAGAAAGAAGTAAAATAGAGAGGAAGAAAGGTAGTGGAAGAATGCTGAAAGAAAATGGCCAGATAGCGATGGAGTTATCACCGTATCAAAAACTTTATGATATGATAATACCGTCTGGACATATATTGAGAAAGCTGAAGGAGAACATTGACTTCAGTTTTGTAAATCCGATGCTGAAGAAGCAGTATTGTGAACATTACGGACGGCCAGCCAAGGAACCTGAAATGATGTTCAAGTTGCTGTTTCTGAAGAAACTATACGATTTATCGGATGAAAGGGTAATATCCAGCGCGCAGACGGATATGGCATATAAATATTTTCTGGGGCTGTCCCCGGAGGAAAAGATGGTAGACCCCAGTTTGCTTACAAAATTCAGGAAGACAAGAATTACAGAAGATATACTGGAAGAGATGCTGAAAGAGACGATTCAGCAGGCAATCAGGAAGGGATTAGTCAAAAGCGGAACGATCATTGTGGACGCAACCCATGTGGAAACTGCCGTGCAGGCAAAGAGTGTTCCTCAGGTATTGAGGGAATTGACAAAAAGTCTCCGGAAAGAGATTTACAAGCATGACTATGACCTGTCCGAGAAGTTTCCTGATAAGCCTTCACTGGAAGCTGACATATCGGAAGAAATATCATATACGTATCAGTTGCTGGAAAATATCCGCGAAGGGGTAGAGCAAAGCAACAATCGGGAGATAAAAGAACTGTATCAGCGAATCAAGGGTTTACTGGATACAGACCGTATCAGGAAGATTCGTTCCAAAGAGGACGAAGATGCTCGCTTTGGCCATAAAACGCCCACAAAGAAATTCTTTGGATATAAAACACATATTGCTATGAGTGATGATCGGATTATCACCGGGATCGAAGTCACAGATGGTGCCAGACCAGATGGATTACAACTTCCGACGCTGATAGAAAACAGCAAAAAGAACGGTGTGACGGTTAAGGAAGTCGTTGGTGATATGGCTTATGTAAGCGACGAAAATCTGGCTATGTGCGAAGAACAGGACGTAACGCTGTACGCCAGGACCAATTCGGCGGTAGTTGCCGCAGCCAGTGCAGAACTTGAAGAAGGGTTCAGCTACAGCAAAGATGCACATATGCTGCAATGTCCGGCAGGACATCTGGCAATGCGGGTTGAAAAGAAAAAAGCCGCCAATGGAAATACCTATGCCAAATACTGCTTCTCGACCAAAGCCTGCAAAAAATGCCCTCTGCGTGAGCAATGCAAAGTCGGTAAATCAAAGACCCACACATACAATATCACTCAACCGGATGTGATCCATCAATCAAGAATGGAATTCGAAAACAGCGAAGCATTCAAAAAGAAAATGGAAGTCCGTCACCGGATAGAAGAAAAGAACGGTGAAATGAAAACAGCTCATGGATTCTATCGAGCGGATTCAGTGGGCTTGATCGCTATGCGATTGCAAGCCTACTTGACGGCAGTTGTGGTCAATATGAAGAGAATAATCGCCGTAATCCCTGCCTAACAAGCAGGTGTTTTCTTTTTGGGAGGCCTATTCTCATGTTCTTGAGATGGAACGGCTCCGTTTCTTTGGCGGCTTTGAAAAAGGAACGTCTTTCGCTTGAAAAACGCTCCTTTTTCAGTGCCCTTA
>JAZSRC010000041.1:0-33300 GCA_045538305.1 Clostridia bacterium | reverse complement strand
GCATGAGCCGGAAGGGAAACTGCCTTGACAACGCTGTTATGGAGAACTTCTTTGGTCTTCTTAAAAGCGAACTGCTTTACTTACAGGATTTTGAATCCATGGAGCATTTTTGCCGCGAACTGGTTGAGTATCTTGATTACTGTAACCACCGTAGGATTAAGGCAAAACTAAAGGGATTACCTCCTGCTTTTCACAGGTTGCAATCCCTTGTAGCTTAGTTCTTATTCTTCTGTCTAACTTTTTGGGGTCATTTCATTTTCGCGGCATGCTCCTTTTTCTATTCTTCTTTAAAAACCCGTTTCACGGCTTCCAGATATCCGTATCCATACAGATCATCGGGCTGAAGGTAGCTGGTTTCCGTCCATTCATTCCAGCTGTTTATGGTAATCAGCTTAGGTCTGTCGGGATGACTGTCGGCAAATTCCTTGGCAGAGCGCAAAGCCTTTTCGATCTTTTCGGGCGTACAGTCCTTCATAACGCCCGGACGGAAGCCCAGAAAGCGCGGATTATTATCCCAGCCCATCGAAACATGGGCAAAATACGGGAATGGCAGAGTTTGATCAAGCCTTTCCCATTCCTTTTTAGCATCTGAAAACACTTCGCTGTAATCGCGGTCTACATCGGCAAAGTGGCAGTACTGGTAATGCGAGCAGCTGTCAAAGCCCAGCGACTGAAACGCCTCAGGCGGTACGTCTCTTTCGCCGTCCACGCCGCTGATATTGGTGGTGGATTCCTGCCACATGGTAAACTGCAGGTGCAGCCCCTTCAGGCCGCGCCGCACGCACTCGGATTTGAACCAGTTAATCGCATCCTTTGCGTTATTGACGCTTCCTAACCCCTTCACAAAACCGGGTACGTCATAAATCATGAACGCCGGCTTACCGTCAATGGTATAGTAATTCGGAAGAAAGAAGTATTTTTCGATCACGCGCGTCATGGCCTTCTCAAATTCCGTCCGATCCACGCCACCCTGCCAAACAACCGTGGATAGATCCGCGCTGTTGCGTTTATCCCACAATACGCCCGCATCGTGATTGGCCCACATGAGATAAAACTTCATTTTTCCGTTGTTCTTTGCCTTCAGAAAGCCGTCGTTCAGACAGTTCTCCAGAAACGGGCGCCTGTCATACCAGTACCAATCATAAATGAATACATTCACTCCATGATCGACCGCCGCTTCGATTTCCATTTCCATTACGTACGGATCGGCCTCGTTTACATACCCCCACAGGGGTTTTCTGGGCCACTGATGCCCCTCATATTTCTTTTCGGCGCTTTTTACCGACTGCCATTCGCCGATTCCCTCCGGCCAGAAAATGCGCGTTCTGGGTTCATCGCCCGTGTACGCAGGCCAGACATATGCCGCGACATCATATTCCTGCATAAAAACGCCTCCTGTTCATTTTTCGATTATATGATCGCTTTCCGTATATGTCAATTGCGCTATTACCAAAAATCAAGTATAATGATAAAAAGTAAATAAAGGAGAATCGCTATGCAGAAATATGCCGATCGCGCTCTTGAACTCGGAGCCACCGACGCCGTGGTTTTTGATATCAAAGACATTGTATTTGACCCGAGAACCCTGTTAAAATGCATGTATGGCTGCACCGACTGGGGAAAAAATCATACCTGCCCCTCCCGCCCCGGAAATCCAACCATGGAACAGTATAAAGATATGCTGTCGCGCTATAAAGGCGGCGTCATCATTCACACCCACGACAAGGCTCTTTCGCAGAAGATTTCCTTCCGGATCGAAGGAGAAGCCTACCGCGACGGCTATTATTTCGCTTTCTCCATGAGCGACTGCGCGCTTTGCAAAACCTGCGCCGCCGCAACGTGCGAGGACTGCCGTTTCATGCATATGGCGCGGCCCGCATTTCACAGCGTTGGAATTGACGTATTCAAAACCGTACGGCAGCTTGGGCTTCCCATTCAAACGCTGACGGATGCCGATACGGAAGAGCAGAACTGGTACAGCGCGGTATTCATTGAGTAAAGCCCGATCCATTTATACGATTACGCAATGCGCGTTCAAGGAAGGCGGATACTATGAACAACAGCGGAAACAATATTTTGTGGTATAAGGATCACGCGCACAACTGGAACGAAGCCATGCCGCTTGGCAACGGTCGGCTCGGTGCAATGGTGTTCGGCGGCGCGCTTAACGAGCGCATCTGCCTGAACGAGGATACCCTTTGGAGCGGAGGGCCAAACCATTATGAAAATCCCGAGGCTTCAAAAGCATTCAAGGAAGCGCGGGCGCTGATCAGCCGACATAAATATGAGGAAGCGGAGCTTCTTCTGGAGGAAGCGTTTACGAACCTCCCCTCTCAGGCGTATATGCCGCTTGGCGATCTGACCATCAGCATGAACCACTCGCAGGATATATCGGATTATATCCGTGCACTCGATCTTGCAACCGGTATTCACACCGTGAAATATACCTCAGACGATACAGAATACATACGGGAAATCTTTATAAGCAATCCCGATCAGGTAATGGCGGTAAAAATAAGAGCTTCCGGCAAAAACAAAATTGCCTGCCAGATCGCCCTTGCCCCCTCCATGAACGCATTTGTTTCGATTCTTAAGGATTCCATATCGCTTGAAGGACACTGCCCAACGATCAAGTGGGAATACCACCATCCGCAGGATCCTACCGATCGGCTGATATATGGCGAAACGCCCGAGGAAATGGGCGTAGGCTTCTACGCGCAAGCCCGAATCATCACAAACGGCAATTCCTTTTCCGAAGGCAGCGGCGTTCGGGTGACGGACGCCGACAGCGTAATCATTCTGTTTAACTGCCGTACAAGCTTTAACGGCTGGAACAGGCACCCAGTACTTGACGGCAAAGAATTTGTCGCCCCCTGCATCGAAGAGCTGCTTCGCGCATCGGATACAGGATACGACGCGCTGAAAGCCAGGCACACAGAGGATCACGCCGCTATGTACAATCGCGTTTCCTTCACGCTTGGCGGCGGAGACGAAAAATACCTTCCGACGGACGAAAGACTGTACCGTCACGAAAACGGTGAACAGGATATGTCCCTGTACGCGCTGTATTTCAATTTCGGAAGGTATCTTACCATCGCATCCTCCCGCCCGGGCACGCAGGCGACAAACCTGCAGGGCATCTGGAACGCGTCTGTCATGCCTGCGTGGAACTGCAACTATACCATCAACATCAATACGGAAATGAACTACTGGCCGACGCTCATGGTCAACCTTCCGGAGTGCTACGAGCCGCTTATCACGCTGATACGCGAGCTTTGCGAAAGTGGTGAAAGAACCGCGCACGAATACTACGATGCGCCAGGCTTTGTCAGCCATCACAACACGGATCTGTGGCGGCTTTCAACGCCGGTCGGCGCGAAGCATGAAGGCTGCGCCGTATACGCGCTTTGGCAGATGTCCTCCGGCTGGTTTATCAGGCATCTGTGGGAATACTACCAGTACACGCTTGATGAGGACTATCTGCAGGAAGAAGCGTTCCCGATCATCCGGAAGGGCGCGGAGTTCTATCTGTCTCAGCTTTCTAAAAACGCAGCAGGCCGCCTGGTAATCGCGCCCACGACATCGCCCGAAAACCGGTATATGCATAACGGAAAAGCCCTTGCGCTCGCAGAGAGCGTCGCCATGAGTCAGGCCATCGTTATGGACGTTTTTGACATATTCGTAAAAGCCGCCGAGGCGTTGTCCATCGAGGACGAACTCATTAAGGATGTTCTGGAAGCAAAAGAAAACCTTCAGGGCTTTGAAATCGGAAAAGACGGAGAACTCATGGAATGGAACGAGAATTTCGAGGAATTCGACATCCACCACAGGCACGTTTCCCAGCTTTACGGTCTGCACCCCAGCCACATCATTTCGCCCGACAAAACGCCGGCGCTCTCCGAAGCCTGCAAGCGAACCCTCATCCGCCGCGGCGACGAGTCTACCGGATGGGCAATGGGCTGGCGTATATGCCATTGGGCGCGGCTTAAGGATGGAGACCACGCGCTTCGCCTGATTGACCGCCAGCTTCGGACCGTGGACGGCAGAAACCCGACCCCCGTGCCCTCTTCAGGCCTTGACAGCTATCATTCCGGCGGCACCTATCTGAACCTGTTTGACGCGCATCCCCCGTTCCAGATTGACGGCAACTTCGGCGCATGCGCCGGTATTGCCGAAATGCTGCTGGGAATAAATGAAAACGGCGAAATCGAAATACTGCCCGCGCTTCCCTCCTCGTGGAAACAGGGCTCCGTGAAGGGCCTGTGCGCCCCGGGCGGACGGATTATCGATATTGACTGGAATGGCGATGACATCCGGGTAGTCGAAAGATAATCTCCGACAATTCCATACATAAAACTCTGCCGGAATGCGCAAACCGCACATTCCGGCAGAGTTTTTATCAGGTCAGCGTAGTAACGTTTCGGATGATGCTGTCAATATCGCTTTTCAGTTTGTCCACCGCTTCGCCTGCGCGCATACGATCAGAAAGCTCGTACACGCGCGTTACATCCTCATCCTCCGCGGTTACGGCAACCGTCTTAATGGCAGGATCCGCCGCCATGATTTCTCCGGCGACCATTTCGCGGATTCGAGCAGTCATTTCTCCCTGATAAGCGGGCGTAAAGCGAACGGCGACGAGCGCAGTATTCTCATGTACCACCACGCGCGCCTCGCTGATTTCGGAAAGGCGCGACAGCTTCTGTTCGATAGCGGGCGCATTGCTGGTCCAGTCATAACTGCCGGACGGCTGTACGTTTACCCGTTCTGTCGCGCTGGGCGTCGCCATAACGGTCGGCAGCGGGCGCTGCTGGTCCGCGGCGTCTTTTCCGTCGCCTGCCGAATTCATGCAGGCGGTCATAACAAAGGCTACAGAGAGACAAATCAGAAATACCTTCAGAATATCCTTGCGATTGCGCATTTTCATAGCTTTCAACCTCCCTTACGAAAGCTATTGTGCGCAGAAAAATAATTTTTAATCGCGGTTTCTATATTCCTCTACGATAAATCTCGGGCGGCGCTTGACCTCCATATAAATTTTTCCAATGTATTCTCCGATCAAACCCAGCGCAATCAGTTGAACGCCGCCAATCAGCCAGATGGACATAATCGTGCTCGTCCAGCCGGGAACCGTGCGTCCAAAGATCAGCGACAACAGCGAATATATGCCGATACCGACGGCTGCCAGTGCAAACAGCATGCCAAGAACCGCAATCATCCTTATCGG
The DNA here is from genome assembly GCA_045538305.1 of Clostridia bacterium. Classification (GTDB taxonomy): domain Bacteria; phylum Bacillota; class Clostridia; order Christensenellales; family Aristaeellaceae; genus SFHK01. The sequence continues at coordinate 28,076 of JAZSRC010000041.1, read as the reverse complement.
CTTTACGGAAAACGACGTTACGCCCTCGGCGGCAAATGCCAGCATTTTCTTTAGCGGATACTTGCTTTCGCCCGCCATGCGCTCTTTTCTTTCATAGTATACCTTCGCCGTCTGAAAGCCAAGCTTGGGAACCATGCCGCGCAAAAACAGGTTTACTTCGCTAAAGCCCAGCAGCTCGCAAACGGCTCGCCTGGAAAGCAGGCGGTAATCCGCATGATTGTATACCGTTTCCACGCCCAGCATCACCATGCCCTTATAAAACAGCTCAGCCGTCATGCGCTTGAAATGCGTATCCGTTTCCCGTTTGGAGCGAACACCATACACAACGTCAGCGCCCTGGTAGTATTCCTTCATAAAGCCGCGCATGGCGCATATATCGTCCTGAAGGTCCGCGTCGATGGTAATCAGGCAGTCGCATTTTTGGCTGACAACCGACATGCCTGCCCATAATGCATTCTGGTGTCCGGCGTTGTGCGCAAGCTTCAGGCCCTCAAAAAGCGCGTCTTCCTCCGAAAGAGCCTCTATGAGCTTCCATGTATTGTCGCGGCTTCCATCATCTACGAACAAAATCTTGCTGTCCTCGCGGATTTCGCCCTCCGCCATCATGTCCTTAAGCAGCTTTTTCAGCTGTCCGGACGTTTCCGGCAACATTTCCTCTTCATTGTAGCACGGAACAATCACATACAGCTTTGCAGGCTTCGTATTGATCATCATTATGCCTCCCATGCATCTATTTCACAACCACGCTGTCCTTGCCGAGCAGCGCTTCAAGTCCATCCCGATCAAAATCGCTGCTTACCCAGCAGGATTCGGGTGCGAAATAGCTCTTTTTTTCCTCAGGAAAATAGTATATAACGCGGATGGGACCGGGCGTCGTTTCAAGGATAAACGATACGGCGTCCAGCTGTGCGCGAGAAAGGCGCAAATACAGTTTCTGTGCCTTGGCAGGAGCCTCGCTGGGCGTTTTACGCGTTTTACCGCGCGAAGCCTCCGCTTCGGCGTCGGTAGCCAGCCGTGCAACCTGATCCAGCAGCAATTTTGGCGTTTCGTCCTCACGTGCGCTTAGCCGTCCCGTGAGCACAACCACGCTGTCCGTTTCCAGCGTGTCCTTCAGCCTCTCGTATACGTGCGGAAAAGCCAGAACCTCCGTAGATCCATACAGATCTTCCAGCGTCAGTATCGCCATCATACCGCCGGATTTGGTGGCTTTGGTGCGCTTTTCGGAAATAATACCGCCCATTCTGACCTTCATCTGGTCGAGCGAGATCGCGCCGTCCTCCCGTTCTTCGGCATATTGGGCGAGGTAACGGGCATTTATATCCAGCTCCTCCAGCTGCTTCTGGTACTCCTCCAGCGGATGCCCGGACACATAAACTCCCGTCACTTCTTTTTCCATCATCAGCTTTTGACGGCGCTGAAAATCGTCAATCTTCGGAAGCGGAGGAGGCGGCGCATCCATCAGCGCGCTGCCTTCGCCAAACAGCGACAACTGGCCCTCCAATACGGAATGCGACCGTTTCACCGCAGCGTCCATTGCTTTTTCATAGACGCAAATCTTCTGGGCTCGGTTCCCGGGCAATTCGTCAAACGCGCCCGCCTTAATCAGCGATTCCACCGCCTTCTTATTCACATGTCCGGAGGCGTTGCGGTTGATAAAGTCAAACAAATCGGCGTATGCGCCGCTTAGTTCGCGCTCCTCAATTACGGAGCATATTGCGCCGTGACCCACATTTTTAACCGCATTCAAGCCAAAGCGAATCGCCTTATTCCCGTCCATCACGTCTACGGAGAACTTTTCCATAGACTGGTTTACATTGGGCGGCAAGATTTTTATGCCCTTTTTCCGGCAGTATTCGATATAATACGCCACCTTATCGGACGAGCCGGCAACGCTGTTCATAAGCGCCGCCATGAATTCCACGGGATAGTGTCTTTTCAGCCATCCAGTCTGAACGGCAACAACGCCGTACGCCGCCGCATGCGACTTGTTAAACGCATAAGAAGCAAACGCCGTCATTTCGTCAAACAACTTTTCCGCCGACGCCTCGTCCGTTCCCAGGCGTACCGCGCCCGGAACGTCGATCGATCCGTCGTCATTCAGCTTTCCGTGTATGAAGTATTCCTTTTCCTTCTCCATCACGTCATGCTTTTTCTTGGACATGGCGCGCCGGACCAGATCGCTTCTTCCCATGGAATAACCGGCCAGATCGCGCACAATCTGCATGACCTGCTCCTGATACACCATACAACCATAGGTAACGTTCAAAATCGGTTCGAGCTTGGGCGTCAGGTATTTAACGCTGGAGGGATCCTGCTTTCCCTGAATAAATCTTGGAATGGAATCCATCGGACCCGGCCGGTACAGAGATATGGCGGCGACGATATCCTCAAAATTCTGCGGCTTCATATTCATCAGAAACGCCCTCATGCCGCCGGATTCCAGCTGGAACACGCCGTCGGTATCGCCCGAGGAAATCATCTGGTAAACCTCGTGATCGTCCATGGGAATCTGTTCGCTTCTAAGGTCCGGTCCGCCGCCCTCCCGGATCAAAGCAAGGCTGTCGCCGACTACGTTCAGCGTTCTTAAGCCAAGAAAATCCATTTTCAGCAGTCCCAGCGATTCCAGGGTGTTCATCGGAAACTGTGTGGTAATTACATTGTCGTTGGTCTGAAGCGGGATATAATCGGAAACGGGCTTTGCGGTGATCAAAACGCCAGCGGCATGGGTGGATGCATGCCTGGGCATACCCTCCAGCTTTCTGGCCGTATCAATCAGCCTGTGCACCTCGTCGTCTCCGTCATAGGCCGCTTTTAAGTCGGGGTTCATCTGAAGCGCTTTGTCAAGCGTCATATTCAGTTCAAACGGCACCATCTTGGCGATGGTATCCGTCTGCTGATAGCCGACGTCCATCACTCGGCCTACATCGCGAATGGCAAGGCGCGCCGCCATTGTACCAAAGGTAATAATCTGCGCCACGTGATCCGCGCCGTATTTTCTGACCACATAATCAATGACCTCGCCCCTTCGTTCATAATCAAAATCGATATCGAGGTCGGGCATCGACACGCGCTCCGGGTTTAAAAAGCGCTCAAACAGCAGCTGATACTTCAGCGGATCCACCGCCGTAATATCCAGCGTATATGCGACGATCGAACCCGCGCCGCTTCCGCGACCGGGGCCGACGAAGATTCCATTTTCGCGGGCATAATGGATAAAATCCCATACAATCAGGAAATAATCCACATAGCCCATATTTTTAATGACCGTAAGTTCATAGTCCAGCCGCTCAACGGCGTCCTTGCGGGCTTCACCATATTTCCGGATAAGGCCCTCCGTACACAATCTCTTCAGCATCGGAAAGGGCTCTTCTCCCTCGGGGAGCGGATAGTTCGGCAGATGCTTGGTTTTAAAATCAAAATCCACCCGACACCTTCGGGCAATCTCCTCCGTGCGCGCAATCGCGTCGTCAAAATCCGGAAACAGGCGGCGCATTTCCTGTTCGCTTTTAATGTACATCTGATCCGTATTCATGCGCATACGGTTTTCATCCTTCAGGGTTTTGCCCGTCTGGATACACATCAGTATTTCCTGCGCCTCGCTGTCCTCGCGCGTCAGATAATGGCAGTCGTTTGTAACTACCATATCGATGCCGAGATCGTCGGCAATCCGGATCAATCCCGGCAGCACCTGCTTTTGCTCGGCAAGGCCGTGATCCTGCAGCTCTATATAAAAATGATCCTTCCCGAAAATATCCAGATACATGCGCGCAAGCTCAATCGCTTCCCGCTTTCTGCCGTCCAGAAGGGCCTTGGGAATATCGCCCGACAGGCAGGCGGAAAGCGCGATCAGTCCCTCGGAATGCCTTCGCAAAAGCGCATAATCAATCCTCGGGCGATAATAGAAACCGCGTGTGAAGCCCTCGCTTACCAGTTTGATCAGGTTATTATAACCCGTCTGATTTTCGCATAAAAGCACCAGATGGCTGTATTCGCGCGTAACGGAAGTTTTGTCGTTCATATCCGGGCATACATAGACCTCGCATCCAATCACCGGATGGATGCCCTTTTTCAGCGCCTGCTGGTAAAAATCCACAACGCCGTACATAACGCCGTGATCCGTAATCGCGCAGCTGGTCATGCCAAGCTCGCTCACGCGATCGATCAGGTCCTTGATCCGGTTCGCCCCGTCCAACAGGCTGTATTCACTATGCATGTGCAGATGTGCAAACAACGCATTTCCCTCCTTCATGCGCATTTCCGCATAATAATTATATCAGAGCCAAGCCGACCTTGCAACGATATCACAAAATAGTTTTTGCAGTTTTCGATTTTCAAATCCTCCAAATATACAAACTGTTAACTTTACACTCCTTCCCAATGGTGGTATAATTCTTTCCATCTTCAAAGTGAAAGTGAGATTCTTCCCAAATGCAGAAAAATGTCCGCTTTGCCTACTGCTATTTTTACTTTACCAGCTTTTATGGTAAGGTTGATTGTCGTTTGGCAAAAAGGTGACGCATATCGGAAGTTTCTTTTCCGTTCCGAAAACAAGGCGCCCGCAGCCAAACGGCTGCGGCTTTTTTATTGGGAGGCATATGAACCATGATCGTTATTCTGAAAAGTAATCCAAATCCCTCACAGCTTGAATCCCTCAAGCACTGGCTCATTGGAAAAGGCGTAAACATTCATGAATCCACCGGCGACTCACATCAGATTCTGGGTCTGGTCGGCGATACCAGTAAGCTCGATATGGATTTGATTTCGGCGCTGGATATCGTAGAGGACGTAAAACGCGTTCAGGAGCCCTATAAAAACGCAAATCGAAAGTTTCACCCGGAAGATACCATCATAGAAATAAACGGCAAAACTTATATCGGCGGAAAAAACCTAACGCTGATTGCAGGCCCCTGCTCGGTTGAAACTGAAAGCCAGATGATAAGCGTTGCGCTTTCCGTAAAAGCTGCAGGCGCAACCATACTGCGCGGAGGCGCATTCAAGCCCCGTACCTCGCCCTACGCATTTCAGGGCCTCGGCAAGGAAGGCCTTCGCCTTTTAAAGCTGGCCGGTCAGGAAGCGGATCTTCCCATCGTAACGGAAATCATGGAAATCTCACAGCTTCCGTTGTTTGACGATGTGGACATCATTCAGGTCGGCGCGCGCAATATGCAGAATTTCAACCTGCTGAAAGAGCTTGGCGCACAGAAAAAACCAGTTCTGCTGAAACGCGGCATGTCCGCCACCTATGAAGAATGGCTGATGAGTGCAGAATACCTGATGAGCGAAGGCTGTGAAAATGTGATTCTGTGCGAGCGCGGCATACGAACGTTTGAAACCTACACCCGGAATACGCTCGACCTTGCCGCGATTCCGGTTCTGAAAAAGCTCTCTCACTTCCCCGTGGTCGTCGACCCCAGTCATGCAACCGGCAAAGCCGATTTGGTTGCGCCGCTGGCCATGGCGGCGGTTGCGGGCGGCGCGGACGGATTGATGATCGAAGTGCATAACGATCCTTCTCACGCACTGTGCGACGGCAAGCAATCTGTAACGCCCGACGTATTCAAAATCATCGCACAAAAAACATTGGCACTCAAGGCATTTTTACACTCGGAGGAGGCGTCGTGTTAATATGAATATCGGCGTTGTTGGTTTGGGCCTGATCGGAGGCTCTATGGCAAAGGCGTTCAAATCCCGCACTGCGCACACTGTGTACGGCGTCGATCTGAGCGAAGAAACCATGCTTCTCGCCCGCCTGTCCGGCGCAGTTGACGGCGAGCTGAACAATTCAACCCTTCAGAATATCGATCTGATTCTGATCGCCATCCGTCCGCTTGATGCGATTCAATGGGCCGGGCTCCATTTTAAGGAATTAAAGAAGGGTGCGATTGTTGTCGATCTTTGCGGCGTAAAAAGAACAGTAATGGACGAAATGCTCCCTCTGGCGCATGCGAACGGCATTACGTTTATCGGCGGTCACCCGATGGCGGGAAAAGAGCGCGGAAAATTCGTGAATTCGTCTGACAGCCTATTTGTCGGCGCGCCAATGATTCTGACGCCCGGCAGGGACATCGACCCCCAAACGCTGGAAACGCTGAATATGCTCTTTACCGATATCGGCTTTTCACGGATTGTGTTTACGACGCCGGACGAGCACGACCGCACCATCGCCTACACCTCTCAGCTTGCGCACATTACATCAAGCGCATACGTAAAATCGCCCGAAGCGCTTAGACAGCGCGGTTTTTCCGCCGGGAGCTTTCGCGATATGACGCGCGTTGCGCATCTGGACGAGGATATGTGGACGGAGCTTTTCCTGCTGAACGAAGATTATTTGGAAACGCAGCTGGACCTTCTGATTGAAAACCTGATCGAGTACAAAAACGCGCTCCATGCGCGCGATAACGATAAACTGCGCGCGCTGTTGAAGGATGGACGCGAAAAGAAGGCGCTCGCGGGAGGAAATTAATATGACCATGCATAAAGTTCGCGTACAAGCAGGCGCAGGATATGATATACTGATTCAAAGAGGCCTTCTGGATCAGGCAGGGTCTCTGATTTCCGGCCTTTTTGAGAAAAAAACAGCCGCAATCATTACGGATACAACCGTAAAGAATCTGTATCTGAACCGGCTCATGACTTCGCTGGACAACGCGCAAATCAAATCAGAAGCCTATGCCTATGAGGCAGGCGAAAAATCTAAAAACCTGTCTACGCTATGCGAAATCCTCGAATTTATGGCTAAGATCCCCTTGACCCGAAGCGATTATGTCATCGCTCTCGGAGGCGGCGTCACGGGCGATATGGCGGGCTTTGCCGCCGGATGCTACATGCGGGGAATTCCCTTTGTGCAGATTCCAACCACCTATCTCGCGGCGGTTGATTCCTCCGTCGGAGGAAAAACGGCGGTGAACCTTTCGCAAGGCAAGAATCTGGCCGGGCTTTTCCATCAGCCGAGTCTCGTGATCTGCGATCCCGATTGTTTGAATACACTCTCGCCCTCCGATTACGCCTGCGGCGCAGCCGAAGCCATAAAGATGGGCGTTATCTCAAACCCCGACCTGTTTTCTCTATTTGAAAATGGCTGCGCCAAAGGAAACGAGGGCGAGGTTATCCGCTATTCGGTGCTTTCAAAAGCTGAAATCGTCAATCAGGACGAACGCGAAGGCGGCGTCCGCAAGCTGCTGAACCTCGGTCATACCTATGGTCATGCAGTGGAGCAGCTGAGCCAATACGAAATCCCGCATGGATACGCCGTGTCCATCGGCCTGGCAATCGCCGTGCGCGCCGCATGCCATATGAACGATATGAATGTGCGCGAAGGCGCGCGCATCCTAAGCGTACTTGAAAAACATCACCTTCCCACCGTTTCTCCCTACAGCGCGGGCGCTATGGCAGATGCGGCCATGACCGATAAAAAGCGCGCAGGCGCACAGCTTTCCATTATTGTTCCCCACAAAATCGGGCATTGCGAAATCAGAAAGATTGAAGCCCGGAAATTTGCAGAATATATCGCGCTCGGGACGGAGGAACTATAATATGCTTGTTCGCATTTCCCCCTCGCGCCTGTCAGGAAATGTACAGGCCATCGCATCAAAATCCGAAGCGCACAGGCTTCTGATTTTATCCGCGCTCGCTTCAGCGCCTACGCGTCTGGTTATGCGCGGAACATCCGACGATATCGAAGCTACGCTTGACTGCATAAAGAATCTGGGCGCCGCCGTTCGTACAGACGAATCCGGCATAGAAATCTGCCCGGGTGTCTCCATAGAAGGGACCGCATTCAACGCCGGGGAAAGCGGCTCAACCCTGCGCTTTATGCTTCCCGTCGCATCCGCCGTTATGGAGCATGCGCAGTTTGTCGGGCGCGGACGCCTTCCCAAACGTCCGCTTACGCATCTTACCGAAGCATTGAAATCCCACGGCGTAGCCTTCTCATCCGATTCTCTCCCGCTTGAAACATGCGGGAAACTGCAAAGCGGCGTATTCACAATTCCCGGCAACATTTCCTCGCAATACGTAACGGGCCTTCTACTCGCGCTTCCGCTGCTTGACGGAGACAGTGAAATCCGGGTAACGGGCGATTTGCAATCGAAGGCCTATGTAGACATCACGCTTCGCGCAATGGCGTTATTCGGTCTGGAGGCGGAAAAAACCGAATCCGGCTATCAAATCAGGGGGCGTCAAAAAATAACGTCGCCCGGAACCGTCTATGTAGACGGCGACTGGTCCAACGCCGCGTTTTTCCTGGCAGCCGGCGCAATCGGCGAAACGGGCGTATCGGTTTCCGGATTGCAGGCGAATGCTCCGCAGGGCGATAAGCGGATCATCGATCTGCTCCGGGGCTTCGGCGCGAATATAACGGAGAAGGACGGAAATTACCTGATAAAAGGCGGCCGGCTCCGCGCACAGAAAATCGATATCGGCGAAGTGCCCGATCTGATCGCCCCGCTTGCCGTCACCGCAATGTTTGCAGAGGGAACAACGGAGTTTGTAAACGGAAGCCGGCTGAGAATCAAGGAAAGCGACCGCATAAATACAATGCGAAACCTGATCAACGCTCTTGGCGGAAAAAGCGAAGACGTCGGCGATGTTCTGATCGTTCACGGTCAAAAGCCGCTGGGCGGAACGGTCGACGGCGCAAACGATCACAGAATCTGCATGGCAGCAGCCATTGCCGGCGCATATTCGCCAAACGGCTGTACCATTACCGGCGCAGAAGCCGTAAACAAATCATATCCGGGATTCTATCTGGATTTTATGTCGATCGGGGGAATACAGCATGTCGTCTGAGTTCGGAAACAGATTGAGAATCAGCGTATTCGGTGAATCTCACGGAGACGCAATCGGCGTTGTAATCAACGGTCTTCCGGCCGGAGAAAAAATTGATATGAACGCGCTTTCGGCGTTCATGAACAGAAGGCGCGGCGGAAAGGGCGGTTTGACGACCGCCAGAAACGAAGCTGATGCGCCCGAGTTTCTCTCCGGCGTAAAGGACGGCGTGACCTGCGCGTTTCCGCTGGCCGCCGTCATCCGAAACGGCGATCATCGGTCGGGCGATTATGAAGCGCTCAAGCATACGCCGCGCCCCGGTCATGCGGATTTTACGGCGCATATGAAATGGAACGGCTTTGCCGATATGCGCGGCGGCGGACACTTTTCCGGAAGGCTCACCGCTCCTATCTGTATTGCCGGCGGTATTGCCAAGCAGATTCTGGAAAGACGGGGCATCTATATCGGCGCGCATATTTCGGAAATCGCAGGCATCCCGGACACGCCGTTTCCGATTCAGCCCCAGAATGCTCTGTTTCAAGAAATCGCTCAAAAGCCCCTGCCCGTTCTTTCCGACGAAGCCGCTCAGTCTATGAAAAATGCAATAGAGCAGGCGGCGCAGGCGCTGGATTCCGTCGGCGGAATCGTCGAATGCGCGGTGACGGGCGTACCCACAGGGCTTGGAAGTCCCATGTTTGACGGCATTGAAAACCGGCTTGCACAGGCGCTGTTTGCCATTCCCGCCGTAAAGGGCGTGGAATTCGGCCTTGGCTTTGAAAGCGCGCGCAGACTCGGCAGCGAAAACAACGATGAATTCTTTATCGGCGCAGACGGCGGCGTAAAGACGCTTACCAACAACGCCGGCGGCATACTCGGCGGCATTTCAACCGGCATGCCCATCACCTTCCGGTGCGCCTTCAAACCGACGCCATCCATATCCAAAATTCAGAACACCGTTAACCTTGACTCGCATTCAAACGAAACGCTTCAGATCAGCGGACGACATGATCCATGCGTGGTCATTCGCGCCGTACCCGTGGTTGAAGCGGTTGCCGCCGTTTGCATGCTCGATCTTGTATTGGAGGGAATATAAGTGGATATCAGGGAGCTTCGAAACGCTATTGACAAAGTGGATAACGATATACTGAATCTGTTCCTCAAGCGCATGGAACTGAGCGTACAGGTGGCAGAGTACAAGCAGAAAAACAACCTTCCGATTCTCAACCGCGAACGCGAAAGGGAAATTCTGAAAAACGTCATGCAAAAAGCCGGAGATAACGAAGCCTATGCCTATCGACTGTTTTCCGTACTGATGGCTCTTTCCAAAGCCCGGCAGGGAAACATGATGGCGGACGGCGCACCGGTATGCGCCCGCGTAAAAGCCTCCCTGAAGCCGGTGGATGAGGTGTTTCCCGAAACCGGAATGATCGCCGTGCAGGGCATTGAAGGCGCCAATTCGCAGGAAGCGTCTGAAAAGCTGGTAAAGCGCGGAAACATTGTATACGTAAAAACGTTTTCTGCCATTTTCGACGCGGTGGAATCAGGCCTGTGCGATTATGGCGTTTTGCCGATTGAAAACAACATCAACGGCTCTGTCCGCGCCGTATATGAGTTGATGCGCGAGCGCAAATTCTCCATCGTCCGCTCCACTCGTCTGAACATCCGCCATTCGCTTCTGGGCGTACCCGGCGCAGCTCTTTCAGACATACGCCAGATTGTTTCCCATGAACAGGCGCTCGGGCAATGCTCCGATTTTATCCGTTCCCTCGGCGATGGCGTACACACAACCGCCTGTCTGAACACCGCCGTCGCAGCGCGCGACGTGGCGCTTCGAAGCGATCCGTCGGTTGCATCCCTGTCCTCTCGCGCATGCGCAAAGCTGTATGGGCTTCAGGTGCTAAAAGACGATGTACAGGACAGCGCCAATAACTATACGCGCTTTATTCTGGTTACCAACAAACCCGCCATCTATGCAGGCGCAGACAAGATCTCCCTGATTGTATCATGCGAAAACCGCGCGGGCGCGCTGGAAGAAATCCTGTCCATGCTGTCGGCGCGCGGCATCAACATGTCCAAACTGGAAAGCTATCCGGTTGCAGGCCGCGATTTCGAGAGCCAGTTCTACCTGGACCTTGACGCCAACATCTATGCGCCCGGCGCAATGGGCATGCTGTCGGATCTGGAAAAGCATTGCGAATCCTTCACCTTCCTCGGCGCATATCCGTCGGTATAATGGGTGGTGCGCATATGGAAAGAACAGAATTCGTTCTGATCGGCCGCAAGCTCGGCCACAGTGATTCCGCTATCATTCACAAAAAGTTCGGTTTGGACAACTACAGGCTCGCAGAGCTTGAGCCCGAAGAAATCGAAGCCTTTCTACAGCAAAAAAGCCTGAAGGGAATCAATGTTACCATTCCCTATAAGCGCGATGTGATTCCATTTCTTACGGAGCTTTCTCCGGAAGCGCGCGACATCGGCGGAGTAAACACAATCGTGTTTACCGGCGACAACAAAAGAATTGGCCATAATACGGACATGTACGGCCTGATCTGGATGGCCAAGCGCGCAAAGATTGACTTTCAGGGAAAAAAGGTACTGGTATTCGGAAGCGGCGGCGCATCCCGCGCGGCGGTAGAAGCGGCAAAGCGCATGGGCGCAAAAACCGTTGTCGTCATATCCAGAACCGGTGAAAATCATTACGGAAACCTTTCCCTTCATGCGGACGCCGAAATTCTGATCAATGCCACGCCGGTAGGCATGTACCCGAATCCCGACGGCGCCATTGCCGACCTTTCGCACTTTCCGAAGGCGGAAGGCGCAATCGATATGGTGTATAACCCGTCTGTCACCGAATTCATCCGTCAAGCCCGTTCCCTCAATATCAAATGCACCAACGGCCTTCCCATGTTGGTCGCGCAGGCCAAGGCGGCGGAGGAGCATTTTCTGGACTCTTTGATTGATGAATGCGAAATTGAACGCGTGCTGAACGAAGTAAACAGAGAAAAAACGAATATTGCGCTGATCGGAATGCCGGGCTCTGGAAAAAGCGCCATCGGTGAAGCGCTTATTCGCATTACGGGACGCGAGGGCATAGATACCGACAGGGAAATCGAAAAGGAAGCGGGGATGTCGATTCCTGAATACATGAAACTGTACGGCGTAACCGCCTTCCGGGATTTGGAATCCAGAATTCTTGACGCGGTATCGCAGAAAAGAGGCGTTATCCTCATAACCGGCGGCGGCGCGGTGCTCCGGGAGGAAAACCAAAGGTACTTGCGGCGCAACAGCCGTATATACCATATTCTTAGGGATGTGGCTTCCCTTCCGCGCGAGGGTAGACCGCTTTCCATAAACGCAGACCTTGAAAAAATGCAGGCCGAACGCATGCCTTTTTACAAAAGCGCGAGGGATTTGGCCGTAGAAAACAACCGAACCATAGAAGACGCCGCACGTGCGATATGGAGGGATTTTCTTGAACTTACTCATCATTAATGGCCCGAATATCAATCTGCTTGGAAAGCGCGAGCCGGACATTTACGGAAAGGGCACCTATGCAGACCTGATTGAAATGATCCGGACGCATGCCGAAGCAAGGGGTGTTACATGCGCGTTTTTTCAGTCCAATCACGAAGGCGCGCTTGTCGACGCCATTCAGGACGCCGCCGGAAAATATGACGGCATCGTCATTAACCCCGCCGCCTATACCCATACCAGCATCGCCCTGCTTGACGCGGTAAAGGCTGTATGCATACCCACGGCGGAGGTTCATATATCGGATCCCGATACGCGCGAGGAATTCAGAAAAATCTCCTACATCCGCGCAGCCTGCACTGTTACCGTAAAGGGAAAAGGCTTCGGTGGATATCTGGAGGCTATGGACGCGCTGATTGACATCATACGCCAATAGACGAGCAGAATTGTCCATATACATCTTTATCCTTGACAAGGCATTTTAACTACTATAGAATATCCGTGTGGGATATTTGTAAAAATGTCTGCGTCGGAGTGAAGCGGCGCATACCACAGGTTGTGCAGGCGGCCTTGCGCCAGTGTAGCTTCGTAGCCCATAAATGGGCTTTCAAAGCCTGTCCCACAGCAGCCCCTCCATACGGGGCTGCCTTTTTTCGAGGTGTTTTTTTATGATTGAGCAGCTGATGAATCACGAATTGTGGCAGGAGTTTTATGCCTATAAAACCGCAAAAAAGCTTCTGTCGCCCGGAGAAGAGCGCTTCCTTCGGGATTATGTCGAAAACAGAAAATATGAAGACGTCTGCAAACGCGTTCTGGCGGGCGGTTTTCATTTTTCCGTGCCCGAAAAAAAGGAGCTTAATAAGCTTGGCAGCGCCAAAAAGCGCGTTGTATACCGCTTTCCGGATGCGGAAAACATGCTGCTGAAAATGCTTTCCTACCTTTTATATCGTTATGACGATATCATTCCCGACAATTGTTATTCCTTCAGAAAGAATACTGGCGCACGCAAGGCATTTCTGAAAATGATCGCACAGCCGAATATATCCGAAAAATACGGCTTCAAGGCCGATATCAGCAATTATTTCAACAGCATTGATACAACCCTTCTGATCCCGATGCTTGAAAAAATCATAACGGACGACGACGCCCTTTTAGGCCTTCTGAAGGATTTTTTATCGGACGACCGGGCTCTTTGGCAGGGTGAAATCATCCATGAGCAGCGCGGCGTTATGGCCGGAACGCCGACATCGCCATTTTTCGCAAACCTGTACTTAAAGGAAATGGACGAATACTTCCAATCGCAAAATGCGCTTTACGCCCGCTATTCGGACGATATACTGATTTTCTCCGAGAAGGATACGCTGGACGCGCACATAGAAGCCTACCGGGAATTTTTGAAAAAATACCGCCTCACCTCCAATCCGGCCAAAGAACAGCGCATTTTGCCCGGTGAGAAATGGAGCTTTCTGGGCTTTGAATACCATTTGGGCGTCATCGATATATCAAACGTCGCCGCCAGGAAGCTGCTTGACAAAATCCGCCGTTCCGCCCGTTCCCTAAGAAGGTGGATGCTGAAAAAAAACGCCTCCGCCGAGCGGACGCTAAAAGCGTTTAACCGTAAATTCAACAAGAAGCTGTATGAGACCGAAGCGGGGCGGGAACTATGCTGGTGCCGCTGGTATTTTCCCGTGATTACGACAACCCGCTCCATTCACTATATCGATCAATACATGCAAAATTGGCAGCGCTACATCGTTACCGGCAAGCATAACAAGGCAAACTATAAAAAGGTTCCCTATGCTATGCTGACGCGCTGCGGCTATCGCCCCCTGGTATCTGCATATTATCATACCGGGAAGCATCCATAAGGCGATCAGATTTTACGTCTTACAATTCCGTCCAAAAAAAGTCCAATGCAGTTGATGAAGAATTGACATAGCTATAGTATAATAAAAGTATCCTATAAAAGGCGGGTACGGCCATGCTAACATTAAAGAATATTCATAAATCTTATGATACGGGCGCTAACAGAGTGGAAGCGCTGAAGGGCGTTTCTGTTTCCTTCCGGGAAAACGAATTTGTTTCCATTCTCGGCCCCTCCGGCTGCGGAAAAACCACCCTGCTCAACATCATCGGCGGCCTTGACCGCTACAGCGAGGGAGATTTGTTTATCCGCGGTAAATCCACCAAGGAATTCACCGACAGAAATTGGGACACCTACCGCAATCATTCGATCGGCTTCGTGTTTCAGACCTATAATCTGATTCCCCACCAGACGGTGCTGGCCAATGTGGAAATGTCGCTCACACTGACGGGTGTTTCCAAAAAGGAGCGTCGGGAGCGCGCCATTGAAGTGCTTACCCGCGTAGGCCTTTCCGATCAGCTGTACAAAAAGCCTTCGCAGATGTCCGGCGGACAGATGCAGCGCGTGGCAATCGCCCGAGCGCTGATCAACAACCCCGACATTCTTTTGGCTGACGAGCCTACCGGCGCGCTCGACAGCGAAACCAGCCTGCAGATCATGAACATTCTGAAGGAAATCGCCCGGGACAAGCTGGTAATCATGGTTACCCACAATCCGGATCTGGCAAACGAATACTCCACGCGCATCATCCGCCTGCTCGACGGACGCATTGTCAGCGACAGTATGCCCTATGAGGCCGACGTCTCCGAGGACGCGTCCTCCCGTCAGAAAAAGCCCAGCATGTCGTACCTTACGGCGCTGAGCCTGAGCCTTAACAACCTGCTGACCAAAAAGACGCGCACAATACTGGTGGCGTTTGCAGGTTCCATCGGCATTATCGGCATCGCGCTGATACTCGCCATGTCAAACGGCGTTCACGAATACATTAACCGCGTGGAGGAAGAAACCCTATCCTCCTACCCGATTACAATCACCGGCGAATCGCTGGATACCACCAGCCTCATGGAGAATCTGATGGGACAGGCGCAATCTGACGCCGCAGCGCGACAGGAGGGCTATATCTACTCCGGCGAGATTATGACCGATCTTTTTGCCGCAATGCTCAGCGAAGTAGAGGAAAACGACCTTCAGGGCTTTAAAGCCAGGATTGACGGCGACGAATCCTTCCAGTCGCTGGTCAGCGGCGTAACCTACCGTTATAACATCGACATGCATATCTGGTCGACTGCGTCCAACGAGGCGCCCCTCCAGGTAAATCCCAGCAATCTTTTCGAAAGCATGACGGGCTCCGCCATGAATACGGAAACAAATCAGATGATGTCCTCCATGAATCAGATGTCGCAGACCTTCGGCGGCCGCAGCATGAACGTCTGGACGGAGCTGATGAACAACCGCGAACTGCTTGACCAGCAGTATGACGTCATCGCAGGGCGCTGGCCCGAGGATAAGAGCGAAGTAGTAATGGTGGTAAACGCCAACAACACCATCAGCGACCTTACGCTTTATACGCTGGGCCTGAAACCGCAGACCGAGCTTGACGAAATGTTCCGCGCCGCCATCACAAAGGACAGCATCAAGCTTGAGAAAAAGGCCTTCAGCTACGACGAATTGCTCTCCCTGACATATCAGCTTGTTCTCCCCTCCGACTATTATGCCTACGACGAGACCTTAGGCGCATGGATCGATCAGAGAGAGAATCCCGAAGCGCTTTCCGCCGTTCTGGATTCCGCGCTTACGCTCAAGGTTGTGGGTATCATCCGTCCAAGCGAGGATAGCGTGGTCAGCAGCATGAACGGCGGCTCCATCGGCTATCTGTCGTCGCTCACCGAATATGTAATCGAAGGTGTAAATGCAAGCGAAATCGTCAAAGCACAGATCGCTTCACCGGAATACGACGTATTCACCGGAAATCCGTTTAGGGACGAAAAAGCAGCGGCTCCTATGCAGTATGACATCAATTCGCTCACGCCCGAGCAGAAGGAAATGATTGCAAAAATGCCGCCCGAGCAGCTTCAGAAGATGATGGAAGCCTATGCGCCCGCGCCGCAGGTCAGCAATTCAACCTATGAACAGAACCTGTTCCTACTGGGCGTGGCGGATTACTCCGTGCCTTCTGCCATCATCATTTATCCCAAGGATTTTGAAACCAAGGAAGCCATAGAAGCCTATATTGCAGCATACAACGAGGAAATGGAGGCAGCCGGGCAGAGCGGAAGCGTCATCCGCTACACGGATTACATCGGCATCATGCTTTCGGGTGTCACCTCCATCATTGACGCCATCACCTACGTGCTGATCGCCTTTGTCGCCATTTCCCTCGTGGTTTCTTCCATCATGATTGGCGTCATCACCTATATATCGGTTCTCGAGCGCACAAAGGAAATCGGTATTCTGCGCGCAATGGGCGCTTCCAAGCGCGATATTTCCCGCGTATTCAATGCCGAAACCGCCATCATCGGCTTCCTGGCAGGTACCATCGGAATCACCGTATCGGCGCTTCTCATTATACCGATCAACAGCATCATCGAGCACTTCTCCGATATCGCCAATATGGCGATTCTGCCGGCGAACGGCGCGATCATTCTGGTTGTTATCAGCATTGCGCTCACGCTTTTCTCCGGCCTGATCCCCTCCCGCTTCGCAGCCAAGCGCGATCCCGTCGTCGCACTCAGAAGCGAATAAGTCCCGCCGCGCCGGATTTCACCGCCCAGCTTGCACGCCGGGCGGTTTTTTGAGTTTTACGTTAGTTTGTATCTTTTTTTTCGCATTTTCTGTTTATTTCTGAATAACTTTTGAAGATTTTGGCTTTTAAAACAATATTTATACTTGATTTTGAAACAACATGGTATTATAATGTAACATATGAGGGTATATATACTTTAATTGAAAGGTGTATCGTCATGAGAATAAAAAAACTGATTGCACTCTGTTTTGCGCTTATCGTCATATTCCTGTGCTCTGTCGCCGTTGCAGCCGGCTATTCCGCCGTAATTACCGACAAATGTACCGTTCACGCCAAGGCTACCTCCACCTCCAAAGAGCTGGGAACCCTTAAAAAGAATCAGGCGGTTACGCTGATTGAAACCGCGAACGGCTGGTCGAAGATCGAGCTTAACGGAAACGTCGGCTATGTTCGTGCCAGATATGTCAAAAAGACTGTCAAAACCATGTATGTGGACGACACGACAATGACGCTGTACGCTTCCAATAAAACTTCTTCAAAGCAGCTGGCTACCTATTCCTACGGCCAGAAGGTAACGGTAAACGCAACCAGCGGCAGTTGGGCGAAGGTAACCGTCGGGAAAACGGAGGGCTATTGCAAAACCTCCTGCCTCACCTCGACAAATCCCAACAATCTTGACAAAACCGTATACACGCAGCAAGACGGTATTAAAGTATATAAAGCGCCAACAACTTCTGCAAAAGTCATCGCAACGGTAAAGTCAGGCATGAAGCTTAAACTGACAAGCATAATCGACAATAACTGGTGCCGCGTATTGAACGGCTCCACCGTCGGCTTCATTCAGAAAAAGTATCTTGCCGAAACAAAGCCAAAAGATACGCAGAGTGAGGAGCTGAACTTCACCGTATATACTCAGAAGGACTATGTTCCCGTATACAAATCCGCGCGTACCTCTTCCGAAGTTATCAGCAAGCTGAACGCGAACACCAAACTTACCTGTACCAAGATTATCGACGATACCTGGTGCCGCGTAAAGAACGGCTCCAGCGTCGGATATATCAAAAAGAGTCTTCTGGATACTTCAAAGGCGTCTCATCTGAGCACGATGAGTAAAACCGTATATACTCAGAAGGACGACGTAAAGGTTTACACCGACTCCACCACCTCGTCCACGGTACTTGCAACCTTAGACCGCAACACGAAGCTTACATGCACCGCGATTCTTGACGATACCTGGTGCCGCGTAAAGAACGGCTCTTCCTACGGATACATACATAAATCGTATCTTGGCGAAAAGAAGGTAAACGCCTATTCCACTGCGGTTCCCGCTTCCGGAGCATCTGTTTCGGTTGACTGGTTTAAGGGTGATATCAACCGGAAATTCGCCAAGGGCGAAACCGCCGTTATCACCGACGTTGCCACGGGTATTTCCTGGCGCATACACCGCACCGGCGGCTATAACCACGCCGACGTTCAACCCCTGACCAAGGAAGATACCGCCGCCATGAAGAAGGCCTGCGGCAGCGACTACGACACCTGGAACCGCCGTCCGGTTTGGGTTTCGGTCGATGGTCAGAAATACGCCGCTTCCATGAACTGCAAGCCCCACGGCGACGGCTCCATCAGCACCAACAATTTCAACGGCCACCACTGCATTCACTTTACAAACAGCCGTACGCACGGCACAAACTCCGTTTGTTCTCTGCACCAGTCCGCCATCAGAAAGGCGCTGAAAGCCGGCTGATAATGATTTCACTTTTGTGACATATTTTCGTATGAACGCTCCGCTTGTCATTTCCCCATAATCTTGTTATAATAGAGATTGTGGAAAATGACAGCGGAGCGTGATTATTATGCCAAATACCAAAATAACCAAACAAAAGTGGAAAGACCACTATTCTTATTCCAAAAAAATCTATATTATCGGTATCATTATCGCCGCCGCCGTCGCCAGCCTGATTTACTCGGTTACGCGATACGTGCCGCCGAATGAAAAAGCCGTTCTGATCGAGCTGGTAGACGGCTATGTGGACACTGCCATGCTGGAAGAGGACGCGCCCGAGCTTCTTAAAATCGGTCAGGCATACGACGAGACGCTGGAAGAAATTCAGTTCCTGTCAATAGCCTATACAGGCCTTGGTCAGTCCGAAACCGATTATTACGGCGCGCAGGCATATACCGTACAGCTGTATGCGGGCGACAACGACATTTATTTCCAGAATGAGCTGCTGACACAGGGTTTGATCGATCAAGGCCTCTGCACCCCGCTTGAAACGCTTAACGGCTTTGACGCCTTTAACGAGACATATCCGGACGCCATTTTGTGGCAGCATGAGCCCAAAGAGGAGAGCGAAGAGGAAGCGAATACGGAAGCGCCCACAGATCCCGGTCCGCTGCACGCCTATGCCGTGGACGTCTCCTCGCTGACCGGCTTTATTGAGCGCGGCGCATATGACGTACGAGGAAAATACGCCTCCGTTATCGTCACCAGCAAAAACGCCGATACTTCCTTCTACATTCTTACGGAGATGTTCCGGTACTACGCCGGTACGCCGGATCAGGAACCCTCCGCGCAGGACAATGCGCCCGCGGCAACCCCGGCAGAGGCGGTGAATGAATAGTGGCGCGCAGTCAGATCGTAGGAAAGCAGAGCATTTCCCCCCTGAAGGGTATATTGATTGTTCTGGTTTGCCTGGTTTTGATGTTTACAGCCTCCATTCTTTTTAATGCGCTGTATGCTTTAGGCGTTTCAACCTTGGTATCGTCCATTGGTTTTTGGCTGACGGGCGGAGGTATAGCGGCATTTGTATTTCACAGATATGTGATTACCTACGTTTACACGCTTGACGGCGTAAAGCTTGTAATAGAGCGCATCTTCTCCAGAAAGCCCCGCTTCATGCAGCAGATTCTGCTTCGCGAGATCGTCTATATCGGCGAATGGGCGCAGGTAAAGGAAAAGTACAAGGACGCTTCCAAGCAGCGTGCAATCCGAAAGCAGTGCGCCTACCCCGAGACCGCAGTGGTATATAGGCGCGCAGGAGAAACCCATGTGATGATCCTTCAGCCGGAACCGGAGTTCTTGGAAGCGCTTAAGTCCTCCATAAAGAAATAAAGACAGAGCATAAAAAAGCCTCCCGATATTGTATCGGGAGGCGATTTTTCCTGTACCGTATGATTATTCCGCTTTAAAATCAAACACAATTTCAACGCCCGTGAATGCCTCCGTTCCGGGAATCGCTTCAAACTGTGCCTGTGTTCCGGTATACCATATCCTTTCAAGGCTCTCAATCTTCTTAATTGCACCGGCGTCCGTCAGGGTGACTGGCCACATAACGGTTTTTAGAATCTCGCAGCCGGAAACCGCGCCTGCGCTGAACTCTGTAAGGCCTTCGGGAAGCAGCAGCGTTTCAAGTCCCAGACAACCGGCAAAGGTCTGCGCATCTATTTTCTGCATATCGCATTTGGACATGTCTACATACGCAATTACTTTATTGTAATCCTGTCTTCCAAATTCCATCACGGTAGACGGCAGGCGGATTTCGGAGATCCCCGTACGGAAAAATGCGCTTGCCCCGATCGACGTAACGCCTTCGGGAATGACGATTGACGTAAGGCCTCCATTGTTGGAAAACACCCCTTCACCGATTACGGTCAGCGTTTCGGGAAGCACGATTTCGGTAATACTGTTGTTTACGGCAAAGCACTTATCTCCGATCTCGGTAATGGAATCATCCACAATCAGTTTGCCGGAAATACCCTTCGCGCTCATAAAAACGCCGTCTAAAGCAATCAGCTTGCCTTCATCGATCAGCGTCTGCCATGCGGTAAATACGCCATCCTGATAAAGACCGCTCGCATAATTACCGCATTCTGCGCATTTACCGTCCTCGCCGTACGCATGCGGGGCAAGATCGGTTTCAGCGCCGGGGATTTCGATTCCGCACACCAGGCAGAAGCAGCTTCCTGTGTATCCAACCTCGGTACAGGTGGCAGCCTTTGCATTTACGATTTCGCCCGGAACATGCGCAAGCATTTCCGTCGCCTGACCGGCAGCCAGAAGCTCGCCGCATACCAAGCAGTGTATGTCGCCCGTATAGCCGGCGCCTGCACAGGTTGCAGCTATCACGTTGACAGCCTCTGCAGGGGCATGTCCAAGCGCGTCAATGGCTTCGCCTGTTTCAAGAAGCTCGCCGCATACCGTGCAGTATACATCGCCCGTATAACCGGCGTTCACGCAGTCCTCAGCCTTTACATTCAGCCTTTCGCCGGGCGTATGTCCCAAAGCAGGAATGATCTCGCCCGCCTCGATCTGCAAATCGCATACCGTGCAGTATACGTCGCCCGTGTAGCCATCCTCCAGACAGCTTTCGGCCTTACCATCCGTTTTCTCGCCCGGCACATGGTCCAAAGCGGAAACAACTTCTCCTTGCTCAAGCAGCTCATTGCATACCGTGCAGTATACATCACCCGTATAGCCGTCGTTTATACAATCTTCCGCCTTCACGCCCGTTGCTTCGCCGGCCTCATGACCCTTTGCGGAAATCACTTCGCCTTTTTCAAGCAGCTCGCTGCATACCGTGCACTGAATGTCGCCCGTATAGCCATCGGCTGTACAGGTTGCTTCTGCGACGTTTACCCTTCCGCCGGGTTTATGACCGGAAGCGCTCTTTTCAGAGCCCTTCACAAGCGTTTCTCCGCAGTCCACACATACGATATCGCCGGAAAATCCGTTTTCCGTACAGGTTGCCTCTACCTTGTTGCGAAGCTCTGTTGCTTCGTGCTTGCATGCGCATCCCCAAAGCGATACAGTCATTACCATAATCAGCGCAAATAACAACCACTTTTTCATGTTCCGGTCACCTCTGTATCATAATTACTTTCTGTATTCATTGATTTTCTGATCGATTAGCCGCCAAGCATCCTTTGCCGTTTCCTCAAAATTCTCTACGTGCCATCCCGGCGGTTCGGGACCCATATACCGCTCAAAGCCGAATTCCTGATAGATATTAATCGCCGCATAACTGAAGGTTTGCGATATCAGGTATACGCCGCCCCGACTGCCAAGTGCGTAGTGCAGTTCCAGAAGTTTTTTCAGCATCGCACGGCAAATTCCCTTGCCCTGATGGGCGCAGTCCGTCGCTACCCAGTGAATGCGGTCAATTTCCTCTCCGAAAGGACTTCCGAACCAAAGCGATGCGCTTGCAACAGCCTTTCCGTTTTCATCGCGCACAAACAGCATGCGCCTGTAGATTTCCTGCTCGCGGTCCATAAACTCGCTGTCATACAGCTTTCTGATCACATCCACGTCATCCATCTGTCCGGAAGCGTGCTGCACATAAATCCATTCTTCCTTGCCGGTATCCTTCCGGCAAAAGTCAAAGGCATAGCCTTTCGGAAGCTCACAGGAGGGGCAAGCCGCATCGTCTCGTCTAATCATCATAACGGGCATATACGGTATACTTCTGTCAATCATGCATACTCCCCCCATAATCAAAGCTGAACTCGAGCATGTGCTCCTCGCCGTCCTGTACTTTGATGTTTTCGCCCGATTCGGCGATCAGCTTTTCCCAAAACGCACGGGCGCGGACGTTTTTCTTGTATACATTCAGCCCCCATCGGCCATATCTTCCCTGCATAGCAAGCCTTACCGCCTGTCCGGCAGCGCCGCTTCCGCGCTTGCAGGCAATGACAAACAGTTCCTGAAGGCAATAATCGCACCCTTCCGGCGGATATTCGCCCTCCGTCACCATGACAAATCCAATGTTTTTTTCGTCCTCCGTGATGATGTAAGGATAAACGCCGCCGCCAAAGGGCAATATGTCGTCGACAGTACTTTCATCGAAATAGCCGTTATCGTCAAGGCTATGAAAATCGTCCGTATATATGCTCAGCTCATTCTGATACATATTAAAGATATTTTTTATCAGCGCCCGATCCTTATATTCGGCGGGCCGAATGCTTACCGGCATATGGCATCCATCCCCATCCATTAATTTATAATACATTCGCGAGATGCCTGATCAATTCCTGCCGTGATTGAAATTTTGTTCATATATCCCACATGCATTCCAAATCTTCGCATATGATGAAAGGTGAAAACAGCATTTCAGGGAGTGAACAATATGAAGACAGGCATTCGATGCTTTGCGGGCGCCAATACATCCGCAGGCTTTTATTCCGGTTTTGACGGCATATTCAAATCGCGCGACAGGACCTTTTTTATCAAAGGCGCGCCAGGCGTAGGAAAAAGCGAGCTAATGAAGCGCATTGCGAAACGCCAGCAGGCCATGGGGCATCAGGTAAGCATTTTCCATTGCTCCTCCGACCCTGACAGCTTCGACGGCGTGGCGGATCACACCATAAACGCCGCCATCATCGATGCGACGCCTCCTCATTCATACGATCCCCCGCTGCCAGGGGCCTCCGGAACGATATTAAGCCTTGGCGACTATCTCAATGAAAGCGCGCTCAGCGGCGATGTTTCCAGAATCCGGGAAATCACCGAAGAAATTTCTGCACATTTTAAAAGCGCTTGTCTTTTTTTATCGGCAGCAAAAAGTATGAAAGATTCCGTACCTGTACAAATAAACAAGCGGCATGCAGAGCGGGCGGCAAATGAAGTATTGTGTATGCTGCCCATCCTTCCCGGTATAGGCAGCAGGCGGACATTTTTTCTCGCAGCGCACACCTGCAAGGGTTACGTTTCCTATAAAAACCAGTTTCCCAAGGACAAAACCATCGGCATCCCGGCGCCATTTGGCGAAATCGACGATTTTCCCATCCGAAAAATCGCCGAAGGCGCGCGCTTGCGCGGCTTGGAAGCGATTCTGTTTCTGAATCCCATCGCCCCATCCAAAGCGGACGGCGTATACCTCCCGGATGCAGAGATATTCGTAACCATCCATCCGGAATCCGTCTGTGCAAGAAGCTACGAGGATGTTTATTCACAGTCCGCTCCCGATAGCGACGCGCATACCCTATATCAATCTCTCACGCAAAAAGCGGAAGCAGCTCTGATGGGCGCAAAAACGCTGCACGATGAGCTGGAACGCTTTTACACCCCGCGCATGGATTTTTCGCGCCTGATTGAAGCGGAGAGCCGCGTCACACTGGCGTTTGACAAGCTGTCCGCTAAATAATTCCGGGGCTGCCTGACGGCAGCCCCAATGATCATTTGTGAACGCGCAGCGCGTCCTGTATCGATGCTTCTTATCTTTTTCCGCCCCTGTACAGTATCACGGGTACGGTCATTTCGTCCTCCGTAAGGCCCGCATGCTGACCGATCAGATCCATTTCCTTTCCCGCCGGAGTCATATAACATATAAACCGGTCTCCGGTTGCGCAGGCAAGGTAGTCGCCCAGGAAGTCGTCCACCTTCTTGTGCGGCGTCCCGCGGCCGAGAAGGTTCATATTCAAAACTTCTTCACGCGTATACAATTGGAAATACGCGCCGCATACCGCCTGAAACGCCTTCTCAAAATCCGCTTTTCTGTGCGGCTTCACAAAGAAGGTTGCGGCTCTGGATTCAATGGACGGCGGCATGATGAGGCATTCGTCGATTTCAGGGTATTCGTTGATCTTCACGCATTCATGCATATCCACAAGTCCGTGATCGGCTGTAACAATCAATAGCGCATCCTCCGGCAGCGATCCGGCAAGCGCTTCCACATACCTGTTCAGCATTTCAAACGCGCTTTGCGTCTTTTCGGAGGCCACGCCCGTCTGGTGCATGCTATGATCGGGTTCGTTTATGTAGGCGCAGATGAGCTTATCGCCATCTTCCCGTACAATACTTCCGATCAGGCGCATGCAGTCCGCAACACCGGAATATATGTGCGGAAACTCTGCACCGTTGGCCGCGTTTGTCTTGAACGGAAACAGCGTATGCGTTTCCGTTTTGCCGTGAAGCGCGGCGTATATCGGCGTAAGCGGCATAAACGTACCGGCGGGCGAAGCAAACGGATAACGCTCGTTGGAAAAACTGTCCCTGTCCAGGAATGCGTCGATCTGACGGCCGCATTCCTTAAAATACAGGCTCCATCCCAGCCAGCCATGCTCGATGGGCGACTGCCCGGTCCACAGGCTGGTAGTGGCTGCAGTTGTAGTGGACGGGTATACGGTAGAAATCGCACACGCGTCGTGCACATTCAGGAATGCATCCGCCGGAAGCCTTCTTTTCAGAAGGTTTTCGCCCATACCGTCTAAAAGCAAGAGCACGATTTTCTTTGTTTGCTTTTCCGTAAGCGCCTGTGTAAGCTCGTCAAGCACGGGGTAAGCCGGCTGTAAGCCATAATAATCCATAATGGATGCGGTTATGGAAAGTATGCTTCTGTCGTAATTGGGCAGCATCATGCCTTCAGCCTTTCAATGGAAGCATTCAAACGCTTCATGGTCTCTTCTTTTCCGAGCAGATAGGCAATTTCAAACGCGCCGCCGGGCGTATTGGCCTTGCCGGAAATGGCGATGCGCAGCGGCCACAGCATCTGGCCGTTCTTCATGCCGAATTCGGCAACCGCGTTCATGACGGTATCGTGCAGGGAAGCTTCGCTCCAGTCCTCAAGAGCGCTAAGAACGGGCTGAATGCGCACAAGCGCGTCCAGCGCCACCTCGGGATTGGTTTTCATTTTCTTATGAGTATACAGGTCTTTTTCAAAGGCGGGCATTTCGGCAAGGAAATCCACCATTTCGGGCAGCTGAGAGAATACCTCGGTGCGGGGCTGCAGCAGCTCGCAAATGCGCTTAAGATCAAACTTTTCGGTATCAATTGCCTTTTTGAGCCATTTCTCCGCAATGGGCATATACTCTTCAATAGACAGCCTTCTTACGTATTCGGCATTGAACCACGCAAGCTTTTTCATATCGAAAAGGCTGGGCGCCTTGCTGATGCCCTCAAGGTCAAAAATCTCTTCAAGCTCCTTGAGCGTAAAGAATTCCCTCTCTCCGCGCGGGCTCCAGCCCAGAAGCGCGATAAAGTTAATGACCGCATCCTTCAGATAGCCCTGCTCCAGAAGATCCTCGAAGGAAGGATCGCCATAGCGCTTGGAAAGCTTGCGCACGATCAGCTCGGGGTTGCCGTCCTCGCCGGGAATAATCTCTCTAGTCATCTTATCGCGGCGGAAGTCTTCGCGCATAACGGGGGGCAGGTGCACATACATCGGCGGCTGCCAGCCAAACGCCTCGTACAGAAGGTTGTACTTGGGCGCGGAGGACAGGTATTCGGTACCGCGCATAACGTGCGTGATCCCCATGGTGTGGTCGTCAATAACATTGGCAAAGTTATAGGTGGGCAGGCCGTCGGCCTTGATGAGAACGTTGTCGTCCAGAGTAGAACAATCCACCTCTACCCTTCCGTACAGAACGTCGTCAAAACCGGCTTTTCCTTCGGTGGGAATATTCTGACGGATTACATACGGAACGCCCGCCGCCAGCTTTTCTTCGATTTCTGCCTTGGAGAGGTGCATGCAGTCCTTTTCGTATTTATAGTTTTTGCCTTCCTTTTCGGCCTTTTCGCGGTCTGCCTCCAGCTTTTCCTTGGTGCAGAAGCAATAATAGGCATGGCCTGTCTCTACCAGCTGCTTTGCATAGGGCAGGTACATGCTCTTTCGCTGGCTCTGGATATACGGGCCGTAATCGCCGCCAACATCCGGACCTTCGTCATAGGAAAGGCCGGCCTGCTTCATCGATTCATATATTTTATCCACTGCGCCGGGAATCTCGCGCTCCTGATCGGTGTCTTCGATGCGCAGAATAAAGTTTCCGCCGCTTTTACGGGCAAAAAGATACGTATACAGCGCCGTACGAAGGCCGCCAAGATGCAGATAGCCCGTGGGGCTGGGCGCAAAACGGGTACGAACAGTCATATAAAATCGCTCCTTACGCGTGTTTTCTTTGATTATACCACATCATTGTGAATTTCGCATATACAAATATAGTTTTTCAGAAAAAACGGCGCGCCGGTATGTACGCCTTTTTTTGAATCATTTACACAATCCGCCCTTTGTGATATGATAGCATAAGTGCGTTGGAAACCGTTTTCAATCCGGCGCCGTTCATGAAGTATAATTACAGCTATAGGCTGAAATGCCTGCTGCCGCAAGGTTCCCTTCACACGGGGACAAAGGAACCTGCAATAAAACGCAGCGCAAACATATTTCCCCGAGCATATAAATATTTTTTAGAATATTTGGAGGTAAATCCTGTGATTGATATTACGATGATTGGAACGGGCGCACTTCAGCCGTTGCCCGGCCGTGCGCTGGCAAGCACTGCGATCACCATAAACGGACACACGCTTCTTCTGGACTGCGGCGAGGGCACACAGGCTGCTGCCAAGGCTGCGGACGTCAGCCTGATGAAAATCGACGCCATCCTGCTTACGCATTACCACGGCGACCATACCTACGGGCTTCCGGGCCTCCTGCAAAGCGTCGGCATGGCCGGACGCACGGAGCCTTTGTACATATTCGGCCCGGCAGGACTTGGCGAAAACATGCAGCCATTCATGACGCTTTGTCCCTATCTGCCCTACGAGGTCCGCATGGTCGAGCTGCCCAGCGAACCTATCGCCCTTAAAACGCTTCTTCCCGCCATGCCCGATGGTTTCATGATGTCGTCTTTCAAAACCGAACACCGCGTTCCCAGCGCAGGATACCGGTTTGAGCTGACCCGACCCGGAAAATTCCAGCCGCAAAAGGCCAAAGCGCTGGGCGTTCCCGTAAACGACTGGAAGCGCCTGCAGAAGGGCGAAACCGTCACGGTAGGCGATACCGAAATCACGCCCGATCAGGTAATGGGCGAAGCAAGAAAGGGAATTACGGTCGCATTTACCGGCGACACCTGCCTGTGCGGCAGCGTTCTTGAAGGCGTAAAAAATGCCGACCTTTTGATTTCCGAAGCCACCTACGGCGAGGACGAACAAAGCGAAACCGCGTTCGAGCACGGACATATGACGTTTGCTCAGGCCGCTTCTTTGGCAAAAGACGCCGGCGCCCGCGCTTTGTGGCTTACGCACTATTCTCCCATGGTGGACGATCCCGCCGAGTACGAGCAGAATGCAACGCGTATCTTTGAAAATGCATGCGCTGGAAAGGACGGTATGAAGACAACGCTTCGATTTGAGGAGTGATTTTTCCATGATGAATAAAGATATCGTTATGGCGCGCCGCCTTGCAGAAAAGGCGTGCAAGGCGGGGGGACCGGGAGATTATGGGGGGGGGGTAGGACCGGGTTATG
>JAZSRC010000055.1:0-4511 GCA_045538305.1 Clostridia bacterium | reverse complement strand
AAAGATGTACGATATGTTCCTTAGAGACGGAAAATATCAGGCGGAATTCGAAATTTCGATCGACGAAACCGGAACGCCCACCAGACCCAGCGAGCACTATTTCGTTGCAGGAGAGCTTACCAGGCGCGGCGTTAGATTTATGACCATCGCGCCCAGATTCATCGGCGAATTCCAAAAGGGCATTGATTATATCGGAAACGTGGAAAAGTTTGATGAAGAAATGAAGGTTCATGCGGCCATTGCCCGCCGGTTCGGACACAAGGTGAGCGTGCATTCCGGCTCTGACAAATTTTCCGTGTTCCCGTCGGTGGGCAAAAACACCTATCAGAAGTACCATGTGAAGACGGCGGGCACCAATTGGCTCGAGGCCATGCGCATTGTCGCCAAGTGCGATCCCGCGCTTTACCGCGAAATCCATGCATATGCGCTTTCTGCCTTTGACGAGGCCACAAAGTATTATCATGTGACGACGGATCTGAACAAAATACCGGCGCTTTCCGCTCTTTCGGATGAAGAGCTTCCCGAACTTTTCGAAAATGACGATGCAAGGCAGCTGATTCATATTACATACGGCTTGATTCTGAGCCTTAAGGATGAAAACGGAAAAAGCGTCTTCCGCGATCGAATGTACGCCTTCTGGCGCAAGCATGAAAAAGAGTATGCCGACGCGCTTGAAAAGCATATCGGACGGCATTTGAAGGAACTTGGATGCCCGATGCGGTAGATAAGCAAAATAAACAAAAAATATCCGCCGCAGACAAATTTGTCTGCGGCGGGTATTTTTTGCTGGGTTACAGACTGAATTTCAGATCAGATACCCATGCTTTCGCGCCATTCATCGACCTGCTTCTGCATCTCTTCGAGATAAGCGTCAACACCGGCGGCTTCCAGCTCGGCGAGGAGCTTCGGAATCTCGGTCTCGGGGTTAACAAGGCCGTGGCACAGAGGCTCTACGTACTGGTTAACGATCTGTGCGATGGCAGCGTTCTCGGTCTGAACGGGGGTTACGTCGAAGGCGAAACCTACGTTGTCAGAGGGAGTGAGGGTCTTAGCGAACTCATTATACATTTCAACCATGTTCGCGGGCAGGGAGGTATCGGGCTCGGCAATGATGAAGGCCGGGTAGTAGGCTTCGTATACGTACCAGAGATCCTTGTTCTTTACGATCTGTCCCTGCTCATTGCGGGTGTAGTCGATACCTTCTCTGCCGTAGAGCACGAGGTTGGCGAACGCGGGATCTTCAGCCAGAGCGTTGAGGAACATCATAACGCGCTCGGGATCGCCGGAGGTCGCGGAAATGGCGTTCATGGAGCCGTAGATCTTATCGGTGGTCTGGTAAGCATAGTTGACGAAGTAGGGTTCGAGGTCAACGGGCTTTTCTTCGCCCCAGTACGCTACGCCCCAGCTCTGCTCGTAACCGGCAAGGCGCTTCGCCATGGAGTCCTGAATGGCCTGAGTCGGGTCGCCCTTTTGGATGCCGGCGGAGGTGTCGGGATCCTGCGGGAGCGCGCCGTACTGGTTCAGAGCATAAACGTCTTCGCAGAATTCTTTGAATTCAGGGGTAGCAAACTGGTTGATAACCTGATTGTGTTCAACATTGGCAAAGGAACCGACGCCGATGACGCAAACGCCGGGCATCAGGTTGCTGCCGTAGATGGCTTCGTAGGGATACAGGGCCTGGAAAATGGCAACGTTGGTATTGGCAACGTAGTCATGTACGCCGGCGCCGGCATCTTTCATTTCCATGCAGAAGGTCTGGAAAGCTTCCCATTTTTCAGCAACGGAGAGGGATTCGTCGTTGATCCAATCGGTGTCAACGTCGTGTGCCTTCGCATCGTCAACGTTGATGCAGTAGTAGTAGTGGTTGCAGGAGAACTTGTGGGTGGGGATGGCGTAGTAGTCGCCGCCGATGGTGACAGACTGCCACAGGTTCGCCGGCCACTTCTCAAGATAGGCCTGGCCGTATTCGGCCATGAGGTCCTTCAGAGGATAGAAGGCGTTCATGCCGACGTACTGCGGATACTGGCCGCTGACAAAGATGATGTCAAACTTTTCCTGAGCAGCTACGAGGTTCTGGAGCTTGTCAGCGATTTCGCCGGTCTTTACCTTAACAAAGCGAAGCGTCGCGTTGAAGCGTTCGGTGAGGTAGGCGTTGATTTCTGCCATAACGGCATCTTCATTTGCAGCTACGTCGCCAACGGTGTACCATACGATCTCATAGGGATCGAGGCTGGACGGATCAATTTCCGCTGCCAGTGCGGATACGCTCGTCAAGCAGAGCAGCATCGCGAGGAACAGAGCTAACTTTTTCATGGTTTACCCTCCTTGATATTATCATTACGCGTATTCATACGCGCAGGATTCGTGTTGTTGTCCAATGCGTTTTTATCCCTTGACCGCGCCCAGGGTTAAACCCTTGACGAAGTATTTCTGGAAGAAGGGATAGAACAAAAGCACCGGGGTCATGGAAATAACGGTAAGCGCCATTTTGGCAGATTCCGTGGGAAGCTCTTCGGCCAGCATTGTGCCTTCTTCGGAGTATGCAAGCTCGGGATTGTCGCGCAGGTTCTGAATGTCCTTCATCGTGCTTTGCAGCATGTACTGAATGGTTTTGAGATCAGGATCGTCAATATACAGCATGACATTGAACCAGCTGGAGAAGTAGGCAATGGCGAGGAAGAGGCCGATGGTTGCCAAAGCAGGCTTGGAAATCGGAAGAATGATCTGGGCATAAATTCGGAATTCGCCGGCGCCGTCGATCTTGGCGGCTTCGATCAGTGATTCCGTGCCTGCATTGGAGAAGAACGTACGCAGAACGATTACGTTATATGCACTGCAAAGGCCGGGCAGAAGCAATACCCAAATGGTGTTGCGAAGACCGTATATATTTGTGTTTACAATATAGGAAGCGACCAAACCGCCGGAGAATAGCATGGTGAAATAGGCATAGAACGTCAGGATGTTACGGAAGGTGAACTCTTTTCTCGCTACGGCGTAGGCGTACATCGTCATGATCAGAAGACCGATTGCGGTGCCGACGACGGTCAGGAAAAGGGTGTTTCCGTAGCTGGATACGATTCTGTCCAGACTTTCGTCAAACAGCATTTCATAAGCGCTGATGCTCCAGGCTTCCGGGAACAGGCTGAAACCATTGTGAGTAATGGCTCTTTCAGAGGTGAACGAAGTAATGTAAATCAGAAGTATCGGCACAAAGCACAAAAGCGAGAGAAGGATCATTACTGTGTTTAAAACCGCACTTGCACCATTGGAGATCGCAAGAGGGTTCAACTTTTTCTGACGGCTCATTTGCGAAATCTCCTTCCTTTAGAACATAGACAGATCATTGTCGATTTTGCGGATGATGGCGTTGGTGGTTACTACCAGAACAAAGCCGCAAATGCTTTGTACAAAAGCGACGGCAGCGGACATGCCGATGTCATTGGATTCGCGCAGCGTATTGTACACAAAAACGTCAATGGTGTTGGTTACGGGGTACAAGGGACCGGAGTTCATCGGAACCTGATAGAACAGGTCGAAATTGCTGTGGAAGAAGCTGCCCACTTTCATGATGGCAAGGATGACGATCATGGGCTTTAAGAACGGAACGGTGATGTGGCGAATCTGCTGCCATTTGCTGGCGCCGTCAATGACCGCCGCTTCATAATATTCATCGGATATTCCGGTGATGGTGCCCAGATATATAATGGAAGAATAGCCTGTGCCTTTCCATGTGTATACAAAGAACAGGAAAAAGCGCCAGTATTTGGGTTGACTGTAAAACGCGATTGGAGCTTTGCCCATGCTTTGCAACATGTGGGAGATGATACCGCTGTCTGCGCTGATGATGGCGAACACGATAACGGATACGACAACGTAGGTTACAAAGTGCGGCATGATTAAAAGACTCTGGTAAATGCGCGCGGCTTTTTTGTTGCGTACTTCATTGAGCGCGATGGCCAGAGACATCGGAAACAGAATGCCTGTAACCAGAAAAATACAGTTGTAAAACAGTGTATTTTTGAGCGCAGCCCAGAAGGTGGCATTTTTAACCATGAACTGGAACTTGATAAAACCAACCCACTCACTGTGGAAAATGCCGGAAGCCGGCATAAATTCGCGGAAAGCCAACTGGATGCCGACCATCGGCATGTAATGGAACAAAAAGAAAAACACAATGCCGGGCAGAGCCATAAGGAGCAACGGTATATCGGTGCGCGCACGTCTGCGCAGGTTCATAAATTTTAAATTTTTTCCGGTCTTTCGAGCGGATTGCATAAAATATATCCCCCTTCCGTTGGCTTATGTATGTAATTATAACAGCAATGTTATAAAAAATCAAGAGATAAATTTGAAGAATGGATGAGTTTTGTGATGGGAAACCGCTTGTTTGTTTTAAAAAAGTGTTTTATGCAAATTTTAGCCAATTTTTATTGCGTTAACGCTCTATGCGTGCTATAATGCCTTGAATGCATATGCATTGAAAGGGGAAAAAACGTGTATTACGTTGTTAT
>JAZSRC010000032.1:0-43647 GCA_045538305.1 Clostridia bacterium | reverse complement strand
ATTATCTCCTCTTCCTTTGAAAGCACTTCTACCTTTTTCTGCGTAAGCGTTTCGCCGCGCGGAGACAAATAGATTCGCCTGGCCCGACTGTTTTCGCCCATTGCGTACTCCATCGCGTCCACAATCGGCTGCGCAAGCATTACCATACCGGCGCCGCCGCCAAACGGCGCATCGTCGGTATTCTTGTGCTTGTTCGCGGAAAAAGCCCTGATATCGATTACTTCAGCTTCAATGGCCCCTGAAGCGATTGCCCGGCCAAGTATGCTTGAATTCAGAACCGAATGAATCATTTCAGGAAAAATGGTCAGTACTTTAAACTTCATCGATCAACGCCACCTCGCGCAGGCGGGATGCGCAAAGCAGCATCTCGCGCGCCTCAAGATCA
This sequence comes from Clostridia bacterium, assembly GCA_045538305.1. Classification (GTDB taxonomy): domain Bacteria; phylum Bacillota; class Clostridia; order Christensenellales; family Aristaeellaceae; genus SFHK01. The sequence goes on along the minus strand of JAZSRC010000032.1, from coordinate 43,262 downwards.
ACCTTCAGAACCACGCTCTTCAGCGCCGGAAGCAGCATTTCGCGCCTGCCGTCTCTGAATACGTATACATCGTTTCCGCCGGGCTGCATAACATCTACCAGCTTTCCATACTCGGCGCCCTCGTCGTCAACGCCCTTAAGGCCAATCAAATCCACGATAAAGTTTTCATCCTCATCCAGTTCCACCGCATGCTCCCGGTCGATGTACAAAAGCTCGCCGCGGATTTCCTCCGCCTGATTCCGATCGTCAACGCCGTCGAATTTCAGATATACAGCGTCCAGATCGCCTCTGACAAACGACACGCCCTTTTTCACATACGCGTCGCCCTTTTTGAAGTATACATACTCCAGCTCTTCAAAGCGGTATGGATCGCACGTAATCGGTCGAATCTTTACTTCGCCCCGAACCCCCTGTGGTTTGAGTATTTCTCCGATTGTCAGATACTCATTCATATTGCGAGTCCATCCTCCCTTGCAAGCTCAACTTCTACTGGATAATGATCGGAAAGGTATACGCCGTTTAACTCATCCTTCCACTTCTGCGGCGCACTGATTCCGGAAAAACCGCGCGTAAAGATGTAATCGATCTGCTCAAAGTTGCTTCTTCCCCAATTATGCCACGTCGTTCCGATGTTCTCCGTCTGATCGGTCAGGCCGAATGCGTCCGTTTTCAAAAGCTGTATTTCGGGAGAATCCGGAACGGCGTTAAAATCACCCGTCAACATCAGCGGGAACGGATGCGTTTTCTGATCCGCTACCATTTTTTCAAGCAGCCGTTTTGCGCCAAGGATACGCGCATCGCTGGATTCATGATCCAGATGCGTATTATACACATGGAACGGTTCCCCGGTGTCTACTGGACGCAATATGGCATGCGTAATGATGCGCGGACATATGGATTGTACCTTAAAGCGCGACCCGGGCACATACGGCGTTTCGGAAAGCCACGATACGTCAAGGTGAATCAGCTCATACCGATCCGAACGGAACGCAATCGGATTGTGTTCGTCCTGATAATCCTTTCCGCGCCCGCAGCCCACGACGATATAGCCCGCAAGACGTTTCTTCAGAAAATCGTTCATGGAAGGCAGGGCTTCCTGAAAGCCGATTACTTCTGGCATTTCCGTCAAAAGCTTTTCAATTATAAGCCCGCGGCGGTGGCTGAAGCTGTTCACGCCATCCTCAATAACGTCTAAGCGAAGGTTGTAAGTGACAATGCGCATATCATTTCCCTCACTCAATCATACTTAGATATCTATCCAAAACACCCATTTCATCCAGCAGCTTAAACAGCGTATATCTTTCCCTGTAATCCTTTGCCGCATGGATGGACAAATCAAGCGTTTCTTTATCGATATCGATCTCATCGCTCCTCAGGGGCGATGAAAGCTTTTTCATGGCGTCTTCAATCCGTTCACGGGACGGAAGCGTCGAAAGCTCGTTTTGAATGTCTTTCATTCGGGATACGGCGCGATCAATTCTTCTTTCCTGCTCCTGCCATGTAAGGAAATCGCCCGGGTTTTCCCGGATAATGGCGCGGCCGTTTTCATCGCCGTATGCCGTGAGAACCCACTTTTCCCTGTCCTCGTGCGACAAACGGTTTTTCCTGATCGTTTCCTTATCGATGATTTCTATGCCGTCTTTGGCAACTTTTTCAAAGATCGGCCAAATCAGAAGCGTCGCAATGCCTACTGCCGTTCCATGCGTAGGCTCGTGCTTGCCCAATTTCAGCATGCGCATATCCCAGTAATGAGCGATATTGTGTTCAACCGACGCAACAGCACGGGTATGTCCGATGATCATGATGGTGAGCCCGGCAAGCAGCAGCGCTTCAATCAAAATCCTGGTGCCTTCAATCGTACGGCTTTTGATTTCGTCGATGTTATCAAGCAGGCGATTCACCGCGTCAAGAACGATCTGCCCGCAGGACGGACAGTATACTTCATCGTTAATTATGCTGCCCAGCACCCAATCCGCCTTGGCAATATACTTTCCAAGCACATCTCCCACGCCAGATACAAACATAGCTTCTGGCGCTTTGGACATGACGGCAAGATCGCACACGATGATTTCGGGGCATTTTCCGCTTTTATGCACCTTCGCACCTTTAAAGATAAGCGGAGCGACAATGGATGTATAGCCGTCCATGGAAGGAGCCGTGCCTACAGACACAAACGGAATATTCGCCGTAACCGATGTAACCCGCGTAACATCCGTCACGCAGCCTGAGCCGACGGCAACCATGAATTCCGTATCCCTCGAAAGCGACATAACTGCTTCGCCAACCGCAGTTTCATCGGGAACCATTTTGCCGTCCCTTACGATTTTGCAAAGCGTAACCGAAAATCCTGCCTCTAAAAGGTATTTTTCAACCGCTCTTGCAGCGACTTCATATGTATTCTGGTCGCATACCAGCACGCACTTATGGCCGAGAGCGCGCCTTTTGATGTACATGGGCACATTTTTGATAATACCTTCGCCCACATAGATATCCTGCTGAGGCTTCTGATGCGAAAGACCGCAGCTGCAGGATAAACCCGATATCGTCATGCGCGAATCATGATCGTACTGAATACTGACTTTCATATACAATTCATCCTTATAAAGAAAGGGACGGAAATCCGCCCCTTAGTGATGCCGATTGATTACAGCAGGCTTCCTGCCGCCTCATCTACCATGATGATGGTGTTGGGATGCGCCTTCAGGATAGAAGCGGGGCACTTGGGATCGATTTCGCCCATAACAGTATCGCGGATCGCCTGTGCTTTGCCCTTTCCAAGCGCGAGCAGGATAACAGCCTTGGCGTTCATAATGCCGCCTACGCCAAAGGAAATGGCTTCCTTGGGCATGTCGTCCTCCGTGGGGAAATAGATCTTGTTGGCGTCGATTGTCGAGCGGGTGAGCTTAACAATGTTGGTGCCGTAGATGAACTTATCATTGGGCTCATTAAAGCCGATGTGGCCGTTGTGGCCAATGCCCAGCAGCTGAAGATCAATGCCGCCTGCAGCCTTTACAGCTTCGTCATATGCCTTTGCGTCTGCCCACGGATCAGCGCCCGTTCCGCAGGGTACATGGGTATTCTCCATTTTAATGTTGATATGGTTGAACAGATTATCGTTCATAAAGTAGCGATAGCTCTGATCATGGGTGCCGTCAAGGCCGATGTACTCGTCAAGATTGTAGGTGCGAACCTCAGAAAAATCCACCAGACCTTCCTGATTCAGACGAATCAGTTCCTTGTAGGTAGCAACAGGAGTGGAACCGGTGGCAAGGCCAAGTACGGTGTCAGGCTTCTTTGCAATCTGCGCTGCGAAAACCATTGCGGCTGCCTTTGCAAGCTCTTCCGGCGTTTTAAATACATGTACAACCATAATTGAAACCTCCTCAATATCTGTCGGGCGTTTCCGTCCGGATCATAATCCAACAAACCAATTATACCACTTATACCCGAAATTTGGAACACTGTTTTGAAATTTTATGCTCTTTTTGTCCGTTTTTTATAGTTCTGCGCGGGAACACACAGAAATACAAGCGCAAAGCTCAGTACAACCATGCCAAGTATGGCCATATACCCCGGCGAATAGCTGCCTGTAAAATCCCTTACCAATCCCAGCAGGAATGGAGAAGCCGTACTTCCGATATTCGCCACGGCGTTCATCATGCCGGAAAAAGTTGCAAAATCCTTTTGTCCGTATACGCTTCTGGCAAGCAGCGGAACTCCGACCGTCGGAAAGCAGTTGCCAACGCTGCTGGCCAGCAGCATGACGATCAAAAGCACCGGAATCCGGCACAAAATCAGACCGGAAAGCGCAATAAACAAAAGCGTAAGCGACAAAAGTGCCGCTTTTCGCGTTCCGATTTTATCAATCAAGCCGCCCAGACACAGCTTGCCGACAGCAAGCAGCAGCATTTGGCCGGAATACCACAATGCCGCATCAACAGGCGTATACCCGCTGTCCTCCAGGTGGGGAACAAAGGTAGCTGTAAATCCGTTGGTTCCGAAGCCAAAAACAATCAGTAGAAGGCAGATTCCATAAAACCTTCTCGTCCTTACCGCGTCGCGAAGGAGCATACCGTCTGCCTGTTCCTGCGCTGAATTCGTCTGCCCTTCATATCCAAAAGGCTTCATGCCTTTATCTTTCGGATGTTCGCAAATCACCCAAAGCGTAACCGGTATCAGTACAAGCGCAAATACCAGCGCAAAGCAGGAAAATGTAGCGCGCCAACCCAAAGCCTGCACCAGTCGCCCGCCCACAGAAGAACCGACCATGCCGCCAATGCCGCTGCCCATAAAGGCTATGCCAATTGCCAGCGCGCGGTTTTTATGAAACCAGTTGTTGAGTATCACAGCAAGAGGCACCCATGTAAGCATTGCCGATGAAAGCGAACAAATAACGGCGCATCCATAAAACATCCAAAGCGCAGTTGCCTTTGAATACAGGAAATAAAAAAACGCCAAAAGCACTGCCGAAACCTGCATGACTCTTTTTACCGATACCTTTCGATACAGCCAGCCGGAAAAGAACGACGCCAGCATAAAACCCAGCGCGTTGATTGTCTGGCAAAAACCCATCTGGGCACGGGTATATCCGAGGTCAGTGCATACAGGTACGATAAACAAAGAAAAGCAATTCATCGCCACGCCGGCGGCCAGCGCAGTGATAACCAGAGAGAAGATAACAAGCACCCATCCGTAATGCAGCCTTCGCATTCCTCTATCCGTCCTGTCTCAGATTCATTTTTGCAAGCGCAGCCGCCCCCGCCATTCCGGCTTGATTGCCTTTTGTCGCAAACCGCAGCGCCTCTTCAACCTCTTCACGGGTAAAATTATAAACCTTCGGCACAGCCTTCATTATTTCTGTTTTCAGTATCTCTCCCGCCGCGCTGATCCCACCGCCAAGCACTATCGCCTGAGGTCTGAAAATCATATACAGCGAACAAATGCCGTTTGCAACCTCACGAGCATAACATTTCAGCGCCTTCTGCATTTTTTCATCGCCCGCTCTGGCGCGGTCAATGACGCTTCTGGCACGTACACCGCCGGACATTCTATACAGCGCGCCTGCGGAAGCATACATTTCAAAACAGCCGTGCATGCCGCACGCACATTTCAACCCGCCGGCATGCGTAATAAAGTGCCCCAGCTCGCCCGCACTGTTGTTATGTCCCCGCCATGGCCGTCCATTGATCATAATCGCGCCGCCAACACCCGTTCCCAGCGTAAGATACACAGCGGTCTGCATGCCATGGCACGCACCGCCGGGCAGCGTCTCCGCAGCCAACGCAGCCTGCGCGTCGTTATCCATCCATACCGGAAGCCCGATACGTTCGGAAAGCATTTCGCCAAAGCGCACGCCGGGCCATTTCAGGTTTCCGGAATACACCTCTCCTGTTGGCATAAAAACTGAGCCCGGAACGCCGATTCCAACCATTTCCGCAGTCACCGGCGCTTCTTTGATCAGCTGTTCGATCTGTACGACCGTTTCCTCAGGGTTTCCCTGAACACTTCGCTTGATGCGCATATCCAAAAGATTTCCGGTTTCATCAAACATGCCGAATTTCAAATTCGTCGCACCAGCATCAATACCTGCTATGTACATAATGATCATCCCATTTCGTAAACGATCCGAAACAACGGCTGCCGCCCGCAGCGCGGCGACAGCCGTTTCAGCCAAATCGATCAGATTTTGTGTATGGGTTTATCGCCCTTGGTTTCCTTTTTTTGAGAATCATTTGGCTTCTGGTAAGGCTCGGCGTCCTCGTCGTCTTCAAATAACCCTTCCCAGAAGTCACTTTCGGAATCAGTACCTTCGCCCACAGGCTTTTCAGAGGGAGTCCTTACAGTATCCTGACAAATGAACATTACCGCGAACGTGCCTTCTGTTTCGGTTTCCATAATCGTGTAAATCCATTTGCCAAAGTGCCCAAGCTGCTTATGGCTGTTCTCCCTATAATCGTCGATTACTTCGCCAATATGCTTTTGCGCTTCTTCCCGGTTAATGTCCTCATCCCATGCAAGCAGCGCCGAAAGCACAACCGCTTTCCAATCAATATTCGGGTTATACCCTTCAAAGGAAAACAGGCCTACTTCTCCTTTGTTATCAAGCCCGATGGCAAAAACCATTTCTCCCGGCATATCAATGTAGTACACGCCATCGAAAAATAGTGCGTTTTCTTGACCGGTAATCGCAGGAGCACCTTCCCGGGCAGCAACCTGATTGTACTTATCGATGCACGAATTCAATACGTCTTCAGAAAATGCCGCAGCAGAGAGTATGATAAGCGCACAGGCAAACGCCAAAAGCCTTAAAACGCGTTTCATGTATCCATCTCCTAACAGGAAAATCAGGAGTTTTCAATGCCTCCGAACGCCGTGATCAGACCATCGACAACGGTAAAGTTGTAGGATTCACCCAGCGTATAGCAATAGCGGCGCGTGTTGTTGCCGGATTTATACACAATACCGGTACCAAGCATGTAAGAATCGTCCTTAAGGCCGGATACGTCAATCAGCGCAGTAAAGTCGCACTTATCGAGATTCTTGCCCTTACCGACATGTTCGGTTCCGGAGATACCGGGCTGTATGGTCGGAATGTAGGCAAGCATATTTTTTTTCTTTTCATCCATGATGATAATATAGATATCGCATTTTTCGCCGTCGAACTTTTCATCCTCGGCATAGGACCAGCCGGTAAGCTCAAGCAGGCTGTTATTGTGAATGTCGCACTCCGTCAGATTCTGTTTGACAATATTCTTATTGATCGTCCACTTTTTAACGCTCGTTACGTTGTCATCCTTTGCCTGAATGCTGTATGCGGATTCCGGAATGGGCGTAGGCGTAGGAGTCGGCGTGGGCGTCGGGGTGGGAGTGGGCGTAGGCGTCGCGGTAGGCGTAGGCGTTGCTTCTTCAGCGTCCGGCGCAGGCGTATTCTTCACAATCTGAAGCTTCTGTTCACTGTTGCCCTCATCCGTAGCGCCCACTGCCTGAACATCGCCCGGAGCGGTAGGATCTTCCATGCCATAGTCGCTCTTCAAAACAACTTCGTACAGCAAAAATACTACTACTGCAACCATGAGCAGACCAATGAGAAAGCGGATAATCGCCTTTCCTACATCATTTTTTCTTAGCGCGAAACCTTTCATATTACGTGCCTCCGATCATATCTATACACAATATATAATACAGTCACCGTGCAAAAAAGTCAACCGAAATATACACTCTGTTTGGAAAAGGACAAAAAAATCCAGGGGCTCGAGCCAGACTGATCCGCGGCGCACGCCAAATTCTGCTTAATGCTGCTGCCTTTCGACCCTGACATGATTCACAGCATGGCGCCGCACGGGGCCCGACCGTCATCGCCCATGGACGGAAAAGAGTATAACATATCCGCTTGCGGATTGCAACCCCTTTTTAATGAATCAAACGCAGAATTGACATAACCTTCTGATCGCGCTACAATAAATACCGGTTCTAAAAACGCAGATGGAGGAATATACAATGCGCCTTACCATCATGAGCTACAATATACAGTCAGGCCGAAATGCATTTAAGCGCCTGTCTCTTGAAGAAGCGCCCGAAATCATCAGCAAATACCGTCCCGATGTATGCGGTCTTATGGAAGTTCGGAAATGCACAGGCGATCTCAATGGCCTTGATCAGGTAAAATTTATCGCCGAGCGCACAAACATGCATTATGCATTTGCAAAAGCCATCGATTATCTCAATGGCGAGTACGGCGTTGCGCTTTTATCTCGCTTTCCAATCGAAGAGTTCACCTGCATGCCCGTTCCCTCTCTCCCCCAATGCGAGCGGGATCAGCGGTATGAGGACAGAGTGCTTCTAAAAGCCGTCCTCCGGCCGAATGGAAAACGCGTGTGCATATTTGTTACGCATTACGGGCTTTCAGAAAAGGAACAAGAAAACGCCTGCGAGCTCACTGTACGGGAAATCCAAAAAGAAAAAGATCCCACCATTTTCATGGGAGATCTCAATATAACGCCGGATCATCCGCTGATTCACAAGCTGAAAGCTTACCTCACGGACACCGCCGGCAATAAGCAATATTACACCTACTCATCCGAAAATCTCTTTCAGCGAATCGACTATATTTTTGTCAGTCCGAACATTACGCCTGTAAATCACTATGCGCCGCATTCCATGGCAAGCGATCATATCCCCGTGATTACCGAAGTGGAAATCTAGCGGATTCTGAGCTCCTTCAGGATTCTGGCATCCAGTCGGAAAACATCCAGCATAAAGTAGGTAGTAATGATCTGAACCGGCAGCATGATCGCTGCCTCAACGAACCTTTTCGGAAGCTTCAGCCAGTATACCGTAAACAGTCTTGAAAGCGAGCGGCTTTCGGACGCGGCATAGGCCTCATTCTGAAAAGCAATAAACAGCGTATTAAGCCCGAGCGTCACAATCAGCGCTGTAAGCGTATAGGCAAGAACAATCCGAACGATTCTTTTTCCCGGACGGCGCTCCTGTAAAAGAAGCCCGTATATTGCGCCGGAAAGCGCCGCCGTCAAGGTATACCCCGGGAAGAAAGCACCAAATGGAAACAGCATTGCGCCCAAAAAGTCGCTGATTCCCCCAACCAGCGCACCAGCCAGCGGCCCGAAAAGTACGCCGGAAAACATGACGGGAATAAACGAAAAGCTAATTTTGAATGCAGGGGACTGTATGGAGATAAATCGGTTCAGCACTACCTGCAGCGCGATCAACATCGCAAGACAAGCCAGATTTTTGGGCTTCAGCAATACTTTCACAATCATTCATTCCTTTTGCAAGTTGCGTATTAACGCGCCTGTTTCATACGCTTTTCAGCGCTTTAAGCAGCTGATCGATTTCATTTTCCGTAAAAACCGTAATGCCGGCTTCCTGAAGCATTCGTACCGTTACGCCGTCTCCGTCCTTCAATACGCCCTGGAACGTGCCGTCATAGATCCTACCCCTTCCGCAGGACGGGCTTTTCGCCTTCATTAGCGCAAAGCGGCAGTTCATAAGCCTCGCCATCTTTACGCATTCCTCTGCGCCGCGTACAAACTGTTTTGTTACGTCGGCGCCGTTTTTTGCATAAACGCATTTCCCTATAATCTCCGCCGGTTCGCGCGGCGTCGTCAGACCGCCGAAAACCTCCGGGCAAAACGGAACGGGATTGATCTTTTCAACAAGGGCTTCAAGGTCATTGAGCATATTGTTTTTACCATCGTAGCGGCACAATACACCCATAAGACACGCGCTTATCAGAACATTTTGCCTTGCCTTCATATATTCACCTAATCACTGATCAGTTTTGCGCGCTTAAGCGCAATGACAATAGGCGGAATAATCAGTATGTGCAGGATTATCCCCGGCCAGGCATTTACGAATGCGCCCACCAGCAACATATTGAAGGTAAACGCACCGCCCGTTGCCAGTAAAAGCACCATCTGAACAGCGCCCCACACAAGGCGGCCGGCCAGCATGGAAACAACCAAAGATACATAAATAAACCCATACTTGCGAGGAAAAGTGCGGTGCAGAATACCGCTCACAGCGCCATAACAGGCAAGTTCAAACGCCATTGCCGTACCGGTCGGGAAAAGAGGCGGCATACCAAACAGAAAAAAGCGAAGAACCGGCGCAATTGCGCCTACCACAACAGCATACAGCGGACCGCAAACAAAACCGCACAGTAGAACCGGTATATGCATTGGCGAAAGCATATTGCCGAATTGAGGCACTTGTCCGGTAATAAACGGGAGCACCATGCACAGTGCGAGAAACAGTGCAGAGAGTATCAGCTTTCGAAGTTTAAAGCGGGGCATTCTTCCTCCTATCCGCTGGAAAAGTACGCATTTTCCTTGATCGCACAAAACAGCGTTTTTTCACGGCGCAAAAGTCGTATTTCATATGGTGGATTCAAGATGCATTGTATATATACGCAGAACTACATTATACACCGCTTTATTATAGTGATCTCATAAGTACCTGTCAATAAAAACTTTCTCCCCCGCCCCCCGATTCGAATTCCACACAACAATCCTTTTCGTCAAGCATACCTCTATGCTCACTGAACGGCAAATATTCCGCCGGCACCGCCCGAGTGCAGAAACAAAACATTTTCATTGTCTTTGAATACGCCTTTCTCCGCCATCTTCAAAAGGCCCGCAAACGCTTTCCCCGTATATACAGGGTCAAGGAACAACCCCTCCTCTTTGGCCAGCAGGGAAACGGCCGCGTTACCCTCCGGAGAAGGCTTTGCATAGCCAGGTCCGCACATATCCAGCAAATGATAGTCCTCCCCGGTAATCGCAACATCCGCTTCCAGCAGCGCCGCCGTTTCTCTCATCAGAGCAGGCGTTATCTGATCGAACGGATCGGTATCCACCATCATTCCATGCACTTTCGTACCCGGCAAAAACAGTTTCGCGCCAAGCGCCAGACCGGCCATCATTCCGCCGCTGCCTTCTGCGCAGACAAGATGGTCAAAAGGAAGGTTTTGATTTTTGATCTCTCTTGCGCAATCCACATAGCCAAGCGCGCCCAAGGCATTGGAACCGCCGCACGGAATCTTATAATACCGAACGCCCAGACGCTCGCCAAGGCAATCCATCTCTTCATAGATATCGGAATAATCATCAGTATCCATAAAAATGACTTCCGTTCCCATCAAATGCTCCAATAGCTGATTGCCTAGGCGCTCCGTTACTCCACGCTTTTTCAGAATCAAAATGGGCTTCATGCCAAGCTTGCCAGCCGCTGCCGCAGTGAGCATGGCATGATTTGACTGTGCTCCGCCCGTAGTAAAGACAACCTGCGCTCCTTTCTGTTTGGCATCGGCCAGAAGGTATTCAAGCTTTCTAACCTTATTGCCGCCAAGCCCCAGGCCGGTAAGATCGTCTCTTTTAATAAAAACGTTTACATTAAGCTTTTTGCTGATGTTTTCAAGCTTATGAATCGGCGTCGGAAAAATGCCAAGTCCGACTTTCGGGAAACTGTCCAATGCTTTCATGTTCGTCATCCTTTCCTCGGAATCCGTTGTTGGTTTTCGGCCTATACAAATGCCTCCCCGCCTGCAGAAAAGCGGGGAGGCTGCATCTGTCAGCTCATTCTGAAATCGATGTGCCTTGGCGGCGTTTTCGTTTCCTTCATTTCTTCAATCAGTTTATCATCCACCGGTACGCCCCGCTTTTCCGCCTCGCGTGCCGCCTCTCTTCTGAAGAACAGGTCGGTAAGCGATGTTTCGCCTTCGCGGATGGCGGCATGATGCTCGGTAAACAGCTGATCAAGATATGTGTACTGTCCGATTTCAATTGCCGCAACGCCAGCAATCAGGCGGGAGCGGTCATCCTTCAGGGTGATCTCGGGCGCGCCTTCAAACACGTCCCAGGCTTCCTGATATCTTCCAGCGCGTACAAGCAGCTGAATCAGCTCGCGCCTGTACGCAGCGTCCATGGCTTCTCCGCCGGCGGCACACGCCTTTTTCATCAGCTCAATAGCGCCAGCCATATCCTCGTTTCTTAAGCGGATCTGAGAAAGATTTCGAAGCGCCATCGGAAGGTATTTTGCATCCGCAACAGCCTTCCAGCATTCCTCCGCTTTCAGGATTTCGCCCTTCTCCATTTCCATAACGCCCAGAAGCAGCTTTCCGCAATCGGATTCGTCGTTTTTGAGCATTTCATACCACTCGTCCTGAACCATGAAAGAATCTGCTTCGCATTCACCCAATTTGCCGGTATTCATAAGATTCAGCCACGGCGTCTGAAGTTTCGTAAGCGACTCCTTCGGGAAATAGAAGCCAAACGGCATATCGCGTCCGTCTTTTTCGCGTCTTTCCTTTTCCAGCGCGCCCCAGCCGGTGCCAAAGTAGAGAATCTCCTTAAGTTCCGCATCCTGCCAAAGCTTGTTTGCACGCTCATGAATTGCGCCCATATCGCAGTCTGAAATCACATTGCAAACCTGCGTCTTGGCATATGCATTGGAATCAGCCCACTCCTGATAGAGCTTCGAAACATCTTCAGCCTTCGCACAGGAGAAGGACTGCGTAAACGCGATGGTAGCGTTCGCACCGATTTCATATCCGTGTACCTGCGACGGCGCAAGGCCCGCCTGCAGTTCGATGTAGTCACCCTGACCGGGTTCAGAAAGGAAATCACACCAGAAACGGCCGCCGCGTCCCTTGCCCCAGCAGAACATTTTGCGGAACCGGAGCGGCTGGGTGGACTTTTCAAAGAACATATATCCGTCTTTATACGTTACGGCTTCCCACGGATAAGGCGCTTCCTTCCCGATCTGGAAGAAGTATTCGCTGGAACGCGGAATCTGCATGGAAAACGACGCGTCGTAATCGGCATGCTCCACACCGTATACATCCTTATAGTGCGGCATCTTTGCATGTCCGAATCCGTTTGCAATGTAACGGGTTTTGCCGTCTGCTTCCTCTTTAATCCAGTCCTGATAGAATACTTCATCTGTCTCGGAAAAAACGCGCGCCTCTTCCGTTTCAATTACGGCAGTATTCGTCCACCAGTACATAGGCTTGACGACGTCATCATCATTGACGATACGCACATGCGCCGTCAGCGCCTTCGCGCCGTCCGGCAGATGGAAATCGATCGACCAGAACAGGCCCTTCTGCCGTTCATAATCATACATGCGCAAAAACGGTGCTTCGCCCTTCTTTTCCATCTTCGCAAAGAACATGGGGCTGCAGGTGGAAAAAGTATGTCCGAGCTGGCTGACGTTCCACTCGACGCCGCCGCTGGTCCATGCGTCGCGAATGGCAAGGTTTGCCGGCTGGAATACGGGATTGGTAAACAGAATCGGACGATCGTTCACCTTATCGGTCAGCGAATACAGCTTTCCGCCAAGCCACGGAAGAAACACCGCCTTGATATATTCATTTTCCATCACGATTACATCGCGCTCAATTTCGTCCCTGGCGCGGGAATAGACATCCTGCATTCTGTAGGGCAGCACGCGCGCACCGGTATCGCGGCCAAGGGTTTCGTTATTCTCTTCCGGCGTTAATGAACCATTGCTCTTGATTTCCCGATCTTTGTTCGGATCGCGAAAGCGCGGAAGCGGATTCTCAAATACGCCTTCCGGTCCCGGGATCATCATTTTGGTAAGGGTAATCGTCATGTTTATCATCCTTTCCCCATCAATCCAAAGTTTGTTAAATTAAGCATATCAATTATAACACAACGCTCAATATCTGTAAATGGCGGCCGAAAAAAAGTGTTTGCGCCCTATAATCTACCCGCCATGAGTTCGATAAGAAGATTGACAACTCCGCAGGCCATCATGGAAATCACCGGACTGGTTTTGAATCTGACAATTGCAACAAATGCCGCCAGAAACAACAGCCCGCCTTGCCAGTTTATGCCGTTAAGCGCAGGTATCCCCTCTGAAAATACAACCACGTTCAGTATGGAAAACCATGCCGAAGCAATCAGCGCAATCACAGCCGGGCGAAGGCAGGACAATACGCGCTGCATCGTTTGACCGCTTCTGAATTTCAGATATAAACCGGAAAGTATAGAGACAATCACCAGAGATGGAGTTATACAGCCGACGCTTGCCACAATCGCCCCGAGTAGACCCGATACCTTCTGGCCAACAAATGTCGCGGCATTCAGCGCAATCGGCCCGGGCGTCATTTCGGCAATGGCAACCAGATTGGCAAATTCTCCCTGACTGATCCATCCGTTGACGACAACCGCCTGGTTTTGAATCAGCGGCATTGCCGCATAGCCTCCGCCAACGCTGAAAAGCCCTACCTTCAGAAAGGAAAGAAACAGATCGAGATATATCACCTGCTTTTCCCTCCTTTCAAAAGATATACCGCCTTGCAGGCGCCGACAGCAGCTGCGCCGATAATAATCCACACGGCGTTAATCTTAAAAAGGACCACGAGCATAAGCGCCAAAGCCAATATGATCCAGCTGAGCGCATCTCTGGCTTTTGCCATTTTGCTTACCATGGAAACGACCACTCCTGCAAGCACCGCCGCAACGCCCGCCTGCATGCCATCAAGCAGCGCCTTCACATAGGCGTTTTCACAGAATGCATCGTATATGGCGTACACAACCGAGATAATGGCAACGGGCGGAATGATGCAGCCGAGCACTGCCGAGAGCATGCCCATAAAGCCTGCAAGACGCCAGCCGACCAGAATCGACGCATTGACCGCGATCGGTCCCGGCGCGCTTTGGGAAATGGCGATCATATCCAGCATTTCTTTTTCATCCAGCCATTTGAGATCGTCCGAAAACCGCTTCTTCATAAGCGTTACGATAACAAATCCACCGCCAAAGGTAAAAGCGCTAATGTAAAGCATCGAAATAAAAATGACAAACAGGCGTTTCAGACCCTTCGCGTCCTTCAAACTGATCCCCCCGGAATAAAATCTCAGGGCGCCCCGAAAGCATGTGTTTCGGGGCGCCCGCCTTTTTTGGGTTACTGATTATGCGAACGGATTCTCCTTGGGATAGGGCAGGCTTGCCGGCTGGTTATAGTTGATCTTCTCAACGCCCAGAAGCTTGAGCACGTCGAAAATCTGCTTGCCGACATGGCCGAACGCCACCGCTCCGTGATGCGGATATCCGTCTCCGATGAGAACGTAGCGATAGAAGCGGTTCATTTCCGGAATACCGAATACGCCGATGCCGCCGAAGGACTGCGTCGCAACGGGAAGTACCTCGCCCTGTGCGACATAGGCCTGAAGGTTGGAATCCTTGTTGGCCTGCAGACGATAGAAGGTGATCTTGCCGGGGATGATGTCGCCTTCCAGCGTTCCGCGGGTGATGTCGGGCTCGCCGCCGTTTTCCAGGCCGCGGTTCATGATCAGCTGATACTTCATGGTGCCCTTGGTCAGGCGGCAGATCGGAGTGTTGCCGCAGTGGAAGCCCATGAATACCTCGTTCGCGCGATAGGGGAACTTGCCCTCAATGGACTCTTTATACATATCGGCAGGAACGGTGTTGTTGATGTCAAGCAGGGTTACGGGCTCGCCCGTGATGCAGGTTCCGATGAACTCGGACAGCGCGCCGTAGATATCTACCTCGCAGGCTACCGGAATGCCCATGGCAGTCAGACGGCTGTTTACATAGCAGGGAACGAAGCCAAATTCCGTCTGGAATGCCGGCCAGCACTTGTTGGCCATTGCAACGTACTTTGCGCTGCCGCGGTTGGCTTCGATCCAGTCGAGCAGGGTCAGCTCATACTGGGCAAGGCGCGGGAGAATGCCGGGCATTTTGTTGCCTTCGCCAAGCTCATCTTCCATTTCCTTGATCTTGGCGGGGATTCTGGGATCATTTGCATGAGCCTTATAGGATGCAAGCAGATCCAATTCGCTGTTTTCCTGAACGTTGATGCCGAGCTTAAACAGCGGAGCGATGGGTGCGTTGCAGGCGAGGAAGTCGAACGGACGGGGGCCAAAGGTGATGATCTTAAGATCCTTGACGGCCAGCAGGGCGCGGGCAATCGGAATCCACTCTTTGATCATATCGGCTACTTCGGGGGCGGTTCCTACCGGATACTCCGGAATGTAAGCGTTGATGCCATTGAGCTGCAGGTTGTAGGAAGCGTTCAGCATTCCGCAGAATGCGTCGCCGCGCTCGCTGGAAAGAACGGCAATGTTCTCTTCGGCAGCGGCTGCGTACATAACGGGGCCACCGAATTTCTTGGCAATCAGCGTCTCGGGGCCTTCCGGACCAAAGTTTCCAAGGTAGACAACCAACGCGTTTACGCCGGCTTTAACGATCTCATCATAAGCATCCATGACGTTTGCGTCAATTCCGCCTTCGATGATGGTGTTTACTTCAAATACGCTTACGCCCTTTTCTTCGAGCGCTTTGACGACGGCCTTGCGACGGCGTTCGGCCAGATCGATCGGGAAGCAGTCGCGGCTTACAGCCACAATGCCAACTTTTACTTCAGGCATGTTGAACATAGTTTTTCCCTCCGTATTATAATAAATCTGTGCATTATTTCTGTGCACATAAGTTACCAGCATATTAATTATATCATAGGATTTTACAATGTCAAGCAAAATCGGCAGCTGTTTACAGGTTATGCAGCCAAAAATGCTCCATGCCGTCCTTGAACAAATCCCCATTTCCATTCGTCCAAAATATACTTGATTCCAACGTCAAAGCCGGGGAGTGATTCCTTATGCGGGATAAAAACAGAAGCCGTGCCGACTCTTCCATTCGAAAAACACTTCTGAAAAAGCATTCGTTTCCAACAACAGCGGTGCTCCTTCTGCCGGTCCTGTGCACAGCGCTGTTTATCGCATTCGGGCTGTCCGGTGCCTCCAATCCTTCTGAAGCCGGCATCGATCAAACAGAACCTGACGCTTCGCGCCTGATACACGCATCTGAAAACTGCTTCCTCGCAAACGGCGGGCATTTTTCTTACGCTTCAGACAGCCCGGCCGCGTCCGATACATACCCGTGTCATGTATGCATGCAAATTCAGGATCCATCCACTTCCATATCGGCATATGCCGTCGGGAATACGGTAATTCTCCGTTTTCGGGACAGTGATTTGTATTCCGAATCACTTACAGGCGTATTCGGCATGTCCTTTGCAAACCCGCACTATGACAGTGAGGCTCATTCCCTTCTTTCCAATTCACTGCACGGCGAAAGATATCTTGCGTTTCTTACCGATTACTCAACATACGGTCGTGCAGAGTACATATCCAGAAAACCGTATGTTCTGGGTATATTTCCTCAATCCCCCGCCGCACAGTCGGATGTGCATTCAGCCTATATGAAGTATAACCGACAAAAACTCCTGTTTTCCCGCTTTGTCGGCAGCGCGCATTATTGCGTTTACTATCCCGACCATCCGATCAACGATACCGTCGGTATATATTGGCGTATCGAGGGTAACGAGCTTGTCATGACAAACAGCGGCGATATGTGCACGCTCACGGAAAACTTTACCCTTCAAACACTCGAAAGCGTATTGTATGCAAGCGTCAGGTACATTAACCCGGAGTCTGCTTATTTTAATTGGGCGGAAAACGGCGTTGAATGGAAGCTTTATGAAACTGACGGTTTCCATATTTTGACTGCAGAAGAGCAAAATGCAGACAAATATCTGACCGACTCCGTAAAGCTGTTTTTTTCCGGGTATGAGTTCCCTGTCAACGGATATATGGATGGGGAAACGGCCGTCTTTTCCGCAATTCTAACGGCTGAAGAAGCTGATATGTTCAAACGCAGTGCGAAGGCAGAAATCCGCAGAGTTCATTTTAAAGACATCGCCGCCCAAAGCCCGACTGCCTATACCTGCGTTCAATATGGAAACGGCGGCTACGGAGTAATCGATAAAAACGGAGAATTTGTGATTCAGCCCGTTTGGGCGGACGCCTGGCAGCTGAATGATAGCGGTCCGATGGTTCTTGCTGATGAAATTGGCAATCTGACGGTACTCAGGAGCGATACGCTTGCGAAGATTGCGTATTATTCCGTGGACGGCAAAAACTCCGACGCGCCCGAAATCAAAACCGAAAAGTATCTGAGTATCAGCTACGAAAACCCGTCGGTTTTCACCGTACGGACAGGCTGCGGGCGATATCTCTGTTCTATGGATCACGGACGCATGCTGTACAAAACCGAATTCGATGAAACCGGAGACTTTGAAAACGGAATTTCTTATACAGCCTCTTATACCATCAAAGCAGATGAGTCGACCGAACGCATGGTTCTTGAATTCTATCGCACCAAAGCGAAGGAAGCGCCAATGGATTCCGTGTCCGGCTCTGTTGCCATGCATATGCAGCTAACGGATTATTCGGGAACGCCGGTATCCTCTTTCTATTCACGCATTGTTCCGCTTGCCTGGTCAAACGGGCGCGGACTTTTTCTGGCGGAAGCATTTGATAGTGCAAACGTAAACGAGGATCGCCTGACCCGGTTTGAAGAAGGCAGTGTTTCCTATTCCGGAACCGATTTTGAGCCCGGCTGGAAGTGCGGGCTCATCGATGAAAACGGGAATGAGGTCGTACAGATAAAATACACGAAAATAAACTATCAGGACGGCATCATTGTGTTGTCAAACGACTATGGAGAACGAAGTGAAGTCCTCCTTCCATAGAAGCAGCGCTAAAACAACCATCTGCCCCAGGCGCGTCTCCATGCGTCATAGAATCCTTCCCGTTCCACGTCCTTCGCGGCTACAACGTCTATTTGCGCAATAATTTTTCCGTTTCTGGCAATATCAACCGTACCAACAATATCTCCCGCGCGAACGGGCGCTTTCACAAACTTGGGAAGGTTCGGGATCAATTCAATATCGGCGCTTTCAGCCTTATTCATTAAAAGACACAAATCGTTATTAAGCAGCAATTGAACACTGTCCTCCACGCCGCTTTTTACCGGCATTGCGCCGCGAACCCGCGCTCCTTTTTCCGTAACGACATTGATTCTGTAATTGGCAAAGCCATAATCAAACATCTTTTCCGCTATATCAAAGCGTTCGCTGCCGCTGGAAGCGGCGAGTACGACGGCAATCAGGCGCATGCCTCCTCGCTGTGCCGTTGCGCTTATGCAGTAACCGGCCTCGTTGGTAGAGCCCGTCTTTCCCCCGTCGCAGCCGTCGTACAAACGGATCAAACGGTTGGTATTGGTAAGATCGGTATGCCTACCGTCTCCATGATCGATTGTATCCATCCAGACTGTCGAGTATTGATAATACTCGTCATGCGAAAAAAGTGCCTGCGACATACAGGCAACATCCCGAGCAGTGGTATACTGCCCCGCTGCGGGAAGACCTGTACAATTCACAAAATGGGTATCTGCCATCCCGAGCTGCTTTGCGCGCTTGTTCATTTCAGATACGAACAACTCCTGCGATCCGTAGATATGCTCCGCAATGGCTACGGATGCATCGTTTGCGCTTCCGACGACCGCGCTTTTTACAAGCACCTCCAGCGTTTGTGTTTCGCCCGTATCCAAAAGCACCTGCGAACCGCCCATACCGGAAGCATTCTTTGAAATGGTCACCCTGTCCGACAGCGTGCATCTTCCGCTTTCAATCGCCTCCAGGCACATCAGAATCGTCATAATTTTGACAACCGAGGCTACAGGGCGCTTTTCATCGGCATTCTTTTCAAATATGATCTGCCCGCTTGAAGCCTCCATCAACAGTGCGCTTTTGCACGCGACTGAAACAGGCACGCCCTCCACCAGCGGAGCCACCGACAAAACCGCCTGCGCGCTCAATGTGAACAACAAGGTCACAGTCAGCGCACAGGCGATCATTTTTTTATATCCGGGCATTACGGGCACCTCCCACGTATTTTTGCTTGATCATACGCGGGGAGTTGTCCGTGCATGCCGGAATTCCGAATTTTTGTTTTATTCGGGCATAATGGGCGCAAGGCCCTGATAATCCCCAAAAGCCGGCGCCTTTGCAAAGGCAGACGCCATATGCGACAAAAGCTGCTCTGTCAGGGCAAGGCGCGTTTTTATATACCTTTCATCATCAAACAGATTCACCCATTCGTTGGGATCGTTTTTTAAGTCGTATAATTCACCGCGGATTTCAGATTCGCCGTACACGGGACCGGTTCTGAAAAGAATGAGCTTGTACTCCTTAGTGCGCCACATCCATGCAGGGGCAGGCTGATGTTTGTCCGCACCGCCGCCGTGAAACTCTGAAAATGCGCCTCTGCGAACCCGACCCGAAAGAAGGTCAAGTCCGGGAAGCTTAGGATCGACGCCAAGCCCTGCGACGTTTCTCAGCGTGGGCAGAATATCAATCAGGCTGGCCGGCCGGCTGTCTCTGGTTCCGCGCAGATTTTCGGGAAGCCGGCTGCCCGAAAGCACAATCGGCACCCGGACGGACGAATCATACAGGCAATACTTGCTGAAACGGTAATCGCGCTCGCCCAGCATCTCGCCATGATCGGAGACAAAAACGATCAGTGCATTGTCAAGTATGCCTTTTTTTCGCATGGCCTCAAGGTTTTGCCCGATCAGCCAGTCCATAAACGAACAGTTTGCCCAGTATCTGAGCGTCGTCATCCGTCTTTGAAGCGGAGACAGCGCTTTCCAGACATCCTTCAGCTTTTCATGCCGCGTTTTCAGGCTTTCGCAAACGTCCATCGCTGCTCGGATATGGGTATCGCCCTCATTCTCCCACGGCGGGCTTTGAAGGTCCGGGATATCGTCAATACTGTACAGATCCTCAAACCGTTTGGGAATGTTAAAGCCTGCATGAGGCTTGATCATGGAAAGGTACAAAAACAACGGCCTTCCGTCCGGTTCATACTGATGAATGAATTCTAGACATTTTTTCGCGATGAACCCATCCCGGTGATGCTCTTCCTCCAGCCGGCTGGTCATTCCGATATAGCCAAGCGCATTCTCCTCGCCCGAGCCGAATGGAACGGTTTCTTCAAAATAGGCCTTCAGACCTTCTGGATCCTCGTCGTCCATCATGACGGCGCCTTCCTCTAAAAGCACGCTCATTCGGGGCTGGCCTTCCGCACGAATATGAAAGCCCCGCCTTGCGCCGGGCTTCCCCTTCAGCGTATGGTTCCAATGCGTTTTTCCAAAGCCTGCCGTAAAATACCCTGCGTCCGCCAAAAGCTGCGGCAGAGGAACGCCCGGGAGACGCTCCTCATCCATTAGGCATCCGCTGTTTGTGCGAACGCCGGTTTGCGATGCGTATAACCCGAACATCATGGAATTCCGGCTCGGCACGCACATAGGGCACGGACAAATCGCTTCTTCAAACAATACGCCGTCATTGATCAGACTGTCGATGGCAGGCGTTTTTACAAGGCTGTTTCTTACTCCGATTGCATCAAAGCGCTGCTGATCGGTCATCAGGAAGATAATATTAGGGCGTTTTGACATCGTTCGCTTCTCCTTACGCCTTTTTTTCCGTAAGTTCCTTCAGAATGGATATCAGCGCACGCTTTGCCCCCTGCGCGTTTGCGCCTACACAGCTGGGGCAGCCGTTGGGACAGGGACAGGATGTAAGCATTCGAAGCGCCTCTTCAAAAAGTTCCAGATTCATATCATACACGCGGTCGGAAAGACCGATACCGCCGGGAATATGATCATACAGATACAGGGTAGGCCGGTCGCTGAAAGGATCTTTTACATGATAGACCACGCTGATATCCGTTGGCGCGCACATCAGATACATGGGCGCGATATGCCGCAAAAGATACGCCAGCGCTACCATCGCGGTTTTTATTTCATCCTTTCCGTATCTTCCCTCCATACCGTCGGGCAACGTCCACCAGCAGGAGGTGGTATGCATTTCGAGCTCCGGCAGCGTTACCGGCCCCCAACCGAGGTTTTCATGCGTATCAAAGCGGATTTTCTTAAACAGCGTTACGATGGAGGAAACCATCACCTCGCCCCTGTGCCTCTCCATGCATCCTATAGGCGCGGATTCGAATTCATCCAGTACCTTGAGGCTGGTAGTCAGGTCTGCGTCCGTGTAATAGCCCACATCCACCTCGCGGATATATGCCTTTTTGTCATCAAAGTCCAGATCTTCCACCTGATATTGGCGTCCCTCATGCATATAGATGGCATATTTGTGCAACAGCATAGGAACGGTAAAGCGATCCATTTCCCCTACCACGCGATGCTTTTTGGGATCGGTGATATCGATAATCAGGAAATTCTGATCTGAAGCGCTCCGCAAATTGATACCGGCCTGAGGGAATTCCTCCGCCATCCAATACCATTTGCCGGACACCGGACGCAATATGTCCTCGGAAGCAAGGTACTTCAAAAGCTCTTGCGTTTCCTCCACGCCGCCAAATGTTTCATCCTCCATAAAAGGAAGCTCATAGGCGGCGCATTTTATATGATTGAGCAGTATATACAGATTGTCCGGATTGATGTAAGCCCGCTCCGGAGACTGGCCGAAAAAGTACTCAGGATGGCTGATGATGTACTGATCAAGCGGATTGGAGCTGGCGACCAGAATCATCAGCGCCTCGTTCGATCGTCTGCCCGCGCGTCCGGCCTGCTGCCATGTGCTGGCAATCGTTCCGGGATAGCCGCACATCACACATGCGTCCAATTGACCGATGTCAATGCCAAGCTCCAATGCGTTGGTGGATACCACCATATCCACATGGCCTGCGCGAAGCTCGCGTTCGATCTCGCGCCTGAGCGTGGGAAGATAACCGCCCCTGTATCCGCGAACGCGGGCGGAATTACCGAGCGCATCGCGCACGAGATCCTTGGAATAGCGCAAAAGTACCTCGACCGCGAGGCGTGAGCGCGCAAACACAATGGACTGAACGCCTGATTTCACAAGCCTGGCTGCAATATCGCGCGTTGCGGGTATGCTGCCCGCACGGATTCCAAGCTGTCGATTCACAACAGGCGGGTTATAGAACACAACGTGCTTTCTGCCTGCAGGCGCGCCGTTATCGTCAATCAGCGCCATCGGCTTTCCAACCATGCTTTCCGCAAGCTCTTTGGGATTGTGAATGGTGGCCGAGCAGCAGATAAAGGTGGGATTGGCGCCGTAAAACGCGCAAATGCGCCTGAGCCTTCTAAGCACATTGGCAAGATTCGACCCAAACACGCCTCTGTAGGCGTGAATTTCGTCAATCACGACATACTTCAGGTTTTCAAACAGCTTCACCCATTTTGTATGGTGCGGCAGTATTCCCTGATGAAGCATATCGGGATTGGTAACCACGACATGTCCTGCCTGACGAATGGCGGTGCGCGCAGAAGCAGGCGTGTCGCCATCATAGGTATAGGCCTTGATTTCACAGTTCATTTCTTCAATCAAAGCGTACAGTTCCGATACCTGATCGCTGGAAAGCGCCTTTGTGGGGAAAAGATACAGCGCGCGGGCTGCATCGTCCTGCAAAATCGTGCGTAAAACCGGCAGATTATAGCACAGCGTCTTTCCCGAAGCCGTGGGCGTAACAACGACAAAGTCGCGGCCCTCATATGCAAGGTCCGCGGCTGTACGCTGATGCGAATACAGGTTTTGAATGCCGCGCGAATGAAGCGCCGCACAGATACGCGCATCCAGATTTTCTGGAAAGGGCGCGTATCGGGCTTCGCGCGGCTCCAGCTCGCGCCAGCTTGTTACGTTTTCCATGAACTGTGAATCATTTTTCAGATTCTGTATAAATTCAGAAAGCGTCAAAAAGCATCCTTCCTTTTCAGGGCTTGATATCCAGCTTCTCCGTATTCTGAACCGCTTCTTCGACCAGCTTGTCAATATCCAGTTTGGCTTCCTCCGCCACCACCTTTTCAAGTTTGGGCTTGGTCACAGGATGACGGGGCGTGAACACGGTGCAGCAGTCCTCATACGGAAGGATTGAGGTTTCGTAGGTATCAATCTTTTCGGCAATACGGATAATCTCCAGCTTGTCAAGACCGATCAGCGGACGGAATACGGGCATGGTAGCTACCGCATCCGTGCAGGCCAGCGCTTCCATGGTCTGAGAAGCCACCTGTCCTATGGATTCGCCAGTGATCAGCGCCTGACAGTTGTTCTCTCTGGCGATTCTATCGGCAATGCGCATCATAAAGCGGCGCATGATCACAGTGCCGAGTCCCTCCTCGCACTTTTCATGAATCTGCATCTGAATATCGGTAAAGGGAACCACAAAGACGCGCATTCCAAACTCATAGGCGCTGATTGCCTTTGCAAGGGAAAGCACTTTCTCTCTTGCGCGCTCGGAGGTATATGGCGGGCTGGCAAAGTGAATGGCCTGCGTATTGACGCCCCTTCTCATAATCTGATAGCCGGCGACAGGGCTGTCAATGCCGCCGGAAAGCAGCAGCATTGCGCGGCCGGAGGTAAACATCGGCATACCGCCGACAGCCATGGTTTCGGAATTGCACAGATAAGCGTGGTCGCGGATTTCAATCCACATTTCGGTCTGGGGCTTATGCACATCCACCTTCAGATGGGGATATGCTTCCAGAATCTTTTCGCCTGCCTTGGACGCCAGCTCCTGAGAATTGAGCGGGAATTTTTTGTCGCTTCTTTTGCACATGACCTTGAATGTTCCGGTTACACCTTTCATCATGCGCACGGCTTCCTCAAAGATCGCGTCCAGGTCCTTCTCCATTTCAACCGCGGGGCTTACGGAATAAATACCGAACACCTTTCTTACGCGCTCCAGGCATTCGTCCATATCCTGCGCACCCGAAACATAAATCCGGGATTCCGCCATCCAAACATGACCGCCAATGTCTTCTACGGCTTTTCTTACGTTATCAACCAGCGTCCTTAAGAAAAACGGACGGTTTTGCCCCTTCAAATGAACCTCGCCGAACCGGGCGAGCAGTACCTTGCGCATAAATCTCTATCTCCTTTGAAACCGTTTCAATATTTCGTATTTTTCCTGCGCTTTCCGGCAGGCATAATCAATTTCTTCATCCGTCGTGTAGGGCGAAAAGCT
Source organism: Clostridia bacterium (assembly GCA_045538305.1). Taxonomy (GTDB): domain Bacteria; phylum Bacillota; class Clostridia; order Christensenellales; family Aristaeellaceae; genus SFHK01. The sequence goes on along the minus strand of JAZSRC010000032.1, from coordinate 18,847 downwards.
GAAGCGCAGCGCGCATTCCGCGCGCGCGGGTTCTATGCCCATCGCCGTAAGCACATGGCTTACGCGCCTCTTTTTGGAAGAGCATGCGCTGCCCGTAGAGGCAAGCACACCGACTTCCTCCAGCGCGTGCAGCATTACCTCGCCGCGAACGCCCGGAAAGGATATGTTCAATATGTGCCCGGCGCCGTTTCCGTCCTCCGGGCCGTTCACTTTGACTTCGGGAATCAGAGAACGCATCATTGAAAGCATGCGCGTCCTTTTATTCATAAGCGTTGTCTTCCGCTCCGGAAGCTCTTTCATATCCTGTATGGCGCGCTTCAGACCGCTGATACCCGGTGTGTTTTCGGTGCCGCTGCGGTAAGCGTCCTCCTGCCCGCCGCCGATATGGCCGGGCTTTAGACGCATCCCCTTTTTTACAACCAAAGCGCCGACGCCCTTGGGCCCGTGAATTTTGTGAGCAGACAGCGTATACATATCAATATAGGAAAAATCGATATCCTCACGCATAAAACCCTGAACGCCATCGACATGAATTTTCGCATTCGGACACTTTTCACGCACAAGCGCACTGATTTTTCCAATATCGTTAATCGCGCCAGTTTCATTATTTACCTGCATAACGCTGACAAGCGATATGCCTTCGTCAAGCAACCGGTCAAGCGCGCCTATATCTGCATCCCCCGTGCCGGTCACAGGGATTTTAACAACCTCCGCGCCCGCTTCCTTCAGCCGCTCGGCGGTTTCAAGCACGCTGGGGTGCTCCACCGCCGAAATCGCAACGCGAATGGGCGCCCTCATCAGGCCCACAGCACCCAGAAGCGCAAGATTGTTGCTTTCGGTGCCGCCGGATGTAAAGATTACTCTGGCGTCTTTTGCACGAAGCTCCCGGCGGATCAGATCCCTGCATTCGTTCATTTCCTTTTCCGGTATCAGGGCTTCGCGATACATAGAGGACGGATTAAAATACCTTTCCCGCATAGCGCGCGACATCTCGTCAATCACTTTGTCCGTGGGGCGTGTCGTCGCGCTGTTGTCCAAATAGGCCTGCATAGCTGCCTCTCGCCTTCCTTACATGAAAAGCGGAACGCCTCCCGCAAGATCGCATGCGGGAAGCATTCCCTTATAAATCGTTTGTGAGAACGGAATTACTTCTGCCAGATGCCAAACCCCAGATAACGCGGGTTGTTGATCAGTTTCACCATTTCCTCGCTGGGCTCGATAATCATGAGATGGCGCACGCTGTTTTTGCTGAAGCAGAAATATACAAGGTCGCTGTCCCGGTTCAGGAACCAGTTGTGCTTTTTAATGTTGCGGTCGCTCAGATAGCGCTGGAAGGAAGGATGAGATACCCTGCCGCAGGCTTCCACGGTTTTCAGGTTCAATTCCGTAAGATATCTGCGCTTTGCGTTATTCAGAACCATCGATACATCAAGCACACCGTTTGTAAACGTATACTCATATTCCACCCGGAGCGTATCCTTTTTGATCCATACAAGCGCAGCAAGAGCGATCATGATCACGCCTATAATGAGCATTGCCCATGGGAAAGGCCCTCTGCCGATGCTGTTAAGAACCATCTGAATTGTGAAAATACCGATAATTCCGAAAACAGCCAGCGATATCCATGCGAAATAATAAAGAAGATTGGCCAACATGTTATGACGCTTGACCACGATTTCTTCTCTGAAATTATCCATTGCCATGTGAAAGCTACCCCCAATTACATGTTTTTTCATTACGCGTTCTATTATAGCATATTTTGCGCTATTCGCATAGCAAAAAATCAATTTTCATTCTTTTTTTCACTTTCTGTCATCTTCCGCCCCTCAAATGCATGCGCTTTAGTGCCCCAAGCCTTTGACGCAGGCATAAGATTGTGATACAATATAAAAAGCGAAATATGTTTTCCGGAGGATGTCTCAATTGAAGTGCCCGAAATGTAAAGCCAGAATCAAAGAGGATATGGATGCATGCCCGCGCTGCGGCCTACCTCTGATTATCACCGACAAAACCAACTATGTCGAGCCTATACCAATTTCCCGCCTGTTTTTACGCGTATTGATGTTTTTTATCGGTCTTCTTGTCACAGTCTGTATATTTACATTTATCGGCGTACGCATATACTACTCGCAGGAAGCAAAGCGCGTTCAAAAGGAATATGTGAATCATACGGTGCAGACCATCACGCTTGACAACGGCATGACAGGCCACGCAATCAACTTTTTCGGAAATGACGGCGATACCCTTTACATTGAAGAGCTTCATGAAAGCTATATGTTCGTCGGCGGCGTAGCGCATGTGGAATTTGCCGATTATATCTGGTTTGAGGACGATCCGTCGGACATTGAAAGCGCAATGATCACGCTGTCTCCCGTATTGATCACATCGTCCCGTGAAAAAATAAAGCTTCCGGCATTCTCCATGAGCATTCCGGTACCCGAAGCGCCCGTTGTCATAAACACGCCCACCACCGACTACAACACCGTCATCACCTCTCTTGCATCCATTGATATGGACGTGGTGTACGGAAGTCAGGTGATTATAAACGGCGAAGACGTTTCCGACAAGATGGACCGAAACGGCGGACTCTCTTTGGTTATCAACATTTATCCGATTGGCGATAACAATATTTCCATCATCGTAAGGACCGATAAGCACAAGGAGGCGCGCCGCGACCTCGTATTCTTCCGCGATAAAATGGATATTAACCTTGAGCTCAACACATCCGTAAGCTTCAAAAGTACCCTTAACTATATGACCGTTTCCGGAAGAACGGATCCCGGCGCATGGATTGAAATTGACACGCTGCATGACAGCAGCAGCGTAAAAGTCGATCAACAGACGGGCGAGTTCTCCTTCAAGGCCCGCTTCTCCTCTTATGGCGAAAACCTTGTCAAATTCCGCGCAACAATGCCCGGGAAGAAGGATTCCGAAATTTCCTTCTTTGTAAACTACATTCCCGCGAAGGCGGAATACTCCAGAAATGCCTGGGCAATGGACTACCAGCAGCTGCGCCTGATTTATGAACAGTGGACAGGGCGCGTGTTCCTGTGTAAAGGCCGGATTGTGGACATGTATTACGAAAACGGCATTCAGTACTCTGTTATGGATGTAGGCGAAAATGAAGAGCAGCTGATCATCCTTGAAAACCAGTCCGATGTCGGATCGCTCAACATCGGCGCAAGATATGAGGTTTATGCCGATGTTGCCGGACGACTTTTCTACGATACCAGCTATTGTCCGCACCTGGTCGCACGATATGCATCTCTCGTGGTAACCAAGTAACCGTACGCACAAAGGGACTGTTGCAGAAGCAAAAAATCTGCAATAGTCCCTTTTCATATGCTGAAAACCGACAGAAACCTTACCAATCAGCGTTCAAGCAAGTCAATTTTGATGGCTTATAGACTTGATAGCGTTTGCTTTCAAGCCTGTTTGTTTCGGTTTGTATTGTCGTCTGTATCGGCGTGTGCTATAATTGAAAAAAAACACTTGGAGGCGTACATATGCAGACCATCTACTACGGAGGACAGGTTTATACCGGCGACTGGCCGCTTTGTCAGGCGTTTGTTGTCAAGGATGGACGCTTTATATATGCCGGAACCGACGACGAAGCGCTGAAAATGAAGAGCGCCGGCGATGAATGCATATTTTTGAATGGAAACTTTGTTTGCCCCGGCTTTAACGACAGCCATATGCACGTGCTATCCTATGGAAATTCGCTCAGATGCGCAAAGCTGAACGAACACACGGAAAGCCTTGAAGGCATGATTGAATACTTTCAGGAATATGCCAAAACGCATACGCCGAAAAGCGGGGCGTTTTTGGTGGGGCGCGGCTGGAATCAGGATTATTTTTCAGACGTCAGCCGTATGCCGAACCGGTACGATCTCGACCGCGTATCCACTGAATATCCCGTTATCGCTGTACGCTGCTGCGGGCATGCACTGATTGCCAACTCCAAGGTAATTGAGCTTTTGGGAATTACGGCTGCTTCTGTATCGCCCGAGGGCGGTACAATCGGCATGGAAAACGGAGAACCGGATGGCAGGTTTTTTGATAACGCCATGGATGAAGTGTATGCAATCGTGCCGCCGCCGGAAAAGGCTGACATTTTGGATATGATGCGCCTTTCCATGAAAGCGCTCAACGCCTATGGCATTACTTCCTGCCAGTCGGACGACTATGGCGCGTTCAGCGGCAGCGACTGGAAAACGGTAAAGAGCGCGTTTGAAGCGCTGGAAGAAGCCGGAGAAATGACCGTTCGTGTGTATGAACAGTCAAATTTCACGTCGCTTGAGGCGTTAAAGGCTTTTATTGACGAAGGCAACGTAACGGGCGCAGGCAGCGATATGTTTAAGTGCGGCCCTTTAAAAATGCTGGGTGACGGCGCTTTGGGGGCGCATACCGCATATCTCACAAAGCCGTATCTCGACGCGCCGGAAACGCGGGGACTTCCGGTGTTTGATCAGAAAACGATGAACGAAATGGTTTTGTATGCCCACGAGCACGGTATGCAGGCAGCCGTACACGCCATCGGCGACGCATGCCTGGACAGCGTTCTGGAAGCCTATGAAAAGGCAATACAGAAAAATCCGCGTACGGATCACAGGCACGGCATTGTGCACTGTCAGATCACGCGCGCGGATCAATTGAAAAAAATCCGGGATTTGAATCTGCATGTGTACGCGCAGGCGATATTTATCGATTATGACAGCCATATTGTCCGTACACGCGTTGGCGAAGAGCTTGCCGGCACCAGCTATAACTGGAAAACGCTCATGCAAATGGGCGCCACGGTTTCAAACGGCACGGATTGCCCGGTGGAGCTCCCCGACGCCCTCAAATGCATACAGTTAGCCGTTACCAGAAAGAGCATCGACGGAACCGAATACTTGCCTAAAGAAGCATTTACCGTTCGCGAAGCAATTGATTCTTACACGAAATGGAGCGCCTATGCGTCGTTTGACGAAGCAGTAAAGGGACAGATCAAGCCCGGCATGCTGGCCGATTTTGTCGTGCTTGGCAAAAATCCATTCGATGCAGCGGAGGATGAAATCAGAAGTATCCCCGTGCTTTCAACCTATGTCGGCGGAAGGCTTGTATACCGGAAAGAAGCTTAGAGATAGGGAATAAATCCGGGCTGAGCAATCAGCTCATGGTTTTCGAAAAGGTCATCGGCAGCGCTCAGATAGCTTTCAACCGTAGCGGATTTGCGGATGGCCTTCCGGGCTTTTGAGGCGTTTTCAAAGCACGTCGCCATATAATACATCATTTCATGCATATGCCCGATCAACGCGTTTTTCGGCCATGTTTCAAGGTACGCCTGAAACAGACGGTTATGAAAGGCGCGTATTTTTTCTTTCGTGGCTTTCCTGCCGTTTGTCAAGGTTTCGCACAGGCAGGGATTTGCAATCAGCCCGCGTCCGAGCATGATCGTTTGCGAGGCCGGATAGCGCTTCAGCAAGCTCTCGCAATCCTCCTGCGTAAAAAGGTCGCCGTTATAGATTACCGGAAACGGGGCGCTTTCAAAAAGCGATCGGACGAATTCAACGTAGGGATTGCCCTTATAAAATTGCTGCCTGGTCCGAGGATGCACGATCAGCTCATGAATCGGATAGCGCCGGAAAATGGCTTCGAGCCTTGGCCATTCCGCCTCCGATTCGTAGCCGATTCTGGTCTTTACCGATACGGGCAAAACAGAGCGCGTGAATATATCGTCCAGGAATCGATCGAGCGCATCCGGTTCTCTCAGCATGCCGGAGCCCTTCCCCTTTGCCGTAACCGTGCCGGACGGACAACCAAGGTTCAGGTTCACCTCGCTGTAGCCAAAATCGGACAGAAGCTTTGTCATGTTCACAAAGTGCTCTGCTTCCTTTGTAAGCACCTGAGGAACGACCGGAACCCCCTCGTTGTTCTTTGGCGCGATAGACGCTTGCTCACGGGAGGAAAATGTCATGTGCTGAGTAGGGCTCACGAAGGGGATAAAGTATTTTGATACCCCCGAGAACATTTCTCGGTGCGTTTTCCTGTAAGTGACGTCCGTAATGCCTTCCAGCGGCGCAAAGTATATATTGATGGTTAACACCCTCTTATGCATGCAGTTTCCAACGGATCACCGGGGATTATAGCATATATTGCATTTCGGTACAACATATATGCGGTTTACAATGGTAATTTGCGGGAATTTGTTGTATAATGAATCTGCAAAAGATCAATACAGGGGGATGACGGTATGATTGAGCTTAAGAACGCATTTCTTACAGTCCGTATATCGCCTGTCGGCGCGGAGATTCATCATGTGATTGACCAAAACGGCATGGAGCGCATCTGGCAGAACGAATCCGGAGCATGGGACAGCCATACGCCGCTGCTTTTCCCGATTGCCGGCGCAATCAAGGACGACACATGGTACTACGAGGGAAAACCCTATACCATGACCAAGCATGGCTTTGTCAGGCGCGAGGAATTTGCTGTGGAAAAGGCGGATGACGTGCATTGTGTGTTGGCGCTGACGGGCGAAAAAATGAAGCATGACGGCTATCCGTTTAAAACGGAACTGCGCGTTATCTATACGCTTGATAAAAACTGCGTGAAGGTGGAATACATGCTCACCAACGCTGATGACAAGGACGTTTATTTTTCAATCGGCGCGCATGAAGGTTATGCCTGTCCCGAAGGAATCGAGAATTACGAGCTGGTATTCCCGCTGGACGACGCGCTTGATCAGACGCTGCTTGACGGAAGCCTTCTGCGGCATGAAACAAAACAGTGGAAGCTTGATAACCATGTTCTGAACGTGAAGCCGGAGGATTTCAAAAATGACGCGCTGTCGTTTTTGAATGCAAAGTCCCGCGTAGTGACGCTGCGTGCAAAAGATGGTTCCCGCAGCGTAACCGTAGACTTCAACGGCTTTGATACGCTGTTCATCTGGCAGAAGGTGGGCGAAAAGTATCTGTGCATTGAACCGTGGTGTAATGCGCCGGACTTTGTGGACGCCGACCAGCAGCTGACGCATAAATCCGGAATGATGAAGGTTGAAGTGGGTACGAGCAAAGTAGTAACGCATACGCTGACATTTGAATAAACAGAAAACTAAGTCCCAAGCGGCTTTTCGCTGCTTGGGACTCAATTTTTTTGCTTATGCGTTTGTTTTGCTGGGAAGCTCGTAGCGTTTTCTGAATGCTTCGTAGTTCAGGTTGAATATTTCGCTGTTTCCGCCCTTGAGCTCGTTCAGATAGCTATGCAGATCCATGCTGTCCTGATGGATTTCAATGACGCAGCCGGCGATATTGGAGCAGTGGTCGCTGACGCGGGCGAAGTTTGCCAGAATATCGGAAAGGATGAAGCCCATTTCTATGGAGCATTCGCCGCGGGACAGGCGATCGATGTGGCGGGCACGGATGCGCTTTTGCAGAAGGTCAACTACCTGCTCAAGCGGTTCAACCAGAGAAGCGCTGGTCAGATCATCATTAATGAAGGCCTCGGTGGAAAGACGCAGCGTTTCGTTTACGGCGTCCGCCATTACGGAAAGCTCGCTCATAGCCTCCTTGGAGAAGGCCAACTTTTTGTCGTTTAGTTCTTGTGCAGATTTCATGATGCTGGCGGCATGGTCGCTGATGCGTTCAAAATCGCCGATCATGTGCAGAAGCTTGGATTGCTCGCGGCTGTCGTCCATATTCAGGCCGCGCTCTGCAAGCTTTACAAGATATGTGCCGAGAATATCTTCGTATTTATCGGCGCGGTCCTCGTCCTGCTGAATGCTCGCAGCAATCTTTTCATCAAACATATTCAGCAACAGCGCAGCGTTTTTAAACGAGTTCTGCGAAAGTGTAGCCATGTTCTGCGTTACGGTCCGAGCCTGTTGAATGGCGATGGACGGGGTTACGAACAGGCGCTCGTCCAGCAGCTTCGTGTCGACATTTTCGCCCTTATCGCGAACAGCAAGCGTTGCAAGTTTAACCAGCTTATCCGCGAAGGGAAACAGAAGCGCGGTGGAAAGCAGCTTGAATACAGTGTGAATAACGGCAATATAGATCGGGTTGGTCGACATATCCATAAATGCGAAGTTGAAGATGGCATCAAATAGATAAAACAGGCTCAGCCATACCAGCATACCGATGACGTTGAAAAACAGGTGAATCATCGATGCGCGCCGTGCGTCTGTAGACGCACCGGAGGATGACAAAAGAGCCGTTACGCAGGTGCCGATATTCTGACCCATGACAATTGGAATGGCGCTTGAAAAGGGAATGGCGCCGGTAATGGAAAGCGCCTGCAGGATACCGACAGAAGCCGAAGAGGACTGAATAATGGCAGTAAGGACGGTGCCGGCGATTACGCCTAGAATGGGATTTGAGAACATTACAAGCACGTTCTGGAATTCCGGCAACGCGGATATGGGTTTAACGGAATCTGACATAAACTGCATGCCGTACATCAGAACGGTAAAACCAAGCAGTATGCTGCCGGTATCCTTCGTTTTTTCCTTTTTAGAGCCCATAAACATCAACAGGCCGATCAGCGCTACGATAGGCATAAACGAAGACGGCTTAAACATGGAAATATACCACAGATCGCCGGTAATGGCCGTAAGCGACAGAATCCATGCTGTGGCGGCTGTGCCAACGTTTGCGCCGATGATAATGCTAACGGATTGTGCAAGCTTCATCAAGCCGGAGTTTACAAAGCCTACTACCATTACGGTTGTAGCAGAAGAGGATTGAATAACGGCAGTAACGATCAGACCTAAGAAAAAACCGCGTATGGGGCTGGATGTAAGCTTGAACAGAATTTGCTTAAGCTGGTTGCCTGCGCGCTTTTCCAGGGCGGAACCCATCAGATCCATGCCATAGAGGAACATGGCAAGGCCGGCGAGAAGACCCATAATACTTGATGCGATCATTTTATCCCTCCGATGTATCAAAGTACCTCAATAATAATATAGCATCTTTACAAGAAAAACGCTATTTAGAATATATCAATTTTTGATGAATGAATGTAAAAGATATGATGTCGATATATACCGGGGGGTTGCGCATCGGCGCAATTATGAATAAAATATATGTAGTGAACTATAAGAGAGGTGAATGCTTCATGGCCGTTCTGTGGGAAGATCGCAAACGAATTCTGGGTATGCCGATTTCATTTACAAAATACATTCTGGAAGAGGATCGATTGATCCTGAAGGAAGGTTTTCTGAGAACAGTAGAAAACGACATCATGCTGTACCGTATTCAGGATATTGCCTTGATCCGGACATTCGGAAACAAGCTTCTGGGCGTAGGCTCTTTAGAGATTACATCCAGTGATAAAACGCATCCGGTTCTCAAAATCAAAAACATCAGGAAAGTCAAACTTCTGAAGAAGCTGCTTTCCGAGAATGTGGAAAGAGAGCGAATGATGAAACGCGTAGGCACGCATGAATTCATTGCCGGCGGCGTACAGGATGGCGATGAGGATTCATTCGAATAGAGATTACAAAAGCATCTGAAGCGCGATTAGCAAAAGTGCGCCCGGAAGGCCCAGAAAACCTACGGCAAGCGCCGAAAACGGATTTATGGGTACGTGAAGGCGGGTAATGGGTTCAAGCATATTGAGAAGCGCCAGAAGTACAGCGCCCAATACGCCGCTTGCAACCAGCCGCCAGATCAGACGTCGCGGAACAATGAGAAGCCTTCCGACCAATGCAATCAGAATCAGTCCTGCAAGAAACAAGCCAACCAGCGCCCATGGTATCGGCATCAAATCGCCCTCCCTTCATACGCTTTGAGCATATGAGGGGAGGGCTTTGATATATGCGATAAAATCTGTGCTTTTATCAGAGAGCGTCGGTCAGCGCGCCGATCAACACCCAGTTATCCTCGCGTACGGCCCGCTCGGTAATCTTCTCCAATACATCGCGCGGAGCCTTTGCCGCATAGAATTCGATGGCCTGATATGCGCTTTCACGCCGGGCTTCCGTTGCATTTGCCGCTTTTTCGAGGATTCTTCCGGATACTCCTTCATCCGCCAGATCGCGTAGCGCTATGGCGGCGTCCCAGGCTTCCTTCTCGATGATTGCGTCAAAAAGCGCGGGAAGAGAATCGGCATTCATCAATTTAGCGGCTCGCACGGCAATACTGGACGGATCGCCAAGCTCCAATGCTTTTACGGCAATCTCTAGTATCAACACCTGATCGCCAACTTCATTCAGGTGTTTGTCAATCCAGCTCCACGAACCGCTTTCAAGCGCAGCGCGGGCCACCTTGTCTTTGAATTCATTGGGCTGTTTGTCGGATACTGGCGCCTCTTTCGGGGCGGACTCTTCACAACCTTCTGCGGCTTCCTGAGGACGGAAGGCGTTTGTAACAGCGGCGCTCACCTCGCTGACCAGATTGCCGATATCGTTAATGGCGCTTTGAATGCCGCTTGAAAAGGAACTCTTTTTGCCATTCTGATCGCAGGTATTGTCGGATGCGGGAACTTTTCCAAAGCGCAGGAAGTCCGTAAGTTGATCTACCATCTGCGCCTTTAAAAACGGTGCAAGGCGGCGCATGGTGTCCCAATCAATCAGATGAAGATTTTTGACAATAATCCGGAAAAGCGCCTGTGTGCGAAGGAAAGGCGCAAGCTTGATCAGCATCTTTTTGTCAAGAATGACGCTGCCTTCCTCTTTTTCGATTGCTTTAAGAAGTATAGCTTCCACTGTCGCTTTGGGGAGAAAGGGTGCGATTCGGCACAGGTTTTCCGGATTCTCAACCTCTTTTAGCTCCATCGCGATTTCTATAAGCTTTTCTTTTGAAAGGTACGGCGCCATGGCAATCAGCTGTTCAAACGTCATGGTATCTTTACTGCGGGCTTCTTCTGTAGCTTCGCCTGGAGCGCTTTCATCGGAAAAGTCCGTTTCGATTGGTTCTCCGGTTTCGTGGCTGAATGCGCGCTGCGCCATTTCGATGGCTTCTCCGGCTTTTTCATAGAGGTTTTCGCCAAACTGCATAACGGACTGTTTTACACTGTCTGCCGTTTTTTGGATATTGCCAATTGCTTCGGGGGATATGGCGCCGGAAAACCACTTGGCAAACGCTCCGGTCTCGTCATTTTCTTCTTCGGTTTCTTCCCGAACGTTCTTTTCCGGTTCTTCTTCGCCGATATTTCCGGAAAGCAACTGCTCCATACTGACGCCAAACATTTGTGTGAGGGCCAAAAGCGTTTGTATATCGGGGAGCGCGGCTCCTTTTTCCCATTTCGAAACTGCCTGATGCGACACATTCAGCGCAGAAGCCAGCTGAAGCTGCGTCATCCCAGCGCGAACGCGAAGCTGCGTAATGGCAGCGCCCACCAACTTGTTGTCTATACTCATGAATTCCGCCTCCGTTTCCGTGTCAATTTTTGCCAGGAACGAATCCCTTGGTTCGAATACATTATACCATAATCTAATATTAGTTGCAATCAACTACTAGTTGAATTTATGTCAAATAAAAGTAGAGAGGGCTTATCCCTCTCCACTCTTCTCCCCAAAAGGGGGTATGAACGATCTATCTGCGGAATTGCAAACGCACTAAGCACCCAATTCCACGCAATATGCGATCTCCTTACGCGCCCAGCACAAACGCCTTATATCCCTTGAATGCCTCATAGAGATCCGCTTTGGAAATGATTTCCCAAGGCGCATGCATATTCAGAACCGCAACGCCGGAATCGACGACTTCCATTCCGTACAACGCGCAGATGTAGGCGATGGTTCCTCCGCCGCCCTGATCTACTTTACCGAGCTCCGCCGTCTGGAAGGTCACGCCCGCCTTATCCATCAGCCCGAATACGCGGGCGAGGAATTCTGCGTTGGCGTCGTTGGAGCCGGACTTTCCGCGCGAACCGGTAAACTTGTTAAAGCATACGCCGTTTCCAAGGAACGCGCTGTTTTTCTTTTCAAATGCTCCGGCAAAGTTCGGGTCAAAGCCAGCGGATACATCGCAGGACAGCATGGCGGACTTTGCAAGCGCACGGCGCAGCTTAAGATCACCCTGTTCCGCATGAAGCGCCATAATTTCAGCCAGCGCATTCTCAAAGTAACCCGCCTGCATACCGGTTGCGCCTACGGAGCCGATTTCTTCCTTATCAGCGAGGATGCAGCAAATCGTTTTTTCCGGCGTATCCTCAATGGCAAACATCGCCTCCAGCTGCGCGTATGCGCATACGCGGTCGTCATGGCCATAGCCCAGCAGCATGGAACGGTCAAAGCCCAGCTCGCGAGTCTTTCCGGCAGGTACAACTTCGATTTCGGCGGAAAGGAAATCCTCCTCGGCGATGCCGTACTGGTCCTTCAGAATTTTAAGAACGCCTGCGGTTACGGATTCCTTGTCTTCATCCTTAACGGGCTTTCCTGCGATGATCACATCCAGCATTTCGCCGGTAATCGCTTCGGAGATCTTTTTGCCCATCTGATCCGCGCCAAGATGCGGCAGAATATCGCTTACGCAGAATACAGGATCGGTATCCTTTTCACCGACATTGATCTCGATGACGGAACCATCTCTTTTAGCGACCACGCCATGCAGCGCAAGGGGCATTGCTACCCACTGATACTTTTTGATGCCGCCGTAATAGTGGGTATCAAGATAGGCAAAACCGCCTTCCTCTGAAAGGGGATTCTGCTTGATATCCATACGGGGCGAATCGATATGAGCGCCCAGAATGTTCAATCCCTTTTCCATGGGCTTATTGCCGACAATGAAAAGCATGATCGCCTTGCCCATTACGCTCTGATACAGCCTATCGCCGGCCTTGATGGTTTCGCCCTTTTCGATTTTATCTTCCAGATTCGTATATCCCTTTGCCTCCGCCAGGCGGATGGTTTCATTTACGCATTCGCGTTCGGTTTTTCCGTTATCAAGAAATGCCGAATAACGGGTGCAAAGCTCTTCCAGCTTCTTCAGTTCGTTTTCATCATAAGTAAGCCATGCATTCTTGCGTTCCATGTATGTTTCCTCCATGTGTTTTTTATTATCATACCACAATAATTATCAAAAGAAAAGGCCGCCGGTAATAACGCCCGAAAAACAGGCGCATGCGGTTCCGCCTATTTATTCCTTTTTACGCTTTCCCCGGATGGTTTTGATAATCGCGTTCCCGCTCAGATCAAATCGGCCCTTCATCAAAAAGCCCTGCAGTTGTTTTTTGTGAAGGCACAGTTTTTCTTTGCACATCGCGCAGGACAGCGAGCGATTGCATTTTTCACTGAAGCGTTCCGGATAACGGAAAAATACATATTCCCACCTTACCAGAAGCACAAGCGCCATACCAAGAAGCGTCCATGTATATACATTGGGTATAAAAACAAGCGGCGTGAACATCATTGCGTAGTCCCAGTTATAAATGCGGCATGTGGTGCAGCATTTGTTCTTCATAAACCAGGTCTGAAATGGGCAGAAAAACAGTATGCAAATAACATCGCAAACCGAGTATGCCAGCGAAATCAGAAAAAGGATTCCCTTGTCGATAACACCAGCGATATACAGCCCGCCAATTGCGCCGTTAAGCAGAATCCACGAAGAAAACGTCAAAAATACGCCCTTGGATTTTCGTTTTACTGTGATCTCGTGACAGCCGGGCGCTTCCAGATAGTTTTTCCGAAACTGCTTTTGGCAGCCCATGCTTTCCAGCCCCGCAGGAAAAAGGCGCATGACCATACCGACGAAAAAGAACACCCAGATACCGATAAGAATCGCATGTTCTTTCTCAACGCTGCTGAAGGTATCGTCGTTTCCGCGAATACGGTTATAAACATATATCCCCGTTGCAGTCAAAAACAAAGCAGATCGGAATACCAGCTTGAAATAATGCATCAGTACTGTTTTTGTGAATGTGCGCTTCATAGATCTACCTTCTGATTTTATCATATACTGATATTATTTGCCCTCAGCATCTGCTTTTCCTGCTTGATACGTGTTCATTTTAATAATATTCGCATGAAGAAGCTCTGCTTCACTCGCTTCATGGGTTACCGAAATAATCGTTTTGCCACTCGCGCAGTCTTTCACAAAGCGTATAGCCTTTTCCTTGGTAGCCTCGTCAAGGCCTTTGAAGGCTTCATCCAGAAAGATAGTCTCCGCAGGAGCGATCATCGCCCGGGCAATTGCCACGCGCCTTGCCATGCCGCCGCTTAAATCCCGGGCAGGCGTATGGATGTCGTTTTCCAATCCAAGCCTTGTAAGCGCCCATTCCCCGTCTCTTTTAGCGTTCGGCCCTTTCAGCGGCAGAATGCAGTTTTCAAGCGCGGAAAGGTGCCCAATCAGCCTATCCTCCTGAAAGACAAATGCGATATTCTTTTTGTCTATTCCGGTGATCTGCCCTTCATCCGCTGTTTCAAGTCCTGACAGAATGCGGATCAGCGTCGTCTTTCCGCAGCCGGACGGCCCCATCAGGCAGGTAATGCTGCCGGATGGAATGCTTTGGGAAAAATGATTGAGAACTATCTTATCGTCAAATCTTTTGGATACATCCCGGATTTCTATGTTCATATCTTCCGTCCTCCTTGGAGACGCCTGCCAAATAACCTGACAATCAGCTTCATAACCGTTTCCGTAATCAGGCTCATGATTACAATGGTAAGCGTCCATGCAAACAGTTCTCCGGTCAGGTAGTACATCTTTACATAGTACAGCCTGTCGCCGATCGATCCGTCCGGAATGGCAATGACCTCCGCCGCGATGCCACTTTTCCAAGCAAGGCCGATAGAAACGCTGACAGCCGCAAGCAGATACGGATACACCGCCGGAAGATATATGTGCAGCATTTTTCGTAATGGATGAATTCTGAATACATTCGCCATTTCAAGAAGTGCAACGTCCGCGCTCTCTACGCCCTGAAGGACGTTTGAATAGAATACGGGAAAACAAATCAGAAAGGAAATGAATATGCTCAGCGTATTATCCGACAGGAAAAACACCGCAAGCACAATAAACGACGCCACCGGAATGGCGCGAACAACGGATATCAGCGGCGTCATCAGATCCCGGATAAACTTTATGCGCGCAGCCAGCGCTCCGATTACGGAACCCAGCAGCATACCGATCAGAAAGCCATACAACACCCTTAGGGTAGAGAACCATACGCGGCTGTAAAACTCCTGCGTTTTCAGCATTTCTATCCATGTTCTCACGACAGAAACAGGAGATACCAGAAATATCTCCTGTTCCATCAAAACAGCCGCAATTTGCCATATAATCAGCCATACGGCAATTGCCCAAAGCTTTATGCCTTTGCTCTTTTTATCAATCTGCATAGTAGAAATCTTCGCCGGGAACCTGTCCGCCGACAGCCTCGGGATTCTGGTTGGCAAGAACCGCAAGATAGCCGGAGAGCTTGGTTTTCATTTCCGCACCGGTGATGCATACGATATTGCAGTAGGGAATCGCCTTCTCAGCAACATCCTGAGCAACAATTCCATACTCCCCGATCAGCTTCGCTGCGTCCGCCACGTTTTCATTTACATACTGAACAGAAGCCGCATAGTCGTTTAAGAACTTATCCACTTTGTCGGGATTGGCTTCGACAAACGCACGCCTTGCAACTACAACGCCTGTAATCATACCGGAGGGCGTTTCACTGCCTTCCTGAAGCTTATCCCATTCGTTTGAAAAATCGAGCGCAATCCGGATATCGTCCTTTTTGCTCTGCGCAACGGTTACAAAAGGCTGAGGAAGCATGGCAACCGCATTTTCATCCTGAATCAGGGCGGTAAGGCATTCCGCATGCTCGCTCTTGTACTCAACATTCAGATCCTCGTTCACGTCCAGACCATGCATGTCGAGCAGATAGTTCAGCGCGTATTCCGGCGTGGAGCCCTTGCCGCTTGCATATACGGTTCTGCCCTTCAGATCCTCAACGGAATGAATGGTATCGCCGCGCTCTACAATATAGATAACGCCAAGCGTATTGACTGCAAGCACGCTTACCTGACCGTTTGTGTTCTTATAAAGGATGCTGGCAAGATTTGCCGGTACGCACGCCATGTCAAGCTCGCCCTTCACAAGTTTGGGAACGATCATATCCGCCGCTCCGGCAAGCGTGAATTCATATTCGCCGCTCGACTCGGCTTCCTTCATCAGTTTAACAAGACCCATACCGGTGGGACCGTTCAGCGCCGCTACGCGAACGGGAGCGCTTTGTGCGGCAAACGAGGTTCCGGAAACAAACAGCAAGATCGCAAGGATCATAGAAAGCATTTTTTTCATTTTATCAATTCCTTTCAAATTCCATCTGATGCTTAACCCTCTGGCTTTCCTCCGAGCGCTTGGCGTTATTGAAGCGGTCAAGCGTTCCAACGAGGTAACCGGTGATTCTGCGAATGCGATCAAAGGGTACCTTCTTCAAATGATAGTGAATATTTGCATATTCACCGTCCAGCTGAATATCGAGCCCCTGAAGCGCCCGCCCGAATTTTTCATGTCCGCGGCTGATATAGGCTTCCCTTTCTTCGCTCGAAATCTGACCGCCGGTAATATTTACAAATACATTCTCCATATCATTCATCCCTTTCTACCGCTTTCGGTAACATTATAACCGCATTCCATGCAGAATAGCGTTGCACATGCAACGCTATTCTGTCGACGTAAGCTAAGAATCTGCTTTTTTATTCAGAATGGTAAAGCTGTTTTTATAGAAATCGATTTTGCCTTCTTCCTTCAATTTGGAAAGCTCGCGGGACAGCGCGCTCCGGTTTACACCCAGATATGCCGCCATTGAATTTCTGTCAAAGGGCAGAAAAAAGTTTTTGCCCTCCCGGGTAGAAAACTGCGTAAACAGCGTCATCAGCTTTTCTCTCAGCGATCGCTTGGAAAGCACCTGTATTCGGTCGTTCATCATCAGCGTCTTCATCGTAAGCATACGGATAAAGCGCTGACAGTGCTGGCAATGTCCGCCTACATATTTACTGGTAAGGCTTTCCGTGGACAGCCATAATACCTCCGCATTGTCCACCGCGCATGCATATACCGGCGATTCTTTTGCCCCCTGGTAGCAAAGGGATTCGGCAAACGTCTGCCCCTTCAGAACCGTAGCCATTATCATATAGTTGCCGTCAAGATCATCCATCATAATCTGTACGACGCCCGACAGCACTACGCCAAAGCGCGTCACCTCTTCGCCTGCATGCAGCAGAAATTCGCCCTTCTGATACTTTTTTCTGTATGCACGGTAAAAAGCCAGCGTATCGAGAATTTCCTCATCTGAAAGTGCTTCAAACAGAGGACACAGCCTTAACACATTATTCAAATCGATTCTCCTTCGCGCATCCGCCCTTTTTCCCCGTTATTCACCCTGAGCAAGCGCAGCCTTCATCATAATGGCGCACTCCATGCGCTTTTTGAAAAGCTCGCAGCCATATCCGTATACGCCCAGTATGCTGCCGGTAGCATGGTATGCGTTCGCGGCGCAGCCGCCGGAACAGTACATTTTTGCCCAGCAGTTTTCACATTCAGGGCGCGCATAAGCGTTGCAAAGTTTGAATTCGTCGCGCATTTCAGTATTGGTAACACCCTCAAACACATTACCCAGCAGGTATTGTTCCTCACCCACAAACTGGTGGCAGGGATACAGATCACCCCAGGGCGTAACGGCAAGATATTCCGTTCCAGAACCGCAGCCGGCAACCCGCTTATATACGCACGGGCCATGAGACAGGTCCAGCATGTAGTGATAGAATGTGAAGGGACGTCCTTCCTTTTCGCGCTTGATCATTTCCTTTGCAAGGATTTCATATTGCTCAAGCACAATGGGCAGATCCTCCTCGGTAAGCGCGTACGGATCTCCAGGCGCGCAGACTACCGGTTCCATACTCAGCTGGGTAAAGCCAAGATCCGCCATATGGAATACATCCTTTGTGAAATCGGGATTCAGATGCGTAAAGGTACCGCGAACATAATAGCCCTGATCGCCGCGCTTTTTCACAAATTCCTGGAATTTGGGCACAATCGCATCATAGCTTCCATTGCCGCGGTAATCCACGCGGAAATGGTCATGAATCTCCCTGCGTCCGTCAAGGCTCAGCACCACGTTGTGCATTTCTCGGTTGGCAAACTCAATCACGTCATCGTTCACCAGCATGCCATTGGTCGTAAGCGTAAAGCGGAAGTTTTTGCCGGCCTCCTTTTCGCGCGCGCGCGCATAGGCGACAAGCTGCTTGACGACGTCCCAGTTCATAAGCGGTTCGCCGCCGAAAAAGTCCACTTCCAGATTTACATGGTTTCCGCTGCTTTCAATCAGGAAATCCAGTGCGCGTTTTCCGACCTCATAGGACATTATCGCGCGTTCCCCGTGGTATTTTCCCTGGCTTGCAAAGCAGTATTCGCAGTTCAGGTTACAGGTATGCGCAACATGCAGGCACAGCGCCTTTACATTCGTATAGCGCGCTTTGAAATCGTATGCCAGATCCTTAAAAAGATCCTCGGTAAACAGCTTGCTCGCGTCGCGAAGCGCACGAATATCGCCAAGGCATTCGCGGATCTCCGCTTCATTCACGCCTTCGGTATTCTGATATCGGTTAAGAAGTTCCCTGACAATCGTATCCTCATCCGCATTTTCAAACATAGCGATGGCGTCATACGCCACTTCATCCACCACATGCACAGATCCGCTATACACATCCAGCACGATATTTAAGCCGTTCAATTTATACTGATGTATCATTTTGTAGCTCCCTATAAAAAACGCCGTTTGTCCGTCTTCTGGGACAAACGGCGATACTTTCATTACAAATTATTTCTTCTCGCACTGCTGATTGGCAACACCGCAGGAAGTTTTGCACGCAGACTGGCAAGAGGAAGGCGGATCGTAGCCATGTCGTTCTGTGAGCCAAGGGGTTGGGTCT